>VXMG01000008.1:0-4090 GCA_009841185.1 Gammaproteobacteria bacterium
CTCTCGCCTCTTGTCGCGTGGGCGCGGCGAGGAGTAAAACGGGCGGGTCGTCTGGCGGGGCGGCGGTGGCGGCGGCCGGGGCCCGGGGGTGGCGAAGGAACGTCGCGGCTGCGCGCCCGCGGGCGGATACTGGTAGTGGATGCGCTCGGTGGTGGTGCAGCCGAAGTCCTGAAGCGTCGCCTCGATCCAGTCCACGGCGTCGCGGTTGCGCTTCGTGCCCTGGCGGCGGTCGCCGAACTGGGTAAGTCCCTTGAGCGTGGTCTTGTACTCGTCGAGGGTGAGACGCGAGACGAGTTCACTGACCGGATCATCGGCTTCCCGCCCACCCGGCCGTTGCGCCTCGACCGGAGCGAAGCCCGGGCCGGCCAGAAACGCAGCGAACAACCAGAGGACGGGCACGGCGACTGCTGGAAAACCCCTACCCATCGAGACCTCCGCGGGCTGGCCGGACGACTTCACGCCGACCGGCGCTGAACTAACCAGATCTGGCAGCGGATACGGTAGATCCGCGCCGAAGCCATTGCAACACCCGGTGTTGTCCAACGAGGCATGAGCCTGACCAGGCGCCAGGGCAGTGCCGGGCGATGATCGCCGGGCTATGACTGTACCGTGGCCGCCTATGCCGGTGTGTCAGGCGCCATGCGCGCGCCCGGGTTGCGACCGGATCACCTCCTCCACGCCGCTCGCAGAAATCCGCTTCCGGGAGTTGCAGATGGCGGCCGCCTCGAGCACGTGCGCCAGCTCCCGCACGTTCCCGGGCCAGGCATACTCCACCAGAATCTCCTCGACGCGAACCGGCAGCGTCTTCGTGCGCACGCCGTACTTCTCGATCAGCCGCTGGAGGAGCATGTGCGCCAGCACGGGGATGTCGCCGGGCCGCTCCCGCAGGGGCGCGAGAGCGATTCGGAGCACGGCGATGCGGTGGAACAGATCGGCCCGGAAGCCGCCGGCCGGCACCGCCTCGGACAGATCGCGCGAGGTCGCGCAGACGACCCGCACGTCCAGCGAGCGAAGCCGTTCATCTCCTACCCGGCGCACTTCGCGGTCCTCAAGCACGGTCAGCAGCTTCGCCTGCTGGGGCGAGGGAAGTTCCCCGATCTCGTCCAGAAAGAGGGTGCCGCCATCCGCAATCTCGAAAAGGCCGCGCCTGCTCTCCACGGCGCCCGTGAACGCGCCCCGACGATGACCAAAGAACTCGCTCTCGAACAGGCCGTCGGGGATTCCGGCGCAATTGACGGGAACCAGCGGGGCACCCCGGCGCGCGCTGTGCGCGTGGATGAGCCGGGCGGCAAGGCTCTTGCCGGTTCCGGTCTCTCCCGTGATGAGCACGGGAGCCTCTACGTGCGCCGCGCGCGCGATCAGGTGTCGGACACGGTCCATCTGCGCGCTCTCCCCGAGCAGTTCCCGCTTGATGCTTTGCGTGATACCGAGCATCGTCCCCCAAGGCGCGCCAGTCAGTGCACTTCGCTGTTGTGCCGCCACAAAGCTCGCCCATCGGAGCGGGCGTTGGGATGGCAGAGGGGGATGACCGGCGGGCTTCCGTGCGGGCGGAGTCAGGAAGGGACTGACTCCGGACACGCGGGGCGGACCGCCTCGGGACATGTAGCGCAACTACTTGTACCGATAGGTGATGCGTCCCTTCGAAAGGTCGTAGGGAGACATCTCGCACTTGACCCGGTCGCCTTCCAGCACGCGGATGTAGTGCTGACGCATCTTGCCGGAGAGATAGGCGTGGATCTGGTGTCCGTTCTCGAGACGGACACGGAAGGTGGCGTTGGGGAGAACCTCGACTACGGTTCCTTCGATTTCGATCGCCTGTTTTGCCAAAAGCGGGCCTCTTATCGTGACAAAGGGGAGGGCGCCAGAGCCGAGCCCCGTGACGCGACGCCTGCCGCGCAGGGGAGTTGGGCCGCCATGAATTTCACACCCGGGGAGGAGCGTCTCCTCAAGGAGCGCCTGGACGGCGGCGAGCCGCTTCTTTGCCCCAGGTGCCGATCAGCGATGGTTCGGCGCGATGTGCGTCCACGCTCCGATGTCTCGTACGTGCGCGACCGCGTCTGGTTGATGTGCGAGCGATGCCGGCGCACCGCGGTGCTCGAGCGGAAATGACGGCTCCGCGCCCGTGCCTCGCCTCCGGCCCTGACCCCGAAGTCGCTCCGGTTCCGATCTCGAAGGGGCAACAGCGACAACGCTACAGCCGGAACCGGTAGCTCACTTTCGCGAAGAGGCCGTCCGCCTGGGGCCTCATACGCTGGAATCGGAAGGCGCCCGTGTCTTCCATCTCGCGCGAGTAGCCCACGTACATCACCGTGCCCGGTGAAGGCTCGTAGCTGAGCAGCACCTCGACGTGGACGTCGTGTCCAATAGACGTCGACAGCGCGCTGCACGCGTCCGCCGGGCAGTACTCGAGCGGAAGTCCGCTCACCGGGTTCAGCAGCGGCTCCTGATCGCGGTGCGCGTATTCGACGATGCTCCGCAGGAAGAGCGCCTTGGTGAACTGATACTGGGCCCTGATGCGCGGAATGGTGGCCGATGAATAACGGCCCCCGCCACGCTTGCGGATGAGGGTCTCGTGGTTGACCCCGACTTCCGCCTGCAGGGAGGTGAAGGGATAGAGGTTCAGGCTCACGCTGCCGGAATATTGCTCCGCGGTTTCGATGGGCACGTCGAGCGTGCGGTAGAACAGGGGCGTCTCCCCCCAACTGAAGCGGATGTTGCCGCGCACCTTGCTCCAGGAGCTGGCCATCAGGAAGAAGCTGCCTCCGTACAGGCCCTGGAAATGCGACTGGCTCACGGAGAGCGGGGCCAGCATGTCCGATGGCTCGCGCGTGAAGAGCCCGCCGTAGTCGCTCGCGGGGAAGAAGAAGTCGGTGCGCGTTCCGGTCAGGAACAGCGTGATATTGTTGCGGAACGAGGCCGTGCCCGTGAGCCGGATTTCGCTTTCCTCGGTCTTGCCGCCGTCCCAGAATGTGTCGTGGTCCCAGAGCGTGCGCACGGAGAGCGACGGCCCCCAGCGCTCGATCAGATCGCCCGGACGCCCGATGCTGTTGAGCGAGACGTTCCCCTGCATCTGCGTCAGCCCGACACGCCGGATGAAGCCGCTGGCGGCTTCGAACGCGGGTTCGATGTTCTCGAACTCGCCGTTGAACGAGAAGGTCCGTCCGGTGCGCGCGAAGCTGGCGGAGGTCAGCGAACCCCATTCCGAGGCGCCCTCGCTCAGGCCCCGGACACTGCCCGCGCCGATGAGCTGCAACGTGTAGCGGCCACCCATCACCAGGCGCGTATCGGCGCTCATGACGCGGTTGAATACATCGGTGGAACGGGTACGGTCGGTGTAGGTCAGCCCGAAGGTCGAGCTGGTTCCCAGGTCGCGGCGCAGACGCATCAGATTCACGACAGCGTCGTTGGCGGAGCTGCTCGACGCCACCTGGTCTACGGCGCCCATGTAGCCGACGTTGAAACTCCCCACCTTCCCGGTGATCTTGGCGCCTGCGATCGGATCCACGACCGAACGCGTGTAGACGAGCTGCTTGGGCAGCTGGAAGATGTCCATCCCCTCGAGGAAGAACGGACGCTTCTCGGGGAAGAAGAGGGCGAAGCGCTCGTTGACCGCGATCTGGCCCGCGTCGGCTTCGACCTGGCTGAAGTCCGGGTTGTAGGTCCCGTCGAGGGTCAGGTTGGAGGTAAGCCCGTAGGTCGTGTAGAAGCCGAAGTCGCCGACGGGATCGTCGTGCTGGAAGGCGCCCGCGTCGGAGTCGTATGCGCCCAGGCGCTTGCCGGTCGCGACCGGATTGATTTCGAGGAACAGGCCGGGATCCAGGTCCTGAAGTTCGTCCAGCGTTCCGGACTGTTCGAGCTGGTTGGCCCTGTCGCGCGAGAGCGGCGCCCAGGACTGCTGATAGCCGGTGCGCTGCACCCGGCGCATGATGTTGATGCCCCAGGACTGCAGGGGTGTGTTCTGGAAGCGGATGCTCTTGAACGGGATGCGCATTTCGACCGTGTACCCCTGGTCGTCCAGGCGGCCATCCGACTCCCAGATGAAGTCGGGGTTGTAGTCCACCGGCGGAGGCCCGAACCCGCCGCCCCGGCG
>VXMG01000044.1:0-4047 GCA_009841185.1 Gammaproteobacteria bacterium
GCACCGCGCACCGGAAGTGGCCGCGCCCCGGAAGCAGCCCCGCACACCCGGCGGCCATGCGGAAGAGCGCGTACTCGACCCGATGCCGGACGCGCGCGCGCCGTCCCTCAGATGTCCCCATGCCTGCTCCCCGCCGGAATCAACCCCGCGCCGCGGCCACTTCCGGTGCGCGGTGCTCCGCGGCCGGCGACCCGCTCTGCATCTCGCAGAGACGGCGGTACAGCCCTCCCGCGCGCATGAGCTGGTCATGGTCCCCGGCTTCGACGATCCGGCCCCCGTCCAGCACGAAGATCGCGCGCGCGCGCTGCACGGTGGACAGACGGTGGGCGATTACGAAGACCGTCCGTCCCTCGCTGAGCCGGTCCAGGGCGCGCTGCACGCGGCGTTCCGACGCGGTGTCGAGCGAACTGGTGGCCTCGTCGAGGATGAGGATCGGAGGGTCGCGCAGGATGGCGCGCGCGATCGCGAGCCGCTGGCGCTGTCCGCCGGAGAGCTTGGCGCCGCGCTCGCCGACCACGGTGTCGTAGCCTTCGGGCAGCGCTTCGATGAATTCGTGCGCACCCGCCGCGCGCGCCGCCTCCTCGACCTCCCCCGCCCCTGCCCCGGGCAACCCGTAGGCGATGTTGGCGCGCACGGTGTCGTGGAAGAGCACGGTTTCCTGCGAAACGATGCCCATCATCGCCCGCAGGCTGCGCAGCCGGAACCGCCGGATGTCCGTGCCGTCGATCAGGATCTCCCCCGAGGTGACCTCGAAGAACCGGCTGAGCAGATCCACCAGGGTGCTCTTCCCGGCCCCGCTCGGCCCCACCACGGCCACCATCGTCCCGCGCTCGACCACAAGCGAAACATCCTGCAGCACGGGGCTTCCCTCGCGGTAGCCGAACCCCACGCGGTCGAACACGATCTCGCGCTCCACGCCGGGGAACGGCAGCGCGTCCGGCCGGTCGCGAATGGCCGCGGGCGCGTCCAGATACTCGAACAGCCTGCGGCCCCCGACCAGGGCGGGCTGGATCATGGCGGGCAGCCTGCTCAGGTACTTGACCGGCCTGTAGAGCTTCGTGCTCAGCGCGACGAAACCCATGAACGCGGGCCCGGTGAGGTCGCCCTGCACGAGGACCAGCCGGGTGCCGTACCAGAGGATGACGATGGTGCCGAGCGCCGCCACCATTTCCGTCACGGGGGCCGCCAGGGCGCGCACCCGCTCCGTGCGCAGGAAAGTGCGGAAGTATCGTCCGGTCAGGGCATGAAAGCGCCCGCGCTCGTAGTCCTCGGCAGCGGACCCCTTCACCAGGCGGATTCCCGAAAAGGTCTCCTGAATCCGGGCGTTCACCTCGGCCGCCTGGTCGAGCACGCGACCGTCCTCCCGGCGCAGCTTCTTCAGCATCGGCCCCCAGATGACCACCATGCCTGGCAGCACGGCAACCGAGAGCAGCGTCAGCGAAGGCGACACCGCCACCATGAGCACCACAACGGCGCCCACCTCGAAGGCGGCCGAGATGCCGCGCATGAACTCGCGCGTGAACAGGGTCCGCACCAGCTCGACGTCGTGGGTCAGCCGCGAGACGATCTGCCCGATGCGGGTCCGTCCGAAGAAGACCAGGTCGAGCTCGAGCAGGTGATCGTGCACCTGGTTGCGCAGGTCGCGGGTCACCCCCTGCTCGACGCGCGCCGCCAGCCAGGTCTTCAGGAAGTCGAAGACGTTCTTGACTGCGAAGACGGCGAGGATCAGCAGGATGAGCGCCTGGACCGCCTCCTGCGGTCCCGGCGCGCCGGCCACGAAGCGGCCCGCGGTGGCGTCCAGCAGCCGGCCCAGCATGCCGTCGCCGACCCCGCTCGAGGCACCTGCCTCCGGCGTCATCAGGACGCTCAGGAACGGGATCAGGAGCACCATCGAGAAGGCGTCGAAGGCGGCGAACAGGATGCTCGCGGCCACGGCTCCCAGGAACACCGCGACGTAGGGACCCAGATACCGCAGGATGCGGAGATACAGCCTCAATCCAGCGTGCTCCGGCCTCGGGGCTGCAGGCGCGCGACCGGCACGATCATCTCCTCCGGCGAGATGCCGCCGTGCAGGAAGGACCCGCGGTAGCGTGACTGGTATTCCCGCAGCTTCGTGGGATACACCATGAAGTAGTCATCGCGGGCGACGACGTAGGTCGTTCCCATCCGTCCCCGGGGCAGCCGCAGGTCACGCGCTCGCTTGCTGCTGAAGACGGTGGACCTGCTCGCGGTCCGGAGATCCACTCCGAACTTGTAGCGCAGGTTGGTGGTGGCGTCCTTGCGGGCGTAGATGGTGGTCGGACGGTTGCAGTGGATCGAGCCGTGATCGGTGGTGAGCACCACGGGATAGCCAGCCGTCGCCGCCTCCTTCAGGACCTGGAAGGCGGTAGAGCGCTCGAACCAGGCCCGCGTCAGGTTGCGCAGCGCGACCTCGTCCCTGGCCACCTCCATGAGCACCGGGGACTCGCTGCGTCCGTGCGTCATCAGGTCCACGAAGTTGAATACCAGCGCCACCAGCGAGCCCTCGGTGCGCACGGCCGAACGGAAGCGCGCCCGAACCTGGTCGCCCTCCCGGTCGGTGAAGATCTTCTCGTAGTGCAGCGGCACGTCGCGCCCGGTCAACCGCCATAGTTGGGCTGCCAGCAACTCGTCCTCGAAGGCGTTCAGGCTCCCTTCGTCGTCGGACGCGTCCCACCAGCCGGGGCGCAGCCGGGCGATCTCGTCCGGGAACAGTCCGCCGAAGATGGCGTTGCGCGCGTAAGGCGTGGCGGTGGGCAGGATGGAGTAGTAGAGCTTCTCCTGGATCTCGAACATGGGGGAAAGCAGGGGTGCGATGACGCGCCACTGGTCGAGCCTCATGCAGTCGAGGATCACGAAGACCACGGGATCGGTGCCCAGCAGGGGCGCCACATGGTTCGTCACGATGTCGGTCGAGAGCTCGGGCCGGCCGGGGCCCGGGCCCTTCACCCAGCGGGGATAGTTGCGGGTGACCCAGGTTCCGAAGTCGTGCCGAAGCTCGGCCATGATCCCGTTGACGGAATCCAGCAGACCGGTCTCTCCCGCCTGATCCAGCCGGATGTGCCAGTCCACGAGTTCCGCGTACAGGGAGGCGAACCGCTCGTGGGTGCGGACCTCCGCACGCAGCGCCGAGAGCGGTCCGAAGCGCGCCGCGAAGTCGCGGGCCACCTGCTGCTGGCGAATGCTCGAACCTTCGAGGATGCGGGTGACCACCGAAAGCACCTGGCGCGGGCTGGTCGGCTTGACCAGATAGTCCTCGACGCGCCGTCCGATCGCCTCGGTCATGGTGCGGTCTTCCTCCGACTTGGTCACCATGACGACGCGGGCGTTGGGATCCTGCCGCCGCAGGATGGCAAGCACTTCGAGGCCCCGTCGCCCGGGCATCTGCTCGTCGAGCATGACCAGGTCGTAGTGGTTCCGGCGCAGGAGCACGAGGGCATCGTCGCCGTTGGTGATGGCGTCCACATGGTAGCCCCGCTGCTGCAGAAACAGGAGGTGTGGTCGCAGGCGGTCGATCTCGTCGTCGACCCAGAGAACGCGCTTGGCGCGGGCGGCGGGAGGTGAGGTCATTCCGTAGGCTGGCTGGCCGCTGCGGCGGGCTCGGAGGCCGTCCGCGGCAGCGGAAGAAGGAGTCTATTCCATGCTGATGACATAGCGGAACCAGGCCGCCACGGGCATCCCGCCGCGGCGCGCCGGTTCGAACATCCAGCGGGCGGCCTCCTGTATCAGCCGGCGATTGAAGTCGCGGTCGGAGGTGGGGGGCATCAGGCGGACCGAATCCGCCGCGACTCTCCCCGACTCCAGGACGAACACCCAGACCTCCACCTCCCGGTCCCTGAGGCTGCGGTTGGAGGGAGGCAGGATCATGCTGCGGGGCGAGGGAGGGATCGTCCGCGACCTCCCTTCGGCGGCCGTGCCGCCGTCCCCCCCCCCCCCCGCCCCCCCCCGGCCGGGGCCCCCGCCCGCGCCCGGGGGGGGCGCCGGGCGGCGCCGCGCCCGGGCGCCGACCAACCCCTCACGAGACGCCAC
>VXMG01000099.1:0-40235 GCA_009841185.1 Gammaproteobacteria bacterium
CGGTGAGGATACCGATTACCCGCGACAGGACAAAAAGACCCCGTGCACCTTTACTACAACCTGCTATTGGGTCTTGGCATTGCATGTGTAGGATAGGTGGGAGGCTGAGAACCATCTTCGCCAGGAGATGGGGAGCCGTTGGTGAAATACCACCCTTACACTGTCGAGGCTCTAACCCAGGGGAGTGAATCCTCCTCGGGAACAGTTGCAGGCGGGTAGTTTGACTGGGGCGGTCGCCTCCCAAAAGGTAACGGAGGCGCGCAAAGGTTCCCTCAGCGCGGTCGGCAATCGCGCGAAGAGTGCAAAGGCATAAGGGAGCTTGACTGTGAGACCGACGGGTCGAGCAGGAACGAAAGTTGGCCTTAGTGATCCGGCGGTTCCGAATGGAAGGGCCGTCGCTCAACGGATAAAAGGTACGCCGGGGATAACAGGCTTATCGCCCCCGATAGTTCACATAGACGGGGCGGTTTGGCACCTCGATGTCGGCTCATCGCATCCTGGGGCCGGAGAAGGTCCCAAGGGTCGGGCTGTTCGCCCGTTAAAGCGGTACATGAGCTGGGTTTAGAACGTCGTGAGACAGTTCGGTCTGTATCCGTCGTGGGCGTTGGAGTATTGAGGGGAGCTGCTCCTAGTACGAGAGGACCGGAGTGGACTGACCACTCGTGTACCGGCTGTTCCGCCAGGGGCATCGCCGGGTAGCGACGTCGGGAAGGGATAACCGCTGAAAGCATCTAAGTGGGAAGCCCACCTCAAGATGAGCACTCCCAGGGCGTGAAGCCCTCGGAAGGGCCGTGCGAGACGAGCACGTTGATAGGCGGCAGGTGGAAGCATGGCAACATGTGCAGCCGAGCCGTACTAAGTGCCCGAGAGGCTTGACCAGCATGACTCGCATCGAGTTGAACTCCCGTGATCGGGAGTTCACAGGAAGGATCCGGCATCCGCGTGGCGGAATGTGCCGGAAACGCGTCGAACCATCGAAACATTGCGCCTCCCGGTCAATGGGAGGCCAACCCCGGACGCCCGGGACCTTTTCTCATCAACCCATGGATTCTTGTTGCTGGTGACCAGAGCGCGGGGGAAACACCCGTTCCCATCCCGAACACGGCCGTTAAGCCCCGCTGCGCGGATGGTACTGCCGGGGCGACCTGGTGGGAGAGTACGTCGTCGCCAGCTTCTTCCAGCAGCCCCTCGGAGCTCGCCTCCGGGGGGTTCTTTTTCACTCCCTGGACATTCCCCTGATGAACGACACCCGGGCCGGCACCGTGACGCTTGCAGGTGCTCCCAACGTCGGTAAATCGACGCTGCTCAACGCCCTGGTGGGCCAAGAGCTGAGCATCGTCACGCCCAGGCCGCAGACTACCTGGCAACAGGTAGCCGGGATCTACTCGGGCTCGGCGCATCAGATCATCTTCATCGACACCCCGGGCCTGTTTGCCGCGCGCGACCTTTTTCACAGGGGCATGGTGGAGACCGCATACCGGGCGATCGCGGACGCGGATGTCGTGCTGGCGGTGCTGGACGCGGTGGCGTTGTCCAGGCGCGGCCGATGGGGCGTGCTGCACGCTCTGCTCGAGCGGGCGCCGGCTCGGCGAATGGCGGCGCTGAACAAGATCGACGCGATTTCGGGAAAGGTGATCGAAGCGCTGGTGCTGGAAGCGGAGCGGGAACTTGGCGCCCGGGTCTTCCCGATCTCGGCGCTCGACGGTACCGGCGTGGAGGAGCTGCGCGAGGCTCTGCAGGGCGAAATGCCGCGATCGCCCTTCCTGTTCCCGCCTGACTTCATCGCCTCCGAGCCTGTACGCTTCTTCGTAGCGGAACTGGTTCGCGAGAGTGTGTTCGAGTTGTACCACCAGGAGATACCGTATTCCGTCTTCTGTCGGCTCGAGCAGTTCCGCGAAGACGACGATCCCGTCTATATTCAGGCCATCCTGTACGTGGAGAGGTCGTCTCAGAAGGGGATTCTGATCGGAGACGGCGGGCGCGCGATCCGCAGACTCGGTTCTCGAGCCCGGACCAAAATCGAACGTTTCGTCGACCGGCGGGTGTACCTTGACCTGCGCGTGAAGGTGCTCGCCGGATGGCGGCGCAAGCGTGGACACCTTCGGAGATTGGGCTTTGCCGTTCCCCGCGATCACGAGACGCAGCGGCCCCGCTAGTACTGGTTCGTTCGTTCTGTGGCTGCTGCTCGCGGGGCTCTGGCCTGCGCCGGCGAGCACACAGGACGGGGAGTTCGCAGCGGCGGCCGACGCCTCTGCCATCGTCGCGCGAAGAATGGCATCCACCGAGGGGGCCCTCTTCTTGATCCTTCCGGTGGGTGCCCAGGGCATCGCGATGGGGCGGGCGATGACCGCGCTGCCGTCCCAGGAGAGCGCGTTCTGGAATCCGGCCGGGCTCGCCCACGTCCGCGATCGCCGGTTCTTCCTGTACCGGGGCGATCAGCTCGCGGGCAGGGCGACCGCCTTCTCCTTTCTCATGGGCCGGGAATCGGTGGGCACGCTGGGGATCTCCTACCAGGAGTTGGACGTCGGGGATCAGCAGATGACCGGCATCGGGGGCGAGGTGCTCGGTTCACTGAGCGTACGCGGCTACCAGGCGGTCGTGTCGTTCGCCACCGAGTTGGTCGACCGGGTGAGCGTCGGGACCAACTTCAAGATGGTGCAGTTCCGCATCGGTTGTCGCGGGCAGTGCCTGGACCAGGGAGTGACCGCGACCACATACGCGGTGGACGCCGGCGTCCAGGCGACCTTCTCGGATGCCGTGCCGCTCCGGGTCGGGCTGATGATCGCGCACCTGGGCCCGGACCTGCAGGTCGTCAACGCCGAACAGGCGGATCCGCTGCCGGCGCGGGTGCGCCTCGCGGCCGCATACGACATTCTGGACCACTTCGACGAGCAACCGGCGTTCGATCTTCGTTTCACGGCGGAGCTGGAGGAGCGGTGGCGCCATCCGGGGTCGCCTTCGGTTCATGTGGGCACCGAAGTCGCCACCACCGGAAGCGAGACCCTGTCCGTCCGCCTGGGCTACGCCTGGCGCGACGGAGAAGGCGAGGCGGCACTCGGGCTCGGTCTTCGCGTCGGCCGTTTTGATCTTGGCGTTGCCCGGTCCCTCACCCGGACGTCGCTCGCGACCGGTTCCGAGCCCGTGCACGTGAGCCTGGGCGTGGTTTTCTGATGCCTCCCACGGAGCCAGCGGAGGTCATCCGGTCCGCGCGCCGCCGGGTTGCGTGGCCGGCGCTCGTGGTCCTGGTGGTCGCTCCCACGGGCCTTGCGGGTCAGAGTCCCATCGAGGTACAGCCGTCTTCCGCGGTCTGGGACGCGGCGCTGGCAAGCTCGCTGCCCGACTGGCCTCCCCGCGGGGCGCAGAGTGCGGCAGCACCTGCTCTACCCTGGACGGCCAGCCGCGTCCGCGCCGCCGTCGGCCCCGGAGCATCCCGTTTGGGCGGACAGCACGCCGTCCTGACAGCGCAAATCGTCCCCGAGACGATCTCCCCGACCCGAGCCCTCCTCTATTCGGGTGTGCTTCCGGGATGGGGACAGCGACGGCTGGGCAGGGGCCGCTGGTGGGGGTTCCTGGCCGTGGAAGTCGTCGGATGGGGCCTGCTGTTCGACAGACAACGAACGGGGCACGACTTCCGCACCCGCTACCGCGACCTCGCGTGGTTCGTCGCGCGGCGCGGAACGCTCGGGGAACGCATGGACGGAGATTTCGAGTACTACGAGGCGCTGGGAAAGTACCGCGCTTCGGGAGCCTTCGACGCGGACCCCTACATGGGCGGCGTTCAACCCGAAACCGACACCACCACCTTCAACGGCGCCATCTGGTCGCTGGCCAACGAGATCTTTCTTGTGCCCGGAGAGCAGGGACCGCTCGGGCCGGGTTCGCCGGAATACGAACATGCCATGGAGTACTACGCCAGCCGGAGCATCGGCCCGGAGTTCCAGTGGGACTGGAACGGCGACGAGGTCAGTCGCGCGGAATACGACAGATTGATCCAGAGAAGCGATGCTGCGTTGCGCCAGGTCACGACCGTCGTCGGCGTCATCCTGGCGAATCACCTGGCCGCGGCCTTCGACGCCTTCATCACGGCTCGGCTGCGCACCGTGGATTCCAGGGCCGAGCTCCGCCTGGTCGCGGTACCAGAGGCGCACGGTCGGTGGTGGGTGGGCGGACAACTGCGTCCCTGATGCATCCGAAGCGTGTGGTGCCGTCCATCCGGCGGATCATGGCGCGCCTGCCGAGCTCAGCCTAGTCTGTTGCGAGATGTCGCCGCTTGAGCCCGGAGGTGGTCTCCCTTGACATCCCATGCCGTATTCACCGTCCAATGCCCGGCCTGTTCGGCACGGTATCCGGTCGATTCGGGCAAGGTGCCGGCGGGAGGCGTCCGGGCCCGCTGTGGCAAGTGCGCGAACATCTTTCTGGTGGAACTGCCCGGTGCGCGCACGCGTGCCACGACGGCGCCCCCAGTGCCTTCGGGCAAGTCGCGGGACGCCGAGGCGCCGAGACCCTTCGCCGTAACCGATGCCGCCGACCGGGCCGCGCGCCTTGCGCGGGTGCTCGTCTCCGACATGATCCGGTACCATCGGGACCGGTACGATCGCGCGCTCGAGCGAGGGACGCTCCGGGAGGACTTCGCCGAAGAGGTTCGACGATCGTGGTCCGAATACGTCCGGCGGGTGGGAGAGGACCTCGCCCACGACAGTCGTTATTTTCAGGACGAACTCAACTCGACTCTGGCCCGCGGAGAGGAGCTCTTCTGAGAGCGGGGACGCTCTCCGAGCCGGGCAGTTCAACGATCGGATCCATGCACAACGAAACCATTGAACGCTTGCGTGACCTCGAAGCCAGGATCTCCGAACTTCGGAGGTATCTTTGACATCGACGCCCGCGAACGGAAACTGGATGAACTGGAGGAGGCGCGGTCCAGCGAGAGGTTCTGGGCCAATCCGGAGGAGGCGCGAAGGCTCATCGCCGATGCCAATCGGCTGAAGAACTGGGTGGCGCCGTGGCGTGAGCTTGCAGCCACCGCGGAAGAGCTGAGGGAGTGGGTGGAGGTCCTGGCCGTGGAGGAAGACGAGGAGATCGAGGCCGAGTGGGCGTCCGACGTCGAGTCGCTGGCCGGGGACGTGAGCGGCCTCGAACTCCGGACCATGCTTCAGGGGGAGGACGATCACCGCGGGGCGCTTCTCACGGTCCATCCCGGCGCCGGCGGCCTGGAGTCCCAGGACTGGGCGGAGATGCTCCTGCGCATGTACACCCGCTGGGCGGAACGGCGTGGATGCAGCCTCAAGGTGCTCGACCTCCAGCCCGCCGAGGAGGCCGGCATCAAGAGCGCCGCGCTCGAAATCGAAGGCGACCATGCCTACGGGTACCTGAAGGCGGAGAACGGGGTACACCGGCTGGTGCGCATCTCACCCTTCGATTCCCAGTCGCGGCGGCACACTTCGTTCGCCAGCGTCTTCGTGTATCCGGTGGTCGACGATGAGATCGAGGTCGACATCGACGAAGCCGACCTGCGCGTGGACACCTTCCGTGCATCCGGGGCAGGGGGCCAGCACGTGAACAAGACGGATTCCGCCATCCGCATCACGCACCTGCCTACCGGCATCGTGGTGTCCTGCCAGCAGGAGCGTTCGCAGCACAAGAACCGGGCGACGGCCATGAAGATGTTGCGGGCCGCGCTCCACCGGAGGGCGATGGAGGAGCGCGAGCGCGAGCGCGAGGCGCTGGAAGCCACGAAGTCCGACAACGCCTGGGCCAACCAGATCCGCTCGTACGTCTTCCAACCCTATACGATGGTCAACGACCACCGCACGAGCGTAAAGGTCGGGGATGTCCACAAGGTGATGGACGGAAGGATCGATCCCTTCATCGAAGCCTACCTGAAACAGTTCGGAGCGGCCGGGGTCGGATAACCGGTCTTTCCACCCGGACCCGCAATGACGCATTCCACCAGAGCCAGGCCCGACCGCAGCGCGCACTCCCCGGTCAGCGACCTCGAGCGGAGCATGCGCTCCCGCAGGGAGAAGCTGGAGCGCCTGCGAGAACGCGGGATCGAGGCATTCGACTACGGCTACGCACGTACCCACAGGGCGCGGGAAGCCGCCGCCGCCTTCGAGGCCGCGGAGGCGGCGGGAACGCTGTCGGACGGGGGGCAGGGTGAGGAGGTGCGCGTCGGCGGCCGCATGGTCGCCTTTCGGAGTCACGGGAAGAGCGCGTTCGCCGATCTGGAAGACGAATCAGGACGCATTCAGGTGTACGTCCGCAGGAACCAGGTGGGGGAGCAGGCGTTCGAGGATCTGGACCTCCTCGATCTGGGAGACTGGATCGGCGCGCGCGGCCGGCTCTTCCGTACGCGCATGGGTGAAGTGACGGTGCAGGTTGCCGACTGGACGCTGCTGACCAAGGCCCTGAGGCCGCTGCCGTTGGGGAAGACCGAGGTGGACGCCGCAACCGGACGGCGTGTCACCCACAGCGGCTTCGCCGATACGGAAGCCCGCTACCGTCAGCGCTATGCCGACCTGGCGGTCAACCCGGAGGTGCGGGAGGTATTCCGCGCCCGGTCGCGGGTCGTGGCCACGGCGCGCCGTGTCCTCGATGCCCACGGCTTCCTGGAGGTGGAGACGCCGGTGCTCCAGCCCCTCTACGGCGGGGCCACGGCCCGTCCTTTCGTGACCCATCACCACTCGCTCGACCGCCAACTCTACCTGCGCATCGCCGACGAACTCTACCTGAAGCGGCTGATCGTGGGGGGCTTAGAGCGTGTGTACGAAGTCTCCAAGGACTTTCGCAACGAGGGCCTGAGCCGGTTTCACAATCCCGAGTTCACCATGCTCGAGTTCTACCAGGCCTTCGCGGACTATCACGACATGATGGATCTGGTGGAGGAGCTCGTTTCGGAGATCGCGGCGTCGGTCGCGGGGGCGCGCACCGTCACCTACCAGGGGGAACGCATATCGCTGGCCCCGCCCTTCAAGCGCATCCGGCTCGTCGAAGCCCTGGGCGAAGCATTGGGCGACGATCCCCTGGAACTGGAGGACGACGAACTGCGGGCCCGCGCGCAGGCGCTTCGCCTGCCGGACGTCGAGAGAGCGGGGCGGGGCAAGCTGATCGACAAGCTCTTCGACGTGCTGGTGCAGAAGGACCTGCGTTCGCCGACCTTCGTCTTGGATCACCCGCGGGAACTCTCCCCGCTGGCCAAGGCCAAGCGCGGTGACGCGCGTCTCACGGAGCGCTTCGAGCTGTTCGTGCTGGGCACCGAGATCGCCAACGCGTTCTCCGAACTCAACGATCCCCTTGACCAGCGGGCGCGCTTCGAGGACCAGGCCCGGCTGGCGGCTGGCGGAGACGAAGAGGCCCACCGGGTCGACGAGGACTACATCCGCGCGCTCGAATACGGGATGCCGCCCACCGGCGGCGTCGGCGTCGGCATCGACCGGCTGACGATGCTGCTGACCGACCAGCCGTCGATTCGGGACGTGATTCTCTTCCCCATCCTGAGGTCCGAATGAGCGGAGGAGAAGAGGGTTGAGGCGTCTGGACTGGTACATCGCGCGGCGATACCTGGCGGCGCGCAGGCGGGGACGCTTCCTGTCTCTCATCACCTGGATCGCGCTCGGCGGCGTGACCCTGGGGGTCATGGCGCTGGTGATCGTGATCTCGGTCATGAACGGGATGCAGGAGGAGTTGCGGGCGAAGATCCTCGGATCCAACCCCCATGTGCTGGTGTTGCAGACGGGCACCTCGCTGCGCATGGACCGCTGGGAACAGGTGCTCGAGCGTGTCCGCACCGTTGATGCCGTCGTGGGAGCCGCTCCCTTCGTGGTCACCAGCGTCGGCATCCAGCGCGCCGGGTATGCACAGACGGCCGACCTCTACGGGGTTCTGCCGCAACCGGAAGGCGTGCCCGTCACCGATTTCGAGCGCGATCTGCAGGACGGCGTCTATTCACTCGGTCCCACCGAGTCGGGCTATCCTCCGGTGTTGGTGGGGAGTCTGCTGGCGCAGCGCATGCAGCTCTTCAAGGGCGACACGCTGGTGCTGGTGTCGCTCGAGAACGTCAACGAGAGTCCCATGGGCGGGCTGTACCCGACGGTGCGCGAGTTCGAGATGGCGGGGTCGTTCACGACCGGCATGTACGAGTACGACCTGCGCAACATCTACACGACGCTGGCGGCAGCCCAGGACCTGCTCGGCATCGCGGGGGAAAACCAGGTCGGCGGGATCGCCGTGCGGGTGGAGGATCTGTGGCAAGCCGATGCGGCGGGCCGGGAAATCCGCGCGGCAGTCGGGCCGGGGCACTTCATCGAGAGCTGGATGACGACCAACCGGTCGTTCTTCTCCGCGCTCAAGCTCGAGGAACTGGCGATGGGAGTCATCCTCGGCCTCATCATCGTGGTGGCTGCCTTCAACGTCGTGAGCACGCTGGTCATGGTCGTCGTGGACCGGACCCGGGAGATCGGGATCCTGAAGTCCATGGGCATGACCGACCGCGCGATTCTGCGCGTCTTCCGCCTGCAGGGCCTCTGGATCGGCATGATCGGGACTTCGCTGGGGGTGGCGCTGGGCCTGGTGATGGCCTGGGCGCTCGACCGCTACCAGTTCATCTCGATTCCGGCCGATCTCTACTATCTGGACCATCTGCCCGTGGCGGTGGACGTGCTGGACGTAGCGACCATCATCGTGGTGAGCATGGGCATCACCTTCCTGGCCACCCTCTATCCGGCGTCCCGCGCGGCCGGCCTCCGGCCCGTGGAGGCGATTCGCCATGAATGAGGAGGGCCTGTCCACATGCCCGGCGCCCGGCAACGGAGCGACGCCGGATCCTCACGGGGTCCACGACGCCGTCCTGCTTCCCCTCCAGGCCCGTTCGCTGGTGCGCACGTTCGTGGGGGGCAACGGAAGTGAACTCCGTGTTCTGCGAGGGGTAGACCTGCGAGTTCACGTGGGCGAGGCGGTCTCGGTCACCGGCGCGAGCGGCGCGGGCAAGAGCACGCTGCTGCACCTGCTGGGGGCGCTCGACCGGCCGACATCGGGGGAAGTCCTCGTCGACGGGACGCCGCTGTCCGGGCTGGACGACGAGACCGTCTGCAGGATCCGAAACCATCACGTGGGTTTCGTGTTTCAGTTCCACCACCTGCTGCGCGACTTCACCGCACTCGAGAACGTGATGATGCCCCGACTCATTGCCGGCCGGACCCGACCGGACGCCGAGGATCGCGCGCGCCAACTCCTCGATTCGGTCGGCCTCGGTGAACGCCTCGAGCACAGGCCCCGGCAGCTCTCGGGGGGAGAACAGCAGCGGGTCGCCGTGGCCCGGGCGCTCGCCAACGACCCGGTGGTGCTTCTGGCGGACGAACCCAGCGGCAACCTCGACCGTCGGACCAGCGAGCAGTTGCACGACCTCCTCTTCCAGCTGAAGGACGACCACGACCTTGCCATGGTGCTGGTAACCCACAACCCCGCGCTGGCCGCGCGCGCGGACCGTGTCCTGCAACTGGACAACGGCATACTGGGAGAGGGAGACGGATCCCCGTGAGCGAAGATCCCCGGGTATGCAGCGAGTGCGGCGCGGCGGAGGCCGTCGTCCATCTGACGCAGATCGTGGACGACGTGGCCAGCGTGCTGCACCTGTGCGAGAAGTGCGCCGCTTCCCGCGGGGTCAACCAGCCCTCGCCGCCCGCCCACTCTCCGCTCACCGACTTTCTGTCGCAGATGACCGGCCCGGAGGAGGGCGCGGAGGCCGGAGAGGAAGACAGGACCTGTACCTTCTGCAGCCTCTCGTTCGCGGGGTTCCGCGAGAACGGACGCCTGGGGTGTCCACACTGCTACACCACGTTCGACTTCTACCTGAAGAATCTGTTGAGGCGCATTCACGGGGGCGTGCAGCACGTGGGCAAGGTGTACCTGCCTCCGGATCCCACCGTCTCCGAGCGCGAGCAGCGCCTTGAGGGCCTGCGCCGAAAACTCCGCTACGCCATCAGCACGGAGGATTTCGAGCGGGCGGCGCAGCTGAGGGACCAGATTCGTTCCCTCGAGCCCGTGACCCGGTAGGGAAACCGATGGATCACCTGTCCACGATCTTCGATCGGGGTCTCGGGTGGCTCGATGCGAGCGGTCCGGACTCGGATATCGTTCTCTCCACCCGCGTCCGCCTCGCCCGCAACCTGCAGGGATACGCGTTCGGTCCGCAGTCACGGGTCAACGATCGCCGGGCCGTGCTGGCGCGCGTGCGGCGGACGGCGGAAAAGGTCGACCTGCTCGCCGAGGCGAGCGTCCATCCGCTTGCCGAACTGGACGGCGGCACCCGGCGCATTCTTCTGGAACGGCGGCTCATCTCCCAGGACTTGCTTGGCGAGAAATCGGACTCCGACCTTCCGCGGCGTGCGGCCGCAGTGGTGCTCTCGGCCAGCGATCCGGTGAGCGTGATGGTGAACGAGGAGGACCACCTGCGCCTGCAGGTGCTGGTCTCCGGCCTCGCGCTGGAAGGGGCGTGGGGCATGGTGGACGGGCTGGACGAGGACCTGGGCCGGGAGCTCCCCTACGCCTACGACCACGAGCTCGGGTATCTCACCAGTTGCCCGACGAATGTCGGCACCGGGCTGCGGGCCTCGGTTCTCATCCATCTGCCGGGGCTCGTGCTCACCAAGGAGATCGGGCGCGTGCTTCAGGGGTTGAGCCAGGTCGGGCTGACGTTTCGCGGACTCTACGGGGAGGGTTCCGAGGTGGTCGGAAACTTCTTCCAGGTTTCGAACCAGACCACGCTGGGCAAGACCGAGGAGGACTTGGTCGACCATCTCGACCGCATCGTGCGCCAAGTCATCGAATACGAGCGGCGGGCACGCCGTGTACTGATTCGTGACGCATATCAAGTCACAGAAGATAAGATATGGCGTGCCTACGGTTTACTACGCTATGCCCGATCTCTTACTTTCGAGGAAATGATGAACCTCTTGTCGGGGGTTCGCCTCGGCGCGGCGCTGAAACTTCTCCCTGGCCTCCGTGTATACTCGCTCAACAAGATCATGATCTTCACGCAGTCCGCCCACCTGGAGGATGCGGCAGGGCGGAAGCTTCCTCCCGGCGAGCGCGACGCGCACCGAGCCACCTATGTGCGCCGCATCCTGGCTACCGAGGGTGTGGTGATTCCGGACACGGAACCTCCGGAGAGCAGTTCGGGCTCCGGCCGCGACCCCTGACGACCCGCGGGCACAAAAGGCAGATGAACTACAATTTCACGGATCGGGTTCGCAAGGTGCTCGCGATGGCCAGGGACGAGGCCATCAGGCTGCAACACGACTATGTGGGCACGGAGCATGTGCTGCTCGGTCTGATCCGTGAGCGGGAGGGGGTGGCCGCCACTGTGCTGATGAACCTGGGCGCGGATCTGAGCCAGGTTCACCAACGGGTGGAAGAGGCCGTTCGCAAGGGCAAGGCGACCATCGCCTTGGGCGAATTGCCCTATACCTCGCGCGCGAAGAAGGTACTTGAGTTCGCGCTGGCCGAAGCCCGCGAACTCAACCACTCCTACGTCGGCACGGAACATCTGCTGCTCGGACTCCTGCGGGAGGAGAAGGGCATCGCCGCGCAGGTGCTGAACTCGATGAACGTGCGGCTGGACAGGGCACGCGCGGAGTGCCTGCGGGTGCTGGGCTCCGAGATGAGCTCGGATGTCGGCGGGGGACAGGCGGTGCCGGCGGGAGGCAAGCCGGACAAGAAGTCCAAGACTCCTGCGCTCGACCATTTCTGCCGCGACCTCACGAACCTGGCCCGCGGCGGCAAGCTCGACCCGACGATCGGCCGCCGCGTCGAGATCGAGCGGATCGTGGAGATTCTCTGCCGGCGCAAGAAGAACAACCCGGTGCTCATCGGCGAACCGGGCGTCGGGAAGACGGCCATCGTCGAAGGACTGGCTCAGATCATTGCGGCGGGGGAGATCACCGAGGCGCTCAAGGATCACCGGCTGCTGGCGCTGGACATGGCGGCGGTCATCGCCGGCACCAAGTATCGGGGCCAGTTCGAGGAGCGCCTGAAAGCGGTCATGAACGAGATCTCCCAGGGCGGCAACGTCATCCTGTTCATCGACGAGCTGCATACCCTGGTGGGCGCCGGGGCCGCCGAGGGCGCCATCGACGCGTCCAACATGTTCAAGCCGGCGCTCGCTCGCGGAGAACTCCAGTGCATCGGCGCTTCGACGCTGAACGAGTACCGCAAGTACATCGAGAAGGACGGGGCGCTGGAGCGCCGTTTCCAGCCCGTGATCGTGGACCAGCCGACCCTTCCCGAAACCGTGGACATCCTCAAGGGCCTGCGCGGCCACTACGAGGACCACCACAGGGTGAACCTGTCGGACGACTCGCTCGCGGCGGCGGCGAAGCTTTCCGACCGCTACATCACCGACCGGTTCCTGCCCGACAAGGCCATCGACGTCATCGACGAAGCCGGGTCGCGGGCACGCATCGCCAGCCAGGTGCCGTCGCCGGAGGTCGAGGAACTGAAGGAGGAACTCGCAGGGCTGGCGGGGCAGAAGGAACTCGCGATCCGCAATCAGGATTTCGAGCGTGCGGCGGAGCTGAGGGACGAGGAGCGCGAGCTGCAGCGGCGCATTCGCGAGCGCCAGAAGGAGTGGCAGGAAGCGCGCAGGCATCATCGCCCGGAGGTGACCGTCGACGACGTCGCCTTCATCGTCAGCCGCTGGACGGGGATCCCCGTCACCCGGATGAAGCAGGCCGAGACCCGGCGGCTCATCAACATGGAAGATGAACTGCACAAGCGGGTGGTCGGTCAGGATCCCGCGATTCAGGCGATTTCGCGCGCCATCCGCCGCAGCCGCGCCGGGCTCAAGGATCCGCGGCGGCCGATCGGGTCGTTCATCTTCTCGGGCCCGACCGGGGTGGGGAAGACGGAGCTGGCCCGCGCACTGGCCGAGTTCATGTTCGCCGACCGGGATGCGCTGATTCGCGTGGACATGAGCGAGTACATGGAACGGTTCTCGGTTTCGCGCCTTATCGGCGCGCCGCCGGGGTACGTGGGCTACCACGAATCCGGCGCGCTCACCAAGGCAGTGCGGCGCCGGCCGTATTCCGTCGTCCTTCTGGACGAAATCGAGAAGGCGCACCCCGACGTCTTCAACATCCTGCTGCAGGTGCTGGATGAAGGACACCTCACGGACAACTACGGCAGGACCATCGATTTCAAGAACACCCTCATCGTGATGACCTGCAATCTGGGGGCGCGGGACATCTCCAAGGGCGGAACCCTGGGGTTCCATGAAGAGGATGCCCGCTCCGGCTACGAACTCATGCGCGGCAAGGTGCAGGCGGCGATCGATCGCACCTTCAACCCCGAGTTCCTCAACCGCGTCGACGACACGATCGTCTTCCACGCGCTGAGCCGGGAGGATATCGGACAGATCGTGCACATCCTGCTCCAGGAGATCCACGAGCGGCTGGACGAGGAGAGCCTCACCCTCACCCTCAGCGACGCGGCGGTCGGTTTCCTCGCGGAGCAGGGCTACAGCGAGAAATTCGGCGCGCGGCCGCTCCGGCGCGCGATCCAGCGCTACCTGGAGGATCCGCTCTCGGAGATGATCCTCACGGCGGAATTCGGCGCCGGGGACGAGATCCAGGCCGACCTCAACGAGGCGGGGGACGGTCTTTCCTTGGGGGCCACGTCCGCGACCAAGACGTGAACGGACGCGCTGGTGCACGTGCTTCCGTGCACATCGGCAGGCTTGCGGCGACGCTCGTCGGCGCCTGCTTCCTGCCCGCTTTCCTGACGGCGCAGCAGGCGGATCCGGCGGCGGGCACCTTCGTCGATTCCATCACCGTGGAAGGCAACGTGCGCTTGACCGACGAGGAGATTCTCGCGGATCTGACCCTGCAGCCGCGCACCACGATTTCCTTCCGCGACATCCAGACGGCCCTAAAGGCGCTCTGGAACACCGGCCAATACCGGGATTTTACGATCAGCGCCGCGGGAGGCCAGGGCGAACCGGTGGTGCTGGTGCTCGACGTCGAAGAGCAGGACATCATGGACGTCGTCGACATCGTTGGACTGGAGCGGTTGAGCCAGGGATCCGTCAGGGACACCGCCGACCTCCGCACCGGCGAGCCCTATTCGCCACAGAAACTCGCGGTCGCGCGAGACTTCATCCGCAACGAACTGGCCGACGACGGCATCCCTTTCGCGCGCATCGACGAGCGGGTGGATGAGGTCCCCGACAAGCCGGGGCACGTGCGCCTGACTCTCGAAGTGACCGAGGGCCAGCGCGTTACCATCGCCGAGGTCGAATTCGAGGGCAACGAGAACCTGGCCTCCGACCACCTTCGCGGAGCCCTCGACACCAAGCCGGAGGCGTTCTGGTGGTTCCGGCAGGGCTCATACCAGGAGAGCACGCTCGAGGAGGATCTGTTCGCCCGCCTGCCCGAACTGTACCGCTCGCAGGGTTATCTCGACTTCGAGGTTGTGGGCGACACCCTGGTCATCGACCCCGAAACGGGGAAATCGCGTCTGGAGGTCTCGGTCGATGAGGGTCCCCGCTACCGGGTGCGCGACTTCGTGGTGGAGGGGAACAGCCGTTTCCCGACCGAGCAGATCGAGCAGTTCTATCAGCCGGAACAGGGAGGACTGCTCAGCAGCTTCGGGATCGGCGGCGATGACGAGCAGGATCCGGTGTTCGACGCCAGTGCCTTCGACGCGGCCGCGACGGCTGTGGGAACGCTCTACCGCAACAACGGATACCTGGGGGCCAGCGTCGAGCCGTTCTACGAGTTCGACGAGACGAACGGCGAGGGCGACCCTACCCTCATGGTGGGCTGGCGCATTCAGGAAGGTCCCCCCGCGTATATCCGGCGGGTCGAGGTGGAAGGCAACGACTACACCCACGAGCGCGTCATCCGTGACCAGCTGTTTACGCTTCCCGGCGACATCTACTCCGAAGAGCGGCTGATCCAGAGCTATCAGGCGGTCTCCGCCCTGGGGTACTTCGAGACGCCGATGGAGCTGCCCAGCCTCCAGCCAGCCGACGACGGAAGCGGCAACGTGGACATCCTGTACCGGGTGACGGAGCGGCAGACCGGCACCGTGAACTTCGGCACCGCGATGGGTGGGGGCTACGGGCTTTCGGGGTTCCTGGGGTACGACCAGCCCAACCTTTTCGGGCAGGCCAAGGCGGGAAGCGTGCGCTGGGATTTCGGCCGCTACATCAACAACTTCACCCTGTCGTATACCGACCCGTCGCTCAGGCGCTCGCGCGTGAGCGGCACGATATCCGCGTTCTACACGCGCGACCGGTTCTTCCAGTTCACCACCGGGCAGCGCCGCCTGCAGGGCGGTTCTCTGCGCTTCGGGCTCCCGATGCCCGGTTCTCTGCGCACCAGACTGTTTCTGGGATATTCGCTGTCGCGCACCAAGTACGAACTGTTCTCGAGATCCGACGACCGCTCCCTGTTCGGCAGGGATCCCGGCATCCTGAGCACGCTCTCCGTAAGCCTCCAGCGGCAGACCCTCAACCACAATCTCTTCCCGACCCAGGGATCGAGGCAGGTGGTGTCCGCGGAGATGAACGGGGGCATCCTGGGCGGGGACGGCGACTTCATGAAGTACGGGGTCGAGGGAACCTGGTTCACCCCGGTGGGACAGATCGGTAGCGGTGCGCGTCCGATCCGGACCACCCTCGGGCTCAGCGTCCGCGCGGGGGCGATCATCGGCAACGCGGAACGCTTTCCCTTCGACCGATACTGGATGGGTGGCGTTCAGTTCGGTGAGAGGCTGCGCGGGTACGACGAGACGACCATCACCCCGGCCGGTTTCTTCGACCGCGGATCCGGGTCGGGGATCCTGGAAGGCGAGAGGCTGGGGAACGCGTTCCTGTCGATGACCGTGGAGTACGCGATCCGGTTCAACGACAACCTTTCGCTCGGGTTCTTCTACGACGCCGGCAATGTTTGGGTGAGCGCGGCCGAGTTCACGCCCACGCGCCTGTTCCGCGGGGCGGGCGTCGGCGCTCAGTTGGTCACGCCCTTCGGGCCGCTGGGGCTCGACTATGCATACGGTTTCGACAAGACCACTCCGGGATGGCAGCTCCATTTCAGGATGGGACCGGGATTCTGATCCGGGAAGCGATCCGTCGTACCACGGGGGACTTGCGGTTGCGCGGCCATCGCAGACATCCTTTCAGGCTGTTGGTTTTCGGGAAAAACGAGACGATTCCATCATGACCGCGCGTTCGGGGAGGCTCGGAATATGCGTGCAATAGCAGTTGTTCTCGCGGCTGGCTCCTTCTTCATCCCGGCCGATGACGCGGCCGCCCAGGGACCGCTGAGACTGGGCTACATCGATTCGCAGGCGATCCTGGCACAGGCCCCGGGAGCGACCGAGGCGCAGGATCAGTTCGAGCGCGACATGGCCCGCTACAGGGCGGAGCTGGACCAGATCGGGGAAGAACTGCAGGCCATGATCCAGCAGTTCGAGCAGCAGCAGCTCACGCTTTCACCCCAGGCGCGGGACACCCAGACCCAGAGCATCCAGGCGAAGCAGGAGGAGTACAACCAGCGCGCCGCGGAGCTGGAGGGGGAAGCCGGCCGGCGACAGGCTGAACTCGTGCAGCCCATCATGGATCAGGTCACCGAAGCGATCGACCAGATCCGGACCGAGGGCGGATTCTCCATCATCTTCGACCTTTCCGGCCAGGCGATCGTCTCCGCGGATCCCGAACTCAACCTGACCCAGCAGGTCATCGACCGGCTCATGCAGAATACGCCGCCCGGCAACCGTTGAGTCCGCCGTCCTCGACGACGGCGCCCGCCTCAGGAGCAGCAGGACAGGAGACGACCATGGACCTTGCAGGAGCCGCCGCTCTCACCGGCGCGCGCCTGGAGGGCCAGTCCGGCTGGACCTTCGATCGAGTCGTGCCGGTGGATCAGGCCGGGCGCGGCAGGCTCGGCTTCCTCGCCGACCGGCGCTACCTCAAGCACCTGGACTCGTCCTCGGCCGAAGCTCTGCTGGTGTCGGAGAGCCTTTCCGCTGCTGTTCGCGGCCGTGTCCCGAACCTTTTGATCGCGGGCCGGCCGCGCCTCGCCCTGGCGCAGCTGCTGGATCAGCTCCATCCCCCGGACGAGGCACCTCCGGGGATCCATCCCACGGCCGTGCTGGGCAAGGGCGCCAGGCTCGGCCGGGACGTGCGCATCGACGCCTACGCGGTGCTCGAGGAGGATGTCGAGGTCGGTGACCGCGCGCACATCGGCGCCCACGTATCGGTGGGCGCGGGATCGCGCATCGGTGCCGACTCGCGCCTGCACCCACATGTCGTGCTGTATCCGGGAACCCGGCTGGGTCGGCGCGTCGTCCTGCATGCCGGGACCGTCGTGGGCTCCGACGGCTTCGGCTTCGTGATGAGCGAGGGTGGCCATGAGAAGATCCGCCAGGTAGGCGGCTGCATCATCGGCGACGACGTGGAGATGGGCGCCCATTGCTGCGTCGACCGGGGATCCATCGGGGACACCGTGATCGGCGCGGGCACCAAGACCGACAACCTGGTGCATGTTGCCCACAACGTGAAGGTGGGCGACCACTCCCTCCTGATCGCCCAGGTGGGCATCTCCGGCTCCACGACGCTCGGCAGGGGCGTGGTGATGGCGGGGCAGTCGGGCGCGACCGGGCACCTCGAGATCGGCGACGGGGCACGCGTGGCCGTGCAGACCGGAGTGATCAGGGATGTCCCCGCCGGAACCAGCGTGGTCGGGTTTCCCGGGCGCCCGCGCGCGGAGTTCTGGAAGTCCATGGCGGCGATGCGCAGGCTTCCGGCGCTCAGGGAGCGAGTGAGGGAGCTTGAGGATCGGCTGTCCGCGCTGGAGGGGAGGGACGAGTCATGACCGACAGGGAGGAGCGTTCATGAGCGGGAGCCGCCAGCGCACGATCGGCCGGGAGGTGGGCCTCGAGGGCATCGGCATTCACCTGGGAGAGCATGCGGCCGTGTCGTTCCACCCGGCCGAACCCGGCGCCGGCATCGTCTTCCGGCGCATCGACCTGCCGGGGAAGCCCGAGATTCCCGCGACCCTGGATCATGTCGTGGACACCGAGCTGGGAACGAGCATCGGCCGGGGGGAAGCCCGGGTGCGCACCGTGGAGCACCTCATGGCGGCGTTCGGCGCCAGCGGAATTACCAACGTGCGGGTGGACGTCTCCGGACCCGAGATCCCCATCCGGGACGGGAGCTTCCTGGACTTCCTTGACGCTCTGGAGGCGGCGGGAGTTGCGGAACAGAAGGCGGCCGCGCGGGTGGCCGAACTCGATGAGCCGGTCGTGCTGAGCGCTGCAGGCGGCGAGTCGTACATCCTCGCGCCCGGCGCGGGTTTCCGCATCACCGCGACCATCGACTTCGAACACCCCGCGATCGGCCGCCAGACGGGATCCTTCGACAGCATCGGCGCCGGTTTTCGGGCCGACATCGCTCCGGCGCGCACCTTCGGCTTCCTCGCCGACGCAGAGGACCTGCATGCCCGCGGCCTCGCGCAGGGGGCATCGCTGGCCAACACTATCGTGCTGGACGACGAGGGCGTGGCCAACGACGGACTGCGATTCCCCGACGAATTCCTGCGCCACAAGATCGGGGACGTACTGGGCGATCTGACGCTGCTGGGGAGCCGGCTGCGGGGCCATCTGGTCGTGGAGCGCCCGAGTCACAGCGGTAACATCGAGCTCGGTCGGCTGGTCGCGGAGCAGCTTGACCGCGCGCCGACCGCGCCCGCGTTCGATGTCGAACGGATTCGCAGCTACCTGCCGCACCGCTATCCGATGCTGCTCGTGGATCGGATCGCGGCTGTCGACGGCGGCCGCCACATCACGGGCATCAAGAACGTCACCATCAACGAACCCTTCTTTCAGGGACACTTTCCCGGACGGGCCATCATGCCGGGCGTGCTCATCGTGGAGGCGATGGCCCAGATCGGCGGGCTCCTGCTCATCGATTCCGTGGGCAACCCGCGCGACAAGCAGGTCTATCTCATGTCCATACAGAAAGCGCGCTTCCGGCGGCCGGTCGTGCCCGGCGACCAGCTGGTGTGCGAGGTGGAGCTGCTGCGCTTCCGGCGCGGAACCTGCAAGATGAGAGGCAAGGGATACGTGGACGGGATGCTGGCCGCGGAGGCCGAATTCATGGCAAGGGTCGTGGACTGAATGGGGGATTCGCTGCTTGACCCTTCGCGGACCGCTCAGCCCGATGTCCATCCGACAGCGATCGTGCACGACGGAGCCGTGCTCGGAGCGGAGGTGGTCGTCGGGCCCTATGCGATCGTTGGTCCGGGCGTGCGCGTCGGCGCGAGAACCCGAATCGGCCCCCACGTGCTGATTGAACGGGATACCTCCGTGGGCGAGGGGTGCCGCCTTGGCCAGGGCGCGGTATTGGGCACCGACCCGCAGGACCTCAAGTACAAGGGCGAGCGTTCCGAGCTGATCGTCGGCGACCGTACCGTGGTCCGCGAATACGCGACCCTCAACCGGGGTTCGGCAGCGTCCGGGCGCACGGTGGTGGGCAGCGACTGTCTCCTCATGGCGTATGTCCACGTGGCCCACGACTGCCGGCTGGGAAACCATGTCGTGCTGTCCAACTCGGTCAACATGGCCGGCCACGTGACGATCGAGGACTGGGTCATCATCGGCGGCCTCGTGGGGATCCACCAGTACGTGCGCATCGGTGCCCATGTCTTCGTTGGCGGCGGCGCACGCCTCTCGAAGGACGTTCCGCCCTACTGCCGGGCCGCGGGGGGACGTCCAAGACTGTACGGGCTCAACACGGTCGGGCTGGAGAGGCGCGGGTTTCCGGAGGGTACCCGCCGGCATCTCAGGCAGGCATACCGCATCCTGTTCCAGTCCGGGCTGAACGTGTCCCAGGCCATGACCCGCGTCGAGGCCGACGTCGAGCAGATTCCGGAAGTTCGCCACCTTCTCGACTTCATCCGCAACAGCGCACGCGGATTAACCCTCGGATGAATCCGCCCACCCCGATCCGCATGGGGGTGGCCGGCGTCGGGAGCCTGGGGTTCCATCACGCGCGGATTCTCGGCGATCTGCCGGAAGTCCGGATGTCGGGATTCTTCGATGTCGACGCGCGCCGGGCCGCGTTCGTGTCAAGGGAGCTCGGGTTTGCGCCGGCCCGCAGTCTGCCGGAGTTGCTGTCGGAGGTAGATGCGCTGGTGGTGGCGGTTCCCACTTGCTCTCACGAGGAGGTGGCGCTCGCGGCGGCCGGACGCGGTGTTCACCTTCTGATCGAGAAGCCCATCGCGCCTTCGCTCGAGGCCGCGGATCGCATCCTGGCCGCGGCCCGCCGGGCGGGCATCGTGGTGCAGACCGGGCATGTGGAGCGGTTCAACGGCGCGCTCCGGGCGGCGGCTCCGTACATCGACGCTCCGCTCTTCATCGAGTCGCAACGCCTGGCGCCCTTTCGCCCCCGAGGCACGGACGTGGCCGTCGTGCTCGATCTGATGATTCACGACGTGGACCTGGTGCGCATGCTCGTGCAGGCGCCGCTGGCGGACATCGCCGCCGCCGGCATCCCGGTGCTGACTCCGTCGGTGGATATCGCCAACGCGCGCCTCACCTTCCGGAACGGGGCCGTGGCGAACCTGACCGCGAGCCGGGTGTCGAGCGAAGGGCAGCGCATGCTGCGGGTGTTCCAGCGGTCGGGATACCTGCGCGTCGATCTGGCGCGCGGGAGGGGTGAGTTCCTGCGGCTCCGGCGAGACCTGCCCGCCTTGCTTGAAGATGTCGGGGAAGCCAGCGTGGAGGAGGGAAGGGCGGGACCCGACCCGGGGACGGCTCCGGGCTTGGAGGACATCGTCGAGCGCATTCCCTTCGAGGGTTTCCCCGAGGAGCCGCTGCGGGTCGAGCTCGAAGGCTTCAGGGATGCGGCGCTCGGGCGTTCGGATCCGGTCGTCTCCGGTGATGAAGGCCGGGCGGCTCTGGAAATCACGCTGTGCATCGAGAAGAGGATTCTGGATCATGTCGCTCATTCGCGTACGTCGTAACCGCAAGAAGGACTGGATCGACGCCAAGCGGGGCAAGCCCCCCACGAAGCTCATCGCCCTGCTGGTGGCGGTGCTGGTGGTTATCTGGTATCTGGGGTTCCGGTTCTGACCGATGGCGCGCGACCCGGTGATCCTCATGCTCGCCGGGGAACCCTCCGGTGACCTCCATGGGGCCGCCCTCGCCCGCTCGCTGCGTGAGAAGTGGCCGTCCGCCCGGCTGCTGGGGCTGGGAGGCGAACGCATGGCCGCAGAGGGGGTCGAGTGCATGGCGGGTCTCGATCGGCTTGCGGTCATGGGCTTCGCGGAAGTCGTGCGCCACCTCGGCTTCTTCCGCCGGCTCATGGGCCGGGTTCGCGCCGCCATGCATCGCCACGGTGTGAACCTGGTCATCCCGATCGACTATCCGGGGTTCAATCTGCGTGTTGCCAAATACGCCCGCGAGGTTGGAATCCGGGTCCTGTACTACATCGCTCCCCAGGTCTGGGCGTGGAGGCCGGCGCGTGCCCGGCGGCTGGCCCGCGACACCGATCACGTCGCCGTGATTCTCCCTTTCGAGGCCGGATTCCTGCGGAAGGCAGGCGCGCGTGCGACCTTCGTGGGGCACCCGTTGCTCGAACTCGAGCACGAGGTGCCGGCTCGGGCCGACTTCTGCCGCGCCCACGGTCTCGACGCGCACCGGCCGCTGCTCGCGCTCTTTCCCGGATCCAGGCGCCAGGAACTCGACCGCCACCTGGAGGTGTTCCTGGGCGCCGCCCACCGGCTCGAGCGAGCGCGCCCGCAACTGCAGGTTGTGGTGGCGCGCGCGCCCGGTCTGCCCGCTCGCGCGTACTCGGAGGTGACCGCCACCGTGGTCGACGATGGCCGGAATCTGCTCCGTCATGCACGCGCTGCGCTGGTGAAGTCGGGCACCTCCACCGTGGAGGCCGCGCTCGCGGGTGTGCCTTTCGCCACCGCATACCGGACGCACCCGCTTACCTTCGCCCTGGCCCGCCACCTGGTGCGCGTGGACCACATCGCCCTGGCCAACCTCATCGCCGGCCGGCGGGTGGTGCCCGAGCTGATTCAGCACCAGGCGACCCCGGCGCGGCTTGAGGGCGAGCTGCTCCCGCTCGTCGACGACACGGAGGAGCGACGCGCGGTGGTCGCGGGGCTGGGCGAAGTCCGCCGGGCGCTCGGTTCGGCGGGTGCGGCCCGCCGGGTGGCCGCGATCGCGGAGTCCCTGTTGTTTCCGTCACCGAAGGCGGCGGCGGGATGAGACGGGCCGTGGAGGCGGGACTGGGCTGGGTGTGGGGGGCGTCCACGCGGCCGGCGGTCGCGGCCGGGCTGGCTCTGCTGCCGCTTGAGATGACCTTCGCGGCGGGGGTGGCGGTCCGCAACCGCCGCTACGACGCCGGACGGTTGCCGATCCGGTCGACCGAGGTGCCGGTGGTGTCGGTCGGAAACCTGGCGGTGGGGGGGAGCGGCAAGACACCTTTGGCGGCCTGGTTGGCCGCCTGGTTCCTGCGGCGCGGCGTGACCCCCGGCATCGTGACCAACGGGTACGGTGACGACGAGATGCTGCTGCACCGGCAATGGAATCCCGAGGCGCCGGTCGCCGCCGCCGGCCATCGGGCGCGTGCCGCCGCAGTTGTCGTGGAACGAGGCGCGCAGGTGGTGATCCTCGACGACGGCTTTCAGCACCGAGCCCTCGCGCGTGATCTGGATCTGGTGTTGGTCGCGGCGGAGCACCCTGTACCGTTGAGGCTCTTGCCGCGTGGGCCTTATCGGGAGCCGGAGAAGGCTCTGACGCGCGCCGGGGGTGTGATCGTAACCCGCCGAGTCGCTAGTTTTGGCGCGGCCCGGCGCCGAGCCCGGGCACTGGAGGCGGTGCACCGGCGGCGCTGTGCCCTTGTGAGCTTCGCGTTCTCGCGATGGAGCGATGTCGCGGGTGCTCCCGCCTCCGCCCCAACGGGCTCGGCGCTGGTCTTGTCAGGCATTGCCCGCCCGTGGGAGTTTCACGGGTTGCTGCAGCGGGAAACCCCCGGCATGGAGTTGGAGCCGATGATCTTCAGCGACCACCACTGCTACTCCGCGGCGGACGTGGCCGCCATCGCGCGCCGCGCGCGCGGGCGCCCCGTCGTGACCACCGCCAAGGATGCGGTGAAGCTGCAGCGGCTGAGCGAGCACGGGGTGGATGCGCGCGTCCTGCACCTCGAGGTCGTGGTCGAGAGGGGCCGGCGATGGCTGGAAGACGCACTCGCTGAGCTCCCGGGGATCGTGCTGCCCAGCCTCGCGGGAGGGAGCGCCCCGTGAACCTGGAGCTGCTCGTCGGCCACCCCTCCGGCTCCCGCCTGGTGGCCGATTACCTGACGCGCCGCCCCTCCGCCCTTGCCTTCTTCCAGGGCGACCCGACGCTTGCGGCCAGCTACACGGCCGCGGCGGAGGCAGTGGCGGCCCGCTTCGACCGCACCACCCGAGCCCGCGCCGTGGAGTGCGTCCACGCCCCCACGCCTGCGGTGCGAGCTCGGCTGGATCGCCTGGTCGAGGAGGGTGGCTTCTTCGTGACCACGGGCCAGCAGCCCGGTCTCTTCACCGGCCCGCTGTACAGCGTCTACAAGGCGCTCACCGCGGTGCGGCTGGCGGGCGCCCTCGAGGATGTCCTCGGAAGGCCCGTGATTCCCCTGTTCTGGGTGGCGTCCGAGGATCACGACTGGAGGGAGGTCGACCACACCTGGACCGTGAGCGTCTCCAACGAGTTGCGGCGCGTTGCACTCGACAACGGTTCGGAGCGCGGGGACCGTCCCGTCCACCGCGTGCCCATGGGCGGAGCCATCAAACCGGTGCTGGAGGAGTTTCTCTCGCTCTTTCCGGACAACGACTTCAAGCCCGCCTGCGCACGGCGTCTGCGTTCCGCGTACGCGCCCGGGAACTCACTCGGCGAGGCCTTTTCCCAGGTGCTCGCCGATTGGCTGGGGCCGCTGGGGATGGCATTCGTCGACGCCTCTTCGCTTCCGCTCAAGCGCGCGTCGCGGCAACTGTTCACAGCGGTGCTGGACGGCGCGGCCGAGCAGGAGGCGCTGCTGGGCAAAACCGCGGAGCGGCTGCAGGCAGCCGGGTACCACGTGCAGGTTCCCATTCTCGACGGCGGGGTCAACCTGTTCTTCGAGGGAAGCTCGGGACGGGAGCGCGTGTACCGGAGCGGGAGCGACTTCCGGCTCAGGCACTCGGGCGAACTTCTTGCCCGCCGCCGGATCCTCGCCGAATCGCATGCCGATCCCCGTGTACTGAGCCCCAACGTTCTGCTCCGCCCCGTGGTCGAGGGCGCAGTGTTCCCGGTGGTGTCCTACGTCGCCGGACCGGGGGAAATCGCCTACTTCGCACAGCTCCGGGACCTGTTCGACCTCTGCGGGATCCGGATGCCGGTGATCCACCCCCGGTTCTCGGTTACGGTCGTCGAACCCAAGATCCGCAAGGTCCTCGACAAGCTGGACCTGTCCCTTCAGGACCTGGCTCGACCCTTCGGCGAACTCGCCGGACGCGTCGTGCAGGACGACGTACCCGATGGCGTCCGTCAGGCACTTGCGGACTTGCGCGGGGGTATCGGCAGGGGCGTGGAGGAGCTGAGTCGCGCGGCGGCCACGCTGGATCCCACTCTGAAGGGACCCGCGAAGCACGTGCGCACGGTGGCCTTCGACGCACTCGAACAGATGCGGAAGAAGATCATCCACAGCCTGAAGCGGGAAAAGCAGACGAAACTCCGCCAGCTCGAGAAGGCTCAGGTGCACCTGTATCCCCGGGGAGGTCCGCAGGAACGATCGTTGAACGCCTGCTACTACCTGATGCGCTACGGACGGGAATTCCTGGACGCGCTTCACGATCGTTTCCCGGTCCGGCTGGCCGGCGACGAGTCCCGCGCCGCGAACATCGCAGGCGTTGGGTCGCTCCGGGCCTGAGGCGGCGAATCGTTGTCAGGCGGGCTCCCCCAAACCTAGTTTCGGACCATGTTGCTCTGGTTACTCCTCCTCGTCCTGCTGATCCCGATCCTCTCCATCGTACTGGATTCGCAGGTCGGCAAGGCGCTCGCGACGCGACTGGAACGGCGCGGGCTCGGCGACGGGGACCGTATCGCCGACGAGCGCATCGCCCTTCTGGAAAGCGAGACCGAGCGGCTCAGTTCGGAGGTCGACAGGCTGTCGGAGGAGAGCAGGTTCCTGCACCGGCTTCTCACCGAGCGCACTCCGGAGAGGGATCTTCCTTCCGGTGACCGGCAACGCTGAGTCGGGAGAGTCAGCCGGGAGAGACGGACGCCGCTCCGCGGCCTGGGTGGCGGCGGGCATTCTTGCGAGCCGTGTCGCCGGACTCGGCCGCGATGTGCTGTTCGCGTTCTTCTTTGGCAGCAGCGTGTTCGCGGAAGCGTGGCGAGCCGCCCTCCGAATCCCCAACGTGGTGCAGAACCTGCTGGGCGAAGGCACGCTCACGGCGTCCTTCGTGCCCATCTACGCCGAGATGCTGGAGCGCGGCGAGACGGAGCGCGCAGGACGCTTTGCCGGGGCCGCCTTCGGGATCCTGACCGCAGTCGCCGGACTGCTCGCCCTGCTTGGAGCTTTTCTGGCGCCGCTGGTGGTAACGGTGTTTGCGCCGGGATTCGAAGGACAGACGCGGGACGTCACCGTGCAACTGGTGCGGATCCTCTTTCCCATGACCGGGATACTGGTGCTCTCCGCGTGGGCCCTCGGGATCCTCAACAGCCATCGGCGCTTCTTCGTGTCGTACGTGGCTCCGGTGCTCTGGAACGCGGCCATGATCGCCACGATGGTCGCGTTGGGCTGGATGTGGGCCTTCGACGCGGACGATCTGATCGTGGCGCTGGGATGGGGCGCCCTTGTCGGAGGCGTGCTTCAGTTCGGTGTCCAGCTGCCGTTCCTGGCCGGGAAGCTGCAGCACTTCCGGCCCTCCCTCGACCTGGGGGCGCCCGGTATCCGCGAGGCGATCCGCAACTTCGTGCCGGTGGTGTCGGCGCGGGGGGTGGTCAGCCTCAGCGCGCTGGTGGAACTCCAGCTGGCCAGCTTCCTCGCCGCCGGGGCGGTCGCGATCCTCGGATACGCGCAGAGGCTCTACCTCCTGCCCATCTCGCTTTTCGGTCTCGCGGTCGCAGCTGCCGAACTCCCGGAACTCTCGCGCCAGCGGGGCCAGGCCAGGGAGGTGCTTGCGGGACGTGTGTCCGAAGCGCTGGAGCGGGTGGCGTACTTCGTGATTCCGTCGACATTGGCCTACCTGCTCTTCGGGGATATCGTCACGGCGGCCATCTACCAGCGCGGCGAATTCGGCCCCATGGACACCACGGCAACCTATGCCGTCCTCGCCGCCTACAGCCTCGGGCTGTTTGCCTCGGCCAACTCGCGCATGCTCTCGTCGGCGTTCTACGCGGTACGCGACCCCCGGACGCCGGCCCGCGTGGCCGGGGTGCGCGTGGCTGTGTCGCTGCTGGTGGGCGGGGCGCTCATGTTTCCCTTCGACGCCTTCGAGGTGGGCCCCCTGCGTCTTGGCGCGGTGGGGCTCGGCCTGGGCACTTCGATGGCGGCCTGGCTGGAGTACGTGTTGCTCCGCAGGAAGCTCGGACGTGCGCTGGGACCGCATGGGATGGCACGCGGGCGGCTGCCCCGTCTGCTCGCGGCGGGGCTCCTCGCCACCGCCGCCGGATATGGAGGAGAGCTGCTCTTGGGAGACCTCCACCCGGTTATCGCGGCTACGGGCACGCTCCTGTCCTTCGGGGCCGTGTATCTCGCAGCCACCCGCCTGCTCGGACTTCGCCTGGGAGGCGGCGCATGACGATCGCACCCCGGAGTCTCGATCACCTCCCGGTCCTCCCGGGGGTGTACATGCTGAAGGATGGTGACGGCGAGGTGCTCTATATCGGCAAGGCCAACGCGCTTCGTGCGCGCGTGCGCAGCTATTTTCGCCCGGATCGCGCCCAGTCGCTCCGAACGCGCGAGCTGGCCCGCCGCAGCGCCACCGTGGAGACGATCGTGGTGGGTTCGGGCGCCGAAGCGCTCATCCTGGAGGCGAACCTCATCAAGGAATACCGTCCGCGGTTCAACATTCAGCTGCGCGACGACAAGAGCTATCCGCACATCAAGGTCACCGTGGCCGAGCCCTTTCCGCGCGTCTTTGTCACACGTCGGCTGCGCCAGGACGGATCGCGCTACTTCGGGCCCTATACTTCGGTGGGCTTGATGCGCCAGTCGCTCGAGGTCGTCAAGCGGCTCTACACGGTGCGCTCCTGCCGGTACCGGCTTCCGAAGGAAGCTCCGGCGCGTCCCTGCCTGGACTACCACATCGGGCGTTGCCAGGCGCCGTGCGTGGGGTTGCAGAGCCGGCAGGCCTACCGCGAGATGATCGATGAGATACTGCGGGTGTTGGGGGGCGATACCGAGGCCGTGCGAGCGCGCGTGGAGACGCGTATGCAGTCCGCCGCCGAGGCGCTGGACTTCGAGGCCGCCGCGAGGCACCGCAATGTCCTCCAGGGGCTGGATGCCCTGAGCCGGCACCAGCGGGCCTACCGCCTGGGAGGCGGCGATCAGGACGTGATCGGGCTGGCACGGGACGGTGAACTCGGGACCGCGGTGGTTCTGCGCATCCGGGGCGGGATTCTGCTCGGCCGGGAGACCCGGCGGCTCTCGGGCCTTTCCGACGAAGACGACGGGGCGCTCCTGAGCGCGGTGGCCTCGCGGTTCTACCTCGGTTCGGGACGGGAGGGGCAGGCCGAGCTCCCAAGGGAGGTGCTCATTCCCGCCGAGTTCGAGGATCGCGCCCTGCTCGAAGGCATCCTCAGCCGGGCGGCCGGGCGCAAGGTGGTGTTCCATCGGCCTCAGCGGGGTGACAAGGTGCGGCTGGTCGAGCTCGCCAGCGCGAATGCGCGCCACACCATGGAGGACCGGGTCACCGCGCTCGAGTACGCCGCCGACCGCGCCGACGAGGTGCTGTACGATCTGCAGAAGCGGCTCGGGCTCAAGGTGGTTCCGCGGCTGATGGCCTGCTTCGACGTTTCCCATACCCAGGGAACGGATGTGGTGGCAAGTGTCGTCGTCTTCCGCAACGGAGAGCCCCGCAAGGCCGGGTATCGGCGCATGCGCATTCGGGGCAACTGGGGCAACGACGACTTCCGCTCCATGGGCGAAGCCGTCTCCCGCTATGCGAAACGGCTTGTGAAGGAAGCAGCCCCGGTGCCGGACCTCGTGCTGGTGGACGGCGGCAGGGGCCAGCTCTCGGCTGCGCGCGGGGCGCTCGGTTCGGCGGGACTGCGCGAGACGGCGGTGGCGTCGCTCGCGAAACGCGAGGAGGAGGTGTTCCTGCCCGGCAGGCGCCGGTCGGTGCGCATGGGGCGCGCGGACCGGGCGCTCCATCTGCTGCAACGCATGCGCGACGAAGCCCACCGCTTCGCAGTATCCTACACCCGCAAGCTCAGACGCAGACGCACGCTCACGAGCGAACTCGAGCGGATTCCCGGGATCGGCGACAAGCGGCGGCAAGCTCTGCTGGCGCGCTTCGGGTCGGTGCGCGGCGTGCGTTCCGCGAGCCGGGCCGAGATCGCGAGGCTGCCCGGCTTCAGCGACGTGCTCGCGACGCGGGTGCTCACCTACCTGGGGAAGTAACCGTGTCCAGGCCAACAGAGGACCAGCCCGGCATGACCGTCCGCACCCGTTTCGCCCCCAGTCCCACAGGCCGCCTGCACGCGGGAAACGCGCGCGTGGCTGTCTTCAACTGGGCGTTCGCGCGCCACCACCGCGGAACCTTCATCCTGCGCGTGGAGGACACCGACGTCGAGCGCAACGTGGAGAACTCGCTGGAGACCATCCTGGAAGACCTGCGCTGGCTCGGGACCCTCTGGGACGAAGGTCCGGAGGTGGGCGGCGGTTTTGGCCCGTACCGACAGAGCGAACGGAAGCGCGGGTACGGCGAAGCCGCCCGACGCCTCGTGGAGGCGGGGCTGGCCTACCCCTGCTACTGCGGTGTCGAGGGCGCGGGGGAACCGGGTTTCCGCTACCGGGGGACCTGTCGAACCCTGACCCGGGACGAGCGGGCCCGGCGCGAGCGCAAAGGGACCCGCCCGGTGACGCGCTTTCACGTTCCCGACGGCGAGATCGTGGTGCGCGACGAGGTCTACGGAACGGTCTCGTTCCCGCCGGCCGAGTTCGGCGATTTCGTGATCGTACGCGCGGACGGGCGCCCGACCTACAACTTCGCGGTCGTGGTGGATGACATCGCCATGCGCATCACGCACGTCATCCGCGGGGTGGGCCACCTTTCCAATACCCCCAGACAGGCAGTGCTTTTCGACGCCCTGGATGCCCCGCGGCCGGTCTTCGCCCACCTCCCGATGGTGCTGGGTGCGGACCGCCGCAAGCTTTCGAAGCGCGAGGGCGCGTCGTCGCTAGCGCTGTTGCGGGAGGCGGGATACCCGGCTTCCGCGGTCATGAACTACCTCTCACTGCTGGGATGGTCCGCCCCCGACGGGGAAGAGGTCCTCACCCCCGTTGAACTGGTCCGGGAGGTGGGACTCGAGCGCATCGGCACCAGCAACACCGTGTACGACCCGGCCAAGCTGCGCTGGGTGTCGGGAAGGCACATCGCCGGCATGCCGCTCACCGAGCTGGCTCGCGCGGTCGCGCCTTTCGTCGATCCGGTGCGCGTTCCCGTGGACCGCTACGACCTGACCCGCGCGGTTGACGTGATACGCGGGCGCCTGACGACCTTCGCGGAGATCAACGACCATCTCTCGCTGTTCCTGGTGGCCCGGGGGCCGGAGCTGGACCGCCTTCAGGCGACTCTGCGCAACGACGCGGGCGCGAGTGCGGTGTTGCGCGCGGTGGCCGGCGGGCTTGCCGCCCTGCCCGAGTGGGAGCCTCGCGCCATCGGGGGGGCGATCCGCGCCGCGGGCAAAGAGGCGGGCGCCCGGGGCCCCGCGCTGTTCCATCCCGTCCGGAAGGCGGTGACCGGGCGGAAGAGCGGCCCGGATCTGGGACAGGTGCTGGGCGTCTACGGTCGCGACGAGACGCTGGAGCGCATCTTCGCCGCGCTTCCGAAAGGGTTGGCGCAGGACTGAGGCCACGACTGCCGCAGGCCCCTCCCGCGCGGTTCGCGAGGTCCGCCTGCGGGTTTGACGAGAGTCCCCATTCATGTGATACTGTCAGGTTCTACGGGTGCGATTATCTGGTACTCGGGAATCACGCGCGCAGGCGGGCGGTTCGGGCGCGCATCAATCGAGAGGAGGAAGCCGGATGAAGTTCCTGCGTGGTGTCGTGCTGGCGGCGAGTATGGTGATCGTGGCGGGCGCATGCGCCGCCGGTTCAGGGGGTGGCGGAGGCGACACGCCCATGCCGCCGGGCATGGAGGAGGGGGTTCCGCCGCGCGACAACATGTTTACGCGCACGGCCGCGCTGGCATTGTCCCAGGCCATGCAGAACGCCGATCCCGGGGAGCGCCAGTCGCGGTATGAGGAAGCGCTTCAGGCGGCCATCGACGGCATCGCCAACGAGCCCAACAATCCTCAGTCGTACCGTCAGGCCGGAGAGGCCTTCGTCGGGCTGAACGACCTCGTCGGAGCCGACTCGATGTGGGCAAGGGCCGAAGACCTCTACCCGCTCTACTCGTTCGATCTGGATCCCCTCCGCGAGCAGCAGTGGGTGAATCAGTACAATCTGGCGGTGAACCAGATCCAGGCGGGCGACATGGAAGGGGCGATTCCGCAGCTGGAGTCGGCGCACACGATCTACAAGGGACGCCCGGAGGCGATGCTCAATCTGGGCTCGCTGCACGCGCAGCTCGGGAACGATGGCGATGCCGTGGACTGGTACAGGACCGCGCTCGAGCTGCTTCGCAGCCCCGAGTTCGACGCCCAGCCGGCGGATGTCCAGGCCACATGGTCGGAGAACGAGGAGATCGCGGCCTTCAACCTGGCCCAGATCCTCGCCAACGCCGGCCGCAACGAGGAAGCCGAGGTGGCCTACCGCACCTACCTGGAGCGAAGCCCGGACAACGTCACCGCGCTCAGCAACCTCGCCGTGGTCCTGATGGCCATGGACCGCAACGAGGAGGCTGCAGAGATCTACCAGGGGCTTCTGGCGCGCACCGACCTGGATGCACGCGACTACTACGTCACCGGCATCGGCCTCTACAACGCCGAGAACTATTCGATGGCGGCGCAGGCCTTCGGCCGGTCGTACGAACTCATTCCCCAGAGCCGCGACGCGCTCTACAACTACGCACAGGCCCTCTACCTCGCCGGGGAGCTGGACGAGCTGTACCCGGCGGCGGTATCGCTCGCGGAGATGGACCCGTACAACAACAACGTCTACCGGTTGCTGGCGCAGGGGCTGATGGCCGAGGGGGACACGACGGAGGCGGCGCGGGTTCTGGAAGAGGAAATGGCGACGCTGGAGTTCGAGATCGACGGCACCATCCTGCAGCCGTTCGGCGGAGGCGGGGGGGTGGTGAGGGGCGAACTCGTCAACCACTCGCTGGCTGAAGGCGGCTCGGTCGACATCCGTGTTTTCTTCTTCGGCGTGGACGGGCTCGAAGTCGGAACCCAGGACGTCTCGGTGCCGGTGCCGGCCGCGGAGATGCGGGAGGTGTTCGAGGTCGAGATGGATACCGACCAGGATGTGGTCGCCTATCGATACGAGGTCATTTCTCCAGAGCCATAATCTCGCAGGGCCTGCGGGGGCTCCGGGCGACGGCGCGGACGATGCGTCGCCCGGGCCGCTGCCCGATTCAGGCCCGCCCCGCGGGCGTAGCTCAGTTGGTAGAGCATCAGCTTCCCAAGCTGAGGGTCGCCGGTTCGAGCCCGGTCGCCCGCTTCCTTCCCGGGTGACGAATCCGTCGCCCGTTCCTAGCCGGCGCAAGGTTCGCCTGCCCCTTCCAGACCTGGAGACGAGCATCATGAAGGCCATGTTGACCGCGACCTCCGCCATCGCGCCGCTGGTTGCCGCCTGCGGGCCCGGGACCGACTCGCCGGGCGGCCGCTGAGCAACTGCGGAGGCGTCGGAGAATCAGAGGATGGTTCGGATCGCCGGGGTCGAGAGCGGGAGCATTGCCGACGAGCTCCGGCTCGAAATCGGTACCCGCATCGTGCGCATCAACGGGCAGCGCGTGCGCGACGGCATCGACCTCGCCTTCCTGCTCGGAGATCCGGACCTGGCCGTTGAGACGGTATCTCCCGCGGGCGAACGCTTCATGTACGAGATCGAACGGGATCCCGGGACACCGGTCGGGCTGGTCCCCGAGCCCGACAAGATCCGCGAATGCGCCAACAAGTGCGTCTTCTGCTTCATCGACGGGAATCCGAAGGACGCCCGCCAGAGCCTGTGGCTGCGGGATGACGACTTCCGGCTCTCCTTCACCTACGGAAGCTACGTCACCCTGACCAACCTGGGACCGCGCGGCCTTCAGCGGCTCGTGGACCAGCGCATCTCGCCACTGTACGTGAGCGTGCACGCCACCGAACCGGCGGTCCGCGAACGTCTGCTGGTCAACCGGCGAGCGGGGCTCATCATGGAGCAGCTCTCCTTCCTGCTCGACGGTGGGCTGGAGGTACACACCCAGGTAGTGCTCTGCCCGGAATGGAACGACGGCGCACACCTCGACCGGACCATCGACGACCTCTGGTCACTGGGGCCGGGGGTGCGTTCTCTCTCGGTGGTTCCGGTGGGGCTCACCAAATACAACGAGAACCGGCCGGTGCGACGCCTCACGGCGGCCGAGGCCGCGACCGCGATCGAACAGGTCGAACGGGCCCGCCAGCGGATGCCCGGGCGGCGCGAGACCCGGTGGGCCTACGCCGCCGACGAGATGTTCCTGATCGCGGGGATGGAGGTGCCGGGTGCCTCCTACTACGACGACCTCTCGCTCACGGAAAACGGGGTGGGAGCGGTGCGTCGCTTCCTGAACGACCTGGACGCCGGGATGGGCACGCTTCCCGATCTCGCCGGGCACCGCATCCGGGTGGTGACGGGCCGGTCGATGGCGCCCTGGATCGAAGCCCGCGCCAGGCGGCTCGAATCCGCCACTCGGGCGGAGGTCGAGGTGCTCGCCGTGACCAACCGCTACTTCGGAGACGGGGTCACGGTGGCGGGCCTGCTTGCGGGGCAAGACATGCGCGCGGCGCTGGGGGAGGGAAGACGGGAGGATGTTGTCCTGCTGCCAGCCGAGGCTGTCAACGCCGACGGGGTGTTCGTCGACGACTATCCGCTCGCGCGCCTGGAGCACGAACTGGCGCCGGCAAAGGTGCTTGCCGGCCACGAGATCACGCGCATGCTGTCGGAACCATGATCGGCGCCCGGCTCCCGGTGGTCGCCGTGGTCGGCCGTCCCAACGTGGGCAAGTCCACCCTCTTCAATCGTGTTCTGGGACAGCGCAAGGCGATCGTTGACGACACCCCGGGCGTGACGCGGGACCGGCACTTCGCCCGCGCCGACTGGGCGGGAAGGGATTTCTTCCTCGTCGACACGGGCGGGGTGGTGGAGGGCAGTGACAGCCCGCTCGACCGGGCGGTGCGCGCCCAGGCGCTGGCGGCGGTCGAGGAAGCCGACCTGATTCTCTTCGTTGTCGACGCCAGGGACGGCATCCATCCGCTGGACGAGAAGCTCGCCACGCTGCTGCGGCTGAGCGAGCGCCCGGTCCTGCTGGTGGCGAACAAGGTAGACAACATTCCGCGCGAGACCTCCCACCACGAGTTCTGGGCGCTGGGCGTCGGCGAACCGGTCCCGGTGAGCGCGATTTCAGGGAAGGGAAGCGGCGACCTGCTGGACGTGGTGCTGGAAGCTCTCCCCGACCCCGAAGCCGTCCCCGCCGAACCGGACACGGTGCGGGTGGCGGTGATCGGCAAGCCCAACGTGGGCAAGTCGAGCTTCGTCAACCGGCTGTTCGGCCAGGAGCGCATGGTGGTCAGCGAGACGGCCGGCACCACGCGCGACCCCGTGGATTCGACGATGCGCTACCATGGCCGTGACCTGGTCTTCGTGGACACCGCCGGGCTTCGCCGCCAGGCCCGCATCCACGACTCCATCGAATACTACGCGTGGCTGCGGGCGACCCGGGTCATCCGGGAGGCGGACGTCTGCCTGGTCCTGACGGATGCCTCCTCCGGCATCCACATGCAGGACGTCAAGGTCGCCGAAGCCGCATGGGACTCGGGCTGCGGGGTCATCCTGGTCGTCAACAAGTGGGATCTGGTCGAGAGAAACGGCTCCACGGCGCCCGGAATCGAGAAGGCCGTGCGCGCGCGAACCCCCTTTCTTCGCTGGGTGCCCTTCGTCTTCACCTCGGCGCTCACGGGCCAGCGGGTGCGCAGAACCCTCGACCTCGTGCTCCGCGTTCAGGCGGAGCGGGAGCGGCGCATCCCGACCGCGGAGTTGAACCGGGAACTGGGGCGGCTGGTGGCGCGGCATCCGCCAGCGCACTCGCGCGGGCGCGCGGTGAAGGTGCGCTACGGCACGCAGGTGGGCGTCGCCCCTCCGGCCTTCGTCCTCTTCAGCAATCTGCCGAGAGAGATTCAGCCAGCCTACGTTCGCTATCTTGAGAACGGGTTCCGCAGCCGGTGGCCGATGGCCGGCTCCCCGCTGCGCATGCGCTTCAAGACGGATGGAGGCTCGGGCAGACGATGACCCCGCTGATCTGGGTGCTGGCCGCCTATTTCGCGGGATCGCTCCCCACCAGCTTCGTGGTGGGGAAGATGATCGGCGGGATGGACCTGCGGCGCGAGGGGAGCGGGAACCTGGGCGCGACCAACGTCTACCGCGCGATGGGCCTGCGCGTCGCTGTGCCGGTGGGGTTGGTGGACGTCGGCAAGGGCTGGCTGCCGGCCTGGCTGTTTCCGATGCTTGACGGCGGCGCCGCGGACGGATGGGCCGCAGCTTACGGGGCGGCCGCGATCCTCGGCCACACCTTCTCCTGCTGGGTGCGCTTCCGAGGCGGGAAGGGCGTCGCCACCGCCGCCGGAGCCTTCCTCGCGCTGTCGCCGCTCGCCGTGCTCGCCGCCGCGCTGGTCTGGGTACTGGTCCTGGCAGCGCGGGGCATCGTATCGCTGGCCTCGATCGCGGCGGCGCTCGTGCTTCCGGCGACGGTGCTGGCCGGGAATGCGGCAGGTCGCGCGCAAGATCCCTGGGTCACGGGATTTGCGATCCTGGCCGGCGCCTTCGTCGTCTGGGCGCACCGGTCCAACATCGGGCGATTGCTGAGGGGCGAGGAAAAGCGCATCAACGACGATCGCCGGGCTGGGCGGGGCGAAGGTGGCTGATCCCGCCCACAGGATCGGCGTGCTGGGGGCCGGCAGCTGGGGGACGGCGCTGGCGGCGCTTGCCGCCGACAGGGGGCACGATGTCTGCCTGTGGGCGCGCGAGCCGGAGGTCGTGCAGCAGATCCGGGAAGTCGGCGAGAACCAGTGCTTCCTGCCCGGCATTGAGCTTCCGCGCACACTGGACGCGACCGGGGAGATGGAGCGGGCCGTCTCCGGCGCGGAGATCGTCATGTCGGTGAGCCCGGCCCAGTACGCCGGGGCTGTGGTGGGTGGCGCTGCCCGCTTCCTGGAGCCGGATGCCGTGGTGGTGTCGGCCTCCAAGGGGATCGAGATCGCGACCCTCCGGCGCATGGACGAGGTGATGGCCGAGCTGCTCACGCCTCGACAGAACGAGCGCCTGACCGTGCTCTCGGGTCCGAGCTTCGCGGCGGAGGTGGTGCGCGGCCAGCCTACCGCGGTGGTAGCGGCGAGCCGGTCGGAAGAAGCCCGCCTGCTCGTCCAGGCCGCCCTGCAGGGGCCGAGCTTTCGCGTCTACACCAACGAAGACGTGATCGGCGTCGAACTGGGCGGTGCGCTCAAGAACGTGATTGCGCTCGCCGCCGGGGTGGTGGCGGGCCACGGCTTCGGGCACAACACGCTCTGCGCGCTGATCACCCGTGGGCTGGCCGAAATCACCCGGCTCGGGGTTGCCATGGGCGCCCGTCCGCCCACCTTTTTCGGGCTGGCGGGAATGGGCGATCTGGTCCTTACCTGCACCGGTCACGTGAGCCGCAACCGCACCGTGGGCTTCGAGCTCGGGCGGGGGCGCACCCTGGACGAGATCCTGGGCGGGATGACGGCGGTGGCGGAGGGGGTGAAGACGGCCGAAGCCGTGCACGAACTGGCCGCCAGGTATCGGGTGGAGATGCCGATCTGCGACCAGGTTTACGATATCCTGATGGGGAGAACGGACCCTGCCGAGGCGGCGAACAACCTCATGATGCGGGATCCCAAGCCGGAGCAGTGGTCATGACCGCGTCTCCGGTCCCGGGTCCCGGGAGGAACCATTGAACGAACCGATCGCGCAACGCGCGTACTATTCCATCGGCGAAGTATGCGACCTGACCGGCATCCAGGCGCATGTGCTGCGCTACTGGGAAACACGATTCGAACTGCTTCGACCCGTGAAGAACCAGGCCGGCAACCGGGTCTATCGGCCCCGGGAGGTCGAACTGGTGCTCCTGCTCAAGCGTCTGCTCTACGAAGACAAGTACACTGTTGAGGGTGCCCGCCAGGAACTGGCCCGGATGCGCAGGACGGGAGGCCTCAAGGAGGCTCGCAAGGCGGCGCTCGCTCCCGAACTTCGCGGCCAGCTCAAGAGCGATCTGGCGGAACTGATGGACATCCTGTCCGTCCCCGGCCAGACCGGCGATTCCTGACCGGCCGCGCATGCACATCCTGTGCACGAACGATGACGGCTACATGGCTCCGGGCCTGGCCATCCTTCAACGCGCCGCAGGGCGACTCGGCTCGGTGCATGTGGTGGCGCCCGACCGCGAGCAGAGCGCGACCAGCCACTCCCTCACGCTGCATCTCCCGCTGCGCGCCCGAACGGGCCCCGGGGGCGTTTCCGTAGTCGACGGTACCCCCACGGACTGCGTCATCCTGGCGCTGAGCGCGCTTCTGGAGGAGCGCCCGACGGTCTGCTTCTCCGGGGTCAACCATGGGTCCAACATGGGAGAGGATGTCCTCTATTCGGGCACCGTGGCGGCCGCAATGGAAGCGACCGTGCTCGGCATCCCCTCGGTCGCGGTGTCGTACGCCGGACGCGATCTGACGGACGGCCTCGGCTGGTCCGAGCCTCTGTCCGACCTCCTGAAGCAAGTGCTGGCCAGACCCTTTCCCACCGACACCCTCTTCAACGTCAACCTTCCGCCGATTCCGCCGGCGGAGGCGAAGGGGGTGCGGGTCACCCGGCTGGGTCGCCGCAGATACAGCGATTCACTGATGCGCGGCCACGATCCGATGGGGAAGGAGTACTACTGGATCGGGGCATCCACGCCGGCGTGGAGCGGCTCCGCCGACTCGGATTTCCGCGCCGTGGAGGAGGGCTACGTCTCGGTCACCCCGCTTCACCTGGACCTCACCAACTACAGGCTTCTTGAAGAAGTGCGGGCGTGGGATCTGACGATGAACCCCGCTCCGTGATGCGCCGCCTCTACGACTGGGTGCTGAGCTGGGCCGCGACGCCGTACGGCGCCTGGGCGCTTGCGGTGCTCGCGCTGGCCGAGTCGTCGGTGTTCCCGATTCCCCCCGATCCGCTGCTGCTGGCGCTCTGCCTGGGCGCTCCGGCGGCGTCCATGCGCTTCGCGGCGCTCACCACGGCGGCGTCGGTCCTGGGTGGCGTGATCGGCTACGGCATCGGTGCGGGCGCGTGGCATCTCTTCGACCAGTTCTTCTTCGAACATATCCCCGGGGTGTCGCCGGAGAGCTTCGCGCGCGTTCAGGGACTCTACGGGCGCTACGACTTCTGGGTGATCTTCCTGGCGGGCCTGACCCCGCTCCCGTACAAGGTGTTCACTCTCTCGGCCGGGGTCTTCGCCATCAATTTCCCGGTGTTCGTGCTGGCCAGTTGCATCTCGCGCGGACTGCGCTTCTTCGTGCTCGGAGGTCTGGTGTACCGATGGGGCTCCGCGTTGCGGGGCGCGATCGATCGCCATTTCAACACCTTCACCTGGATCTTCGGCATTCTGCTTGTGGCGGGCTTCGCGGTGGTGGCGTTGCTCCGCTGAAGCGGACGGCGGTAGAATGGGGTTCGCCCGCCTCCGTAGCTCAGGTGGACAGAGCACCGGATTCCTAATCCGGGGGCCGCAGGTTCGAGTCCTGCCGGGGGCACTTCGAGAGGTCGCGGGCCGCAAGAGGCCGCCCGCCTTCATGTTTCGTCATCCGAGGTAAAGCAGATGATGTCCTTCGCTCATGTATTCGCATTGGCCGTCGCGGTTCAGGCCGCGCCGGATCGCGTGGAAGTGGTTCCCGCCAGCGCGGAAGTCGGCGTCGACGCGGTGCTGCCGCTCACCGCCCGGGTCCTGGACGCCGAGGGGGCGGTCATCGATGGCGCCGCCGTCACCTGGGTGGCCGTCACCCCCGAACTGGTGTCGGTGGATGCGTCCGGCCAGGTGACCGGCCTCAGGCCGGGGAAGGCCCAGGTGGCCGCCATGGTCGGGGGCACGGTGGTGGGGTTCGCCGACCTGACGGTGCCGCAGCTGGGGGCCGCCACCCTGGCTGTGGCCGCGCCCGGTGCGATCGTCACGGGCACCAGCGCACCCATATCGCTCACGGCCACCACGCGGCTGGGGGAGACGTTGACCGCGCCGGTGGCCTCCTTCACCTCCGGCGCGCCCGCGGTGGCCAGCGTGGACGCGCTCGGGCGCGTGTACGGCCTCGCCCCCGGAAGCGCGACCATCACGGTCCGGTCGGGTGTCGCGGAGGAGGCGGTGGAAGTCACCGTGGAGACGGACCCGGGGTTCGCGTACACGCTCGAGCCCGCGGCTTCCACGGTGCGCACCGGCGACGTGGTGCGCTTCCGGGCGGCCGCGAACCTGCCCTCCGGCGCGGATGGGCCCGAGCTGCTGCCCGCGTGGACGGTGGCGGGGGTCGGGGCGCAGATCGACGCAGACGGAGCCGAGGGTGTGTTCGTGGCCGAGGACCCGGGGCGCTACGTCGTCTACGCGGTGATCGGGGAAGGCGTGGTGCGCACCGCCAACGTCGAGGTGACCGAGCGCATCTCGGATTCGGAGCTCATTCAGGTGGGGCGGGGACCGATCTCCTCGCACCACTCGGGCGACATGTGGGTGTTCGAGGGCGTGGACGGGCGCGACTATGTCTACGTGGGCACCTACATGCACGACTGGATGAAGGTGTGGGACGTCACCGACAGCGGCGCGCCGGTCCTCACGGACTCGATTCAGCTGGACGCGCGCCGCATCAACGACGTGAAGATCCATCCCGACAACCACGTCGGGATCGTCACCCGGGAAGGCGCCTCCAACCGCCGCAACGGCATGGTGCTCCTCGACCTCGCCGACCCGGCCCACCCGGAGATCATCTCCCGCTACGACGAGACCCTGACCGGAGGGGTGCACAACGTGTGGATCATGGGCGACGAGAACCTCGTCTACGCCTGCCACAACGGCACCTCCGAGATGCACATCATCGACATCTCCGACCCGGCCAACCCGGTCGAGGTGGGTCGCTGGGGGCTCGACAAGCAGGGCAAGACGCTGCACGACGTCATCGTGCAGGACGGCTACGCCTACCTCTCCTACTGGAACGACGGCGTGATCATGCTGGACGTGGGGGCGGGCACCCATCAGGGCACCGCGCGCGAGCCGGCCTTCGTGAGCCAGTTCAAGTACCCGATCGGGAACACCCACGTGGCCTGGCGCCACGGTCGTTATCTCTATCTCGGCGACGAGATCTTCCCGCCGGGTTGGGACCCCGAGCGCCCCATCGAGGCGCGCGGCTTTATCCACGTGGTGGACTACTCCGACATCGAGAACCCGGTTGAGGTGGCCTGGTACGAGGTGCCGGAGGCGGGCGTGCACAACGTCTGGGCCGAGGGTGACCGCCTCTATCTCGGCTACTACCAGGCGGGCCTGCGCGTCCTCGACATCTCCGGCGAGCTGCGCGGCAACCTCTACGAGCAGGGCAGGGAGGTGGCGGCCTTCGTGCCCCGGGACGGCGACATGGTGGTGCCCAACTGGCCCATGACCTGGGGAGCCCAGATCTACAAGGGCCGCATCTACTCGTCGGACCTGAACTCGGGAATCTGGATCACGGAGTTGAGACCGAAGCGGGTCGTGTTCTAGCTTAACTTAGCTTAGCTAGGCGTGGTCAGAGACGGGCAAGCCCCGGAGGCAAATTGATTAGGGTTTACAACCGTTTGCGGCCGATGAACTTAGGAG
>VXMG01000029.1:0-3788 GCA_009841185.1 Gammaproteobacteria bacterium
CCTCCACCCCCCGCACCTGGGTCAGCCGGGTGGCACCGCTCCCCGGCGCGTACACCATCGAAACCAGTCCGGTGACCCGGGAGAGGCGCCCGCCCTCCGTCACCACCGAGTCGGCGATGGCGCCCACGCTGTCGGAGATGGGCGCGTTGGAGCTCAGGCGAAGGTCGGCGCCCAGCAGGAGCTGCGATTCCTCACGTATCGACCGGATCACGTCGCCGCTGAATGAGTGCACCGCCACCAGCGCGGCGACCCCGAGCGCCACCGACGCGGCGTACGCCCCAATGCGGCGCACGCCCGCGCGGCCCTCCCTCCAGGCGAGCCGCAGCGAGAAGGGCATCACTCCGCCTCGCGGCGATTCGGGCTGCCCGGATGCCCGTTGCGGCGGTCCGACGTGATGCGCCCGTCCCGCAGGGTGATCACGCGCCGCGCGCGGGCGGCCAGCTCGAGGTCGTGGGTTGCGAGCACGATGGTGGTGCGGCACTCCCGGTTGAGCTCCTCCATCAGCTCGACCACCATCGCCCCGGCCGCAGAGTCCAGGTTGCCCGTGGGCTCGTCCGCGAACAGCACCAGCGGCCGGTTGGCGAAGGCGCGGGCGAGCGCCACCCGCTGCTGCTCGCCGCCCGAGAGCTGCGCCGGGTAGTGGTGCATGCGTTCGGCGAGCCCCACCCGTTCGAGCAACTCCCGGGCCCGCACGCGCGGCCTGACCCGGGATCCGGGCCCGGCACTTCCCGCCACGGTCGCGCGCGGGGCCAGCTCCAGCGGAACCATGACGTTCTCGAGCGCCGTGAGCGTGGGCAGAAGGTGGAAGGTCTGGAAGACAAAGCCTACCTTTTGCGCCCGGAACGCGGCCCGCTGGTCGGCGGTAAGGGCTGACAGCCGTTCGCCGCCCAGACTGACCGAGCCCGTCGTTGGCGCATCGAGCCCCGCGAGCAGGCCCAGCAGGGTGGTCTTGCCGCTTCCCGAGGGACCCACGAGGGCGATAAAGTCTTCTTCGGGGACGCGCAGGTCGATGTCGCGCAAGACGACCAGCGAGCGGCTGCCGCGCCCGTACGCTTTGCTCACACCTTCGGCGACGATCATCATGTGGAGACGCCTGACGGCAATCGGCCTGCTCACGTTCCTGCCCGCGTGCGGGGGAGCAGAAGACCCCGGAGCGTTACGTTCGCCGGATCGGGAAGTTGCGGCAACGGACGCACCCGGCGAGGCCGGCTCGCCCTCCTCGCCGGGTGCGTCACAATCCGCCGTCTCTACGACAGACATCTCGCGCGAGCGCGGTGTTGTCCTCTTCCTGGGCACGAGCCTCACCGAAGGCTACGGCCTGGGCAACGCACAGGAACACGCCTTCCCCGCACGGGTCCAGGCGCTCATAAACCGGGCCGCACTGCCCTTCCGGGTGGTGAACGCGGGCGTCGGCGGCGACACCAGCGCGGGAGGCTTGCGGCGCCTGGAATGGCTGCTGCGCATGCCGGTGCGCGTGCTCGTGATCGAGCTGGGCGCCAACGACGGCCTGCGCGGGCAGGATGTCGATGCCCTGCGCAGCAACCTGCTGGCCGTCATTGGGCAGACCCGGGCCCGGTATCCGGAAGTCGAGATCCTGCTTGCGGGCATGCAGGCGCCGCCCAATCTGGGTCAACGCTACACCGAGAGCTTCAGGGCCGTCTTCCCCGAGGTGGCCCGCGAGGCGGACGTCGCCCTCATCCCCTTCCTCCTGGAGGACGTGGGCGGAATCCGCGAACTCAACCAGGCCGACGGCATCCACCCCTCCGTGGAGGGGCACAAGATCATCGCCGAAACCGTCTGGTCCAGTCTGGAGCCGGTGCTGCGGCGCATCGATGCCGGCTGACGGCAATTCCCCTTCCCCACCCCGGAGCACACCATGGCGGTGAAGTTCTTCAGTTTCCTCGCGGTGGTTTTCATATCGCTGCTCGGCATCGGCCTCATTCTCCCCGGCACCTGGGAGGTCGAGCGCTCGCTGGAGATGCCCGCCGTGCCGGAGCAGGTGTTCGCCTACGTCAACGACGTGTCGCTCTGGGATGCGTGGACCGACTGGCCGGAAGCCGCCGCCGAGCGCTTCGGCCCGCCAACCGGGGTCGGAGCGGGGCGCAGCTGGAACGATCCGGAGTTCGGCGACGGCGTCTTCACCATCGTCGAGAGCGTCTCCGAAGAGCGGGTTGGCTACCGGGTGGAGGTGGAGGGCGGGTCGATGATCACCGAGGGGACCATTGACCTGGACCGCCTCGCCGACGGTACTCGCGTGACCTGGAGAGAAACCGGCGACTTCGGGTGGAATCCCATCCTGGGATATGTGGCGCGCGCCATGGATCGGCTGCAGGGCCGGGAGATGGAGGTGGGGCTGGAACGGCTGCGTGACGCGAGTTCGCCGTGATCCGAGCTCTCTGACCGACCGGCGTCAGTTGAGCTGGCGCGCCATCTCCAGCAGCTCGTCGTTGCCGCGCGTCCGCCCCATCAGGCCGAGCAGCTCCGTCATGGCCTCCGCCGGAGACTTGTGCGATAGCTGGCGGCGGAAGGCACGCGAGAGGGTGAGCGCTTCGGGCGAGAGCAGGAGCTCCTCGCGCCGGGTGGCCGAGGCCACCAGGTCAATCGCCGGGAAGATGCGCCGGTCGGCGAGGTCGCGCGAGAGCAGCAGCTCGCTGTTGCCGGTGCCCTTGAATTCCTCGAAGATGACCTGATCCATGCGCGATCCGGTGTCCACCAGCGCGGTGGCGACGATGGTCAGCGAACCCCCGCCCTGAGCGTCGCTGATATTGCGCGCGCTGCCCAGGAACCGCTTGGGCTTCTCCATTACGCTCGCGTCCAGCCCGCCCGAGAGCGTGCGTCCGCTTCCCTCCTCGACGTTGTTGTGGGCGCGGGCGAGGCGCGTGATCGAGTCCAGGATCACAACCACGTCCTGGCCCATCTCGACCCGCCGGCGGGCGCGCTCCATGGTGATCTCGGCGACCGCCACGTGGCGTTCGGCAGGATAGTCGAAGCTGGAGGCGATGACCTCGCCGTACCCGCACATCTCCATTTCGGTGATCTCTTCCGGCCGCTCGTCAACCAGAAGGATGTAGAGATGGCAATCCGGGTGGTTCGTAACGACGCCCTGCGCCACCCGCTGGAGGATGGTCGTCTTCCCCGCCTTCGCCGGAGCCACGATCATCGCCCGCTGACCCTTGCCGAAGGGACAGAAGAGGTCGATCACGCGATTGGTGAAGTCGGGCTGCCCATAGTGCGTGATCTCGCACTCGAGCTTGAGCTGATTCCTGGGGTGAAGCGCACTCAGACGCGTGAACTCGGGCCGGTCGCGCAACACATCGGGCGGCTCGCCGTTGACCGCGATCACCCGCGTGAGCGGGGGCGCCTTGCCGTTGCGCGGCCGGTTGCCGACGTCCCCGGCGATCTCGTCGCCCGTGCGCAGTCCGAAGCGCCGGATGACCTTGGGGCCGACGTACACGTCCTGCTTGGACGCGGTGTAGCCGAATTTCTGCAGGCGGATGAATCCCGATCCGCTGCCGAGAACCTGAAGTATGCCTAGGGATTGCCTGTCCGACACGATACGGGTAGGGGGTTGCCGGGTGCGACGGGCTCTCGCGGCCCCTGGAGCGCGGCCGCGAAACGGAGAGACTGCGGTACTTCTCCTTTACAGATTGGACAAGGTGCCGCGCGCGCACAAGTGCAACCGGCGCCGGAACGCCTTAACCGCCGGCCCCCCGCCCCCCACCCCACCGCGTATACACAAAAACGGGGCCACCAAAAAAAACGGCAGTAGGGTTTGGGCGAGGTGTGTT
>VXMG01000107.1:0-3693 GCA_009841185.1 Gammaproteobacteria bacterium
AGTGGTGGGACCACCGGCGGTTGCAAGGGTTATGGGAGCTCGATTCGCCCCTGGCATGCTCGGTTCGGCAGCGGGTCTCGGCCTCGGCTACGGCCTCTTCCGCATGGGGATCGCGTTGGGGCTGGACGACTCCACCGCTTACTGGTCCATTCCCATTACCCATGCCCTCCTTACCACCGTCATCAGCAGGTTGTAGCAACTTCTCTTCAAGGATGTGCCCGCGCTAGCCCCCGAGGTACTCGGCCCAGTCCTCCATGAGCCGACGCCTCCGCTCGAACAGATCGGTCCGCATGTACGCCGCCTCGACCTTGTTCTGAACGACATGGGCCAGCGCCGCCTCCACGACCTCCCTCGGGTGATCCGTCTTCTCGGCAGCCCAGTCACGGAACGACGACCGGAACCCATGAGGCACCGCCGAGATCCCGCAGTTCAGGAGCAACCGCCCCGGCCGCTTGCGGGTCAACGGCTTCCCGCGCTCGTTGACGAACACGATCGGACTCGCCCCATCGCCCAGTTGCCGCGCCCCGTCAAGCACCTCCAGCGCCCGCCCGGATAGCGGCACCCGGTGCTCCTTCGCGGTCTTCGTCCGGCTTGCCGGAATCGTCCACACGCCCGCACCTTGGTCGATCTCGCTCCACACCGCCCCGCGGACCTCGCCGCCCCGTGCCGCCGTCAGGACCAGGAACTCGAACGCCAGCGTGTCCACTTTCCCCGGCTTCGCCGCCCGCACTTTCGCGATGGCCGCCGATACCTCGCCGTGAGGCAGGGCCTTCCGGTGGGTGACGACATCGTGCTGGGGGCCGAGCACCGGCAGGAGCCGGTCGCAGGGGTTGTCCTTCCGCCAGTCCATGGCGACGGCCCACTCCAGCACCGCCCGGATGCGGAGCCGGACGGAGCGGGCGACCTTCGGCCTCGCGTGCCAGATGGGGGCGAGCGTTTCCAACACGTCGGCGCTGGTGATCTCGGAGACCGGCAGCTTCCCAAGGCGTTGGAAGGCATACATTTCCAGCGAGCGCGTCCACAACCTTGGGGTCTTCGCACTGCGCCACCCGCCGCGCTTTTGCTCGATGACGCGAACGGCGGCCTCGGAAAAGGTGGGGACACCGAGGGAACGGCGCTTCTCGGCCAGCGGATCGCCGCCCGCGCGGGCCAGCTTCCGGTTGACCAGCGCCTGCTCGCGGGCCTCGGCCAGCGATACGAGGACGACGCTGCCGAGACCGATCTCGCGCTTGCGGCCCCGCACGACGAGCCGTTGGATCCAGCTTCGGGTTCCGGTCTTCTTGACGTAGAGGTACAGCCCGTTCCCGTCGCAGTGCCGACCGGGTGGGGCGGAGCGCACGAAGGCGGCCGACAGTCGGTTGTGGGGATGGCGGCCCGTGGGCTTGCCTCGGCGGTGCTGGGTGCGAGTGTTGGTAACATTATTCATTCCCTAATCGTAACCGGGATGAAGCAAGACGGCAAGGGTCGCAGCTGGACGGACGAGACAAGAGATATTCTGTCTAACATGTTGACATATCGACTTTTACGGGACTCTATGGACGCCTATGGATGATACTGGATTCTAGGTGTCCGCTCCCATGGCCGGATGGGACGTTTCGCGATCGTCTCGACGGTCGTGGTGCTTTCCTGTGCCGCGGAGATGACTTCTGTGACAGGAGCGACCGGTCCCTCTGCCGCGTTGACCCCTCTGACAGCGCCGGATACCTTCCTTCCCCAATCCGCGACCACCCGCCCGCGCCGTCGGGGAGGGCGGTGCATGAACGCGCCATCCTGATGCAACACGCCTTCGAAGTTCTCGGGCTGCCGGACGTGCTCGCACGCGTTGCAGCCTCGGCCTCAAGCGACGCGGGTCGCGATGCCGTTCTCGCGCTCAGGCCGGCAACCCGCCCCGGCATCATCCGGCGCGAACTCGAACGGGTACGCGACACCGCCCGGCTTGCCGGCGCAGTTCGATCCCTGTCGGGAATTCCGGATGCCCGCGACGCCCTCCGCCGACTGCGCGCCGCGGGCGGGGTGCTCTCGCCCGCCGAACTCCATTCGATAGGCACTCTGCTGCGGTCCGGCCGCGAACTCGCCCATGACCTGTCGGCAGCGGATCCGCCGCTGCTCCTGCTGGAACCGTTGCGTGAGCGCCTGCTGTTCGACCGCGCCCTGGAGGAGCGCATCTTTCGTACCGCAGACCGGACCGGCGCGGTGCTCGACACGGCGAGTCCGGAGTTGTCGCGGCTACGTGCCAGGTTGAAGCGCAGTCGCGGCGTGATCGTCGGGCGGCTCGAGTCCTACGTGCGTACGCTTCCGGCCGCGTGGGTCATCCCCGACGCCTCGGTGACGGTGCGCGAGGGCCGCTACGTCATCCCCGTCCGGCGCGCGGGACGGAGCGATGTCGGCGGAGTCGTCCACGGGACATCGGCCAGCGGCGCCACGCTCTTCGTCGAGCCGCCCCTGGCGATCGAGCTGATGAACCGGGTTCGCGAACTGGAGTCGGCGGAGGTGCGCGAGATCGACCGGGTGCTCGCGGAGTGCACGAGCGCGCTAGCCCCGCTCCGCGACGGCCTGGCCGGCAGCCAGGAGGCGCTGATCGAATTCGATTCGCTCGACGCACGCGCGCGCACCGCTCTCGGATGGAACGGCAGCGTCCCGGCCCTGCTTCCCGAGGGGGAACACGGGCTGTGCATCGTCCAGGGAAGGCATCCGCTGCTGGCGCTGCGCGAGGATGTGGAGACCGTGCCCTTCGACCTGCTGCTGGAGCCGGAGGAACGGGTTCTGGTGGTGTCGGGTCCCAACACCGGTGGCAAGAGCGTCTTTCTCAAGTCCGTGGGCCTGATCTGCGTGCTCGCTCAGTGCGGCGTCGTTCCCCCGGTGGGCTCCGGGACGCGGATTCCCGTGTTTCGCCGTTTCTTCGCCGACATCGGCGACGAGCAATCGGTCGAGAACGACCTTTCCACGTTCGCCGCCCATCTCGCCAACCTGAAGGACATCCTTGCGCGCGCCGGCGATACGGCGCTGGTGCTCATCGACGAGATGGGTACCGGCACGGACCCGGATGAAGGGGCGGCCCTGTCGGCCGCGGTGCTGGAAGCGCTGGCGAACCGGGGGGCACGGGTGGTGGTGACCTCGCATCTCGGACAGCTCAAGAGGCTGGATGCGCCAGGAAGCGGCATCGTCAACGGTTCGTTGCACTTCGATCCGGAGCGCACCCGGCCCACCTATCGCTTTCGCAAGGGGACGCCCGGGCGCAGTTACGGGCTTGCCATCGCGCGTTCCCTGGGATTCGCGAGATCCCTGATTGACGGGGCCGAAGCCCGTCTTTCACGGGACGACGTGCGCATGGATGAGCTGCTGGAGCGCCTGGAGCGCCTGGAGACGGACGCTGCCGGTGCCAGGGCCGCCCTCGCCGCCAGGGAGGCCGAGGTCGAAGGGCGTGCCAGGGAGAACGCCGCGCTCGGCGCCACCCTCAAGGCTCGGGAGCGCGGGATGGCCCGCGAAGAACGCGACGTCCGGCGCCGCGCCCGGGCCGAGGCGCGCCGGATCCTGCTCGAGGCCCGCCGCGAAGTCGAGAGCGCCATCGCCGAGGTGCGCGCCGGCCGGGTCGGCGAGGAGGAGGAGGTCGCGCGCGCCGCGCGCCAGCGGGTCGAGGCGGCCGCCGAACGCCACCGAATCCGCCTCCCCGACGATCCCCGCACCGTCCCCGCC
>VXMG01000113.1:0-36518 GCA_009841185.1 Gammaproteobacteria bacterium
TTTTGCGTGTGGGGGCGTTGTTTTGTAAACGCCACCGCCCCCCCCCCCCCCCCCGTGCCCCGGGGCGGCCGGCGCGATCCACGTGCACACGCGCCGCTCGCACGACGCGATCGGGAGCGAAGCCGAGCTGGCGCAGGCGGCGCGAGCGGCCGGGCTGGATTTCGTCTTCCTCGCCGACCACAGGGACGCCGGCTCGCGCGCGGCCGAGTGGGAACGCACCGCCGCCTGGGAGGAGGGCGTGCTGCTGGTCCGCGGCCAGGAGATCCGCGTGGAAGGGGTCGGCAAGGTGCTGGTCGATCGCGTGGACACGGCGGTGGTGTCGTGGACGGGCGGGATGGAGAGCTTCCTCGCCCGGGTGGAGCGCGATTCGGCCTTCACGGTGGTGGCGCACCCGCGCGGCCGGCCCGGGGACGCGTGGCGCCCGTCCGGCGCGCCCGGCATGGCCGCCTGGGAGGTGTTCGACTTCGCGGACGTGGCCCGGCGGCGGCTGGCCAGCCCGAGCGTGGTCTACCACCTGGTGGCGCTCGTGGGCGGGGAGCTCACCGGCCGCGCCGAGCACAACTGGCTGCGGCTCTACCGCGACGGGTTCCACAGCCCCGCCGTGGCAGCCTTCGATTCCCTGTGGGCGGGCGGCGGGCAGGCGCGGCCGGCTGCGCCCGGTCGGCCGGGTCCCACCGCGCTCGACCGTCCCGGCCCTATCGCGGTAGGGGGGCTCGACGTGCACCCCAAGGCCCGGCTCCCGGGGGGGCGGCTCTTCCCGGACTATGCATCCTCGCTGCGCACCATGATCAACCACGTCGCGCTCGACGGGCCGCCGGATCCCGACCCGGTGGCGGCCGCCCGCTCGCTGGGGGCGGCGATCCGGCGGGGCGACGTGTTCGTGTCGTTCGGCGACACGGAAGGGGCGCGCGGGTTCCGGGTGGGCGTGGTCGCGCCCGGAGGTGGGGCGGATGCGCTCCCCGCCGCCCACATCCCTCCCGGCGGAGCGACCCAAATGGTCGCGGGCCTCCGGCTGGAAGCCGGCTTCGCGACCGATCCCGGTCGGGTCGCCTACCGGGTCGTGCGCGACGGCCGAGAGGTGGGGTGGTGGCGGGGCCCCGGCCTGTCGCGGGCGGTGGACGAGCCGGGAGCCTACCGGGTCGAACTCTACAGGTACTCGGCCCGCGCGGGCAGGCTGGTGTGGAACCTGCGTCCCTGGATCTTCGCCAATCCCGTGCTTGTGCGGCCATCGTCCGAAGCCGGCTGACCGCGCGTCTACCGCTTCCGCGACCCGTGCGACGGCCCGTCCCGAAGCACTGTTGCCGGGCACCCGCGCGACCTGGGCCGGCGCACGTCGTCCCCATGCTCCGGCGCCACTCTTCAAGGCCTCTCCGAACATGGCCGAAAACGCCGAAAAATGCTAGATTACAAGGTCTTGAAGGCCGTCACCTGCGGTAGTCCGCCGCGCCCTGCACTACCCCCTCCGAAAGGCACCGGATGACCGAGGAAAACGCGACGAACAACACCGAGTACACGGCCAGACAAATCCAGGTATTGAAGGGGCTGTCAGCCGTTCGCAAGCGGCCCGGGATGTACATCGGATCGACTTCGGCGCGGGGCCTTCACCATCTCGTCTACGAAGTCGTGGACAACTCCATCGACGAGGCGATGGCGGGGTTCTGCACGCGCGTCGATGTCCGCATCCATGCCGACAATTCGGTGACCGTCATCGACGACGGGCGAGGCATCCCGGTCGATATCCACCCGGTTGAGGGCGTGCCCGGCGTCGAGCTGGCCATGACCACGCTTCACGCGGGCGGAAAGTTCGACAAGGCCAGCTACAAGGTCTCGGGCGGACTCCACGGGGTCGGCGTCAGCGTCGTCAATGCCCTCTCCGAGCGCCTCGACGTGGAAGTCGATCGGGACGGCAAGCGTTATCGCCAGAGCTTCGCCCGCGGAGAGAAGCTCACCGAGCTCGAGGTCGTAGGCCCGGCAGAGGGCAGCGGAACGCGCGTCACCTTCAAGCCCGATCCCGGGATCCTGACCGAACGGCGCTTCAACTTCGACACCCTCTCCGGCCGTCTGCGCGAGATGGCATTCCTCAACCGCGGGCTGCGCATCAGCCTGCGCGACGAACGTGGATCGGCGGACGGGACGCCGGATGCCGGACAGTACGAGGAGGAGGTCTACCAGTACGAAGGCGGCCTGGTCGAGTACGTGGCCTTCCTGCGCGGATCGCGCCAGCCGGTGCACCCCGAGGTCTGCTCGTTCGAGGTGAGCCGCGAGGAGGCCGAGATCGAGCTGGCCCTCCAGTACGACTCCGGGTTCTCGGAGAACACGCACACCTTCGTGAACAACATCAACACGCACGAAGGCGGCACCCACCTCACCGGCCTCAAGGCTGCGCTCACCCGCACCATCAACGACTACGCGCGCCGCAACAAGCTCTTCAAGAAGGCCGACGAGAGCCTCTCCGGCGACGATGTGCGCGAAGGGCTCACCTGCGTCCTCAGCGTCAAGGTGCGCGAGCCCCAGTTCGAGGGCCAGACCAAGACCAAGCTCGGCAACTCCGAGGTGCGCGGCGCCGTCGAGATGACCGTCAACGAGCACCTGCAGATCTTCCTGGAGGAGCATCCCAGAGCCGCCAAGGCTATCATCCAGAAGTCTCTGCAGGCGGCGCGCGCCCGCGAGGCCGCACGCAAGGCCCGCGACCTGGCGCGCAAGAAGAACGCGCTCGAGGGGGGTATCCTCCCCGGCAAGCTCGCCGACTGCTCGCTCTCGGATCCGGCGATGACCGAACTCTACCTCGTGGAGGGCGACTCCGCGGGCGGGTCCGCCAAGCAGGGCAGGGACCGCCAGTACCAGGCCATCCTTCCGCTGAAGGGCAAGATCCTGAACGTGGAGCGCGCGCGCATCGACAAGATCCTCTCCAACGACGAGATCCGCGCCATCATCACCGCCATCGGCGCCGGCATCCACGAGGATTTCAATATCGACAAGGCGCGCTATCACAAGATCATCATCATGACCGACGCGGACGTGGACGGGGCGCACATCCGCACCCTGCTGCTGACCTTCTTCTTCCGCCAGATGAAGGGGCTGATCGACAAGGGCTACGTCTACATCGCCCAGCCCCCGCTCTACCGGGTCGCCAAGGGCAAGCGCGAGTTCTACGCCTACTCCGAGGAGCAGCGCGAGGAGTACATCCAGCGATTCTCCAACGGCAAGGATGCGGCCCGGGGCATCGGCATCCAGCGCTACAAGGGGCTTGGCGAGATGAACCCGGATCAGTTGTGGCGCACCACCATGGACCCCGAGGCGCGCACCATCCTGCGTGTGGACATCGAGGACGCCACGATCGCTTCCAGTCTCTTCGATCGCCTCATGGGCGAAAACGTGCAGCCTCGCCGCGACTTCATCGAGAGGAACGCCAGGTACGTGAAGAACCTGGACGTGTAGCGCAGTCCGCGGTTATCCCCGGCTCCCCGCCGGCGGCCAACTACCCGTCGTACAGCAATGCCAGCAGATCGTCTCGCCGGGGCATCGTCTCGGATCCTTCGAGAAACGGCGCCACGTCCGCGGTCAGACGCTCCCACGCCAGTTCCTCCAGACGCCGTGCCACGGTGGTCGTCCAGGCATCCTCGGTCATCGAGACATCCCCTTCGTCACTCTGCCGCAGGGCGTGGTTGAGGAGCTCCAGGTTGGGCGCCGGCCACTGAGGGTCGCTCAGGTACCAGCCCAGGTCGTATACGTCCCGCCCCTTGGCAAAGGGACGTCGTAGAACCGCGTGCAGCTTCCCGGCCAGGAGCGACGCGCGGTCGTGGTGCCACAGGCGAAGCGTCACGTGCCGGCGGACCAGCCGCGTCGCTGTGCCCGCTCCGTCCGGCGGGTTGGAATCCACATCGATCTTGATCGCCAGGGCTTCGTCGCGGTGCGCGGAGAGCCCGCTTTCGAAGAGGATCCCCGGGAACCGTAGCCAGGCCGCATGAACGGCGGTTCTGGCTCGAAGCGTGCTCCGCACCGTGTACCCTTCGCGGCTGAGTTGTCGGCCGATCGACACGAGCCAGCCGCGAAGGTCGTACCGCTCCCGGGCCCCTTCGAGGGAGAAATCGAGGTCTTCCGAGTAGCGCGGAAGGCCGTAGAGAAAGCGCAGCGCGGTGCCTCCCTGGAACGCCAGGGAGTTGAAGGCCCCCGCCCGTTGAAGCCCTTCGAGCACGCGGGCCTGGAGGTACTCCCGGAGCACATTGCGCCCGTGCAGCGGGTCCGCGTCCCGCACCAGCCGGCGGACGTGGTCCTTCATACGGTTTCGAACACGAGCTCGGAGTCGTTTTCAAGGGACCGCACGTAGCGCGCCGCGCGCACCAGCTTCGGGCTTCCGGTGGCCACCGCCATGCTCTCGAGGGATTCTCCGCACAGGGCGTCGAGGTTGAGCCGCAGTTCGTCGATCCACGCCCGGTCGTCGCCCCCCGGCTGCAGGTAGGCCAGGTCGAGGAACGCCTTCTCGGGAGTCGCGATGAACGCTTTCTGTTCGCCGCCGAGTTCGAGCAGGCGATATCCGTGACGCATCCCGGGTTTCAGGTGGCGGAAGGAATAGCGCCCGAGCGCCGTCGACCGCACCTGTGTCCGGCCCGGTCCGCAACTGGTCACTTCCGGCACGAACTCCGGAATCGCACCTGCGAAGGCGAGGGCCGACAGGCCGCTGACACAGGATCCCGGCGACAAGCGGTTCGCGACCAGGAATGGATGCGGAATCGTCTTCCGGTACGGTGGCGCGAGGGCGTAAAGCCCGCGGCGGAGCTGAATGATTCGCCCAGCCGAACGCCAGCGGGCGAGCTGCCCGAACAACCCCGGGTCGAGCCGCGGCCCCGCCATCAGGAGACCGGTCTCGAAGACGGGTTCGTCACCGACGATCTGCAGCAGTTTCGCGAATGTCATGGCAGAAACTTAGCGATAATGCTTATTTACTGCCATGTGCGGTCGGGCTAAGGGGCGTTTCTTCGTCGCGCCGCATTCGCCAGGATCGCCTCCCGGAAGAACGCCGCCAGACCCTGGCCACGCTTCTCGAAGTACTCGGTGAAGCGCGGGTCCGCGACGTACATGTCCGCCAGCCCCGCGTGCATCGCATGGCTGCACGGATAGAACCAGCGGTCGATGTGGCAGCGGTGCTGCTCGGCGAGCTCTCGCGCGGCGCTGCTCGCGGCGTGGGCTCCCTCCTCCAGCAGCGCGGCCAGGCGGGCCATCACGTCCTCCGCCTCCGCCTTGATCCGCGTCCAGTCGTCCTTCGAGTAGCGCCGGGTGCGCCGCATCGACTGCTTGTACGCGTTCGTTTCGCCCCAGCGCTCGCGGGCCTCGTCCTCGTACTGCTCGTGGTCGAAGTCCTCCAACCCCTCGAACATCTGTGCCTTCGCCATCGGTCTCTCCTCCTCCATCGCCTCGAGGGCGCGGTCTACGCCCGCGATGATCCTCTCCGTCCGGTGCTGCCGCTCGCGCAACAGTTCGCGCTGGGCGATGAGCGCGCGCCGCTGGTCGTACGCCCCCGCGTCCAGCATCTGCCCGATCGCGTCCAGCCCGAACCCCAGCTCACGCAGGAGCAGGATCTGCCGGAGCCGCTCCAGGTCCTCGTAGCCGTAGAGCCGGTAGCCGTTCTCCGACCGCCTGGAGGGGACCAGGAGCCCGATGCGGTCGTAGTGGTGAAGCGTGCGGACGGTGACCCTGGCCAGCGTTGCGACCTCGCCCACGGTGTGGAGTTCCTCGCCGGCGGGATGGTCCGCGGGCGGCAGCGTTTCGGTGTTCATGGAGGGGAAGCTACGCCCTGACGTTACGTCAGGGTCAAGGGGCTACCAGTCCTCTTCCGGCTCGTCCCAGGTCTGGGCCCAGAACTCGTCCTCTTCGGCCCGCGCTCGCTCGAGGTCCACCGGCTCGACATCCTCGGCGTCCACGCGGCCGACCGTCTCGATCTGATGGATGATGTCATCCGTCACCCTGCTCCGGGTCTGGTGACGCAGCCGGTGCCGGATCCGCCAGCCGGCCAAGGCCACGAGCACCGCGAGTGCAACGAACAGATATCCGGTCACCATCCGTCCTCCACCGCTGGGGCGATCCACTTGCATCAGCGCCGCAGACACCTAACCTCGAACCATAGCGATCCCGTGCCGCAACCGGAGCCCCCGGCATGACCTTCCAACCCCTCGACCTCGCCGCCTTTGCGGGCTTTCTCGCCCTCGTGGTAGGGGTGTCGCTCTACGCCTCGCGCGGCAGGCACGACGCGGCGGGATACTTCCTCGCGGGCCGGAATCTGCCGTGGTGGCTGATCGGCTTCTCGCTGATCGCGTCCAACATCTCCACCGAGCACTTCGTGGGCATGGCCGGGCGTGGGTACGATCTCGGGCTGGCCATCGCCAGCTACGAGTGGATGGCCGCGGTCACGCTCGTGCTGGTGGGCCTGTTCTTCCTGCCGCGCTTCCTGCAAGCCGGCATCTATACGATTCCCGAGTTCCTGGAGTACCGTTACGACGCGCGCACGCGCACGCTCATGGCGGCCTACATCATGGCAGCCTATGTCCTCGTCGCCCTGGCCACAGTGCTGTATTCCGGGGCGCTGGCGCTCGAATCCATCTTCGGGCTGGACATCGGGGCGGGCATCTGGCTGATCGGGATCCTCGCCGGCGGCTACACCATCTATGGGGGCCTCAAGGCCGTCGTGTGGTCGGACCTTATCCAGGGCGTGGCGCTGCTACTGGGCGGCGTTCTGGTGACGGTGCTCGGCTTTCGCGCGATCGGGGGCGTGGAGCCCTTTCTCGCGGCCGCGGAGGGCAAGCTGCACACCGTTCTCCCGTGGAATCACCCCGAGATGCCGTGGCTGGCGGTCTTCATCGGTGGACTCTGGATCCCCAACATCTTCTACTGGGGGCTGAACCAGTTCATCACCCAGCGAACGCTCGCCGCGCGCAGCCTGGCCGACGCGCAGCGCGGCATCTTCCTGGCCGGGTTCATCAAGCTGCTCATCCCCTTCATCATCGTCTTTCCGGGCATCATGGCCGCGGAGCTGTTCGCCGACCAGGTGTCGAATCCGGATCAGGCGTATCCGGTGATGATGCGCGAGCTGCTGCCCGCCGGGCTGACCGGGCTCATGTTTGCGGCGCTCTTCGGGGCGGTGATGAGCTCGCTCGACTCGATGCTCAATTCGGCTGCGACCATCTTCAGCGTCGACATCTACAAGCGACATCTGCGCCCGCAGGCCTCGTCGCGGAGGCTCATGACCGTCGGCCGGGTGACGACCGCGGTTCTGGCGCTGATCGGGTGCCTGTGGGCGCCGCTGGTGGCGCGGGCGGGGAGCGTGTTCGAGTACATCCAGATGTTCTGGGGATTCATCTCGCCGGGCATCGTGGCCGCCTTCCTGTTCGGCCTGTTCGTACCCAGGACGCCGCCGCGGGCGGCCTTCGGCGGGATGGTGCTGGGAGTGCCGGTCTATGGCCTGCTTCTCTGGCTGCTTCCGGAAGTGGCGTTCCTGCATCACATGGCGATCACCTTCGTGGTGATCTGCGCCTTCATGCTGGCTGTGACGCGGGCCCGTCCGCTGACGGAAGCGCGCACGCTGCCTCGCTCCGAAGCGGCGGTGGATCTGACGCCGGCGCCGGGAGGGCGGTTGTGGGCCGGAGGCGTCATTGCCGGGGCCGCTGTTCTCTACATCGTCTTCTGGTAAGCACGAAGACGACGCCGTCGTCTGCCCCGGCCCCGCGGGCTGCGGGCCGGGCACGCCGGCAATACGTTGCAGGACCGTGCATCGACCGGGGACCGTGCACCGACCCTGCGAGAGGCCGATTCCCCGCCATCTTCCGGGAGGAACCATATCGTGATCCGCAACACCGCTGTTTCCGTCCTCGCCACCTTCGCGCTAGCCGCTTGCGGCTCTTCCGGAGACGAACCGGGCGGGGGCCCCGACGCCGGGACCATGGTCTCGGCCGCCGACGGGGGCGCGCCCGTGACCCAGGCCATGGCATCCGCGGATCACATGCCTTCGGATGCCGACCGGGCAGCGATCCTCACCACGGTCCAGTCGCTCTTCGACGCCCTCGGCGAACGGGACACGGAGTTGCTGACCGCCATCCTGCATCCCGACATACTGATGCGCTCGGTGGAGCGATCGGCCGAGGGGGAACGGTCTGCGTCGACGTCCACGCTTGAGGGGATGGTCGCGCGCCTCGAAGCCGACGGACCCCGTATGACCGAGCGCATGTGGGACCCGGAAGTGCGCATCAGCGGCGACCTCGCAACGGTCTGGACGCCGTACGACTTCTACGTCGGAGAGGACCTGAGCCACTGCGGCGCCGACGCCTTCATCCTCATGCGCGACGGCGGCGACTGGCAGATCACCTCGCTTTCGTGGACCCGGCTGCAGCCTCCCGAGTGCGAGCTGCATCCGGACGGTCCGCCGAACTGAGATTCGCGTCGCAAATGGTCGCCGGACGCTCGTCTGGCGCGCCTGAGCGCATCCGCTTTTGCGCCTGAGCAGCGAGGACGTACGTTCCAGTTCCGGAACTCGTCCCATCTCTCGGAAGCGATCCCGACCATGAGTATTGCTCGACGCCTCACTGCTCCTTGCAGGTTTTCGGCCCTTTCCTCTTTCATCGCCCGCGCCTGCCGCGACGAGCAGCGGGCTCCCGTCGGCCTCGCCGCCGCGTGCGGTGCCGCACTGGTGGCGCTGGCGACCCTGGCGGCCCCTGCGCTCACCGCCGCCCAGCAGCCCTTCACCCCCGAAATCGCGCTCGACGTGCGCACTCCCGGCATCGCCGCGGTGACGGCGGACGGCGCCCGGGTGGCCGTGACGCTCACGTCCCGCCGGGACCGGACCGACGTCGACCACCAGCGATTCGGCGACCCCACCTACATCTCACCCGTGTCGACGCGGCTGATGGTGGTCGACACGCGGACCGGGAGTCCCACCTGGGTTCAGGCCGAACTCGCACAGCTGCGCGGCTATGCCTGGTCGCCGGATGGAGGGCGGCTGGCCTATTTCATGGTCGAAGACGGTGAGTATCGGCTCCGCATCTTCGACGCGGTCACCAGCGCGAGCAGGACCATCGCTCTCCCCACCGACCGGGAGATCGCATCATCCTCGCCGCTGGTGTGGTCGCCGGACGGTGCCCGCGTTCTGCTCGGGCTGCGCCCCGCCGGATGGGCGGAGGAGGCGCGCGCGGCCTTCCACTCCCTCACCGATGCGGCCGTGATCGTGCAGGACTCGCGCAACGACTTCCTGGCCTGGGACCGGGTCAGGAACCTCGCCAACCGGCAGGAGACCGTGCTCGTGTCGGTTGCCGACGGCACGGTGCGCGATGTTCTCTCCGAGGTGACCCCCGTCGATCCGGGCTTCTCGGAGGACGGATCCTACATCACGTTTTCGACAGCTACGCGGACGAAGACGTCGTACACTCGCCGGGACGGCACCGAGTACGAACTCTTCCGGCTGGATCTCGCGGCCGGTGGAGATCCGGTCTCGCTCAGGGACACGGGCGAGGAGCGCCTGAACGTAGCCTGGAACGACGCCCGCGACGCCTTCGCGTATGGCGATGAGGGCTCCGTCTTCGTGCGGCGGCTGGACGAGGACGAGGCAGTGGATGTGACGCGAGGTCATCGAGACGTTGCGGACGACTCCGGCGCCGGCGATGCAGCCGGCGTCCGCGACGACCGCGACAGCCCGGATTCCGACGATGACGAGTCGGATTCTGACGGGCTCCGCTTCGCGGTCGAGCGCTGGAATCCGTCCGGCGACCAGCTCCTCCTCAGTTCGCAGGATGCCTGGCACCTCCTCGACCTCGGCAGCGGCGACATGCGTACGCTTCTCGAGCTTGAAGAGGATGAAGACCAGCGCCCGCGCCGCCAGCTCCAGGGGTGGAGAGAGGATGGCCGGTATCTCTACATCAGCTACTCCGCCCCGGACCGCTGGCAGCGCGGCCTCCAGCGCCTCGACACGGGGTCCGGCGACATCGAAACGCTGATGCTGGACACCGGCCTCTACCGGTCGTGGAACGTCTCGGAGGATGGCGCCACGCTCGTCTACGCCATGTCGGACGGCGACCACCCCAACGAGATATGGGTTGCGCGCGGGGACGGATCGTCACCCCGGCAACTGACCGACACGAATCCCGGGCTCGAGGGCGTGGCGCTGACGCGGAGCGAGCTCGTCGAGTACCTGGATGTCGACGGCAACACGCTCTACGGCATCCTCTACTATCCGGCCAACTACGAGCCGGGGCGCGCCTATCCCATGGTGGCGGAGATCTACGAGGAGTACTTCGACAACGGGTTCAACGAGAACATGAACCTGATCACCGCACAGGGATGGTTCGGGTTCCGGCCCTCGGTCCGCTTCGAGGAGGGCTTCCCCGGCGAGGCCTGGCTGAAGGCGGTGCCCAACGCGATCAACAAGATCATCGAGCGCGGGCTGGTCGACCCGGAAAAGGTGGGCGTGTACGGACAGAGCTACGGCGGTTATGCAACCAACCTGCTCATCACCCAGACCGACCGATTCGCCGCTGCGGCGAACGTCTCCGGCAAGGTGAACATCATCTCCTTCCTCGGGGACTCACCGAAGATCACCACGCGCAACTACGCGGCCGCCGAGGTGGGGCAGGACCGCATCGGGGCGACGCTCTGGGAGCAGCCGCACAAGTACATCGCGCACTCGGCGGTCATGTTCGCCGACCGGATCGAGACGCCGCTGCTGATGCTCTCGGGCGAGGGCGACTGGAACGTGCCGGCCACCAACCAGCGCGAGATGTACTACGCGTTGCGGCGGCTGGGGAAGGAGGTGGTTTGGGTGCACTACACCGCGGGCGGCCACGGCGCCGGACGCGCGAGCTCCGAAGCCGACTTCGTGGACCACTGGCAGCGCATGTTCGACTGGTTCGCCGAGCACTTCGGTGAGGAGCGGGAGAGGAGCGCGGCGCAGGACGGCAGCTGAAGCGCCCGCGCGCCCGCCGAGACCGGTCGTGTCAGAGATGGGGGGATGCGTTTGTCCAGTTCCCTGAAGGGGCAGGTCGCCATCGTGACCGGGGCCAACTCGGGGGTGGGCCGGTCGGCGGCGGAGATGCTCCTTGGAGCGGGAGCCCATGTCACGATGGTGTGCCGCAGCCGCGAGCGCGGGGAGCGGGCGCTGGCGGAGCTGCGGGTTGCGCGAGACCAGGCGGCACTCGGTGGCCAGCTCAACGAGCTGCTCCCGGGTGACACGGGCGGTGCCCGCGTTGATCTCGAACTCGCGGATCTTTCGCGACAGGAGGACGTGCGGGCGCTGGCGGAGCTGCTCGCTGCGCGGCTCCCGGCGATCGACATCCTTGTAAACAACGCCGGCGTGACGAGGCCGCAGTGTGTGCAATCTCCGGAGGGGTTCGAGCTCACCTTCGCCACCAACCACCTCGGACACTTCCTGCTCACCCGTCTCCTGCGCGAGCGACTCAAGGCCGGACGGGGACGAATCGTGAACGTGAGCTCGCGGGGGCACCGGAGCGGTGATCTGCGGCGGGCGGGGCTCGAGGACATCGCACGCGGACGCGCCTGGGAGGGGGCGCTGCAGGCCTACGCCGACTCGAAGCTGGCCAACGTCCTCTTCACCTCCGAGACCGCTCGGCGCTGGGGTGCGCGCGGAATCACCGCCAACGCGGTGCATCCCGGCGTGCTGGCTACTGAGATCTGGAAGAAGACGTCACTGGGCCCGCGTCTGCTGCTTCTTCCCTTCACCTGGTTCATGTCGAGTCCGGATGTGGGCGGCAAGGCCGTGATGAATCTCGTCGAGGATCCCTCCCGGGACGACGTGACCGGACGCTATTTCCACGTCCTGAAGGAGCAGCGCCCGAGCGAGCAGGCGCACGACGAATCGCTGGCGCGTGAATTGTGGGAACGCAGCGTGGAGTGGACGCGCGGTAGATAACCGTCGGCATCGATCACGTGCAGCGAATCGCACGTGACGGGGTTTCTCATTAGCTTGTCGGCGACTCACTACCAACGGAGACCATCATGAGAATCGACATCAAATGGCGTCAGGAAGCTGACATTGCGATCGCGTCCATCCTCGGTCGCATCGACAACAACAGCAGCGATCGCTTCCAGGCGCTGATTGAGGAAGGGCTCAGTGCCGGCTCCCGGGGCCTGCTAATGGACTTCGGGCGGGTATCGTATATCAGCAGCGCCGGGCTTCGCGTCTGCCTGGTGCTCGCAAAGCGACTCCGCAGTACCGGACAGGCGTTGGCGATGTGTTCGCTGTCCGATGTCAATCGGGAGATCATGGCTGTGAGCGGCTTCGACAAGCTCATCATGGTGCACGAGGACCCCGAGAGCGCGATTGCGGCGATGGGATCCTGATCGCGCTGGTCGCTCACATGCCCCTCCCCCAATACCCACCTTTCCCGTAGGAGCAAACCATGACCGATGGCAGCGAGAAGACGATTAACCTGAAGAAGGCGTTTGACCAGAACATCGTCGGGGAGAACATTCTCGAAATCGCCGAGTTCGCCGTGGAAAAGTACGAGTTTCGCCACGACTCGACACTCTCCGACGAAGTCCGGGAGGCGGCGCTGAAGGAGGCCGCCCAGGCTCTCTGGAAGATGGTCGAGGAACTCCGGCTACGGCGCAAGCAGATCCTGAAGCGGATGTTCGACCTGGCGGATGCAGCGGTAAAGGGGGCTGTCGAAGACGGATAGCGCCGCCCGGGTCGCGAGCCGCGCTCAACCGCCCGGCTCCCAACTCCTCCATCCGCGCCCTCGGTGTCCGAAGTCGAAGCGACCCGGGTGCAGGCACTCCGCCAGGATCTCCGCCGACTCCACCACGCGCGGGCCCGGCCGGTTGAAGTACTGGTTGCCGTCGGTGATCACCACGCGGCCCTCGCGAACCGCGGAGAGCCCGCGCCATTCCGGCCGGGCGGTCAGCGCGGGCATCTCCCGCTCGGCGCGCGCGATGTCGAACCCGCAAGGCATGACCGCGATCACGTCGGGGTCGGCAGCGACGAGTTCATCGATGTCCCGATAACCGGAGTGCTCTCCGGCCTCCCCGAGCGGGTCCACTGCCCCGGCGCAATCCACCAGCTCCGGCACCCAGTTGCCCGCCATCATGAGTGGGTCGATCCACTCGATGCAGGCGATGGAGGGCCGCCGCAGCCTGCGCGTGGCGTGGCGGAGCACCTCGAGCCGGCCCGTCAGGCGCGCCACCAGTTCGTCACCGCGCCTCGGCTCCCCGAGCGCGGCCGCGACCGCCCGGATGTCGCTCCACACGTCGCCCAGCGCCATCGGTTCGAGCGACACGATCGCCGGTTGCGAGCGCACCAGGTCGCACACCGCGCGCTCCACGTCCCGCAGGCTCACCGCGCACACCTCGCACTGGGTCTGGGTGACGATGACGGTCGGGGCCAGGCGATCGAGAAGGACCGGGTCGACGCTGTACACCGACAGGCCGTCGCGGACGATCGCCTGCACCTGGTCGTCGATGGCCCGGCTGGAGGCCTCCACCTTCACCTTCGAGCTCGAGCAGGTGGGCAGCCGTGCGACGCCGGGCGGATGGTCGCACTCGTGCGACCGGCCCACGAGCTCACGCTCGAAGCCCAGCGCGCACACGATCTCGGTCGCGCTCGCGATGAGCGAGACGATGCGGTGCGGCATACCGGCGTCCTGGCCGTCCGGGATGCTACGTGCGGCCGGACGCGAGCCGGTAGAGCGGGATCGGTGCCGGGTTCCTCAGGCCCACGCGGCTGAACAGGAGCGGCAGGAAGACCGCCATGCTGATCAGGGTGTTGCGGAAGAAGGGAATCGCGCGCACGTAGCAGTCCACCAGTCCGGAGAGCGTCTTCGGGTAGAGCACACCGTCGCCGAAGGCCCATACGCCGAAGTTGGTGATCACGAAGAACCCGACCGACGACGCCAGCCCGGCGCCCGCGACCCTCGTCCACGACGTTTCACCGCGCAGGGCGAATCCCGTGGTCGCCACCAGCGCGAGCGACAGGTAGACCAGCGGCTGGTTGGGGTAGAACGCCCAGTCGGCCCGGCCGGTCAGCGCCAGGATCCCCAGGTCGCCCAGCAGCCATGCGGCGAACGGGAGCAGGTACGCCGTCCTCGCGCGCGCGAAGAACGCTCCCCCGAACAGGCAGAGCGGCAGCATGGGCGAGAAGTTCCACGGATAGGTGGTCCGCTCCGGGTCGATCGACATCCCGAACTGCGCCAGCAGGTACGGCGCCAGCCGCACGCAGACGGCCACAGCGAGCATCGCCACAATCACGGAAAACCGCGGTTTCATCTCGACTCCTCCCTGTTTGCTGTTCTCGGTCTTATCCGTCTCCGCCGCCCAGCGCCACGCTGCCGCCAACGTAGACGGCCCGCCCGGGCGCCGCGAATCCCCACACCTCATGGTAGGACTCGTCCAGCAGGTTCTCCAAGCGCACGGTCAGCCGCATCTCCGGATCTCCCGCGCCCGAGCCCACCTCGAAGCTGGCCGCCAGGTCCACCAGCGTGTAGGCGGACAGCGTCACCGGGTTGGCAGGCCAGGCGCTGAAGTCGCGGTCGCTGCGCTCTCCCGTGCGCCGCACGCTCAAGTCCAGCCCGATCCCGCTCGCGATCCGGGCGAAGGCGCTCGCCCCGATGGTGTGCCTCGGCCTGCGCAGCAGCGGCTCGCCCTCCACGAAGGTCGCCGACGGGCCCTCGTCGAAGCCCGAGTCCTCCACTTCCGTGTCCAGGTACGTGTAGAAGCTCGACAGCCGAACCCGGCTGGCGGCAACCGACGCCTCCGCCTCCAGCCCGCGGCTGCCCGCCCTCGCCACGTTGTGGTAGTTGGGGCCTCCCGGCTCGGGCGGCGAGAAGGTGTACTGGATGAGGTTGCGGTAGTTCTGGCGGAATCCGGTCAACGAGAGCCGGGCGATGCCCCCCAGTTCCTGATCCAGCCCCGCCTCGAAGCTGGCCGATTCCTCCGGTTCGAGCTCAGGATTGCCGGTGGCGAAACCGGTGGCATACGTCTCGTAGAAGGTGGGCTCCTTGATCCCGGTTCCCGCCGACAACCGCACGCGCGTGCCCGAGGAAGCCGCGCGCCACGCAGCGCCCGCGCGCCAGGTCATCGCCGAGCCGAAGCGCTCGTTGTCCTCGAGGCGCACCCCGGCATTCAGCGCCGCAGGCCCGCGGAACTCCGACAGTTGCGCGTAGAAGGCCCGGTTGCCGCGCTCGTTGCGGGAGTTGGCCGCACTCGGGCCGTACTGGGAGAGCGATTCGCTGAAGTCGCGCACCGACTGCTGCTCGAGTTCGGTGCCGGCGGCGATCGAGGTACCCTCGCCGGGTCGCCAGATCGCGCGCGCACCGACCGTCGTCCGGCGCAGGTCGGCGAGGCTCTTGAAGCCATGGAAGCCGAGCGTGTCGGCCGGACCGTCCGGGGCGTCGTCGGTGCCCGAGTCCGACTCGTGGACGTTGACTCCGAACCGGGTTTCGAAGACGTCGTTCCAGCGTCGCCCCGCATCGACGTTGATCGAGAGGGCATCTCCGAAGCTGTGCGCATTCTCGTCCACCAGGTTTCCGGAGCCGTCGGTGGGGTAGTGGAAGCGCCGATCCTCGTAGCGCACCGAGACCGAAGCGTCGGTTGCCTCGTCGAGCTGCCCTTGGACCCGGCCCGTGGCCGTGGAATGGCGGAACTGGTTGTTGAACTCGAGGATGCCGTCGGTTTCGTTCCTCCCGACGGAGAAGGCGTAGGAAAGCGAGCTCGTTCCTCCCGAGAGCCCCCCCTGCCAGCGCCGGGTGCCGTAGCTGCCCCCTTGGAACGACAGATCTCCCCGGGGCTGGCCGCCTCCCCGCCGGGTGAAGATCTGGATGACGCCGCTCACCGCGTCGGAGCCGTAGAGGGCGGAGGCGGGCCCGCGCACGACCTCGATGCGTTCGACGTTGTCGGTGGTGAGCGAGGCGAAGTCGAAGGCGCCGCCGGGCTCGTTTACGCGCACCCCGTCGATCAGCACCTGCACATAGTCCGACTCGCCTCCGCGCAGGAAGAGGGACGTGATGGCACCGAACGAGCCGCCCCGGACCAGCGCCACGCCCGGCAACTGGCGCAGGGCGTCGGCCACGTACTCGATGCCGGCCCGTTCCAGTTCGGCGCCGTAGAGGATGGTCGTGTGGGCCGCGGCGGCCCATTCGGGTTGGGGTAGCCGGTTGGCGGTGACCACCAGCCCCTGCAGGTTGCCCGGTCCCTGGGCGGCAACGGGCACGGCAAGGCAGGCGGTGGCGACGGCGGCGGCGAGGCGGACGAATCGAACACAGCTCATGTCGGCTCTCCTCTGCCGCGCGGAAGAAAGAGGAGTTGCCGACCACCGCGAACGCGATTTGGAAGGCGCCCCTCACCTCCCCGCGGAGGTGGTGAAAAAGGGCGCCGGACGGGCTCGTCTCCTGGCTTGAGGCCTCCGGGCTCGCCTTCCCGGGCTCGCCTCGGAGCCCAGTGGCACATCGGAGCCGGAGTTGTTCGGGAAAACCCGGACCTCATCACAGTGGCGGGGCCGCGCCGGATTCGCACCGGCTTCCGTAGGCCCCTCCGGCCTTGCTACTGCGGGATTCTAGCCGGGGGCGTGGAGGGGGTCAACGGCGGGGACGCTACAGGGGAGCCTCGTAGAGGCGGTAGGTGCGGTAGGTCCTGCCGCCCATGCGTTCGATCGCGGCGTTCATTCGGTGGTTGCCCTCGAGGATCCAGGACATGTCCGCCTCCGTCATTCCTGCTGCGCTGGCGTTTCGGAACAGCGCGAGGTAGAGGAGCGCATCGATGCCCTTGCCCCGCCACTTCTCCAGGAGCCCCAGAATGAGGACGCGCAGGCGGGTGATCCTGCGCTTGTGGACCAGCAGCTTCATGATCGCGAGCGGGGTGAGCCGTCCGTTGAGCTTGTGCAGAACCTGGTTGAAGTCCGGAAAGGCGACGGCGAGCCCGATCGCTTCCCCTTCGGGCGTTTCCGCGAAGAGAACGAGGTTCGGGTCGATGATCGGCTTCAGTTCGGCGGCCATGTGATCGATCTCGGCGTCCGTCAGGGGGACGAACCCCCAGTTCTTCCTCCACGCGGAATTGTAGAGTCGCCGAACGAGGGCGAGTTCCTCGTCGAACCTCGACATTTCCAATGTGCGGATGCGGATGCCGTAGCGGTGGGTCACGATTCTCTCGGCGCGAAACAGGTATTCGGGCCAGTTCCCCGCGACGATGTGCCAGGCGTAGAGGTCCTTCACCTTGCGGAGCCCGCAGCCCTCGAGCAGGGGCGGATACCAGGGCGGGTTGTGGGCCAGAAGAAGCGCCGGCGGTCCCCTGTCTCCCTTGACGAGGAGGCCGGTGGTCTCGTTGGTGGAAAAGCTGGTCGGGCCGCGCATGGCCGTGAGACCGCGATCCCGAAGCCACCCCCGGACGGCCTCGAACAGCTCTTCCGCCACCTCCGGGTCGTCGATGCACTCGAACCAGCCGAAGAAACCGACCGCCTCCCCGTGCACTCGCTCGTGGTTGCGGTTCCGGATCGCGCAGATGCGCCCCACCGCCTTGCCGCCGCGGAGCGCGAGCCAGGGCTGGATCTCCGAGTGCAGATGGAAGGGGTGTTTCGCCGTGTCGAAGGCGGCGCGGATGTCCCGCTTCAGCGGCGGCACCCAGTCGGGGTCGTCGCGATAGATCGACCAGGCCAGGTTGATGAAGCGCCGGAGGTCGGCGCGGCTTTCTACCGGGACGACGACGGGCGAAGAAGTGGGCCTTGTCATGGCTGGCGTCGTGCGCCCTCGGTGACCCTGCACCAATTCACCCGGAGTACCCCCGTTCCAAACCGCTTACGCAGCTGCCAAAACGATTAGAAACAAGCTCTTTGGTTCAAAATCGCTTATGTGCGCAATAGCCAGCCTGTCAGCCCATGGATGCATCGCCGCTCGAATGTCGAGCCGAGTTCGTCCTCGGGGTCTACCGCTCCACCTGGTTGCCGGCGATCCACACCGATTCGATGGAACGCATGTTCATGATGTCGGCGAGCGGATCCTCCGCGACGACGATGAAATCGGCCCACTTCCCGGGCTCGAGGGTGCCCACGTCGTCGAGCTCCAGGCAGGCGGCGGCGTCGCGGGTGGCCGTGGCCAGGATCTGGGCGGGAGTGAGGCCGGCGTTAGCCATGATCTCCATCTCCATGTGCTCGAAGAAGCCCTGGAAGCGGCCTACTGGACCGGTGTCGGTTCCGAAGGACAGCGTAACCCCCGCGTCCGAGGCCGCCTTCAGGTTGTCGAGCGCGACCTCCAGCGCCTCCTCGTAGAGGGCCGCCGAGCGACTCTCGAGGAAGGAGCGGCGGCGGTCCTCCTGATCCAGCCCGGCCACCTCCTCGGCGTTGGCGTGGCGCGTGAAGAAGTCGTCGAAGAAGAAGTCGGGCTGCTCCCGGTAGATGAAGGTGGACACCTCGCGGGTCAGGGTGGGGCAGTAGCAGACGCCGGTTTCGGCGATGAGGTCGATGAATTCCTGGTCGATGGGCACGTCGCGCACGCTGTGGGCGAGGAAGTCGGCGCCCGAGCGCAGCAGGTCCTTGCCATCGTCGAGATAGAAGAGGTGGGCCGCCAGGCCGACGCCCATCTCGTGCGCCGCGTCGATGGCCGCGCGATAGGCCTCGGGAGGCATTTTGGTGCTGGCGCCCAGATTGTCGTCCACCCGCAGCTTGAGCCAGTCCGGGTTGAGGCGCGCGTTGTCGGCGACCTCGGCGCGCACCTCCTCGGCGGTGGAGCCGGTGAGGACCGGCCCCGCCATGAGCAGGCGCGCGTGCGTGAGACCGGAGTCGTCGTTGTTGGCATCCCGTACGCGCATGCTGGGCTCCGTGCCCCCGCCCAGGCTGTTCACCGTGGTGACGCCGTAGGCCGCGTACAGCCGCAGCTCGTTGCGGACGGCCTCGTCGGCGGCTTCGCCCTCAAGCCCGCCGGCCGTGCGCCCCACGTGGCCGTGGGTGTTGATGAGTCCGGGCACCACGTGCCGGCCGCTCAGGTCGACCTGCTCGGCACCGTCCGGGATCTCCACGCCGCCGGCCGGACCCACCGCCTCGATGCGCCCGTCCCGCACCACCATCGCCGCGTTCTCGACCGGGTCGCCCCCGAGGCCGTCGATGAGGCGCACACCGGTGAAGGCGATCACGCGGTCCGGGGATGGCGCGTCGGCAGAAGCGCAGCCGCCGAGCGTCAGGACAAGGAGGATGGCGACGATGCCGTGGATTGAGCCATGCCGTGGATGATCGAACATGCGAGACCGTCCTTTCTTGCGGGCGAAACTTCGGCTGGGGCCCGCGGAGGCGAGCCTGAACGCGGCGACCCCCACCTCATTCAAGAGATTGGCCCGCCATTCCCCGGTCAAGGATGCCCGCGCCGCGTCAGGGACTCCCGCCGCCCGCGGCCATCAGCGGATCGGCCAGGGCGATGACGTGGACGGCGATCAGCCCCAGCACGCCGATGACGGTGAGGTAGTAGATGGTGGGCAGGATGGTCTTGCGCAGCGTGACCCCCTCCTGACCGAGCAGGCCCACCGTGGCGGACGCGGCCACCACGTTGTGGATGGCGACCATGTTGCCGGCGGCCGCTCCGACGGCCTGCAGTGCCACGATCATCGCGCTCGACACCGCCAGCCTTTCCGCCACCCCGTGCTGGAAGAGCGAGAACATGAGGTTACTCACCGTGTTCGATCCGGCGATGAAGGCCCCCAGCGCGCCGGTGACGCCCGCGAACAGCGGCCACACCTGCCCCACGTTGTCCGCGACCCAGGCGGCCATGGCGATGGGCATGCTGACCAGGTCGGCCGCGTTCACGCCCGACTGGATGTAGATGCGCACCATCGGCACGGTGAAGATGAGCACGAAGCCGGCCCCCAGGAGCACGCGTGACGACTTGGTGAACGCCCGCTGCAGCTCGGGGAACTTCATCCGGTGCAGGAAGAAGGTCACGGCGACCACCGCGATCAGGATGGTTCCGGGCAGGTAGAGCGGCGTGGTGGTGGCGGTGATGTCGGTGCCGAACACGTTCGCCCAGGTGATGGCGGGGGCGCGCAGCCAGTTCTGCACGGGCAGCTCCGACAGCCGGCTCAGGACCAGCAGCACGGCCAGCAGCGCGTAGGGCGCCCAGGCCATCCCCACGGAGACCCGTTCGTCGTCGTCGTCCAGGTCCTGCCGCGCTTCCAGCCCGCTGGCCCAGCCCCGCCCCCAACGGCTCCGTTCCGGGAAATCCCAGGTATCGTCCGGAATCAGGAACCCTCGCCGCGCCGCGAAGATCACGATCGCGAGCCCGACGGGAGCGCCCAGCAGCGCGGGGAACTCCGGCCCCAGCAGCCATCCCGTGAACATATAGGGGACGGTGAACGCCACTCCCGCGAAGAGCGCGAAGGGGAAGATCGACAGCCCCTCCGTCCACGACCGGTTGGCGCCGAAGAAGCGGGTGGTCATGACGATCATGAAGGTGGGCATCAGGGTGCCGGCGATCGCGTGCAGGACTACGACCCGGTCGGTCACCAGCCGCAGGAAGTCGTCCATGGTGATGCCCGCGGCGAGCAGTTGGGCGTCGAAGGCCTCTCCACCCAGGCCGCCCTGCACCCCCACCAGCACGGGCGTGCCCACGGCCCCGAAGGTCACCGCGGTGCTCTGGATCATCATGCCGATCATGACCGCCCCGGCGGCCGGGAAGCCCATCGCCACCATGAGCGGCGCCGCCACCGCGGCCGGCGTCCCGAACCCCGCCGCGCCCTCGATGAAGGACCCGAACAGCCAGGCGATGATGATGATCTGGACCCGGCGATCCTCGCTGATGCTGCGGAAGCTGCGCCGGATCGCGGAGACGCCGCCCGACTGTTCCAGTGTGTTCAGCAGGAGAATCGCGCCGAAGATGATGACCAGCAGATCGAAGGTCAGGAACAGCCCCTGGACCGAGGACGCCGCGACGCGCACCGGAGCCACCTGCCACGCTGTGAGCGCCACGACGACAGCCGAGACGTAAGCGATGGGCATAGCGAACTTCGCCGGCACCCGGAATCCGACGAGCAGGGTGCCCCCGATGAGAATGGGGAGGAGCGCGAGCGCGGCTTGAACGCCTGGGGACATGGGGGCCTCCGGGTTGAATCGCCTGACGGACCGCGCGAATGTGGGTCTCCGCCTCCCGTGCGGGCAAGCGGAGGGCCATGCGACGCAGGACACGGTTTGCGTTATCGTTTCCGCGGCAAGCGGATACCGGGGGACGAGAATCCGGAGAGGGCATTTGAGGAGGGTTGACTTGTCGGGACGCTCGCGCGGGCTCCCGGCGCTGCTGGTGCTCACGACGCTGGCGGGGTGTGAACAGACCAGCGATCCGGTCGAACCCGGCGCCGCGTCCTCGGCGGCCGCCATCGCCGTAGTGTCCGGCGGGGGTCAGCCGGCATTTGTCGGCACCCGGCTCGACGAGCCGATCGTGTTCCGGACCGTGGATGTGGGAGGGCTGCCGGTTGCCGGCGTTTCCGTCGACTTCGTGACGACCCCGGGGAGCGGCCAGGTGGAGCCCGCTCGCGCCACCACCGACCAGAACGGCGACGTGGCGATCGCCTGGACCATCGGACCCGATCCGGGGACCCAGACGGTGCTGGTCGCGGGGGGGCTCGCCGCCACGGCGATCCATGCCTGGGCGGTCGACCTGGAGGCGGAACTCGAGGTCCTGTTCGCGCCGCCCACCGCGGCGGAGATCGAGGCCGTGCGCGCCGACTGGGCGGACCGCGACGTGTCGCCAGCCGGCCTGGCCGTCGAGCTGACCGAGCCCTATTCCCTCTTCGGCTCCCCGGCGACGCTGCGCGTGGTGTCTCACCAGGTCGGCGAGGCGCGTCACTACGGAGCGATCGTCGTCCCGAAGTCGAGGAAGGCGGCCAGCCTGCCCGTCCTGATGTACCTGCACGGGGGCGACAACGGCGTCGACGTGGACGATGTCCAGTTCCTCGCGTTCGCGCTTGGGGAGCTGCGCGACAGCTTCGTGTACGTGGTTCCGTCGTTCCGCAGCGAACCTCTGGAGCACGGAGACCGGGAGTGGGTCTCAACCGGTCCCGGCGGGCACTGGGACTACGACGTGGACGATGCGCTCGCGCTGCTGAACGTCGCGCTGGCGATTACGCCGCAGGCAAAACCCGAGGGCCTCAGCCTCGTGGGAGGCAGCCGGGGCGGAGGCGTCGCCCTGCTGGCCGGCATTCGGGACGAACGGATCGAGAACATCATCACCCTGTTCGGTCCCACCGACTTCTTCGACGAATGGGTGCGCGAGATCGTGCGCGAGGCGGCGCTGGGAATGCCGCGCCAGCTCACCGGGGTGGCGCACATGGACTCCACGCTCGTCCAGCCGTACATGGGGGGGCGGATCGAACTGGCCAGGGTGCGCATGGAACTGGTTCGCCGCTCCGCCGTGCTGTTCGCCGAGGATCTGCCCGCCGTCCAACTGCACCACGGGACCTTCGACGAGACCGTTTCGGTCAGCCAGGCCCACTCCATGATCCGGGTCATGGAGGAGTTGGGGAGAGAACCGCCGGAATTCGAGGCGTTCATCTACGAGGGCGCCGGACACGAGGTCTTCGACCTGAACGGGGTCATCCCGCGCGCGGCGACCTTCCTGCGAAGAGCGCTGGGAGGAGGCTGAGGCGCCATGCGAGTGCGGCCCGACTTCACGACCGCCGAGGCGGAGGCGCTGGCCAGGGACCGCTACGGCATCCTGGCTCGCGCCAGAGAGCTTCCGAGCGAGCGGGACCGCAACTTCCTGCTCCGCGCGACGGGGGATGGGCAGGATGCCGGAGGCCAGCTCAGCGGTGACGACGCCGGCGCTGGCGCAACTTTCGTTCTGAAGATCGGCAACGCGACAGAGGCTCGGGCGTCGCTGGAAATGCAGGGCGCGATCCTGGCGAGGTTGGCGAGGCGGTGGCTGGAGGACGACGGTGCCCTGCGGTCGCCGTTCCCCGCGGTGGTTCCCGATCTCGCTGGGGCCCCCCTCGCGACGGTCGAAAGACGGGGCATCCACTACCCGCTCCGCCTGGTCACCTGGCTGCCCGGCGTGCCGGTTGCCGAGGTGCGCCCGCAGAGTCCGGAGTTCCTGCGTTCCTGGGGAGGCGTGCTGGCCCGCCTGAACGCCGCCCTGGCCGACTTCGAGCATCCCGCGGCCGAGACGGGCTTCCACTGGGACCTGCGCACCGCGTCCTCCATCTTCGAGGAGCGCGCGGGGAGCGTGAAGGGAAGGGACCGGCGGGCATTGCTTCGTCGGCGGATGGCAGACTGCCAAGAGAGGTTGGGGCCTCTGATTCCGCGCTTGCGCACTCAGGTGGTGCACGGGGACGCCAACGACTACAACGTGCTCGCCAATCGGGTCGAGGATGTGCCGCCGGGAGGCCGCTACGGCGACCGGCGCGTCACCGGCATCATCGACTTCGGCGACGCCATGCGCACCTGGCTGGCTTCAGAGCCGGCGGTCGCGGGGGCCTACGCGATGCTCTCCAAGCGTGATCCCGTGGGGGCTCTGGTGCATCTGGTGAGCGGCTTCCACGAGGAATATCCCCTGGGGGAGGAGGAAATCGCCGCCGTCTTCCCTCTTACCGGGATGCGGCTATGCCTGAGCGCCACCATGGCCGCCTGGCAGCGCGCCCGCGAGCCGGACAACGAGTATCTCAGCATCAGTGAAACGCACGTCTGGGAACTCCTGGAGCGCATGGACCGCGGGGAGGAGTTCCACCCGGACTTCGTGCACTATCGGCTGCGCGACGCCTGCGGACTGGAGCCGAACCCGCGCGCTGCGGGCCTGCGCGCATGGCTGAGGCGGCAGCGCGACGAGCGGCGCTTCGCCTCCGTGCTGCCGCGGGAACTGGCGGAGAGCCCCCACACCGTTTTCGACCTGAGCGTGGGCAGCCGATGGCTAGGCACTGGGGGCGACCTCGACGCGCGCGGCTGGACCAATCTGCTGTTCCGCCACATGCGGGCCGTCGGGGCTGCCATCGGGGTCGGTCGCTACGACGAGGCCCGCCGCTGGTACGACTCCGACGCGTTCGCCATCCCGGGCGAGGACGGGCTCGAGCGGCGAACGGTTCATGTGGGCATCGATCTCTTCGCCGAACCCGGGACGCCGATCCACGCTCCCTGCGATGCAATCGTCCACAGCTTCCGCAACAACGACGCCCGCCTCGATTACGGGCCGACCATCGTTCTGCGGCACGAGGCGGATGGGCTGGGCGCGTGGTACACCCTCTACGGCCACCTCTCTCGCGACTCGCTGGCCGGTCTAAGGCGCGGACAGCGGATCGCGGCGGGAGAAGAGATCGGCAGGATCGGGCCGTATCCGGAGAACGGCGACTGGGCCCCGCATCTGCATTTCCAGTTGATGACCGACCTGCTGGGCCGCGAAGGCGACTTCCCCGGCGTGGCGCCGCCCAGCCAGCGGGACGTGTGGCTCAGTCTCTCGCCGGACCCGAACCTCGTGCTCGGGATCCCGGATCTGGTTCCGGCCGGCCGGAATGCGGCCTCGGAGTTGCTGGGTGCGCGCCGGAGGCTGCTGGGTCCCTCGCTTTCCATCTCCTACCGGCGTCCGCTGGAGATCGTGCGCGGCAAGGGCGCATACCTGTACGACCACGGGGGCCAGCCCTATCTGGACTGCGTCAACAACGTCGCGCACGTGGGTCACGCGCACCCGCGCGTGGTGGAGGCCGGTCAGGACCAGATGGCTGTCCTCAACACCAACACCCGCTACCTGCACGACAGCCTCACCGAGTACGCCGGGCGTCTGGCGGCCACGCTGCCCGACCCGCTCGGCGTCTGCTTCTTCGTGTGCACCGGGAGCGAGGCCAACGAGTTGGCGCTGCGCATGGCGCGCACCCACACAGGTAGCGAGGGCATGGTCGTCCTGGAGGGCGGGTATCACGGCAACACCAGTTCGCTGGTGCAGCTCAGCTCGTACAAGTTCGACGGGCCCGGGGGTGCTGGGCCCCCGTCGTGGGTGGCGTGCGTCCCCATGCCGGACGGCTACCGGGGCCGTTACCGGTCCTCCGATCCCGACTGTGGCACGCGCTACGCGGAGGAGGTCGGTCGCGCCGTCAACGCGCTCGGGGGACGGCCCGCCGGCTTCCTCTTCGAGTCGATCCTGAGCTGCGGCGGCCAGATCGTGCTTCCCGACGGGTTCCTGCGCGGCGCCGTCGAGCGCGTGCGGGCGGCGGGCGGGGTGTGCATCGCCGACGAGGTGCAGGTCGGGTTCGGGCGCGCCGGTTCGTCCTTCTGGGCCTTCGAGGATCACGGGGTGGTGCCGGACATCGTCACCATGGGCAAGCCCATCGGTAACGGTCATCCGCTCGCGGCCGTGGTGACCACCCCGGAGATCGCCGATTCCTTCAACAACGGCATGGAGTACTTCAACACCTTCGGCGGCAACCCGGTGTCATGTCGCATCGGCCTGGCGGTGCTGGACGTGACCGAAGAGGAGAGGCTGCAGGACCACGCCCGGCGCGTCGGTGAGCGGCTCCTCGGGGGGCTGCAGGGCCTGGTGGAGCGCCATCCGATCGTGGGAGACGCGCGTGGCACCGGTCTCTTCCAGGGCATCGAACTAGTGACGGACCGGGAGTCGCTCGATCCGGCCCCGCGCCACGCGACTTGCCTGGTCGAGCGCATGCGCGACCGCGGCATCCTGCTCAGCACCGACGGTCCACTGCACAACGTGGTGAAGATCAAGCCGCCGCTGGTCTTCGACGAAGACGACGCAGACCGGCTGGTGAGCAACCTCGACGAGGTGTTGGGGGAGGACGCGCTGCGCTTGCCTAACGGACTAGGCTAATCGAACTTAGTCATCTCCGGCCCACACCTTCGCCAGTGTGTGGAACTCTCCGTTCTCGCCAAAGCGGTCCACGCCATCCGGCAGCCGCGACATCGCCTCGCGGTCGAAGCGCTGGCCGGGGACGAGCGCGCCGAGCGCCGCATCGGTTACGGCAGACACCTCGCACAGGACGCCGCTGGCCTCCAAGTCCGCCATCAGCACCTCGTAGGGCACCTGCCAGATGGGGAAGTGGAGCGATGCGCCGCAGGTCTCCGCGAGCTCCCGGAACGTCCCCGTGCGCCACTCGCGGATGTGCTCCAGGTGCAGATCGCCGAACACGAAGCGGGCGATCGCGGGAATCGACGTGACGGCTTCGGCAATGCGCGCCTCGTAGGCGAGGCCGGGATGGAGGGGAACGCCGAGCAGGGGCACGTGCAGGTGCTCGGCCTGTCGCACCACAAGCTCCACCCGGAGCTCCTGGTGCGCGATCGTCCGGCTTGCCGCGTCGAAGGTCGTCAGCAGGACCGCGGGGCGGGCCCCCTCGCGCAGCAGCGCCCGGTAGGCGAGAAAGCTGTCCTTGCCGCCGCTCCAAAAGAGCACGTCTACGGGCTCGGGCCCGGGGCGCAGGGGCGTGAGCCACAGCGGCGGCTCCACGGACGGACCGCCCTCTCCGCCGTCCCCGCGTTCAACCTCGTAGGGGCAGTGCCGGCACCCGCTCCAGCAGCAGCTGCCCCGCTGGCGCAGGCCGAACTCCGTGAAGACGGCGAGGCCCGTCTCCGGGTCGAGGTAGAAGGTCTCCCCGTTACTCGAAGCTTCTTCGTGAAGCCGGCTGGTGATGGAACGACTGGATGTCATCGGAGGATGGCCTGCCCGCGAGACGGTGAACTGCCTTTCCGGAACCAGGGCACCAATACTATTGAGGGAGCCCACTGGCCAACAGCGCCATCAGGCGCGATGATGGCACGCGACCTCCATCCCGGACACAACGAATCCGAGAGCAGAAGATGCACGTGTTTCCGCTGGCGACCCTCGACCGTGAACCCTCGGACCCGGCCAACTTCACCGGCCCCGGGAGCCTGCGCCGCATCGAGGGCGCGCTTGCCGCGGATCCGCGCGTCAACGTCTACCGCGTGCACTTCGAGGCCCGCTCGCGCACCAACTGGCACACGCACAGCGGGCATCAGATGCTGTTCATCGTGGAGGGCCGCTGCCGATACCAGAAGGAAGGCGAGCCCGTCGGCGAAGCCGGACCCGGAGACCTCATCGTCGTGGAGCCCGGCGAGAACCACTGGCACGGCGCCTCCCCGGGCGGAGCAATGACGCACATCGCGCTCAACGTGAACGCGGTGACGAGCTGGGGGGACCCGGTGAGCGAGGACGAATACGATGCACGGTAGCGAGGGGGGTCGGATGGCGTCCGAGACCTGGATCCGGAGGACGATCCGGCGCGTGAGGAAGGGTCTCCGCGCCGCGGGCGAGATCTACGAGGGCATCTACTTCGCCCCCTACCGATCCCAGATCTATCGATCGTACCGCCAGGAGCGCGACACCTTTCTGCTGCTGGGATTCGCCGACCTGCTGGGCGCCCCCAACCCGGTGGCGTTCTACGCCCTCGAGATTTATCCCGACGTGATCGAGGAATTCCACCAGTGGCACGTGCGCATCGGCATGCCCAGTGCTCCCGACGGCGGATTCAGATGCTGCTGAGAGCGAGGCCGATCTGAGCTGATGGCCAGGCCACGCCGCATCCTCGATCGGGAGGTTCTCTTTTTCGGCGGCAAGGGTGGGGTCGGCAAGACCACCCTGGCCGCAACCATGGCGCTCGAGGCCGCGCGCGAGGGGCACCGCACGCTCCTGGTCTCCACCGATCCCGCGCACTCGACCTCCGACGTGCTCGAGACCCGGCTCGGCGGGACGGCCCGGGAGGTTGGCCCGCGGCTGTGGGCGCTCGAGATCGATCCCGCGGAGGAGGCCGACCGCTACATCGACGACGTGAAGGCGCGCATCGCCGACAGCACTCCGCCGCGCCTGATGGCGGAGGTCGAGCGCCAGATCGACATCGCGCGCGTGACCCCCGGGGCCGAGGAATCGGCGCTGTTCGACCGGTTCACCCGGATCGCCCAGGAGGCCGGCCACGCATACGACCGGCTGATCTTCGACACCGCGCCGCTGGGGCACACGCTGCGGCTGCTCTCGCTGCCGGAGCTGATGGATGCGTGGATCAGCGGGCTCATCTCGCGGCGCAGGAAGGTCAACGTGCTCGGGCGCATGTGGCGCAACGTGGCGGGGGCGGCGGCGGGCGCCGAGGACCCCGGGGAGGATCCGGTGCTTGGCGCGCTCACCGAACGCCAGGCCCGCTTCCGCCATGCGCGCGCCCTCATCACGGACCCGCACCGTACCGGCTTCGTCTTCGTCGTCACGCCGGAACATCTGCCTGTGTCGGAGACCGAGCGCTCGGTGAAGATGCTCGACAAGTACGGGATCCCGGTCGCGGCCATCTTCCTCAACCAGGTGGTGCCCGAAGACGCCGACGGCACGCTGCTGGGGGCCCGGAGGGAGCGTCAGCGCGAGTACGCCGATCGGGTGCGCAGGAGTTTCTCCAGGTATCCGGTGCACGCCATCCCTCTGTTCGATGGCCGGCTCCACGGGCTGGAGGCGCTGGAACGCCTGGCGGGGACGTTGCCGATGTCGGAGCGCGCGACGTAAACTGACCGTTCCGCGTCCGCCAGGCGGGCGCGCGCGTTCGGCTCCCCCGGGACGGGCCCCGGTTACCCCAAACAAGGACGGCTTCCGTGAGTTCAATCGTACTGCTACTGGTCGGATTGTCCGCGTTTGCCACCGGGTACCTGGTCTACTCCAGGTACGTCGCCCGCAAGATCTACCAGCTCGACCCGGACTTCCGTACGCCGGCGCACGAGTTCGAGGACGGGGTGGACTTCCTGCCCACCAACCGCAACGTGCTCTTCGGCCACCATTTCACCTCGGTGGCGGGGGCGGCGCCCATCGTGGGGCCGGCGATCGCGGTCATCTGGGGGTGGCTGCCGGCGTTCCTGTGGGTGGTGCTGGGGACGATCTTCGCGGGGGCGGTGCACGACTTCGGCACGCTGTGGATTTCGACCCGGCACAAGGCGAACTCCATCGGGACGCTGGCCGGGAAGATCGTGGGGGATCGCGGCCGGGTGCTCTTCATGCTGGTAATCTTCTTCTTGCTGCTGCTGGTGAATGCGGTCTTCGCGGTTGTGATCTCCAACCTGTTCATCGGCAACCCGGGAGCGGTGCTGCCGGTCTGGGGGAGCCTGGTGGTTGCGATCACGGTGGGGTTCCTGATTTACCGCTCGGGCGCCGGGCTGCTGCTGCCGTCGCTGGGCGCGCTGGCGGTGCTCTACTTCATGATCTGGGTGGGCCAGTCGGTCCCGCTCGAACTCCCCGACTTCTTCGGCTTCGACCCGACGCCCGCCCAGCTTGAGGCTGCCGGGGGCGACCAGGCGGCGGCCGCGGCGGCCGCGACTACCGACGGCGTGCGCGCGGGCTGGGTCATCGTCCTCTTCGTCTACGCCTTCTTCGCCAGCGTGCTGCCGGTCTGGCTCCTGCTCCAGCCCCGCGACTACGTCAACAGCCATCAGCTCTTCGTGGCGCTCGGCATCATCGGGCTGGGAATCATCTTCACCAATGCGCCGGTCGTGGCTCCCGCAATCAACACCAATCTGCCACCCGACACTCCCAACTGGTTCCCGCTCCTGTTCGTGACGATCGCCTGCGGCGCCATCAGCGGCTTCCACGGGCTGGTTTCGTCGGGGACCTCATCGAAGCAGCTCGACAAGGAGACGGATGCCCGCTACGTGGGCTACGGGGGCGCGGTCGGCGAAGGATCGCTGGCGCTAACCGCGATCCTCGCGACTACAGCGGGCTTTGCGGTCGTGGTCGGGGTGGATGGCTGGCACGATCACTACGGTTCGTTTGCGTCGGCCTCCGCAGGCGCCACCCAGGCGTTCGTGCAAGGGGTGGGGTTCCTGGCGCAGGGGATCGGCATTCCCCAGGGGCTCGCGGTCACCTTCGCGGCGGTGGTGGTCATCAGCTTTGCCGCGACCACCATGGACACCGGGGTGCGCCTGCAGCGCTACATCATCTCCGAGCTGGGGGCCGAGTACGGGGTCAAGCTCGCGCAGAATCGCTGGATCGCGACCACCCTGGCCGTGTCCAGTTGCGCCCTGCTGGCGCTCGGCGTCGACCGGGGCGCCGGGGGCATGCGCCTGTGGCCGCTCTTCGGCACCACCAACCAGCTCACCGGGGCGATGAGCCTGCTTGTCATCAGCCTCTTCCTCTTCAGCCTGAAGCGGAGGATCTGGGTGACGGTGATGCCGTTGGCCTTCCTGCTGGTGATGACGACGTGGGCGATGGTGATCAACATGATCGGCTACTGGACCAGCGAGACCTGGCTCCTGTTCGGCGTCGGGGGCGCGATCTTCGTGCTGGTGCTGTGGCTGGTGTTCGAGGCGCTGGCGGCGATTCGGTTGGCGATTGCCGCGAGCGGACCGGGGGCGCCTGCGCGTCGCGGGTCATGAGCGTGCTCCGGCCGGGGTCGCTCCGCGCGCGGTTCGGAGCGCAGCCTTCTGCGCGTACGGCAATGGTCCGTGCGTGGATTGCGATCGTGCTCTGTATCGGCCTGCCCCTGCCCGGCTTGGCGCAGACGCCGGATGCCTCGGTTCCCGGTGACCTGACCACGCTCTTCGAGATCGGGGGCCTGGTCCTCGATACCAACGGCGACGAGGTGCCGGACTTCGTCAACGCCTCTCTGGTGACCGGTGAGTCACCCACGCCGGCCGAGACGCGCGCGGCCGCCGAGATCGCCGCCCGCCTGGGCTTCGAGACCATGGCCCTGGACCTGCCGGTGGCGCGAGGGACCGCGGCGGAGGGCGTGCTGGTCGTGGTTGGCCGGGGAGGGCTGGCTGCCTCGGGGCTGGTTTCGCCGGGGGTCGACCCGGCGTCGCTGGACGCCGGCGAGGGGGCGGTGGTGGTGCGCGAGGCGGATGGGCGCCGCTGGGTAGTGGTGGTGGGTGGGGATGATGAGGGGCTGGTCGCGGCCGCCCGCATGTTCGCGGGAGTATTGCCGCACACGCGCACTCTGTCGGCGCCGCTGCTGGGGGATGCGGGGGACGACGTGCGCGCAGCGCTGGAGGGGTCGGGGGTCGAGGTGGAGGAGGTCCGGCTCTGGCAGGCCCGGGCGGGCGGCGGATCCGATGGGGTGAACCGCTTGATCGCGAACGTGGAAGTGGCGGCAGCCGACCTTGAGGAGGCGGCCGGGGTGCTGCGCGCGCTCGCGGCCGGAGAAGATGCCCCGACCGCGGCCGGGCAAGAAGCCGCCGGGCAGGACGCGGCGGCCGAGGAGGAAGCCGCCGACCCGGCTGCGCCCGGGGCGGCCCCCGCCGAGGCGGAGGACCCCCAGGAGGCAGATGCCGCCGAGTCGTCGGACGACCCATTCGCCTATCCCGGTCTGGGCTCGGTGGAGGTGCGTCTGGCGACCGGCCCGGTGGTGCGCATCCCGGGCAGGGCCGCCCCGGACGCGCCCGGACCGGTTGCGGGTCGACCGGGCAGCGGAGCGAAGGGGTCGCTCGACCTGTCCAACCTGTACACCCCCGACGGCCTGCTGGGCGACTCGGACAGCAACGAGATCCCCGACCGGGTCGACGCCCTGCTCGCCCCGGGCGCCGCGGCGGTGGAAGCGCTGCCCGACCTGGCCGCCCGCCTCGGGCTGGAGTCGACCGGGCTGGTGGTGCCGCTGGTGGAGCCCGCCGCCGGCCTGGACCGCCCCGCCTCCCGTCCCACCCTCGTGCTGGCCGGCACCGGCAACCCGCTCACGCAGCAACTCGCCGACAGCGGCAGAGTCGACCTGGACGGCCTCCAGGCCGGAGAGGGATTCATCCAGTTGGTTCCCGACGCGTTTGGCAGCAAGCCCTCGCTGGTCGTGACCGGCGGGGACGCCGCGGGCGCCCGGCGAGCTCTCGACCACCTCGCCCTCACCCTCCCTCACCTGGACGCCCGGGGCGACGACCGCCCCACCCTCGACCATGTGGAACAGGCCCTCTGGAGTACGCTTTCCGGCCGGTCCCCGGCGGGTCAGGCGGCCATCGGCCTCTACAAGCTCGACCGCATCCTCGCGGATCTCGCCGGCCGCGACCTGGCCGCCGCCGAGGTCCTGGTGTCGGTGGAGAAGGCCGACCCCGGCCTCGCCGACCTCGTCCGCGAGCGGGCGGCCGCCCTGGGCGCCGGCGAACTCGATGTGATCATCGACGACCGCGACGTTCAGAACGCAGCGCCCATCTTCTCGGAATCCATCACGTTTCCCTCCGAGGTTGAACGCTTCCGCGCCATCGTCGAAGAAGACGTGCTCCCCGCCGTGGCGTCCGGCGAGCCCGTCACCGTGCACGCCCGCCTGAGCGAACCACCCGAAGTGCGCCGCGCGCTGGAGGCGGAAGTCCGCGCCGCCATACTCGAGCGTGGTGCCAACCCGGATGCGACCGTCGTCGAAGTCCGCTCGGCCTTCAAGCAGGGCTACTACTGGCTCCATGAGGGCGTGCGGCCGCGGCTGGAGGGCGCCGACATCGGCGAGATCCTCATCCGCTTCCGCCGCAACGACCCGCCTGCGGAGTGGCCCCAGCAGGCCATCCACACGCCCCTGCGCTGGCTGCACGAGATCTTCCCCATCGACGAAGTGCTGGCCCGGGACCTGGTCATCGAACTTGACCAGGTCCGCTTCGAGCAGGTGCCGGAAGGCCCGACCTACGAAGTGGTGGTCACGGATTCCGGCGGCGACGTCATCCTCACGGAGACCTTCGACCCGAAATGGGTGCTGCGCCCGTACGTCGACCGCTTCCGCGACTACGAGCAGGTGCGCGTCACCACCGGCTGGATCGAGGCGCGTGCCGGCGACCGCACCCTCGCCGACGAGCGCATCGTCACCGACCCGGAGGCGTTCTGGGACTACTACCAGGGCACCACCCTCCCGGCCATCTACGACTACGTGATGGACCGCCACGAGGGCATCCCGCGCGGTGGCAACGCCGACGCCCCCTTCTTTGGCGAACTCGTGGTCGAAGCGCAGTTCAGCGAGCCCGACTACCGCCTCGACATCGACAACGAGATCCACTCCACCATGGACGCCCTCCACGAGGAGGTCTACTTCGGCACCATCGAGTTCTTCGACCTGATCGGCCGCAACTCGCGCGGGCAGGGACTCACCTTCCCCGGCCGCGTCATCCCCGTGATGCTCCCGAAGTCCGACGGGGCCGCGGGCACTGCGAGCATCTCGTTCTCGGGATTCGCCACCTCACGGCCGGCGGTGGTGGTCCGTTATCAGGAAAGTTCCGGCGAGACCGGGGAGATGCGCCTGGACATCCCGCGCATCACCATGGAGCGGCCCTCGGCCCGGCGCGCGCACGTGCGCGAAGGCACGCCCGGCCTCTCCCACCTCGCGCTGCGCGTGCGCGTCGACACCGATGCCGACATGCGCGACAGCCTCATCGCCTACGCCCGGCCCCTGCAGGTCGACGAGCGCATGCTCTCGGCCGAGCAGGTGGAGGCGGCCATCGGCCACATCGAGACCATGCGCGCCCGCGGCATGTACGCGTCCGCGCTGGCGTTCCCGGGTCTGGGATCGCTGGAGGTGCAGGCCGAATGGACGCATGAAGAGGATCCCGATTCCCGCCGCACCGCCCATCTTGCGGCCAACGGCACGCCCGAACCGCTACCGGACTGGCGCGCGCTCCTTCCGGAGGGCTGGAGCTACTCGGGCGAGCGCCTGGTGCAGTGGGAAACGCCCATGCCTCCGCCCGAGGGGCACGGCATCCTGGCGCAGATGGGGGCGACCTTCGAGGAGGCGCGCGTCTACAAGGCCGGCGAATCCTACCTGGGCAGGACCACCTGGGCGATGGACCTGATGCCGCCGATCACCGCCTCGCACTGGTCGCGCGCCAAGGCCACCACCCACAAGCCGACCGTCATCTATTCGGCGCGCCAGCACGCCAATGAGGTGTCCTCCACCAGCCACGTGCTGCGTCATGCCGAGCTGCTCCTCACCGACCCGGAGCAGCGCCGCAGGCTGGACCGCGTGAACGTCATCATCCACCCCTTCACCAATCCCGACGGCGCCCAACTGGCGTACGACCTGTACCGCTCCACCCCCGACTACATCCTGCACGCCGGCTACCTGGGGCCGCTCGGCGTCGACGTCAGCTCGGGCTCGGGCGACGACCATCCCATCTACCCGGAGTCGCAGGTGCGCGGCAGGCTCTGGGAGGCCTGGCTGCCGGATATCTTCCTGAACCCGCACGGCTATCCGTCGCATCAGGTGGTGCAGCTCTTCTCGGAGTTCATGGGGCTCGTGCGCCGTGGGAGGGTGACCGAACGCAACTGGGGCTTCAACAAGGGCTGGTTCATGCCGGGATTCGGCTATGTCGACAGCCCCGAGTTTCCGCGGCACCGGGACGCCGCCTTCCAGTTGCGCGACTACATCACCCGGGGCATCAATTCGAATCGCGACGTCCACGAGATGAACCAGCGGACGTACGCCCGCTATCAGCGCTACGGGGCCGACTTCGACACCGACGTCTTCCGCCTGCCCATGACCGACAGCGTCCTGATCGAGATGCCGCTCAAGGGGTCATCCGGAAGCGGCGGAGGCTACAACCCGCGGGTCACCATCTGGAGCGGCATCACCGAGGCCCCCGACGAGACCGCTCACGGCCCGTGGATGGAGCTGGTGGCGAAGGCGGGCCTGTCGTGGGACCAGGCTATCCTCGACTACCTGTACGAGGGCGACCACAAGGTCGAGCGCTCCGGCTCCACCTTCTTCGGCGGCGTCACGCTGCGCATGAACCGCCCGCGGCCGCCGGAGGAGGAGGAGCTGCCGCCCGTGAGTGATTGAGACGCGGAGGCCGGCGGGCCGCTCGCCGCCGCCCGCGATCCCGGACCGGCAGTAGCCGGGGAGGGCGCCGCGCCACCAGGTAGACTCTTGGCTTGACGCGTGATACTACCGATCAGCGCCGACCGCTTTCACTTGCCGCGCCGGTCAATCGATCCTCTCTTCCGCAGTACCCGGTCCACTTCCTTCCAGAAATCCTCGAGGAGCGTTGCCGCGTCCTCGTACTCGTAGGGACGGAGATGTTGACGATGTGTCTACTTCAACAATGACGTAAAGTACTGCTATTATTGATGTTATGGGTACACCACGAGATTGGCTTACCTCATTTCTTACCGCTTCCTGAACGGGAATCCAATCGACGGTATCGGAAGATTCGGGACCCTTGGACGGATCCCGACCGATTCGCCACCGAGGAGGCGGGTGCGTCCCTCGTGTCGCCACGACCGCCTCCGCTCGGTCCTCCCGTAGGGTGGACACCGCGCCGACGACCCTCCAAGAGGTGATACATTGATGGCGCTTGGTCAAGCGCCGCGACGAGGCGCGCTGGCCCATGTGGGACCGCCGACGGCAAGCGGAGAGTCGCAGAGGTGACCCCGAACGAGTTCATCGCGAAATGGCACGCCTCGGAGCTGAAGGAACGCTCCGCGGCGCAGGAGCACTTCATCGACCTGTGCCGTCTGCTCGGCGAGCCGACGCCTGCGGAAGCCGACCCCAAGGGAAACCATTACTGCTTCGAGAAAGGAGCGACAAAGGACTCGGGCGGTGGGGGCTGGGCCGACGTGTGGAAGCGGCATCACTTCGCTTGGGAGTACAAGGGAAAGCACGCGAACCTCGACGCCGCGTTCAACCAGCTCAGGCAGTACGCGCTCGCGCTGGAGAACCCGCCGCTTCTGATCGTCTCGGACATGCGCCGGTTCCAGATTCGGACGAACTGGACCAACTCGGTCAGCAAGACACACGAGTTCGAGCTTGACGATCTCGCGGACGGCGCGGTCCGCGACAAGCTCAAGTGGGCCATGTCCGACCCGAAGCGGCTGCGGCCGGGCGAGACCCGGCAGACGCTGACGGAGCGGGCCGCGAGGCACTTCGCATTGTTGGCTCAGTCGCTCCGCGATCAGGGCCACGGCCCGGAGGATGTGGCGCACTTCGTGAACCGCCTCGTGTTCTGCATGTTCGCCGAGGATGTGGGACTGCTCCCCAACGACATGTTCACCCGGATGTTGAGGCGCGCGCGGCGGAAGCCGGAAAAGTTCGCGGACCTGGGCCGGAAGCTGTTCGGGGCGATGTCCACGGGCGGCGAGGTCGGGTTCGAGGACGTGGACTGGTTCAACGGCGGGCTGTTCGAGGACGACGCGGCCCTCCCCATGGACAGAGAGCAGATTCAAACGACTCTGGAAGCCTCCGGACTCGACTGGTCGAGCATCGACCCCTCGATCCTCGGCACGCTGTTCGAGCGGGGCCTCGACCCGGACAAGCGTTCCCAACTCGGGGCGCACTACACGGACCGGGACAAGATCATGCGGATCATCGATCCCGTCATCGTCCGTCCCCTGCTGGCGGAGTGGGAGACCGTGAAGAGCCGGATCGCCGACAGCTTGAAGCGGGCGGGCACGGCGAAGTCGAAGAGTGCGGCGACGCGGCAGCGGAGACGCGCGGAGGACGCGCTGGGCGCGTTTCTCGAAAGGCTGCGGGCCTTCACGGTGCTCGACCCGGCCTGCGGATCGGGCAACTTCCTCTACCTCGCGCTCCACGCCCTCCATGACGTGGAGCACCAAGTCCAGTTGGAGGCCGAAGGGCTGGGTCTCCAGCGGGGCTTCCCGTCGGTCGGCCCCGCCAACGTGAAGGGTATCGAATTGAATGCCTACGCG
>VXMG01000069.1:0-36511 GCA_009841185.1 Gammaproteobacteria bacterium
CCCACACCACCACCCCGCCTACCTCGCCCGCGTGCAGAGCGGCGGTGACGCGCAGGACGCGGGGAGCGTCCGGAGTGGCCCCCGCGATGGAGTCTCCCTGCACCGCGTAGCCGTCCATGGCGGAGTTGTCCCAGGGGGGCAGGGTGACCGGGCTCTTGACCGGCCGCGCCAGCGCCATGCCGCTCGCCGCCTCGACCGGCAGCCGGAGCGCCGGAAGCGCCCGCGCGCGCTTCATCACCCGCGCCAGCGCCTCGGCGCAGGAGAGCCAGTCGGCGGGGCGGGACTCGAATCGCGTCGCCGGAGTCTGATCCCCCCGGCCGTCCGCCGCGTCACCCATCAGTTGTCCACCGCTAGAACCGCCAGGCGATCCCGACGGAGAGACCTCGCCCCACCGCCCAGAAACCGTCGTCGGGGATGGCGGGTTCGTCGGAGCCCTCCGGTGGCGGCAGGAGCGGCCGGTCGGTGCGCAGGAAGCCGCGCGGCGTGTTGACCTTCCAGTAGGTCACGATGCCCTCCGCGCGCACCGAGATGCGATCGACGGGAAACAACTTGATCCCCGCACCGAAGCTCCCCAGGAACGAAGGACCGAACGAGAAACGGTCATCCTCCTCCAGAACCATGTCGATGTCCTGCTCCGGCGCCAGGTCCATGGCGATGCCCCCGCCCGCGAACAGGTGGGGCGCGAGCCGATACCAGGTCCGTGGGCCCGTGAGGGTGAACTGGAGGCGCACATCCGCCGTTCCCATGGTCACGTCCGCTTCCCCGATCTTGCGGTCCCCCTCGTCCCGCCGCGGATCGATGACGTCCCGGGTCGTCGGCAGGTACCCGAGGTTCCCCTGCAGGGAGAACGGTCCGCCGACGCGTATCTGATAGTACGAGCCCATGATCCGCCCGCCCTTGGGTCCGAACCCGAAGATCCCCGCCCGGGGCTCCACCGTAAACATGGCCGCGCCCGCCTCCTGCGCCGTCTCGATGAAGCGGTAGGCGGAGGGAATCCGCTGTGCGGACAGGTGCGCCGGACGGGTCCCGGGGGTCAACGTCCCGACGAGGATGAGCGTCGGGAGGAGGAGTCGCCGGCTTTGCCAGACTGCAGGTGATCCCCGAGATTCCCCGCGTGTGTGCATCCGAAACATGTCCTTGAGACTTCGCACCCTTCAGGAACGTTGCCATGAGCGTGACCGAAGATACCCAATCGGCCCGTCCGTCTCTACACTCGCCGCATCCGGCGCCGGACGGGCGCCGTTCCGTATCTGCCCGACGGTCTGCTGCGCGGCCCTCAACCGGCGGGCTGATTCTCGCCGCCGCCCTGCTGGCAGCCGGCTTCACCGTCCCACCCCCCGCGGAAGGGCAGGAGTCCCGCCGCCGCTGGGAGCGCATGTGCCAGATTCGTGCCGAGAAGTTCGACCTGGTCCTTCCCAAGGCCATGCAGGACAACGATCTCGACATGTGGATCGTGGTGATGCGCGAGGGATTGCTGGATCCGCTGTGGGAGGCGCTGGGCCGGGGCTACGTGGGCGACTGGGCCTACTACGTGTTCACCAACCCGGGCGACGGCGGGCGCGTCGAGCGGGCGGCGCTGGGCGTGGGCGGCTACATGCTCCAGCAGTGCGGCGTCTACGACCGCTTCGCCCCGGCGACCGCGCTCGCCGCATTCGTTGCCGAGCGCGACCCTGACCGTATCGGCGTGAACATGGCCCCCGCCATCGGAGGTGCCGACGGGCTCTCGCACAGCTCCTACCTGCACCTGAAGGAGACGCTGGGCCCCGTCTACGGCGAACGCCTGGTTTCCGCCGAGCGCTTCGTGTCCGATTTCCGGGCCACCCGCACCGCCATGGAGATCGCCACCTTCGCCGAAGCCGGCGAGATCAGCCGCGAGATCGCCGAGCGGGCATTCTCCAACGAGGTCATCGAGCCGGGCGTGACTGCGCTCGAGGACGTCGCCTGGTGGATCTGGGACCGGCTGCTCGAGCGGGGGCTCAATTCGTCGTTCGACATGCCTTCCATCTACATCACCGGCCCGCTGGGAATCGAGGCCACCTCCTCGGCGCGCATCATCCAGCGGGGCGATCTGCTCATGATCGACTGGGGCGTGGGCTACCTCGACTTCTACACCGACATGAAGCGCATCGCGTACGTGTTGCGGGAGGGCGAGACCCGGGCTCCGCCCGAACTCCAGCTCGCCTTCGACCGGGCGGTGGAGGTGCGCGACGTGATGAAGGCCTCCATCAAGCCCGCTGCCACCGCCCGGGAGGCGCTGGACGCCACCTGGGCCGCCATCGAGGCCGCCGGCTTCAACCGCATCGAGTTCAACCAGCCCACCGCCGATCCGGCGGTCACCGATGTCGTCATCGGTCCGCACTCGGTTGGCAACTGGGGCCACGGCATCGGCCCCTCGCTGGCCTTCTTCAACCCGACCCAGCTCACCTACGAGCTGCGCCCGGGCACGCTCATCTCCGTCGAGTTGTTCGCCTACACGGCCAACCCGGAGTGGGACAACGCCAAGGTGCGCATCCCGCTGGAGGACGACGCCGTGGTGACGGAGCGCGGGGTGGAGTGGCTCTATCCCGTAAACAACCGGATTCTTCTCGTGAGATAGGCCCTCCGAGGGGCCATGACCGCCAAATACGTCATCATCGGGGCCGGCATCCACGGCCTCTCCACCGCCTGGCACCTGGCCCGGGAACTCCGGGCGTCCCGGCGCGGCAACGGCCGCGACATCGTCGTCATCGACAAGACCGGCGTCGGCGCGGGGGCCTCGGGAATCGCTTGCGGGGTCATACGCAACAACTACTTTCAGCCCGCCATGCGCGAGTTGATGGCGCATTCGGTGGCCGTCTGGGAGAGCGATCCGGAGGGGTTCTCCTACCACCCGGTGGGCTATCTGCAGATCAGCCACGAGGCCATGCGCGACGACGTGGCCTCGATCCACGAGCAGCAGCGGGCCATCGGGTACGAGTCGACCTTCGTGGAGGGCGCCGGAGCATCCCGCAGCTACATGCGGGCCATTTTCGACGACTGGCACGCCAGGGGCATCACCAGCGTGCTGCACGAGCACCGGGGCGGCTACGCCAACAACATGGCCTCCCTGCAGGGTCTGCGGGTGCGTGTGGAGGCCGAGGATGTCCGGCTCGCCTTCGGGGTCCGGAACGAGGGCTTCGAGCGCGATGCGTCGGGCGCGGTCACGGCGGTGATCACGGATCGGGGGGACATCCGTTGCGAGCAGGTGGTGGTGGCCACGGGCCCGTGGATCCGGAGGCAGTGGGCGATGCTCGATCTCCCGGACGCAACCGCGGTCCGGGATGCCGGCGGCAAACTCCACCAGGTGCCCACCTGGACGTACTGGGCGCTGCAGGAAGGCACGCTCAAGGTCGATCCCGGCTTTCTGGTGGACAACGGCGGCAACATGCCGCCGGTCGTGCACGTCGACACCGACGAACCCCTCTACGACGAGGACGGGCTGGTGGCCGAGGGTCCCTGGGGCATCTACTACAAACCGGACTTCCACTTCGGGGGGGTGCAAGGCGGAACCATGCCGCGCAGGGTCGCCAGGCCCGACCGCGAGGTCGCAATCGATCCCTACGGGCCCGAGTCCCCGGACTTCGTCGTCGGCGAGGACTTCCACCGCGCCTGGACCGCGGCGCTGGCCTTCTGCCAGAAGCGATTCGAGGGGAGGAACCACCTGATTGGCCGGGAGCCCTCCGGAGGCATCGGAAGCTTCACGCCCGACAGCTTTCCCGTGTTCGACACCTTCGCCGACAACGTCTATTTCATCGCCGACTCGAACCACGGCTACAAGATGATCGGCGTGGGCGCCCTGGTGGCGAAGGAGTTGACCGGACGGCCGCAGGAGCTGCTTGAGCCCTTCCGCTACAGCCGCTATGCCGAAGGCCGGCTCCACCCGGTTAGCAACTCGCCCTTCCCCTGGAGTTGAGCGGCGGCGGCTCGCGTCACCGGGACTCTCCCGCGCGCCGCGCCACCGGGTCGGAGGGGAAGAACCCGATCGTCTTCCACGAAATCACCAGAAGGCCCGCGGCCACGCCCGTGAGCAGCAATCCCGGCTGCCAGACCGCCCCGCCGGCAACCCACAGCGGCAGGGTCGAAAGCACCACGATTTCGACCATTGCGATCGGCAGGTATGCCAGCCCGTAGTCGTCCAGCGTCTTCGACTTCATCTGGGGGTCGACCACGCGCAGCAGCGCGATCCCCATGGCCACCACCCCGGTAGTCCAGCCGAAGGTGAAGATCCCCCGTTCGAACCAGTAGTTGTGGAAGGTCCGGCGGGCGATCCACCACGTGATGAGTGCGGCGTGGGCGAAGCCGAACGCCGACATCACCAGGATGGGCGCGGCGTAGTCGGCCACGATGGTGAGCGGGATCGACGCCACCCCGAAGGCGACGAGAAAGTCCGAGATCGACGATCCGAGGCGTCCCATCGTCTGCCGGTCCACGTGCCGGCCGACGCCCACCCCGTCCAGCAGCTTCTGGAGGACCGCGCCGCAGATCACCGCCAGCGCGAACATGGGGAGGGCCGTGAACTGACCTCCCCCCGACCGGAGCGCCCAACTGACGGCGTGCGCGGCCCCGTACGCGAGAAGTACGAGCCCCAGATGCCACGAGAGAGTTTCGAGGGCCAGGGGGCTGACCGTCTCCCTGCCGACGTGCCTGGCGGCGGCCGGATCGATCAGCCCGCGGCGCAGGTCGGCGGGAAGCTCGCGCGGGGTGGCGACCAGACGCGTCCAGCCCGCCCGCGTGGCGAGATTGATCGCCGCGACGCCCCCCAGCACGGCCGCCAGCAGGCCGATGGTGGCGAAGGTGTATCCGATGGCCATGGCGTTCTCGTGGCCCTGGCCGGCGAGAATGGATCCGACGGCGGTTGCCGTTCCGTGTCCCCCTGCGAAGCCCGAGGGGAGCATCAGCGCGAAGGGTCCGCCCACCTCCGGGAAGAGCGGAATCAGCACGGCGCCGGCGAACAGGAGCGCCAGACCGAACTGTCCGATCCAGGCCGACAGGTTGTAGAAGAAGGTGTCTCCGGCGCTGCGGATCATCTTCGCCAGGCCAGGTCCGTCCGCCCGTGAGCCCATGAACAGGGTGGCGAACAGGAGGATCACGAGCTCGCCCGGGTAGCGCCGCATCACGGGGCTTCCGCTCTCGTCGCGCGCGAAGGGGATGAGGTCCAGTCCCTCCGGGCCCGCCGCCAGTCCGATCAGCCCCGCGAGGATCGGCGTCGGCAGGAGGATCGCCTGGAAGAGCCGGATCCGGGAGCGCAGCAGGTGGGCGACCACCAGCAGGCCGGAGATCAGCGCGAAATCCAGAAACATGGGTCGTGCCTGGTAGTGGGGGGTGGCGCGCCCGGGTGGACCGATTGTGTGAATCCACCGGGCCCGGGCGGCGTTGGGCTCCCTGGGAGCGTGTTATATTCGAGCGCGCAGCCGTCGCTGTCGAGCTTCCGCGCCGTGTGGGCGCAGGTTCCGGTCGGACTGCGCGAATCCGTACCAGCCGAATCGTCGTACGGCACTGCCGGATTCAACAGTCCGAGGACGCATGGCAAAACCCCTCCGCTGTACCACCTGCGGCGCCGCGCTGGAGACCCCGGCGCGACGATGTACGACGTGCGGCGCGGAGAATCCCGGCGGCCGCCCCCTGACCTGGGTCAAGACCTGCCCCCGGTGCCGGCACCAGGGCTACGGGGACCACTACTTCTCGAAGCCGCAGCACATCGCCCTGCTGGTGGTCCTCGGCCTGGTCACCTCCGGCGTCGGGGCGCTGATCTACTGGCTGATGCGGTTCCAGCACCGCCTCTGTCCGCGCTGTGGCCTGAACTGGAAACATGCATCCTACCGCGCGATCGCGAGTCCGGATGCAGCCCCGGGGATCCAACCCGGTGACGAAGCCCTCGCCCACTATGCGGATCCATCGGCGCCAGCCATGTATGCGCCTCCCGAAGATCGGTCGGCGCAGGGCTGGATCCGGATCGGAGGTGGAGCCTTGCTGGGCTTCATCGGTGCGGGCTGGCTGTCGGGGGGCGCCACGGTCCTCGGCATGGGTGCCCCCGGCCTGGCTATCATGACGCTGGTGATGCTCGCCGGCGGAGCCACTGCAATCGCCGGCGGGGCGGCGCTGATCTGGTCGGGAATCAAGAGATTGCGCTGGCGCAGGGGATCCCCCCGTCAGCTCCAGCGCGGCATCCTCCGGCTGGCCAGTCAGCACGGGGGACGCCTGACTGCGAGCGAAGTCGCGGCGTACATGGATCTGTCGCCCGACGCCGCCAAGAAGCTCCTCGACGGAATGGAGCTGGAGGACAGCCAGCGGGTGTGCTCGGATGTGACGGATGAAGGGGTTATCGTATACGAGTTCCCGGAGTTGCGGCCCAGGCCGGACCGGGGACCATAGGGCATCGACCGACGGGAGAGCGGCGAGACATGAGGACGTTCCAGGACGAAAGCGGACGAACGTGGATTGCGACCGTGCGGGAGCGGCCGGGACACGACTACAAGGGCCGCTATTCGTTCGTGTTCACGCCGGAAGACCAGGAGGGTGGAGAGCCGATCGAGCTCGCCGATGTGCGCTGGAATTCGCTGAAGACGGCGCAACGGACGCTCGCAACCACCTCCGGTGTGGAGTTGCGCCGGCGTCTGCGCTCGGCCCGGGGGCGGGCTTCCTCGCGGGCTTTCCGCAAGGGGGGCGTCTAGTCGGGGCGGCAGCCGTCGCAGTATCCCACCACTTCCAGCCGCAACTCGGTGACCGCAAAGCCGTCCATCATGACCGGAACGTCCACGACCGACTCCGGCTTGACCTGTCCGGGTACGTCCCTCAGCCGGCCGCACTCGAGACAGCGCGCGTGGTAGTGCGGGTCCATGCGCCCGTCATATCTGGCGGAGCTGTTCCCGCTGGCGAGCTTGCGCGCGAGCCCGCATCCCACGAGGGTCTCCAGGCTCTTGTAGACGGTTCCCAGGGAGATGCCCGGCAGGTCGGCGCGCACGTTCCGGTACACGTCGTCGGCGGTGGGATGGGTGTCGGTGGCGTGCAGAAACCGGAAGACGGCGGCGCGCTGGGTGGTGAAGCGCTGACCGCTCCGTTCCATTGCCTCCCGGAGGAGGGCGTCGCTCTGCTCGGACTGGGTCAACATCGCAAGTGATCTTCGGTCCGCCATGGCTGACAGCCAACTGAAACCGGACCTTCAGCACGTATTCCCCTGACCAGCCAACGTAATGAGCGGGACAAAAATGTGTCAACCGGAACCGAGCCTCCGAGGAGGAGGGTGATGGGTCCCGACGAAGGCCCGCTGCTCACGCTGGAACCGCTGATCGATGCCGTGCGGGAGGGGGTCGAGATGGCCGGCTGGACGCTCTCCGGGATGCAGAAGACGACCAGCCATCAGTTCGAGGGACGCTGGACGGGAGAATCCACGCGCAGCGCCTATCTCTTTTTCCACCAACCTGGCAGCCGCGATCCGGTGAGCGTGGACGTCTTCCTCGACGAGACCTCGCAGGGGCTCGGCGGCAACCTGACGCTCGCCGTGCGCGGGCCGTCCCTGGAAGATCTTGCGGACTTCACGGAGACGCTCGAGGAGCTGACGCGGGTGGCGAATCGCGAGCTGACCCGGGGGCACAGCACGCCCGTGACGCTGCGCGCGACGGTGCCGCACCGGAACGCCCGCGCCGGGGACGCCCGCACCGAGTGCCGTTTCAGGCTCGTGATCCCCGATGTCGCGATGGACGCAGGGACACGCGTGGTGCGCACGCTGAGCACGGCCACGGTGAAATCGTTTGAGGCGCTGCTGGCGAGCCGGGTTGTGGCCGACTTTCTCGGGGCCGAAGATTCATGAGCGGCGGACGCCGGGAACCGATAATTACCAGTAGACGACAGAAGATGACAGTAGACCAATACGACATGTCACCACGCAGCGGAGACGTGAGATGAGCGGCAAACCCGGAGTGCTCGACGACCTGTTGCGGGAGACCCGGCTCTTCCCGCCAAGCGATGAGTTCCGCGCGCAGGCCAACCTCTCGGACCCGGGCGTCTACGAACGCGCCGCCGCCGATCCGGAGGGGTTCTGGGCCGGATGGGCCGGGGAACTCGACTGGTTCGAGAAGTGGCACACGGTGCTGGAATGGAATCCGCCGCACGCGCGCTGGTTCCTGGGCGGCAAGCTGAACGTGTCGCACAACTGCCTCGACCGGCACCTGCGCGGCTTCCGCCGCAACAAGGCGGCGCTCATCTGGGAGGGGGAGCCCGGGGACACGCGCACCTTCACCTACTGGGACCTGCATCGCGAGGTGTGCAAGTTCGCCAACGTGCTGCGCGGGCTGGGGGTGCAGCGGGGTGACCGGGTGGCGATCTACCTGCCCATGATACCAGAGGCGGCCATCGCCATGCTCGCCTGCACTCGCATTGGCGCCGCGCACTCGGTGGTGTTCGGTGGGTTCAGCCCGGAGTCGCTCTCGGGTCGGATCAACGACGCACAGGCATCCACGGTGATCACCGCGGACGGCGGCTGGCGGCGGGGCGGCTACGTTGCGCTCAAGGCCAACACCGACGTGGCGGTGACGGAGTGCCCGTCGGTGGAGAACGTGGTGGTGGTGCGGCGGGGCGGGCAATTGAGCGCCGACACACCCGTCGAGATGCAGGCGGGGCGCGACCACTGGTACCACGAACTCATGGCGGGTGCGAGCGCCGACTGCGCGCCCGAGGCCATGGACGCCGAGGACCTGCTCTTCATCCTCTACACCTCCGGCACGACGGGAAAGCCGAAGGGCGTGGTGCACACCACCGGCGGCTATCTCACCCAGGTGCACGCGACCGCGAAATGCGTCTTCGACCTGAAGGAGGACGACGTCTTCTGGTGCACCGCCGATGTGGGATGGGTCACCGGGCACAGCTACATCGTCTACGGTCCGCTGGCGGCCGGGGCCACCGTGGTGATGTACGAAGGGGCCCCCGACTGGCCCCGCAAGGACCGCTTCTGGGCGCTCTGCGCCAAGTACGGCGTGACCATCTTCTACACCGCGCCCACGGCCATCCGGGCCTTCATGAAATGGGGCGACGAGTGGCCCGCCGGGCACGACCTGTCGCAGCTCCGCCTGCTGGGCACGGTGGGCGAACCCATCAACCCCGAGGCGTGGATCTGGTACCACGAGACCATCGGCGCCGGGCGCTGTCCCATCATCGACACCTGGTGGCAGACCGAAACCGGGGGGATGATGATCACGCCGCTGCCGGGGGTCACCGCGACCACGCCGGGGAGCGCGACGCGGCCCTTCCCGGGCATCTCGGTGTCGCTCCGCGACGACGACGGCAGGCGGGTGAAGGCCGGGTACCTAGCCATCGACCGGCCCTGGCCGGCGATGCTCCGCACCATCTACGGCGACGACGACCGCTACCGCGAGGTCTACTGGTCGAAGTGGGACGGCCTCTATTTCGCCGGGGACGGCGCCAAGGAGGACGCCCACGGCTACATCTGGGTGCTCGGCCGGGTGGACGACGTGCTCAACGTCGCCGGGCACCGCATCGGCACCTCCGAGGTCGAGAGTGCGCTGGTGGAGCACGAGGCGGTGGCGGAGGCGGCGGTGGTGGGGCGGCCCCACGAGGTGAAGGGAGAGGGAATCGTGGCGTTCGTCAGTCTGCGCCAGGGTTTCCGGGCCTCCGACGAACTGATGGCCGAGCTGGGGCAGCATGTGCGCACCAAGATCGGCCCCATCGCGCGCCCGGACGCGATCCTGTTCACCGCGGAGCTGCCCAAGACGCGCTCCGGGAAGATCATGCGCCGCCTGCTGCGGGATATCGCGGAGGGGCGCGCCCTCGGTGACACCACGACGCTGGCGGACCCGACCGTGGTGCAGCAGCTGACGGAGGCGTACGGAGAGAAGGAGGGGTAAGGGAAGGAGGTTCGCCGGCGGGAAGCCCGGCGCGCGTCCTGCCGAGCTTTCCACCTGCGGGGTCCACTTCCTACCGGATCACGTACCACTCCGTCTGGTAGGGCCGGAAGTACTCGTAGCCGTCGGGCGTGAGATACCCGTCGTCCTCCATCGGAATCGTGACCCTGCTGCCGCCGTATTCCGGGACCGCCGACGTGGCGCTGAACTCGATGGAGCGATAGGCGCCGTTCCTGAGATGGGAGTCCCGCTCCGGGGGCGAGGACAGGTCCATGTCGCGCGCGTTGATGTTCGGGCCCAGCGCATGTCCGTGGTAGCCGATTGGGTGCGAGTAGAGGCTGGGCAGGAAGTCGACGCCTTCGAGCCTTGCGGCGATGGCGAGGGTGGCCTCCCAGCCGGTCATCCCCGGGCGGGGCTCGGACGCGAACGCCTCGTGTACCATGTTGGCGTTCCTGAGCGCGGTCTTGAGCCCCTCGGGGACATCTTCCTCACCTTCCCGCAGGATGTAGGCGACCTTCTGCCAGTCACTGGCGAAACCGATGTAGTCGAAGCCGCAGTCGAGGTGGATGATGTCGCCCCGCTGGAAGACCAGGTCGTCGGGCGCGGGATGCACGTAGGGCATCATCTCGCCGAAGTCGGGATCGTAGCGCTGCACGGCCACGTGGATCTCGAACCAGGGGACGCCGCCGACGCCGAGCTCGGCGATGGTCTCCTCGAAGAACCACTTGATGTCGGCCGCGCGGGTCTCACCCGGGGTGATGACCACGTTCGAGAACGCAGTCTGAGCGATGACGTCGGTGGCGAGCACGAGCTGGCGGTAGTGCTCCAGTTCCTCGGGCAGCCGGGTATCGAACACGTCCTCGATGAGGCCGGCGGCGGAGACGAAGCGGGACTGCGCATCCGGGCCCAGCGCGTCGGCCAGGAACAGGTAGCTGTCGTGCGTGAGGCCGCTGTCGTGTCCGCGGGATCCGCCGATGTTGAGCCCGATGGTGGCGGGATCATAGCGCTCCATCAGCGCTCCAAGCCCGGCTCGGGTGTCCTGGATGCCACGCGCATTGCGGGCCGCCGGAAGCGGCTGGAAGAAGCGGCGATAGTCCTGCGTGGGGCGCCAGTAGTCGGAGTAGGCCGCGAGCCCTTCCTCGCCGGCATCCACGAACACCATGACATCGCGCCGGCGCGTGTAGCGCAGGGGAGGGGCGACGTACTGCGCGACGGGGTCGGGATGAAACTCCTCGCTCACCACGATCCACATCTCGATTCCGTGCTCCCGCATCTGCTCGAGCAACAGGGGCCGTTTCCGGGCGAGCCAGTCGAGGCGGACTGCGTACTGGGCGCGCATGCCCAGGAGCTCGGGCATCCCGGGGATGACGCGGCCGTCGAAGAGTTCGACGGGCTGGGAGGACACGGATGGACGTTCGCCGGCGGCGCGGGCGTCGGCGGACTGTTCAGGCGAGGCGCAGGAGGCGATCAGGGCCGCGATCGCAGCCAGTGATCCGATTCTCAGCGGAGCGGGAGTCGTGTGCATCGGCAGATACCTGTATGAATCATGTATGAAACCTGTATGTTACGTGGGCACGCAGGTGCGCCCCCGCCAGCTCCGTGCCGGTGCCTCCGCACACCATAGATTGTGGTTTCGTACGTCTCACCCACCACCTGTTGGGGTTCACAGTGAACTGCCGCGCGGATTCCTACGTGATCGCGAAGCGAATCGCGAACAACACCGCCACGATCACCACGGCAGCGTTCAGTTCCGACGCGCGCCCGGAGAACAGCTTGATGAGCGCATAGGCGATGAACCCCATGCCGATGCCGGTGGCGATCGAGTAGGTGAAGGGCATAGCGAGCGCGGTCACGATGGCGGGCACGCACTCGGTGAGGTCGTCCCAGGGCACGTTGCGGAGCGCCCGCGCCATGATGCAGCCCACGAACAGAATGGCCGGTGCGGTGGCGAAGGCCGGGATGGCGGTCGCCACCGGCGCGAGCACCAGCGCGGCCAGGAAGAGGCACGCAACGACCACCGCGGTGAAGCCGGTACGCCCGCCGGCCCGCACCCCCGCGGCACTCTCGATGTAGGACGTCGTGGTCGAGGTGCCGAGTAGCGCGCCCATCATGGTGGCCGAGCTGTCGGCGACCAGCGCCCGCCGCAGCCCCGGAATCCGCCCGTCCTCGTCGGTGAGCCCGGCCTCGTTCAGCACGGCGACCAGGGTGCCGCTGGTGTCGAACAGGTCCACCATCAGGAACGAGAAGACGATCGCCACCAGCCCCACCTCGATCGCCGCCGCCACGTCCAGCTGGAACGCCGTCGCCGCCAGCGAGGGCGGGGCGGACACCACCGACTCGGGCGCCGGGGACAGGCCTGACATCCATCCCACGACCGCCACCGCCAGGATGCACAGCAGCACCGCGCCCGGCAGCCCGCGGTGTTCCAGCGCCACCATGGCGAGGAAGCCCAGCACCGCCAGCAGCACCGTCCACTGGCCGAGGTCGCCCAGCGTGATCAGGGTGGCCTCGCTGTCGACCACCACGCCCGCGTTCTGCAGGGCGATGATCGCCAGGAAGAACCCGATCCCGGCAGCGATGGCCATCTTCTGCGAGCGCGGGATGCTGTCCACCACCCACTTGCGCACCGGGAGCACGGAAAGGATGAACATCAGCACCCCCGACAGGAACACCGCGCCCAGCGCGACCTGCCACGCCAGCCCCATCGTGCCTACGGCGATCGCCACGAAGTAGGCGTTGAGCCCCATCCCCGGCGCCAGCGCGATGGGGTAGTTGGCCCACAGCCCCATCACCAGGCAGCCGAACGCCGAAGCCAGGCAGGTGGCCACCAGCACGGCCCCGGTGTCCATCCCCGCGCCCCCCAGGACCAGCGGGTTCACGAAGATGATGTAGGCAAGGGTCAGGAAGGTGGTGCACCCGGCAAGCACCTCGGTCCGGACCGTCGATCCACGTTCCTGGAGCTGGAAATAGCTCAGCATGAGGCCGGCTCCTGCGGCTGGAAGAGATTCGTCATGAGATCCGCTCTCGCGACCTGGGACAATCCGTCATGGTTCAGAAGTCGTAGCGCACCCTGACGAGCGCCAGCCTGCCCAGCTCCGGAGCGCCCACGAATTCCTGGTGCAGGTTGTTCAGGGCGTTGTAGACTGTGAACTCAAGGCGCGTATTTGTTTGAAATGGAAGCAGATAACCGGCTGTGACGTCCATGACTTGATAGGCATCGACGCGCCCGCTGAAGACGCCCGAACTCATCTCGAAGGCGTCGGAAAGGCGCCAGCGCCCGTCAAAAGTGAAGCCCGCGGCGCGGTCGGTGTAGGCGAAGCCGAGGGAGCCCTTGTGGCTGGGAGCGTTGAGGGCGAGGTCATCCGGACCGGGGCAGTGGCCGTCGTCGTCGAAGTCGAAGCAATCCGTGTTCTGGAACGAATATCCCGCGGTCAGGCTCACCCGGTCAGAGACCAGGAACTGCGCGGAGAAGTCCGCTCCCCAGTAGCTCGCCGATCCGAAGTTTCGGCTGGTGAAGACCATGTCGTGCACGTCGAACCCGTCCGGCGTGACCACTCCCAGGGGCACGGACACCAGCCCCGCGGCCAGTTCGGTCATCTGGCCGGGCGTGACGAGCCCCGCCTGAACCAGCGGGCCGAGCCGGCTCTGCAGAAACGCGCCGGTCGAGGCCGGGTCCAGGAAGACATTGGGCGACTCCACCTTCAGCGCGCCGACGAAGTTCTCGACGGTGGCGTAATACACGTCGGCGGCAAGCCTCACACGGTCCTGGATCAGCCCCTTGTACCCGGCCTCGATCGTATTGAAGGTGGTCGCGACCAGGGGAGGAACCGCTCTTGGCCCCGCGTCGAGGGGGAAGATGTCGCCGCCCTCGACGCCGAGGGCGTTCGGGTCGAAGCGCCGGAAGACCGTGCCCAGCACCGGATCGCCGGGTCGATTCCCGGGCCCCATCAGGAGCGGGTGCAGCATCTCCGGTGCGAACTGCGTCACCAGCGCGTCCCAGAAGGGCGCCGCGTTCGCGGGGAGCTGGCCAGGCATGAAGGGTGATCGCATGCAGTAGTCCATCAACCCGCCGGAGCAGCGGTCCGAGAAGCTCATGCCGTCACCGGGGACGCCGAAGGCGCGCAGGGTGTAGCCGATGCCCGGGACGATCGGCAGCCTGCCCGAAGCGATGTCGAGGAAGAGCGCCGACGTGGAGGGGTTCGCGAAAGCGCGGTTGTAGGTCAGGCGCAGGTTGTGGCCTTCGGCGGGACGGAAGACGAGCGCGGCCCGCGGCGAGAAGTTCAAGCCGGTCAGGCGGTTGTGATCGTCGACGCGGAACGCGGTCACCAGGTCGAACCGGTCCCCGAGCCGCGTCTCGGAGTGCAGGTAGGCGCCCGCCTCCAGCAGGATGTCGTCGTCCTCGTTGCGTCCGTAGATGGTGCCCTGGGAGCGGGGCTCGATGCGCTGCCAGTCGATCCCGTAGGTGAAGCTCTGGCGGGTGCCGAGATCCAGGCCGTGCTGAAGCTGGGCGGCCATGGTGCGCGAGCGGTCGACGATGAGATCCCCGCTGCGCAGCAGATAGCTGTTGTGGCCCGAATGCGTCTGATTCAGGAAGAACTGCCCGAAGAAACGTCCCTTCAGCAGCCGGGCCTGGGCGTAGCGGTACTGCCAGTCGTGGGTCTGGGAGGAGCCGATGGCGGTGAGGTTGATGCTGCTGAGCGAATTGTTGAGTCCGCCCGAGACGATGAACTCACCGTCGTCCGCAAAGCGATAGTCCGCCCGCACGTCGCCGAAAAAGCGCTCGTTGAGCGGGTTGCGGATCCCTATGCGCGGATGATCGGGCTCTTCCGCGCGCGCCTGAACCTCCCACGGATCCTCGTACTCCCAGTCTTCTCCGCGGAGGTACTGTCCCGACACCTTGAAGCCGAACCGGTCGGAGACCGCGTGGGCGCTGCGCAGGAGGAATTGCACGACCGACCTCTCGCCACCGCCGAGCGTGACCGTCGTCCCCGGCCTGTCGATCGGCGACCAGGTGATGATGTGCATCACGCCCTCGGCCGCGTTGGGCCCGTAGAGCGCCGCGCCCGGGCCGCGCGCCAGCTCGATGCGCTCGATGTCCATGTCGGTGGTGGGGATCATGTTGATGGCGTTGATCCTGAGCGCCGGGATGCGTGCATACCGGTTGTCGACGATGCTGAGAAGGCGCCCGGAGGCCACGTTGTTGAAGCCGCGCACGACCGCGTAGCTCTGGGTGAGGCCGGTGCTGGCGAGGTCGACGCCGGGGAGCGTCCGGACGTGGTCCGCGGGGGTTCGCGCGATGATGCGGGAGATCTGCTGGTTGGTGAGGGTGGAGACGGAGGCTGGGGCGTCGAGCTCCTTCTCCTCCCGGCGCGATACGGTCACCACCAACTGGTTGAGGACGAGCGCGCGCGAACGGAGCTGGATGGCGACCGATGCCGTTTCTCCGGCCTCCACGGTCACGCCGTCCGTGCGCGAGGACTCGTGCCCGATGAGGGTGACCAGAAGGGAATGAGTCCCGGCCGGCACGGAGACCCGGAATTCGCCGGCGGCGTCGGTCACCGAGGAGGTGGCCGTCTGACCCAGGACTTCCACGGCGGCGGATGCCAGCGGCGCGCCGGTCTCCATGTCCGTCACTCGGCCGGCGATGGCGCCCTCCTGGGCTTCCAGTTGAACCGCCGTGAGAACGAGCGCGAACACGAAACTCATCTGGAGCCGGTGCAAGGCACCCATCGTCCGCCTCCTTTTTAGCCGCAATGTCAGGACCATCGTAGGATAAGACGCGCTGCCGGAGACCCCGGCAAGCGGCCTGAGGAGCTGGCGCGGCCGCTACGGCCAGGTCGGTTCCAGGCGGGCTGTTCCGCATGCGGCACATGGTTACATTGAAGGGTTGTCCTCGTCCGGCTGCGAGTGCCTGGCGGGGGCCCTGGGTGGAGGGGCTGCCGGACCGCGGCCCGCTCGGCAAGGAGACGTCATGAAGGTTCTGGCCGCCGCGGTGGCGCTGGGGGGTGTGGTGCTGGTTGCGGAGGGGGCGCGCGACGCTGGGCCCGGCGGGTTGCCCGACGTGACATACGGGCCGGCCCCGGATGCATATCCCGCTTACGACGACGCGCATCCGGTTCTCCCGGCCGATCTGGGCTCCACCCCGGTCGAAGAGGTCATCGAGCGCTACTGCACCCGCTGTCACAGCGAGCGCCGCATGCGCGGCAACCTGTCGCTTGAGGGGTTCGACGTTACCCGCGCGGACCAGAACGCCGAAGTCGCCGAGCGCATGATCCGCAAGCTGCGCGCGGGCATGATGCCGCCGCCCGGCTCGCGCCGCCCCGCCGAGGACACCCTCACCGCGCTGGCGCAGTACCTGGAGGACGTGGTGGACGAGGCGGCGGCGGCCCGCCCGTATGCGGGCACCCGCCCCTTCCAGCGCCTCAACCGGGCCGAGTACGCCCGCGTCGTCCACGACCTGTTGGGCCTCACCGTCGACCCGGAGGACTGGCTGCCGCCTGACCGCATCAGCGAGAGCTTCGACAACAACGCCGAGGCGCAGACGCTCACCCCTACCCTGATGGACGCCTACCTGGCCGCCGCCAGCGACATCGCGCGCCGCGCCATCGGCGACCGTGACGCGGCGACCACGTCGGTCACGTACGGCAACCCGCCCTCCGTGTCCCAGCACGAATGGGAGCGGGTCGAAGGGGCGCCTTTCGGCACCCGCGGAGGCGTCAGCGTCCTGCACTCCTTCCCGGCCGACGGGGAGTACATCTTCTCGATGAGCTTCATGTCGGGCTGGGGCGAGCGCGATCACGACATCGACATCTCCGTCAACGGGGAACGGGTGGCGCTGTTGCGCTACGGCGGCGACATCGACTTCCAGGGGCGCAAGGGCTTCCCGGTGCGCACCGACCCGATCCCCCTGCGTGCGGGCGAGCACCGCCTCACGGCCGCCTTCATCCGCCAGATGGACGGTCCGTACGAGGACCTGATCCGCCCCAACGACTGGTCGCTGACCGGCACCGAGACCAGCTACGGGACCACGTCGCTCCCGCACATGATGAGCCTGACGGTCGAAGGGCCGCACAACACCACGGGCGTGTCCGATTTCGACGCCCGGCGGCGGGTCTTCTCCTGCCGGCCGACGGCGGCCGCGGAGGAGCGGCCCTGCGCCCGCGAGATCGTGTCCCGGCTCGCCGCGGAAGCCTACGGCCGCGACGTGAACGACGGCGAGGTGAGCGATCTCCTCGTCTTCTACGAGATGGGTTCGGAGGACGGCGGCTTCGAGGCCGGCGTGCGGACGGCCCTCGAGGCGATCCTCTCGAGTCCGCACTTCCTCTTCCGCATGGAGCGGGAGCCCGAGGATGTGGCGCCCGGAGAGATCTATCCGCTCGCAGGTGAAGATCTTGCGGCGCGGCTTTCCTTCTTCCTGTGGGGCGCCGGTCCGGACGCCGAGCTGGTGGCCGCGGCGCGCGATGGGGCGCTCTCCGATCCGGTCCTGCTCGAGGCCCAGGCGCGCCGACTGCTGGCCGATCCGCGTTCGGAGGCGCTGGCCACCCGCTTCGCGTCACTCTGGCTGCGTCTGCAGGACGTGGAACTGGTCAGCCCGGACGCGTTCCGCTTCCCCAACTACAGCCGCCAGTTCGCCGATGCGATGCGGCGCGAGAGCGAGCTCTTCTTCCACAACCTGATCCGCGAGGACCGCAGCCTGCTGGAGCTGTACAGCGCCGACTACACCTTCGTGAACGAGCGGCTGGCGCGTCACTACGGCATCCAGGGCGTGCAGGGCGAGGCCTTCCGTCACGTAGCCTATCCCGACGATCGCCGGCGCGGCATCCTGGGCCACGGCAGCATGCTGGTCCAGACCTCGCTCGGAAACCGCACGTCGCCGGTGCTGCGCGGCTTGTGGGTGATGGAGGTCCTGCTGGGGACGCCCCCGCCACCTCCTCCCCCCGGCATCCCGGACCTGGAGGAGACCGCGAGCGCGCGCGAGGGCAAGGCGCTGACGACCCGCGAGCGGCTGGAAGCCCACGCCAACAATCCCGACTGCGCCTCCTGTCACGAGCTCATCGACCCCATCGGGCTGGCGCTCGACAACTTCGACGTGACCGGCCAGTGGCGGATCCGTGAAGAAGGCACGCCGCTCGACACCCGGAGCACTTACTACGACGGGACCGAGATCGAGACGCCTGCGGATCTGTCTCGCGTCCTGCTCAAGCGCCCCATTCCGCTGGTGCGGCAGTTCACCGAGAGCCTGATGGCCTACGCGCTGGGGCGGGGGATCGACCATCGGGACCAGCCTGCCGTTCGCGCCATCGCGCGCGAGGCCGAGCGGAACGACTATCGCATGTCGTCCTTCATCGTCGGAGTGGTGATGAGCGACGCGTTCCGCATGAAGCAGGCACTGGCGCTCGCCGATGGCGAAAACAGCGGGGCCCGGGATACTTTCAACTGATATGACCGCGAACCGCGCGCTCGACCGTGTACGGCACGGACGGGCCCGCGTCCATCATCCTTCATCCTGGATCGTGGCATGCATGTTCTGACCAGCAAGGTTCTTCCGCGGCGCACCTTCCTGCGCGGGGCGGGCGCTACCCTCTCGCTTCCGCTGCTGGACGCGATGATTCCCGCCGGCATTGCGCGCGGGCGCGCGGCCGGCGAGCCGACACGGCTGATCTGCATCGAGGAGGTGCACGGCGTCGCCGGCTGCAACGAGTGGGGCGCCAGGCAGCATCTCTTCGCGCCCGTCACCCAGGGGCGGGACTTCGAGCTCAGCGACATCAACGTGCTGAAGGGGCTCGAGCCGTGGCGTGACTACATGACCATCATCAGCAACACCGACGTGCGCATGGCGGAGGCCTTCGCGCCGCCGGAGGTGGGCGGGGACCACTTCCGCTCCAGCGCGGTGTTCCTGACGCAGTCCCATCCGAAGCAGACCCAGGGGTCCGACATCTACTGCGGAACCTCGCTGGATCAGTTGCACGCCCAGCGCTTCGGGCAGGACACGGTGCTGCCTTCGCTCCAGCTCTCCATCGAGCCCACGGACTCGGGGGGCGGTTGCGACTACAACTACTCGTGCTCGTACATGGACTCGATCAGTTGGGCGTCGCCCGACTTGCCGCTGCCGATGATCCGCAGCCCGCGCGCGGCGTTCGACATGCTCTTCGGGGCGGGCGGGAGCGCCGATGAGCGGGCACGGCGGCGGCGGACCCACGGGAGCATCCTGGACTGGGTCGCGGGCGAGGTAGCCGACCTGCGGCGGCAGTTGGGCGCGGTGGACCTGCAGCGGGTGGACCGCTACCTGGACAGCGTGCGCGAGATCGAGCGGCGCATCGAGCGGGTGGAGGAGCGCAACACCAGCGGAGCTCCGCGGGAGCTGCCCGGTGCTCCTCCGGGCGTGCCCGACTCCTTCGCCGAGCACATGCGCCTCCTTATCGACCTGCAGGTGCTGGCCTTCGAGACCGACGCGACCCGCGTCGCCTCGCTCAAGATGGGGCGGGACGCGTCCAACCGGAGGTTCCCGGAGAGCGGTTCGGACCGGGCCTTCCATCCCGCCTCGCACCACGGCGGCAACGAGGAGGCCATCCTCGAGTTCAACACGATCTGCCAGTGGCGCACGGGACAACTGGCGTACCTGCTGGAGCGGCTGCAGGAGACGATGGACGGGGAGATGAGCCTGCTGGATCGGTCCATGATCATCTGGGGCTCGCCGATGGGGGATGCCAACCTGCACAACCACCGGCGCTGCCCGCTGGTGATCCTGGGTGGGGCCAACGGCCAGCTCGAGGGCAGCCTGCACCTGAAGGCCCCGGACGGCACGCCGATGGCCAACGTGTTCACCACGCTGCTGCACAAGCTCGGCCACGAGGATCTGGTGACGTTCGGGGATGCGACCGGCGAGTTCTCCCTGACCGTGCCGGTGACGTCATGAAGACGGCGGGGCCGATGGGAAGCCCTCGCGGGCGGGCGCGCTTCCTGGGGATGGCGATCGTGCCCCTGCTGCTGATGGGCGGCGGCTGGTCCGACGCGCCGGTGGCGGACGCGGCGGCGCGGGGCGATCTGGAGGCCGTGCGGAGCCTGCTACGGGAGGGCGCGGACGTGAACGCACCCCAGGGCGACGGCATGACCGCGCTCCACTGGGCCGCCGAACGCGGCGACGCGGAGCTTGCGGACGTGTTGCTTTACGCGGGCGCGCGTGTGGACGCGGGCACCCGCATCGGGCACTACACGCCCCTTCACCTGGCATCCCGGCGAGCGGGCGCCACCGTGGTCGAGGTGCTTCTGGATGCGGGCAGCGACCCGAACGCGAGCACGACCAATTCGGGCGCGACGCCGCTTCACCTGGCGGCGGCCACCGGAGATCCGGCAGTGGTCGAGGTGCTGGTGGAAGCCGGCGCGAACGTGAACGGGCGCGAGGGCGCATGGGGCCAGACCCCCCTCATCTTCGCCGCCGCCAGCAACCGGGTCGCGGCCATGGAGGTGCTGCTCGGAGCCGGCGCCGATCTGTCGCTCGCGGCCTGGTCGGTGGACGTGGCGGAGCGGGAGCGGGCGGATGCCGCGGCCGACCGCCGCCTGAACGAGTTCCTGGCCGACTTCAAGGAGAAGGAGGGCGGCGGCCCGGAGTGGCAGCCCACTCCCAGCCAGGTGCAGGCGGCCATCGAGGCTTCGCGCGAGATCCAGCGCAGGTGGCCCGACGTGCCCGATCCGACGAACGACGGGCGCACCATGGCCAACCAGGAAGGCCAGATCGAGGCGGAGGAAGAGGAGGGCGAGGAATCCGGGACCGAGGCTGACGCGGCTTCCGAAGCGGAGGATGAAGCCGGCGAGGCGGAGGAAGACTCCGGCGAGCCCGCGGAAAGCGAAAAGGCCGGCGAGGCATCGGGGGAAGCCGAAGCCGACGAGGACGAATCCGGTGACGACGAGGACGGGGACCCCCGTCCGGACGAGGAAGCGCGGCCCATGTCCTACGCGCAGATGGTGGGTGCCTGGGGCGGATTGACGCCGCTCCTGCACGCGATCCGGCAGGGCCATGTGGAGGCGACCCTGACGCTGCTCGAAGCCGGCGCGGAGATCAACCAGGTCTCCGATGGCGACCAGACTTCCCCGCTCCTGATGGCGTCCGTGAACGGCCAGTTCGACCTCGCTCTGACGCTGCTCGAGCGCGGCGCCGACCCCAACCTGGCGAGTCACGCGGGCACGACCCCTCTCTTCGCCGTGCTGGAGCGGCAGTGGGCGCCGCGGGCGTCGTACGCACACCCGACCGAGCACCTGCAGCAGGACGCGACCCACCTTGACGTGCTGGAGGCCCTGCTGGAAGCCGGTGCCGACCCCAACGCGCGCCTGAAGGCCCATCTCTGGTTCATGGAGTACACCTTCGGGGTGCTCCGCGGCAGCGGCATCAACCTGCAGGGCGCGACGCCGTTCTGGAGGGCCGCCTATGCGCTCGACGTCGATGCGATGCGGCTCCTGAAGGAGCACGGCGCCGATCCCAACATCCCGACCATGAAACCGCCCCAGCGCCGCCGCCGCCGTCCCCCGCCGCCCCCGGAGCCGGTGCCGGCGGAGGAAGCGGTCGCCGAGGCTGGAGAGGGTGAGGCCGTGGAGGGCGAGGAGACGCCGCCGGCCAGCGAAGAGCCCGCCACCGAGGCAGAAACCGAGGAAGCTGGAGCCGAGGCGCATGGCCCCGGCCTTGCCAACGCCGAGGGCGAGACGGACGAAGAAGCGGAAGAACCCGCACAGCAAGGCTACGGACGGGGTGACGACGACGATCTCTCCGGAGTGCCGCCGGTCCCCACCGGCGGGCCCGCCATCTACCCGATCCATGCTGCCTCCGGCGTGGGTTACGGCCAGTCCTTCGCGGGCAACGCCCACCGCTACGTGCCCGACAACTGGCTCGCGGCGGTGAAGTTCCTGGTGGAGGAGGCCAACGCGGATGTCAACGTGCGCGACGCCAACGCCTACACCGCGCTCCATCACGCCGCCTCCCGGGGCGACGACGAGCTGGTGCTCTATCTGGTGGAGCACGGCGCCGACGTCACGGTGCTGAGCCGCAGGGGCCAGACCACCGCCGACATGGCCAACGGTCCGGTGCAGCGCGTGCAGCCGTTCCCGTCCACCATCGCTCTGCTGGAGCGCCTGGGGTCGAAGAACAACAACAACTGCGTGTCCTGCTGAGGGGTTGATCCGGAGTCTCGGCGCGCTCGGCTCCGAGACATCGCGAACCGACCCTCCTGACCCTCCGCTCTCGGCGTCGACCCTTGGTGAGGTCCTCCAGACAGCGCCGCAAGGCCGCGATGATCTTCATCCTCATCACGGTCTTCATCGACATGCTGGGGATCGGGATCATCATCCCCATCCTGCCGGAGCTGATCCGGGAATTCGTGGGAGGAAGCTCCGCGCTCGCGGGGCGCTGGTACGGCGTCCTCGCCGCCACCTACGCCGTCACCCAGTTTGTGTTCGCACCGCTTCTTGGGGCGCTGTCGGACCGGGTGGGACGCCGGCCCGTGATCCTGATCTCCCTCTTCGGGCTCGGGATCGACTACCTCATAATGGGGTTCGCGCCGACGCTCGGTTGGCTCTTCGTGGGCCGCCTGATCGCGGGCGTGATGGGCGCGAACGTCACCACCGCCAACGCCTACATCGCCGATGTGTCGAAGCCCGAGAACCGGGCACGGAACTTCGGGCTGATCGGCGTGGCCTTCGGGCTCGGCTTCATCTTCGGTCCCGCTATCGGCGGCTTGCTCGGAAGCATCGACCTGCGCCTGCCGTTCTTCGCCTCGGCGGGACTCGCGCTGGTGAACTGGCTGTACGGTTTCTTCGTCCTTCCGGAATCGCTGCCCGCGGAGAAGCGCGATGTCTTCCGCTGGCGCAAGGCGAACCCGGTGGGCAGCCTCCATGTGCTGCGCACCTATCCCCTCGTCGCCGGGTTGACCGCCGCTTTCGTCTTCGTCATCCTCGCGCAGCGCGGGCTTGAGACCGTCTGGGTTCTGTACACGGGGCACAAGTTCGGATGGGACGAGCGGGCGAACGGGCTGTCGCTGGCTCTGGTGGGCATCATGTCGGCGATCGTGCAGGGCGGCCTGGTCCAGCCCGTGATCAAGCGCATCGGCGAACGCCGGGCGGTCCTTTACGGGCTCATCTGGGCGGTGGTCGCGTTTCTTGGCTACGGGCTGGCCACGGCCGGATGGATGCTGCTCGTAGTCATCGTCGTCGGATCGATCAGCGGCGTCGCCGGACCCGCGATCCAGAGCCTGGTGGCGGGCTCCGTCCCTCCCGAGGACCAGGGCAAGGTCCAGGGCGGCATCCAGTCGCTCATGAGCCTCACCAGCATCGCGGCGCCCCTGATCTTCACCGCGGGTCTGTTCAGCTACTTCACCTCGGCGAGCGCGCCGGTCCAGTTGCCCGGGGCGCCGTTCCTTCTGGGGGCCGTGATGTACGGGCTGGCATTCTGGTCGGTGCTGAGACTGTTCCGGAGGATGCCGGGGTAGGGGGGAGGTCCGTCGGGAAGCCGAGCGGCCTGCGTGATGGCGATGTAGTCGCGTTCTCTAGCGGAACGCCGCCAGCAGCTCCACCTCGCGCTCCGGTGTAAGCCCCGATCTCAGCTCCTGCCGCTCGGCGTCCTGCGCGTTGAACCACTCCAGCGTGTCGCGCGCGGCTTCCTCGAGCGGGCGCATCGCGAAGCCGGCGTCGAACGCCTTGTCGCCGTTGACCTGCATCATGCCCAGGTAATCGCCCGCGGGCTCTGTCCAGTAGGTCAGGGCCGAAAGGCCGTGCTCCTGCAGGAAGGCGGCGTTCACCCAGGTCAGGGTGGCGTCGGAGCCAACGGCCGCGCGCGTCCGCTCGAGCAGGCCGCCCATCGTGAGCGGCTCGCGCGGACCTGTCACGTTGTAGGTGCCCGTCAGGTCGTCCTCCACGGCCCGGATCATGAAGGCGGCCAAGTCGCGCACGTCGACGTGCTGCATGGGGTCGTCGGGGGTTCCCGGCGCCAGGACTTCACCGCCGCGCGCAAGCCGCACCGGCCAGTAGGTGTAGCGGTCGGTCGGGTCGCCGGGTCCGATGATGTAGGTCGGACGCAGGACCAGGTGCGTGTCGGGGAAGGTCGTGCGGGCTTCCTCCTCGGCGAGCGCCTTCAGTGCCCCGAAGGTGCGGCCGTTGACGACCTCGGTCTCCGGGTCGTCGATGGTGTCGACCGGGGCTCCCTCGCGGATGTCGGCGGTGAGGTAGGGTATGTAAACGCCGGTCGACGACACGAAAAGGTATTTGCTGACCGAGCCGCGCAACGCTTCGGCCGAGAGGCGCACCCAGCGCGGGAGGTTGGCCGAATTGTCGATGACGACGTCCCACGTGCGCCCTTCCAGCGCGGCCAGGTCGCCGTCCCGGTCGCCGATCAGGGTCTCGAGGTCGGGGAACAGATCCGGGTTGGTGATGCCGCGGTTGAAGAGGGTGACCTCGTGCCCCCGTGCGAGGGCGCTCCGCACCTGGTTGGGGCCGACGAAGCTGGTGCCTCCCAGGATGAGGATTCGGAGGGGCACTGGCGCCGGTTCGTCCAGGCGGCACGCGCCCATGCCCAGGCCGCCGATGGCGAGCGTCGTGGTCTGAAGAAAACGGCGACGTGAGAGGCGGGTGTCGGGCATCTCGTTTTCCTTTGCTCAGCGCAGGAGCTTCCGGTGCCATGGCTCCTCGCTCCGGAGATTCTCGCCGCGTTCCAGTCTGTCCAGAAGACCCTCCAGCGCGAGTTTCGTTCGTTGCCCCGCCTTCCGCAGCCCGGACCGCGCGGAGGCCGTCGCGATGGCCGCGAAGCCCGAGAGGATCGCGAGTCCGCCCAGCACCGTGAACGGCCCGATGTAGGGGATGCCCAGCGGCAGGATGACGCCTCCGGTCGCCATCAACAGGCCAACGACGCCGGCCACCCCGGCCAACCCCATTCCCGTGAACCAGCCGCCGAGCTGCCCTGCCCGGAGGTTGCCGATGTCGGCTGTCAGCGTCACGAGCGACCAGCCGCTCTCCAGGGCCGCCACGCGGACTTGGAGGTCGCGCACCTTGGCGAGCGTATACCGGCGCCCGCCGACATCAAAGGCGCGGCGCATCTGGTGGACGAGGCCGCTCCCCGGCTCCCAGCGCGATCCCCCCGATCGTGAACGCACCTGCCTGAGAAGCTCCTCCTGTCGCAGATAGGACTCGAGGTTCGCTTCCACTTCGGCTGGGCTTCCGGGCACCACCCGGCTCGTGCTCACGATCGCGGGACCTGCGATCCGCCGCGCGAGTCCCTCGTCCGGAGGCGCATTGGGGACGAGGGAGGCGGCCTCGACTTCGGCGAGGGCCTGTCGGACGTACCGCTCCTCAATCCCGACCTCCGCGCCGATCTGAACCACCTCGCCCGCTTGAAGCTCCTCGCCGGCCGGGCGGGAACGGCGGAACTGGAGATCCGAGGCGCGCAGGATGACGCGCTCGAGTTGCTCGCGCGTGACGGTCACCGAGCCGCCCGGCCGCTTACGTTCTTTCGCAGCCTCCGTCATATCCTGGATCACCTCGGCTGGGGGAAGCTCCGGCGTGCCCTGCTGGCCTTCAAGTGCGCGCTCGTCGACCTCAATCCCGTTTACGGGCGTATCAGATGACAGTTCCCGCGTGGGCCGTCAACGTCCGGAACAGGTCGCTCAGCCTTGCCGTCATCGGCCCCGGCTCACCGCCCCCGATCTCTCGCCCGTCGATCTCGGTGACGCCGGCCAGCTCGCCCATCGTGCCCGTGCAGAAGGCCTCGTCGGCGCGGTACGCTTCCGTGAGGGAGAGGTCCTTCACCCGTGAGGGGATGCCATGCTCATCGCACAGCTCCAGGACGGTCGCCCGCGTGATTCCCTCCGGACATGCCACCGCCCGGCCGGTCATCACCATCCCGCCGCTCACGATGAAGAAGTTGGTGGCGTTGGTCTCGGCGATGAACCCGCGCCGGTCGAGCATGAGCGCGTCGTCGGCGCCGGCGGCGTTGGCTTCGATCTTGGCCAGGATCGACTGGAGCAGGTTGGCGTGGTGAATCTTCGGGTCGAGCGCGCCCGGGCCGAAACGCCGGAGGGCACTGGTCACCAGCCGGAGTCCCGAGCGGCCGTAGACGGGTGCCTTGTGCTCGGCCAGCACGATCAGCGTGGGGCCGGACCGGTTGAGGCGCGGATCCATGCCGCTGGTGTACTTCACGCCCCGGGTAAGCGTCAGCCGGATGTGGACGCCGTCTCGCATCCGGTTTGCGGCCAGCGTACGCCGGATCTCCTCGACGATCTCCTCGCCCGAGGGAATCTCGGCGAAGGCGAGCGCGAGCGCCGAGGAGCGCAGCCGCGCCAGGTGCTCCTCAAGCTTGAAGATCCGCCCATCATAGAGCCTCAGTCCTTCCCAGACCGCATCGCCGCCCTGCACGACCGAGTCGAAGGGGCTCACTCCCGCCTCGTCCCGGTGCACGAGCCGGCCGTTGATGTTGACGATCAGATCCCGGTTGCGTTCGTCGAAGCGCTGGAGCATGGGTTGGGATGTCTGAGGGCTCGGGGCAGCCTTCCTGCAGGCGCGTCCTGCGAGCGCCGGTCGAGCCAATCCCGCCGGGGCCGTGAAGGAGCTACCCGTTGAACATTCCCGCGAACGGATCGGGGGGCGCGGATTTCCTCGGCAGATCGGGCTTCCTTCGCACCAGTTTGGCGGGGATCCCCGCGTACACGGCGCTGGGTTCGGTGTCCCGCGACACCACTGCGCCCGCGCCGATCATGCTGTCGTCGGCGAGGGTCACGCCGGTGAGGATGGTGGCGTGGTACGCGATGCGGACGCCCGCTCCGACCACCGTCATCCGGTTCGTGATCTCGGGGGAGTTCACGACATCGTGGCTGTGGCTGTAGATGTTCGAGTAGTCGGAAACCGAGGCGCCGTCCCCGAGCCGGATGCCGCCCCGGTCGTCGAGCAGGACGTGCCGGTGCACGACCACTCCGTCTCCCACCTCCATGTTATAACCGAAGGAGAACCTGACCTGGTGGAAGGCCTTGAAGTCCCTGCCGCAGCGGCGGAAGATGCGCCGGGCCAGGATGCGCCGGAAGAGCACGCCTAGATAGAGGTTCTCGCCCAGCGGGCTCCTGTCGAACATCTCCCACATCCAGAGCAGGGGCTTGACCCGGGCATACTGCTCCGTGTCGATGTCGGCGTAGTGTTCCGGTTCCACGGTGACGTTGGCCGGATCCATTTGCAGGAGCTGGACGTGCTCCGCGTCGGCCCGAGCCTCCCCGAGGAGTTGCGACAGGTCTGAGGCGGCGGCACCCCACGGACGATAGATGTCGGTCAGCACGCGCCGGCACAGCTCGCGCCGGTCGCAGTCTGCGCGCGAAAGCTCGTCGTCGATGCCCTCCAGCCAGCGATGGTAGACTTCGCTCGCATCGCCGGTGATGGGAACGCTTCTCAGAGGCAGATAGGCCATCTACGCGGATTCCCGCATTCGGTTGTATGTTGAAACCGCGCACATCACGGGATGGTGTCGCGGATGATCGCCGGAACAATCCGACCCTGCCAGAAGGATATGCGGTTCCGGACCCGCAGCAAGGTCAGCGCCGGGAACTCCACGCGTGAGCCCTCCGTAGGGCGCCCAGGATTCGGAAAAGGATGAAAGCCAATGCATGATGTCCTGCGCAACCGGTTGCTGAGGAAGATCGAGAGCCTGCCCGACCGGCAGATCTACCAGGTCCTGGACTACATCGAGTTCCTGGAGGAGAAGTACGGCGAGGGGGAGGCCGAGCAGGAGCCCACCGGATTCCAGCGCTTCGCCGAAAGACTCGAGGACAGCCTGCGCAAACGAACGGTCAGGCCTGCCGTCATCCGGGAAGCGTTCCAGCTCCTCGCAGCCGCGGACCGCGGCCTCTCCAATGTCTCGGCGGCCGGACAGAAGCTCCTGCGGGACCTGAACGGGGCCGGTGAGCGCAGCGGGAGTTCGGGCGAGCCGAAGGAGGATGGCGGGGAGGTGCGCGGCGAAAGGGACGATTCCTCCGGGACTTCCCGGCGCGCGTCCGAAGCCTCTTCCGAGTAGGGCGCGCGGCCTGCGTCCCGCCCTCGCGGCGCGTCGCTTGACACTCCCTCTCGAAACCCGGTAGACTCGGCAATGCTTTGGGCTTCTGGATGCGAGGCGGGCCGCGGTCTCCGGGGTGGATCGGGAGGAATTCGGGGCCGGGAAGGAACGCGCCGGCGGGGCGCCGCTCCGGCATGACCGGGTTCGGCGAAGGGCTGACCTTCGACGATGTCCTCCTTGTTCCGGGACACTCCACCGTCCACCCGCGGGACACCGTCGTAGGCACGCGCCTCAGCCGCCGCATCTCCATGCCGATCCCGGTGCTGTCGGCGGCCATGGACACCGTCACCGAGTCGCAGATGGCGATCGCGGTGGCGCGCGAGGGCGGGATCGGCGTCATCCACAAGAACATGCCCGCGGAGCGCCAGGCGCAGGAAGTCGACCGCGTCAAGCGCTCCGAGAGCGGGATGATCCTGAACCCCATCACCCTGGGGCCGGACGCGACCCTGCGCGACGCGCATGCGCTGATGGCCCGGTTCTCGATCAGCGGCGTGCCGATCGTCGAAGAGGATGGCCGGCTCGTCGGGATCGTCACGAACAGGGACCTCCAGTTCGAGACCGATCTGGACCGGGACATCAAGGACGTCATGACCCGCGACCGCATCGTCACGGCCCCCGTGGGTACGACCCTCAAGGAAGCCGAGCGCGTCCTTCACCGACACCGCATCGAGAAGCTGCCGGTGGTGGACGACGACGGCAGGCTGCGCGGGCTCATCACGGTCAAGGACATCTTCAAGCGCCGCCGGCACCCCAACGCCTGCAAGGACGGGCACGGGCGCCTGCGGGTGGCCGCGGCGGTAGGGGCCGCGCCGGAGGACATGGAACGGGCGCGACTGCTGGTCGGCGCCGGGGTGGACGCTCTGGTGATCGACACGGCCCATGGACACGCGCAGGGGGTGCTCGAGGCGCTCGGCCGCGTTCGCGAGGCCTTCCCCGACATCGACATCGTCGCTGGCAACGTGGCCACCGCGGAAGCGGCCGAGGCCCTCGTGGAGCGCGGGGCGGACGCCGTGAAGGTGGGGGTCGGGCCAGGTTCGATCTGCACCACCAGGGTGGTCACGGGCGTCGGCGTGCCCCAGTTGACGGCCATCATGGAGACGGTGGAGGGCGCTGCCGGACGGGTGCCCATCATCGCCGACGGCGGCGTCCGCTACTCGGGCGACCTGGTCAAGGCGCTGGCGGCGGGAGCCCACTGCGTCATGATGGGCTCGATGTTCGCGGGGACGGAGGAGTCGCCGGGCGAGAGCTTCCTGTACGAGGGCAGGCGTTTCAAGATCGTCCGCGGCATGGGTTCGCTGTCGGCGATGGAGGAAGGCTCCGCCGACCGCTACTTCCAGGAATCGGATGCAGGCGCCAGCAAGCTGGTGCCGGAGGGCATCGAGGCCAGGCTGCCGTACAAGGGGCCGGTGGCAGACACCATATTTCAATTGGTAGGGGGGCTCAGGAGCGGGATGGGATACTGCGGCGCCGCCGATCTCGGGGAACTGAGGGACAAGGCCAGGCTGCTGCGGGTTACCAGCGGCGGTCTGCGCGAATCCCACCCGCACGACGTGACCATTACGCGCGAAGCTCCCAACTACCACACATGAATTCGCGGGAACTCCCAGCCGCGGAACACCACGGAATTCCATGGCAAACCCAATGACTCGAGGCGCGCATCTTGTCTTCATCGCCGGGGCCGCGTGGGCTTCGACGGGCTGCTTCCTCGCGCCGAGCCGGGCGCCGGTGGAGATGCCCGCGGCTCCCTCGGAGCCCGGATCGCCGACGGAGGCGGAGGCGGCGCCGGCCGCGCTGGACGAGGCACAGACCCTGGCAGAGCGATCGCCCGCTCCCGAAAAAGCGATCGAGCCGACGCGGGAGCCGGAGGTAGAGGTGCCCGCGGAGCCCGAACCGGAGCCCGTCCCCGTGGACGCCGTTACCGGCTCTCCCGCGGCCGCGCACCACGAACTCGCGGACGACCTTGACGAGTGGTTCGACTACTGGCTGGACGACTACGGTCCCAATCTTCGCCTTTCCCTCGAACGCATGGGCCGCTACGGGGACATGGTGGATGCCGCGCTGGAGGAACGGGGCATGCCACGCAGCCTCCGCTATCTGCCGATCGCGGAGAGCTACTACAACCCTCGCGCGTACAGCCGCGTGGGAGCCGCGGGCATGTGGCAGTTCATGCCCGGCACGGCCCGCGAGCGCGGGCTGCTGGTGAACTCGCTGGTGGACGAGCGACGGGACCCGGAGGTGGCGACGGAGGCCGCGCTGGACATGCTCGCCGAGTTGCGCGAGCGCTTCGATTCCTGGTTCCTGGCGCTGGCCGCCTACAACGGGGGCCCCAACCGCGTCGCCCGCCTGTTGCGCCGGCACCATTCCGGACCGCCCGGCGACAGCGCGTTCATGGGAATCCGCGACCGGTTGCCGAGGGAGACGCGCCACTTCATCCCCAAATTCCTGGCGGTCGCCGCGATCGCGGATGATCCCGGCGCGTACGGCATTACCGACATCGACTTCGAGCCCGCCCTGGAATACGACGAAACGACGGTGCCGGACCCGACCTCGCTGGACGTGGTGGCGCAGGCGGCGGGGGTGTCCGAAGACGACATCCGGGTCCTGAACCCGCACCTGCCGGCGCGGATCGTACCCACCCACATGGAAACGGTGCTGCGGCTGCCGGTGGGCACCGTGTCGCGTTTCGAGCGCAACTACGCGGCGATCCCCACCGAGGAGCGCCTCACCATCGTCGAGCACACCATCAGCGCGGGCGAGACGCTCGGGCACATCGCCGAGATCTACGGGGTTCGACTTTCCGACCTGATGGACACCAACCCGGGGCTGCGCCCGCGCTATCTGCAGATCGGGCAGAAAGTGGTGGTGCCGCGGCTGCGCCGGGTGCTGGCGGGGGACGGGAGCGGCTAGCCCGGCCCTTGGCTGGCGGGGGGTTGCGCCCGGTCGGAGTGCCGGGCTGTCGGCACCCGCGCCCTCAGCCGCTGGCCTTCCAGACGCCTGAGCGCCCGCCTTCCTTGCGCAGCAGGCGCACTCCCTCGATGACCATGCCGCGGTCCACCGCCTTGGCCATGTCGTAGACCGTGAGCAGCGCCACCGACACCGCGGTGAGCGCCTCCATTTCCACTCCGGTCCGGCCCTCGATGCGGGCGACCGCGCGGGCGCGAACTCCCGGCAGGTCGGGGTCGGGCGCCACCTCCACCCGGATGGACGCGGCGGGCAGGATGTGACACAGCGGGATGAGTTCGCCGGTCCGCTTGCCAGCCATCACGCCGGCCACCTCGGCCACGCGCAGGACGTTGCCCTTGGCGACGGCACCCTCCTCGATGGCCGCGAGGGTGGCGGGCGCCGTTCGGATGCGGCCTTCGGCCACGGCGGTGCGCCGGGTCCCCGGCTTGCCGGTGACGTCAACCATGCGCGGCTGGCCGCGCGCGTCCAGGTGCGTGAGTTTCGGCGAATCGCTCATGTGCGTGTCTCCAGGGCCGCGGAAGCGTCGCGCACCATGCCGTAGACGAGGAGCTGGGGGTTGACGTTGCTGGCCGCGAGGTGCTTGGCCTGCTCCACCTCCGCCACGGCGCGCGCGACTCCTTCGGGATGAATGCTCCCCCGCGCGACCGCCCGTTCGAGGAACGGGCCGGCGTCCTGGTTGAAGGCGGGTGCGCCGGTCGCCACCGCTGCCAGGTCGCGCAGCCAGTCCTCCAGCGCGCCGAACACACCGAGCAGTCCGCGCGCGCCCGACACCCCGACTCCGCTCGCCGCCGTGGCGGCGGCGCCGATGCCGCCGTCCAGGGTGGCTTCCAGCAGGCGGCGTGCACGGGCCCGCTCGTGCTCGAGCGGGCCCGGCTCGCCGTCTGCCGGCAGGTAGGCCAGGGCGCGCCCGATCGAACCGCGCGACAGCGCGGCGGCCAGGCGGGCGTCAGCGACGGGTGCTCCGGCGGCCTCCACCAGGAAGCGTTCCACGTGCTCGACCGGCAGGGGGCCGAGGTGGAAGGGGACCGTGCGCGACCGGATGGTGGGGAGCAGCCGGCCGGGCTCGCTCGAAGTAAGGATGAACGTCGTGCCGGCGGGCGGCTCCTCCAGCAGCTTGAGCAGGGCGTTGGCCGCCTGGTCGCTCGCTTCCTGGGGGATGAGTTCCTCCGCGTTGCCGATGATGAAGACCTGCCGCTCACCCAGGGACGGGCGCTTGAGCGCCATGCGGCGGATGGTGGTGACCGCGCCCAGGTAGATGCCTCGTGGCTGGTCGCTGTGGGTGGGGCGCAGGGGCTCGCGCCGAATGGCTTCCAGGGCGGTCGCGCGGGCCTCCTCCAGGGCGGCCACCATCCGCTCCGCTCCGCTGGCGCGCTTGGGGCGCGGCAGGGGGAAGAACCAGTGCAGGTCGGGGTGCTGCAGCCGGACCGCCATGCGGCAGGCGCGGCAGCGGGCGCACGGGCCCCGGGCGTCCGGGATCTCGCAGTGGAGCAGCTGGCCGAGCCAGAGGGCGATGCGTTGCTTGCCGGTTCCCGCCAGGCCGTGGATCAGGAGCGCGGCCGGGAGGGAATCTCTTCCGTGCGCTCCGGCGAAGGTCGAGCGCGCCGGCTCGTGCCCCGTGACCGGCGGCAGCGTCACGGGGTCGCGGAGGGCGCCGCGGATGGGCCTGCGGGCATACCGGCACCGCGGGAGGCGGTCCCCCGGTTCGCGGCGACGCGGGTCGCAAGCCGCAATGCCTCAAGCGCGGAGGTGGCGTCCGCAACTCCCCGGCCGGCGATGTCGAAGGCGGTGCCGTGGTCGGGGGAGGTGCGCACGAAGGGCAGTCCAAGGGTGACGTTGACCCCGGTGCCGAAGGAGACCGTCTTGAGGGCTGCCATGGCCACATCGTGATAGGGGGCGACGACCGCGTCGAACTCGCCCCGCAGGGCGCGCACGAACACGGTGTCGGCGGGGAGGGGGCCGGCCACCCTTCCGGATTCGTCCGCCAGGGCCTCGAGCGCGGGCGCGTACACCCGCTCCTCCTCGTCGCCGAAGAGGCCGCCATCGGAGGCGTGGGGGTTGAGCGCGCACAGCGCGACGCGCGGCTCGGCGATGGCCCAGTCGGCCCGCAGCCCCGCGACCAGAAGACGGGCCTGCCGTACCAGCACGTCCACCGTCACGTGCGCCGCGACCTGCGCCAGCGCGATATGCCGAGTGGCCAGCAGAACACGCAGGGGAGCTCCCAGGCGCGTCCGCTCGGCACACATGAGCATTCCGGACTCGTCCGCCCCGGCGAGCCCCTCCAGCAGCTCGGTCTGGCCCGGGTGGCGGCTCCCGGCCGCCTGCAGCGCGGGCTTGTGCACCGGTCCGGTCACGATCCCGGCCACGGCACCCTCCACCGCGAGTTCGACCCCCGTCTCCAGCGCCGCAAGCGACACTTGTCCCGCGCTCAGCTCGGTGCCGTCCCACTTCCCCATGGAGTGGTACTCGCCCACCCCCGGGTCCGCGCCCGCCGGTCCCAGCACCAGCAACTCGGTGCCCGGGTCTTCTTCCACGAAACGGCGGGCAGCCACCGACATCACCTCGGGTCCGATGCCGCGCGGGTCGCCGAGGGTCACGGCGAGTCGTGCGCGCGGGGCGGGGGCAAGCGACGTCACGTCAGTCGCGCTGCGCTACGCAGCGGAAGCTCAGGCGGAGCCGCTCATGGGCGAAGCTCGACATGCGCCCGTGCGCGCAACTCTTCGATGATCTCGTCGAGCACCTTCGTCTCGCGCAACTGATCCTCCACGCGGGTCCGCAGATCGTCGTAGGTGTAGTCGCCCTCGGGCCGCGTCTCGAGAACCTTGACCACGGCGAACACCTTGCCACGGTCGTCGAACTCGATGGGGCCGACCACGTCTCCGTCCGCCGCGGACCCGATCTCGGCCACGTACCCCGGGGGGAGCGAGCCGAGCTGGGGGGTGAAGATCTGGAGCGAGTCCAGAGGCGGCTGGGCCTTGTAACCGTACTCCTCGTGAAGGTCCCTCATGGACTCGCCGGCCCGTGCCCGCTCGAGAATCTCGCCGGCCAGTACCGCCGCCGCCGCCTCGTCGTCCGCGTTGGTTTCCGCAGTGATCAGGATGTGGCGCGCCCTCCGCTCCCCGAGGCTGATGCGGTCGACGCGGATGATGTGCGCGCCGAAGTCGGTCTCGACCACGTCGCTCACCTGTCCCTCCTGGAACATCCCGAAGGCGGCATCCTCGAACTCACGCACCATGCGTCCGCGGGGGAACCACCCGAGGTCACCGCCCTGCGCCGCGCTCGACGGGTCCCGGGAATACCGGCGCGCAAGTTCCTCGAAGTCCTCTCCCTCGTTGACGAGCCCCAGCAGGCGCTCGGCCTCCCGCCTGGCCGCCTCGCGGGTGGAATCGGATGGCTCCGAACGCACGAGGACCTGGCGGAAGATGATGGAGGCGGGGCGTTTGGGAAGCTGGTCGCGCTGCGCGTCGATGAACGCGCGCACCTCTCCCTCGGTCACCACGATGGGACCGATGTCCGCGCGTCTCCTGCCCACCCAGAGCGACTGCAGGCGCTGCCGGCGCGCCTGCTCCTTCAGCATCTCGCGGTAGCTGATCAGGTTGAGGCCCTGCTCGCTGAGGAGGGCGACCATCTGCCCCATTCCCCCCACGTTGCGCATGCGCTCGTCGAGGTCCTGCTGGACGATGACCTCCAGCTCCTCGTCGGATACGACGATGGTGGTGTCGCTCTCGGCTGCCTGCAGGAGAAGCTGCTCGTTGATGAGGGATTCGACGATTTCATCCTGGAGCTGCATGATGCCCGCCGGATCTTCCGGCATGGGCGCGCCGCTGGCACGCATCTGGAGCAGCCGTTCCTGCACCTCGGATCGCAGAATCACCGAGTCGCCGGCGATCGCCACCACGCCGTCGACGACTTCCGGGAGGACCCCCGGCTCCTGCGCCCGCGCCGGGACGGCGCAGAGGAACAGTGCGAGGATGAGGAGATACCGCGAGGAAGGACTGCCAGGGGTCGCAAGAAGAGACTTCGCCATGCCGTTTGGACCTGCGGATATGGAGGGATCGAGCGGGGGACGGAATGCGCGTCCGGGCTTCGATCCCGTGTAAACCCCGTGCTGGCGCCGGGTTCCGGAGCGCGCGGCAGCGGGATACGGAGGTCGCCGGGACACCTGCGCGGGCATCGCTGTCAATCGCCGGGCGGCGGCGCGTTGGGAGCCACAACCGGCGAGTCCGGGGGCTGGATCGGCTGGGAGCGGCCCCGTATCACCCTGAACTCGCTGGTGCGCTGGGTCACCGCGGTGAAGCTGTTCTCGAACACGTCGGCCCGGTATTCCTCCCGCAGCGCGAACGAGAGATGTCCGAGAGCCGGAATGTTCTCGTCTCCGTCGACGATGCGCTGCATGACGCCACGCACGATGGCCTCGACGGCGTCCCGCGTGGATTCTCCTTCGACCGGCGTCAGGCTGGTCAGCTCCAGGTCGCGCGCCGCGCGCGTGAAGCGGGTGCGGGCGACCATGAGCAGCGAATCCTGCTCGACATCGCTGAGCGAGATGCCGGCCTGCTCCGCCTCGTTCACCAGGACCTTGCTCTGGGCGAGGTTTCCCAGCAGCCCGGTCAGCTGGTCATCGGTCGCGTTGCGCGCCTGCGCGCGGAAGGGAGGTCCCTGCTCGCCAAGGAAACGGTGGAAGTCCGACGCCGTGTACGCGCCCCCCTCGAAGCGGAAGAGTTCACGGGCCGCGGCCCGGCGGCTGAGGCGCTGGCTCGGACGCGCGGCCAGCTGACGGGCGATCTCGGCGCCCCCTTCCACGGGTTCCATCTCGGCGCGGCTCAAGACGCGCCCCAGGTAGGCCTCCTCGGCCTGGCTGACCAGGCCGAGCTTGAGCTGTGGCTCGAACTGGGAGCGCGCTTCCTCGAAGGGGACCTGGGTCCGCTCGTCGACCCGCAGGATATGGACACCGAAGCCCGTGCGCACGGGACCGCTCACCTCGCCGGGCGCCAGGGCGAATGCCGCTGAGTCGAAGGCCGGAACCATCTGGCCGCGCCGGAAGGATCCCAGGTCTCCGCCCTGGGTGGCGGTTCCCGGGTCCTGGCTGAACTCTCCGGCCAGGGCCGCGAAGTCCTCTCCGGCCAGGATCCTCTCGCGCAGGCTGCCGGCGAACTCCATTACACTGTCGGCGGTGGCGGCGTCCGCCCCCGGATCGAGCGAAAGGAGGATATGGCGCGCGCGCAGTTCCACCCCCGCCGCCTGCTCCTCGTAAATCTGTCGCAGCTGCTCTTCGGTGAAGGCGGTGTCCACCTGGATCACGCGCTCGCGCAGGCGTGCCACCAGCTCCTGTTCGATCTCCTCGCGGACCAGCGGGAGCAGGTCGATGTGCTGGAAGGTCGAGTCCTCCAGTGCCGCGACGGCGAACAGGGTGTAGTCGATCCACAGGCTGGCGATCGCCTCCACCACGTCGGGCTGGTCGGGAAGTTGCGCCTGGCGCGCGAGCAGATCGGCGGTCTGGTCCACGGACAGCTCGTAGCCGGCGGCGGGGCCCACCACAAAAAAGCCCCGGCGCGCGATGAGAAAAAACCCCGGCGCCGCGCGGCGCGGCCCGGCGCCCCACCCGGGGGGAAGGTGG
>VXMG01000004.1:0-36078 GCA_009841185.1 Gammaproteobacteria bacterium
TGTGTTTGGTGGGGATACTCTGTTATTGTTGTATTCGTGTTGTGTTTTGTGCTGCGCCCCCGCCGGTCGGGGCGGGGGGTGGGGGGGGGGGGGGCGGGCGCGCCCCCCCCACGTCCCATGGACCGGAGGCCACGCCAGCCATCTCAACGAGCCTCCATCGGTCCCCGGACATGGGAGTAAGGCCGCGATACCGGTGCGCCGGTGATGGTGCTTGCCATTTCGACTCCTTTGACAGGCCCCCCGCTGAGGAGGTCATCTTACCGATGGTCACATTCTGACTGTATCGCCGCTTTCACCATAACTCAATCGAGGAGACCAAGATGAAGGAGCGCGTGAAGCCAGGCCAGCCGTACTATTCAGCGGTGTTCATCCTCGGTGTCCTTACAGCCTTCAACATGTTCCTGCTGATTGGGGAACCCGACTGGCTTACGCTTATTCTGTTCGGTCTGGCAACGGGCGCCATCGGCGGCACGGTCATCCTGGCGGCAATCAAGCGCTACGCAGATGCCGACGGTGGGGAGCTGAGCGGGCGTGCGAGGCGCAGGATAGCGTTATTGAGCGGCGTCGTAATCGGGGCCGCACTAACGCCCGCGACAGCCATGGCCCGCCAAGTCGACGGAGGCCTTCTGTTCATGGTCGCCCTGGTCGTGGGTTACCTCTTCAGCGACAGAGTACGCAGGATGCTGGGGGCTTCCATGAGCCCAAAAACGAACTCGCGGGAACATGCGGAGAATCTTGAGGACGAGCATGCATTCAGGATGCTGAAGTTCGCCAACGATGGAACGCGCGAACAGATCGCAGCGCTAGCCCTGATGATGTTTGGGTTCGTGCTGTCGGCGGGTGTTGTGCTCGGAGTTTATGTGGGCCTCCTCGCGGTAATGGGACGGTAGTCGGCGTCAAAGCGGGGACGCTCAGCTCGCGGCGTGCCGGCCCGACACGCAGCCGTAACCTTGCGTCCCGTCCGTCACATGCGAGCTTGCCAGGTGTGGCCCTGATTCACCGCGCACCTGGAGCCGTTTCCATGTTTCTTCGCCTTACAGCCATCGCCCATCCCATCGCGGAGGACGGCGAGCGGGTTCGCCCGCGCGCGCTTCCGTCCCGTTTTCGCATTCTGATGGCCTGCGCCCTGATGGCGGCCGTTTGTGCCGCCGTCGCGCCGCAGCATGCCTCCGCCCAGGGCACCCGCTTCCTGCGCCAGCCGGACGTGAGCGCGACGCACATCGTCTTCGTGCACGCCAACGACCTGTGGCTGACGGGCCGCGACGGCGGCGACGCCGTACGGCTCACCAGCTCCGAGGGCGCGGAGACCGACCCGGCCTTCAGCGCCGACGGGCAGTGGATCGCCTTTTCGGGACAGTACGGCGGCAATACCGATGTCTACCTGATGCCCGCCACGGGCGGCCAGCCGCGACGGCTCACCTGGCATCCGGCGGAGGATTTGGTGCAGGGGTGGACACCGGAGGGAGAGATCCTCTTCCAGTCGGGCCGGGACGCGGTGCCCACCCAGCTTTGGAAGTTCTACACGGTGCCGCTGGCGGGCGGGCTGCCTTCGCCGCTCGCGCTCCCGCAGGCGTACCTGGGCGGGATGTCGGGCGACGGGGAATACATCGCCTACCAGGAGATCGGCTACTGGGACCCGGAATGGCGCAACTACCGGGGCGGGCAGGCGCAGCCGATCGGCATCGTCTCGACCGCCGACTGGGAGCGCACCACGCCCTCGTGGGAGGGCGAGCGGCACATGGACCCGGTTTGGATGGACGGCGTGGTCTACTACATGTCGGAACGGGACTGGGCCAGCAACGTGTGGTCGTACGATCCGCGCACGGGGACGGAGCGCCAACTGACGCGGCACGCCGACTTCGACGTGAAGTCGCTCGGGGCCGGCGAGGGCGTGGTAGTCTACGAGCAGGCGGGCTATCTGCACGAGCTCGATCCCGCGTCCGGGCGCACCCGCGCGCTCGAGGTCAACGTGGCCGGCGACATGAACTGGTCGCGGGCGCGCTGGGAGTCGGTTCCGTCCGCCCAGATGCGCGACGCCCGTCTCTCCCCGACCGGCAAGCGGGCGCTCTTCGAGTGGCGTGGCGAGATCTTCAGCGTGCCCGTGGAAGAGGGTTCGTGGCGCAACCTCACCCGCACCCCGGGGGTGGCCGACCGGCATCCGGCGTGGTCTCCCGACGGGTCGCGCATCGCCTGGTTCAACGACGCGGCCGACGAGTACGCGCTCGTGATCGCCGAGCAGGACGGAGCGAACCCGCGCCGCATCCGGATCGCCGAGCCCTCCTTCTACTTCCGGCCCGAGTGGTCTCCCGATGGGAGCAAGCTGGCCTTCACCGATACGCATTACCGCGTGCTGGTGCTGGATGTGGAATCGGCCGAGGTGGACCACGTCGACACCGACCGCTTCGCCCACCCGCAGCGCACCATGAACCCGGTGTGGTCGCCCGATTCGCGCTGGGTCGCGTACGCGCGCCGGCTCGACAACCAGTTGCGGGCGATCTTCGTGCACGACACCGAGGCGGGCGAGACGCACCAGCTCACCGACGGCATGTCCGACGCGATCACCCCGGTGTGGGATGAGTCCGGCAAGTACCTCTACTTCCTGGCCTCCACCGACTACGGGCTGAACACCGGCTGGCTCGATATGACCTCCTACGACCGGCCGGTCACGCGCGCCCTTTACCTGGCGCTGCTAGACGAGGACGAGCCCTCGCCCTTCCTGCCTCGGAGCGACGAGGAGGCGGAGGACGATGAGGGAGGCGACGGGGCTGGCTCCGGGGATGGCGGCGGTGAGTCGGGCCAAGGCGGAGGCGGCTCCGGGGGTGGTGCGTCCCGTTCCGGCCAGGACGCGCCCGCTGCCGTCTCGATCGATTTCGAGGGCATCGCTCAACGGATCATCGACGCGCCCGGACTGCCCCTCGAAGACTACGCCGGACTCGCGCCCGGGCCCGAGGGCACCGTGTTCGTAATGCAGGGCGGAGGCTTCGGGGGCGGGGAACTGCTCAAGTACTCAGTCGAGGACGGGGAGGCCGAGGACTTCGTCGAGCAGGCGACTGCGGTCACGGTCTCCCACGACCGCGAGCACCTGCTCTTCCGGTCCGGCCCTGGTTGGCGGGTGGTGGGCACTGCCCGCGCTCCCGGCGGAAACGACGGCCGCCTCGACTTCGACGGAATGCGGGTGCGCGTCGAGCCCACTGCGGAGTACGCTCAGATGCTCCGCGACGGCTGGCGCTTCATGCGCGACTTCCTCTACGTCGACAACCAGCACGGAGCGCCCTGGGACGATGTTTGGGACTGGTATTCCGCGTGGCTCCCGGACGTCCGCCACCGTTCGGACTTCAACCAGTTGCTGGACATGCTCTCGGGCGAGATCGCCGTGGGGCACTCGTATGTGCGTGGGGGCGACTATCCCGATCTCGACAATCCCCGCACCGGCCTGCTGGGCGCGGACCTGGAGGAGGACGCCGGCTTCTACCGCATCACCCGCATATTCGACGGCGGGCACTGGACGCCCGGGACCGCGGGGCCGCTCTCCATTCCCGGCATGGACGTATCGGAAGGCGACTACCTGCTGGCGGTGGACGGGGCCGAACTGCGCGCGCCCACCAACCCCTACGAGCTGCTGGAGGGCACCGCCGGGCGCACCATCACCCTGACGGTCGGACCGTCTCCCGCCATGGACGAGACCCGCGACATCATCGTGGAGCCCATCGCCAACGAGGGGATCCTGCGCCGCTGGGCCTGGGTGGAGGCAAACCAGGCCCGAGTCGACGAAATGAGCGGCGGCCGGCTCGCCTACGTGTGGCTCCCCAACACCGGACAGGGCGGATACCAGTATTTCAATCGCATGTACTATGCCCAGCAAGATCGCGAGGGGGCGGTCATCGACGAACGCAACAACGGCGGCGGCTCGGCGGCCGACTACATCGTGGACATGCTCGACCGCGAGCTGACGGGCTACTTCAACTCGCGCGCGGGCGACCGCAAGCCGTGGACCCAGCCGATGGCGGGGCTGTTCGGGCCCAAGGTCATGGTGATCAACGAGCGCGCCGGCTCCGGCGGCGACCTGCTGCCCTACCTGTTCCGCTTCAAGGGCGTGGGGCCGCTGGTTGGCACCAAGACGTGGGGCGGTCTTGTGGGAACCTGGGACACCCCGCCCCTCATCGACGGAGGCGGCTTCGTGGCCCCCCGCGGCGGCTTCTTCGACGTGAACGGGGAATGGGCCGTGGAGGCGGAAGGAGTGGCGCCCGACATCGAGGTACGCAACGACCCCGCGCCCGTGATCGCCGGCGGCGACCCGCAGCTTGAGGCCGCCGTCAATGAAGCGCTCCGCCTGCTCGAGACCGGGAAGGTCACCTTCGCGGACGAGCCCCCGCCGCCGGTGCGTTATCGGAGGCCGGGGAGCGGGCAGTGAGCCGGCAGGCCGGCTCCGGATCCCAGCCGCCCGCGATTAGCCGCGCCGAGCGGGACGAGGCAGAGGCGACGCGCCGCCGCCAGGTCCGCTCGTGGGTGCTCTTCGACTTCGCCAACTCGATCTATCCGGCGGTCATGACGACGGCCGTCTTCCCGGTTTTCTACGTTGGGACGGTGGTCGGCGGCGAGGGCGGCGAGGGAGAGCTGTGGTGGGGTTCGGCGGTCTCGCTTTCCGCGCTGGTGGTAGCGTTCTCGGCGCCGCTGCTCGGGGGAATCGCGGACCGCTGCGGGCTTCGCAAGCGCTTTCTCGCCGTCTACGTGGCGGTCTGTCTCGCCAGCGTGTCCCTGCTCGCCACAGTCGGTCCGGGCATGGTGCTCGCGGGCTTCATCCTGTTCGTGATCGCCAACATCGGCTTCGAAGGGGGGCTCGTCTTCTACAACGCGTACCTTCCGGACATCACCCCGCCCGAGGAGCGCGGCGCCGTGTCCGGCTACGGCTTCGGCTGGGGATACCTGGGGTCCGCGCTGGGCCTCATTCTGGCCCTGATCTTTCTGCAGGTCCTCTTTCCAGGCCGCATCGAGCCCGTCTGGCTCCTGGTAGCGGGTTTCTTCCTCCTCTTCTCCATCCCCGCCTTCCGGAATCTGCCGTCAGACCAGGGCGGCGACATGCGAGTACGTGAGGCGGCGGCCTGGGGAACGCGGCGCTTCCTGGTGACCGTGCGCGAAGTCTGGGCCCTGCGCGACATTCGTCGCTTCCTCATCTCGTATTTCTTCTACATCGACGGGATCCTGACGGTCATCGTCATGGCTGGGGTCATCGCCACTGCAACCTTCGGGTTCGAGCAAACCGACACCATCATCCTCTTCCTCGTCGTACAGTTTTCCGCGATGGCGGGAGCGCTGACGCTCGCGAAGCCCACCGACCGGCTTGGCCCGAAGAAGGTCCTCAGCGGAGTCCTGGTCATGTGGGTGATAGCCGGGATCGCCGCCTATTTCGTTCAGTCGACCGCGGTCTTCTATGGGCTGGCCATTGTGGCCGGACTCGGCCTGGGTTCGGTACAATCGGCGAGCCGCGCCTACCTGTCCCTCATGATTCCGAGGGGCAGGGAGGCGGAGATATTCGGGTTCTACGCCTTCTGCGGGCGGACTTCGTCGGTACTGGGGCCCGTGCTCTTCGGCTGGGCCACCTTCCTCGCGGCGGGCAACCAGCGCCCCGGCTTCCTCGTGCTCACCGCCCTGATGCTGACCGGGCTGCTCCTGCTCCGGCGGGTGCCGGATTCCCGGGTGGCGGGCCAAAGCTGAGCCCGCCGATATCGTACCAGTCGATTCCCCAGTCCGGATTGCCATCCCCGTCACGGGGACCGATCCGGTGAAACCCGGAACCAACCGAGGCCTCTCAAGCCCATGCGCAACTGTCCGCTCGTCCGCGCCGCGCAGGTTGCAACCGCAGCACTCCGTACGACGTCACTCGCGCCTCTCGCTCCGCTGACCCGCGCCGCCTCGCTCGCGTTCGCCGCTGCGCTCGTCCTCGCGACCGCGCTCTCCCCCACCACCGCATCCGCCCAGGCGGAAGCCACCACGGGAGTCGTGCGCGGCACGGTCCGCGACCCCGGCGGCGCCCCCGTCGCGGGGGCCGTGGTCGTCATCGAACACCGGGAGACCGGGTTCCGCACCACGGTGGAGACCACCGGCGAGGGCACCTTTGCCCGAACCCTGCTCCCGCTCGGCACCTACGACGTGACGGCGACTGCGCCCGACGGGTTCGGGACCGACCGCAGGGAGGGGCTGGTGCTGCGGGTCGGCGAGACGCTCCTGCTCTCGATGGGGTTCGCGCCGGTGGAGCTCGAGGGCATCACGGTGACCCGCGAGAGAGACATCCTCCTCGACACCGAAGACGTAACCAGCTCGCAGCGCTTCTCGGAGGAGGTCGTGGACGGCCTGCCCTCGAACGGCCGCAACTTCCTCGACTTCACCCTGCTTACGCCGGGCGTATCCATCTCGCAGGGGCCGGACGGCGACGAGCTCAACGTCAGCGGCCAGCGGGGCATCTTCAACAACTTCATCGTCGACGGGGCCGACTTCAACAACGCCTTCTTCGGCGAGCAGAGGGGCGGCCAGCGTCCCGCCTTCACCTTCAACCAGGACGCCATCGAGGAGATGGTGGTGGTGAACCAGGGCGCTACCGCCGAATTCGGGCGCTCGGCGGGCGGATTCGTGAACGTCGTCACGCGTTCGGGCACCAACGACTTCAGCGGCACGGCCCACTACTACGGCCAGTGGGACGCGATCTCGGCCGCGTATCCGCAGGCACGCGGGGGCGGCAAGCCGGAGTTCGGCCGGGGGCAGTTCGGGTTCACTTTGGGCGGACCCGTCGTGCGCGACCGGGCGTTCTTCTTCGTCGCCTACGACCGGCAGAGCGCCACGGAGACCAAACAGCAGCGGCGCGTGGTCGCCAGCGATGCCAACCTGCACAAGCTGGAGGGCTTCCTGAAGTCGCGCTGGCCCGGGCTCTTCGATGACGAATTCGGCCCCGTCGAGCGCACCGACGACGCCCGCGCGCTCATCGCCAAGCTGGATATCAGCGCCGGCGAGCGGCACCAGGCATCCTTCAAATACAACTACACCTGGTCGGAACAGGTGAACGGCACCTTCGATGTGGATTCGTGGGGGCTCTCGTCGAACGGCATCGAGCGCGACTACTCGCACGCGGTCAACGCGAGCCTGCGTTCGCTGCTGGGCAACACCGTGTCCAACGAGTTCCGCTTCCAATGGGCCGGCGAGGGCCGTCCGCGCTGGTACGGGGGACCGGTCATCCCCGGGGCGCGGCTGCCCGGGCCGCCCCAGTTCGCGCGGCTGGGCGGGCGTCCGTTTCCCGACATCGGCATGGACTTCGCCGACGGCTTCCGCATCGGCCTGCCCTTCTTCCTGCCCATCGATCCGGGGTACGACACGCGGCTGCAACTGGTCGACAACGTCTCCTGGCTGTCGGGCGCCCACCTCTTCAAGGGCGGCGTCGAATACAACCGCACCACGGTGGAACAGCAGTTCATCGGCTTTGCCAACAGCCGCTACATCTTCGATTCAGTCGATGGCTTCATCGGCTTCGCCACCCATGGCAGCGGCTACGTGACTTGCTCGGACGGCTCGGCGAGCACGAGCGGCGCGTGCCCGGGAGGAAGCTCGGTCACGGGTCCGGTGCTCCTGTACCTCCAGTCGGCGACCGTTCCCGGCGTACCCGCCGACCAACTCGGCCTTCAGTCCATGACCACGCACGAGCTGGCCTTCTTCCTCCAGGACACCTGGAAGCCGACCGACCGCCTGACGCTCAATCTGGGCGTGCGCTGGGAGGGGGCGTGGCATCCCGATGTCTTTATTCGGCCCGGGGAGGCCTTCTTCGCGCCGTACCTGAGCGACCCCCGGTTCCCGTCGGACGGCACCATCCCGGACGACCTCGACAACGTCCAGCCCCGTTTCGGGCTCGCGTGGGACGTGGACGGCGGGCGAACCGTGGTGCGGCTCAACGCCGGGGCGTACAACGCGCGTATCCCCGGGCTGGTCTTCGCCCAGTACCGCACCACCAACGGCGCCTTCCAGCAGATCCTCTTCCGGAGCAGCGCCGATGCGGCGGTGCTGGGTCCCGTGCCCGCCATCGACGAGCAGATAGACGGGTCCGCGGCGACGCCCTTCCTGCCGGACATCCAGGTTGCCGACCGGAACCTGGAACTGCCGCGCACCTGGTCGTTCGGGGCGGAGGCCACCCGCGCGCTGAGCTCCGTCGTCACCGCGAGCCTCTCCTGGCAGCACGCGCGCACTGACGGCCTCTTCCGCTTCGTGGATCGGAACGCCGCGGCGCTGGGCTCGCCCTTCGGGATCGGGACGCATCCGTCTGGCGGCGGCATCAACGCCCTGACGGTGGGCGAGTCGAGCGCCCGCTCGCGCTACCACGGGCTGACGCTCGGGCTGCGCGGCCAGGACGACGCCAGCGGCTTCGCCTACGACGTGAACTATACCCTGGGCTTCGACCGCTCCGACGACGACAACGAGCGCGACCCCTTCACCTACCGCTACGCGGACCCGCGCAACCTGGACGCCGAGTACGGCTGGTCCGACCGCGACCGGCGCCATCAGCTCAACGGCTACTTCGTCTTCTCGCTTCCGGGCGGCGTCCGCGCGTCGCACATGTTCCGGCTGCTGAGCGCGTCCCCGGTGTCCGCGAAGTGCGCCACCCCGAGCGAACGCGCCGCCGAGCCCGCCGACCGCATCTGTGCCGACGGTTCCGTGCTACAGCGCAACACCCTGCGCCGCGACAACGGATTCTTCACCTGGGACTTCCGCGTCTCCCGCGAAATCGCGCTGAGCAACGGAATGGTGCTCGAGCCCGTGTTCGAGGTCTTCAACGCCACCAACAAAGACAACTTCCTCGACGCCGCCCAGGGCTCCCTCCTCTTCAACTTCGACGGCTCCATCAGGAGCGGCCTGGGCGACACGCGGAGGGCGCAGGTGGGGGTGAGGATGAGGTTTTGATCAGTGCGAGGTCGCGCCCACGGGCCCGATCGCCGAGCGCGTCACTGATCAGTGCTCCGAGGACTCCTCCATGGCCTCCCGGGCTTGCCGCCATTCCCTACTTCAGTTGATGAACAAGTTCTGAGATTATGATAATCCGATCCACTACACTTGGGAGGAGTTACTATGACTCAAAGCGTTAGAATTGAAAGGGGATTACCAAGTTGAGTTGAATATCACGATATCAACGATATAGCTTGGTTGGTTCGCGCGCTAGATTGACTAGACTTCCCAGCCGCACGCGCTGGCAATCTTGCCGACGACTTCCTCCGCGCCCGTCAGATCGAACGTTGCGGTTACCGGGGCACCAACGTAGGGCGTCACCCTGACAACCAGTTCGGGGCTGGTGACTGTGGTTCTGCGTCGAAAAGCGTTTCCTCGAAGAGTGTGATGCTGTGCGGGAAGATCATGTCGCTCACCACGACCAGGCGACAGTCATTGTCGCGCTGGTACTCGCGGATGAGCGCCTGGCGCTCGTAGCGCGCGGCATTCTGCGCCTCATAAAGGGGGCTACGCGAACTCACGGGCGCAATACGGCTTGCTTCCTGGAGCGTCCCTAGATCGGATGACGCCCCGGTGGACACGTGGCAGGCCTGTTCGCGCGAGCCTTCCTGGCTTGATCGCGGGCCTGCTTCGCAATCTCGATTCGCTCCCGCCAGTCGGGGTCATAGCGTCGGCTGGGGGCAGAGACGGGACGTGAGTCCTCAGCAGTTCCAGCGTTCGATTGGCGGTATCGTTGAGGGTCGGACATGTGCATCTTCTGCCTCCATGATCGAACGGGATGTAGCCACGATCTGAATCTATGACTCCCGCGTGGTCCTACCAAGGTCGCGTTGGGACATCTTGGTTCCCTCGCGCACATCGGAGTGACAGCTGGCCCCGTGGGGAAGCTTCCGGCCCGGCTCCAGGTCGACAGGCCCACGCGCATCCTTGCCCCGTCCTGGCTGGCCATGCGAACCCGGTTGACGAGTTGCTCACAATCAGTACCGTAGGGGAGCAGGCCATTCACGCTTCCTGACCCGTCCGTGGGACCCGGAGGATCCATGAGCGACGATCAACTCAATCATCCGGACGACCGGCCCGATCCCTCGAGCGAAGAGTCCGTCGATGTCGGGGGTCACCCCAGAGGGACGCTCGCCATCGTCGGCATCTACGGGCTGCTGTTCGTCGTCGGCTGGCTGTTCATCTACTTCGGGGTGTTCCTGCCCCGGGGTCCTCTGACCCAGTGAGTGGGCCATGCACGTAGATCTCTACGAGAAGATCTGGATGTACGCCGCGGCGGGGATCATCCTCGTCTTCCTGGCGTCGATGGGCTACACCACGCTCGGGCGCGCCATGCAGCCGCCCAGCCACATCGAGACCATCGATCCGGCGTCCGTGCGCACCGACCCGGAGTTCGGCAGCCCGGGCGTGACGATCCATGAGGACGGCACCGCGACGGTCGTGATCCAGGCCTTCATGTTCGCGTTTCTGCCCCTCGAGATCCGGGTGCCGCGGGGGAGGGACATCACCTTCCGCATGACCAGCCCCGACGTGATCCACGGGTTCCAGATCGTGCAGACGAACGGCAACACGATGGTCGTGCCGGGCTACGTGAGCCAGTTCACGACCCGGTTCGACCGGGCCGGCGAGTACCTCATCGTGTGCAACGAGTACTGCGGCGTCGGCCATCACGTGATGTCGGCGACGCTCATCGTCGAGGACATGCCTGCAACGACCGAGGCGTCCACCGGAACCGGGGAAGCATCGGCCGGAACCGGGGCATCCACCGGGCCGGGAGCATCCGCCGCCGGGACGGAGGGTGACCGATGATCGGGGGCGTGAGGGACGGGGGCAGGAAGCTCGCGCTCGCGAACCTGTGGGTCGCCATCGGCGCGTTCGCGGTGGCCTCCGGGATGGCGTTCATGCAGTCGCTGTCGCGCGCCAACCTCGATCTGCCGTTCCGCAGCGCGAGCGTCTACTACATGTCGGTGACGGCGCACGGCGTTCTGATGGCGATCGTATTCACCACGTTCTTCATCATGGGCTTCGGCTACGTGGTGGCCGAACGCGCGCTGGGGCGGCCCATCGTATTGAGGAAACTTGCCTGGGCTTCATGGTGGGTGGCGCTGATCGGCACCGCGATGGCCGCCTGGGCGATCCTGTGGGGCGAGGCGTCGGTGCTCTACACCTTCTATCCTCCGCTGATGGCCCATCCCCTGTTCTACATCGGGGCCGCGCTCGTGATCGTCGGGTCGTGGGGCTGGTGCTGGGTGATGGCGCGCACCTGGATGGTCTGGAAAAGGGAGAATCCGGGGGTGCGCACGCCGCTGCCCGTGCACGGCATGCTCGCGACGATCATCGTCTGGGTGCTGGCCACCATCGGGGTGGCGGCCGAGGTACTGATCCTGCTGATACCGTGGTCGCTGGGGATCGTCGACACCATCGACCCGATGCTGGCACGCATCCTTTTCTGGTGGTTCGGCCACCCGCTGGTCTACTTCTGGCTGCTGCCGGCCTACGTCATCTGGTACACCATCACGCCGAGGATCGCGGGCGGGAAACTGTTCAGCGATCCGCTGGCCCGGCTGGCGTTCGTGCTGTTCATCCTGCTGTCCACGCCGGTGGGCTTCCACCATCAGCTCGTCGACCCCGGCGTGTCGGCCGGCTGGAAGCTCTTCCACACCTTCAACACGCAGCTGATCCTCTTCCCCAGCTTCGTCACCGCCTTCACCGTCATCGCGTCGTTCGAGGTCGCGGGCCGCATGAAGGGTGCCAAGGGCCTGCTCAACTGGCTCGAGGAGCTCCCCTGGGGCGATCCGGCGTTCTCGAGCGTCGCGCTGGCCATGCTCATGTTCGCCGTCGGCGGATTCGGCGGAGCCATCAACGCGGCCTACGGCATGAACGCCATGGTGCACAACACCGCGTGGATCCAGGGACACTTCCACCTGACGGTGGGGACCGCGGTCGCGCTGACCTTCATGGGCACGTCGTACTACCTCATGCCCCGGCTGACGGGCCGCGAACTCGAGCTGTCGCTGCTGGCCCGCATCCAGCCCTACCTGTGGTTCGGCGGGATGCTGCTCTTCTCCATCGCCAACCATCTGACCGGGCTGGCCGGCATGCCCCGGCGCGTCTACGACGCCAGCTACGGAGGCAGCGAGATCGCGCAGCAGTGGGTAGCCGGCACCGGCATCTCGGCGGTAGGCGGCATCCTGCTGTTCATCAGCGCCGCATGCTACGTGGCCGTGATGCTCGGCACCGGACTGGCGGGAAGGAGAATCGACCCCGAGCCCATCGAGTTCGCCGAACCGCTCCAGGCCGACAACGGCAAGGCCACCATCCTCGACCGCTTCGGCCTGTGGTTCATCGTCGCCGCCATCCTCGTCGCCGCAGCCTACGCATGGCCCATCGCCGAGCACCTGTCGATGGAGCGTTTCGGCTCGCCGGGATTCCAGCCGTTCTAGTCAGCCTGCGGATCGCCCCCTCAGACCTCGATCACCATCCCGTCGTCCGCAGCCTCGAAGCCCTCGATGGGCAGTGCAGCCAGCACGTCGTCGCCCATGTGGGTGAGGATGATGCGTTCGCAGTCAATGTCCGCGCGCCGGGCCCGCAGCGTCTCGATGTCGAGGTGGACAGGGGCGCGCGGCCGCAGGCTCCAGGCCTCGCAGATGAAGATATCGGCCCCGGCGGCGGCATCGATGAGGTTGTCATCCCACGCCGTGTCGCCCGAGAAGACGATGACTTTGCCCTCCACCTCGATGCGGAGTGCGTGCGGGTTGGTCGCGGCGACGTGGGTCACGGGGTAGCCGGTCACGGTCAGCCCGCCGGGCCAGGCGTGTGCCAGGGTCGTGGGGCGGAAGGATGCGTATTCGCGAATTGCTAGGTTGAAGCGGTCCGGGCGCGGCGACGCGCTCGGGAAGAGGTGGCTGGCCAGCCGCGGCAGCCGTCCGGCGGTGCCCTTGGGGCCGAGGACTCCAAGGGGCCGCCGCACCCCGGCGGCCGCCCGCTGGAGCGCCAGCCAGGGGATGCCGGCGTAGTGGTCGCCGTGCATGTGGGTCACGAGCACGGTGTCGATGGCGTTCGGATCCACGCCGAACTTTCTGAGCCCCACCAGCGCCGAGGCGCCGCAGTCGATCAGAAAGCGATGGGTGTCGGACTCGACACAGAAACAGGTCTGCAGCCGTCCGCCGCTGCCGAAGGCGTCGCCGCAGCCGATGAAACGGATGCGAATGGGAGCTACCACCGTTCCTCCTTCTCCATGGTCGTGAACAGGAGCGCCTTCTCCTTGACGGGCTCACCGGTGACCTGCTGCCAGCACTCCGCGTACAGGTCCACCTGGCGGCGATATGCGCGGCGGCGGTGGGGGAAGTCGGGGTCGTCGCCCACGTCGGTCTTGTAGTCCACGATCACCCAGCCGTCCGCCTCGCGGAAGGCCAGGTCGATCACGCCTTCCACAAGGCGGGGGATGCCCCCGTTCTCCGCCGGTCGCTCGACCGCGAAGGGCACCTCGGGCTGGCGCATGTCGGCGCGCTCGGCACGGCGCCAGAGTTCGGATGCGCGCACGCGCCCCACCAGCGACATGAGTTCATCCAACTCGGCGGGCGCCCCGCGTTCGTCCAGCGGACGCTCGTGCTCCACCAGGAGCGCGCGTGCCATGAACTCAAGCGCCTCGCCCTCGACTCCCTGGGCCGCGGCCGCGAGGGTGCCATGCACGGCGCTGCCCCACGCGTAGCCGCGAAGGGTCGTGCCATCCGGCAAGGCGGGATTCGCCGAGTCGTCGGACTGCGCCGACTCCGCGGCGCCGTCCTCGCTCCCGGGCTTGACCCTATCCTGCGCTATGGCTCCATCTGCGTCAGCCGTGCCGCCTGCCTCGTCTGCCTCCGCAGCATCGCCCTTCGCCAACTGGGTTATCGACGCGAACTCGTACGACGGCCGGGCCCCCACGGCCATCCCGGCCTCGGCTGCCGCCGTTTCCGCCAGCAGGTCCTCGGCGCTTCGGGCCATGCGCTCGCGCGACTGCGGCACGTCCGCCGCCAGTTGCAGCACCTTGGCGTGCCGGTCCAGCCATCCGTCGAAGATGCCCCAGCAGGACTTCCCGTGCTTGCGCGCGACGACCAGCTCCTCCCGCGCGCGTGTGCACGCCACGTAAAGGATGCGCTGTTCCTCGGCCTCCAGGAACCGCACCTCCTCCTGCGCGAGCGCGGACCATTCGAGCGGCTGCGCGAGCGTCCATGAACTGAAGGGGCCCGCGGGCGCGGTGACGGCCGCAAAGGCTTCCGCCCCGCCCTTTGCGCCGCGGCGGGTGTGGGCATCCAGCCGGCGCGTGTGGGAGACGGTCTGCGCGGGGTTGGCGAGCACGACGACGGTGGCCTGGAGGCCCTTGGCCTTGTGCAGGTTCATGACCCGCACGGCATCGCCGTGGCCAGGATCGAAGGGCGCTTCCGCATCCTCCCAGTCCAGCGCCGCCTGCAGCGCCTCGACGGCTCCAGCGAGCGACGCGTTGCCCCGCAGAGCCTCCGCCCGCACCGAATCCAGCGCGTAGGCCATGATCCCGGCCCGCAGGGTGCCGAGCGTGCTGCTCGCGACGAAGGGCATCAGCCCCAGCCGGTCCACCAGACGACCGATGACGATGTCGGCGGGCTCGCGGCGGCTCTCCTTCCACCATTCGTGCAGCGTCGCGATCGCCTCCGCCACCTCCGTTGCGGGCGCGTCTCGAGGAGAAATATCCTCGTCCCGGGAAGAAACATCCTCGTCCCGGGAAGAAACATCCTCGTCCCGGTCCCGGGGCCTGGAGGTGAAGTCGAACCTGCCTCCGGCCAGGGCATGTTGCGCGAGCTGCTCGTGGTCGAGGCCGAAGAAGAGCCCGGTGAGCACCGCCACGACGTTCACGGGGTTTCCGGGGTCGATGAGGGTCTCGAGCAGGAGGACGAGCTCGCGCAACTCCTCCTCCGGCCCGGCCTGCGCCCCAGAGACCTCGATGGTCACGTTACGTTCCTCGAGCGCGCGGGCGTAGAGGTCCAAGTGGGCCTTCTTCCGGGTGAGCACCAGGAAGTCGCCTGCCGTGCGCTCGCCGCTGTCGAGCCGGACCCGGATCCAGCTCGCAAGCATCGCCGCTTCGAGGCGGGCCGCGTCCGCATTGCGCCGCGCCTTGGGCACTTGGTAGTGGAAAACCCCCTCCGGGCCGTTGGGCGCCCGCGGGTAGGGCACCATCGGCGCGAAGCACGCCTGGCGGTCGGTTTCCTCCCGGGGAAAGCGGGCGGAATCGTCGAAAACCTCGTTGACGAGGTCGGCAACGGTCTGGCGCGAGCGGAAGTTGGTGATGAGCCGGAGGACCGCGCCGAACTCCCTGAAGCGCGCGCGCACCTGGTTGTAGACGGCGATGTCCGCGCGCCGGAAGCGATAGATGCTCTGCTTCGGATCCCCGACCACGAAGAGCGCCCCGGGACGCGGAACCACGGTGTGCCAGTCGGCCGGCCGGGTGGCGTCGTCGGCCGGTTGCGATCCGGCATCCCCCGGTCGAGATCCGGCATCCCCCGCCTGCGGCTCGGGCTCGGATGCGAGCAGGAAAAGCAGCTCCGCCTGTATGGGATCGGTGTCCTGGAACTCGTCGATGAGGACGTACCGGTAGCGTTCCCCCAGATCCCGGCGCACCTCGGGATGGTCGCGAAGCAACTGCGCGGTCAGCATCAGGAGGTCGTGGAAGCTGAGCAGCCCGATGCGCAGACGCTCCTCTGCGAACTCGAGTGCCGCCCGCCGCACCAGCCTGATCGCCATCGCATAGCGATGCGCCAGCCAGCGGTCGAGATGCTTGCGGATCGAGCCGTCTTCGCTTCCCAGGACAGCCAGGTCATCCCTCAGCCGCTTGACCTCGGCCGAGCCTTCCGGGGTCGGCTGTGGCCAGCGGTTGAGCGTGAAGCCCTTTCGCGAGGACATCTTCTCGGCGGCATCGAAGAGCGCCGCGAGGTCGTCCCATCCGCGGAATCGGCGCTTGTAGCGGAGGGAGCGCACCATCTGCTGGGTCGCATCCCATCCGCGTTCGGGCTCATCATCCGGAATCAGGGCCAGTGCCCGGTCGAGCAGTTTCTCCAGCACGCGGCGCACCCCGCGCGCCTCCTCGGGCCCGGGCGCGGCGACGGGATCGGCGGGATACTCGACATCGAGGTTCTCGACCATCTGGTCGAACGCCTTGCGCAACTGGTCCACGCGCAGCCCGGCGCCCGCCAGTTCCTCTACCAGGGGATCCGAGTCGGAGATGATGCGCTCGACGAAGCTCGTCCAGAAGCGTTCCTGCAGGAGTTGGCTCTCGGCCTCCTGCGCCTCCTGGAACTCCGGGTCGAGGCCGGCTTCGATGGGGCGCTCGCGGAGCAGACGCGCGCAGAAGGCGTGGATGGTGCCCAGAAACGCGCGGTCGATGCCGTCGATTGCGTCGCGGAGCCGGGCCGCCCTCTCGCCTTCGGCCGGATCGTGGCGGGCCTCGCGGTAGCGCCGCTCGAGCGCCACCTGGAAACGTTCCCGCAGCTCCGCCGCCGCCTTGCGCGTGAAGGTGACGGCCGCGATCCGGGCCACTTCCGCTTCACCGCCCTCGACCAGCGCCACCATCCGGTCGACGAGGAGCGTGGTCTTGCCGGAGCCGGCGCCGGCCTCGACCAGGAGGCTGGTGCGGAGTTCGGTGCGAACGCGCTGGCGCTGGTCTTCGTCGACGGGTGGGGGTCGCCGGTCCGGGTCCGCGCGGGAGGCTTCCGGCGCGCTCACGATGATGCGTCTCCGGACCGGGCCTGGGCCTCGAGCGCGTGCAGGAACCCGGCCCCCTCGTGGTCCCAGTTGCGGATCGCGCGCAGTCCGGCGAGTTCGGGGGCGTCGCCGATGCGCTCCTTCACCCACTCCGCCAGCGGGGAGATGACGCCGAAGTCGGTTTCGCGCACACGGCAGATCGCCTGGTAGTTGCAGAACCGGCAGTCGCGGGCGTCGTCGGTGGGGAGGAAATGGCCGCCTGCGACCCGGTCGAGGAGGCGCGCGACGAGTTCGGGCCCGGCGATCAGGTCGTCGGCGGAGTAGGCGCGGGTCTGGTTCTCGCCCTTCCGCGTGGGGAAGTGGTATTCCATGGCCAGGGTGCGTGCGTCGTGCAGCCGGCTCGCGACCGCCGAGTAGATGACATGCTGCAGCCGCCTCCCGCCGTCCCAGATGCCCCTCTTGCCGGCGAAACTGAAGGTGCCGCCGGTCTTGTAGTCCACCACACGCAACCCGCGCTTCAGCCTGTCGATGCGGTCGATGGCGCCGCGCACCATCACGTCACCCGAGGGCGTCGGGAAGGGAAGCGGGTCCTCGCCCCTGAGCCCGAAGGCGCGCTCGGTGGCGATCCAGGCTGGCGGACTCTGCCGGATCATGTCGACGAACGACTCCGCGTCGCCCGCCAGCGCCTCCAGTTCGCGCGCGCGCACTGCATCGCTTGGAGCCGGCACCTCGCGCACCGCGAGGCCAACCTCCTGGTCCAGGATCGCCGCTACCAGGCTCTCGAACGCCGGTTCGTCGTAGCCGATGTCCTCGTTGCGGGCCTCGGTCAGCGCCCGCTCATACACCCGGTGCAGGATGCTCCCGCGCCCCAGGGCATCGAGCCAGCCCTCGGGGTCGTAGGCGGGATCGTCGGGAGGCCAGACCCGCGCCACGTAGCCGTAGAAGTAGCGCTTCGCGCAGGCGCCCAGCGAGGCCAGCGCGCTGGCGGATACCGCGAGTTCGGGATTCCTGCGCGGGTCGAGTTCCGGGCGCGGGGTCGTCTGACCGTGGAAGGCGGTCACCGCATCGCCCGCCAGGGCGTCGCGCGCCCGCAATCCGGCCCCGATGAGAGGGAAGGCCTCCCGAACCATCTCCTCGCCGTCCAGAAGGCGGCCATTCCTTTCGAGCGACCCCAGCCAGACATCGGTGGCGTCGAGGCGCACCGGGCGCCGGGGGACGAGACCGGCGCGCTCGCGCACGTGCGTATCCAGGTCCTCGAAGGTGGCTGCGGGATCGTTTCGCAGGAGCCGGAAGGCCTGCAGGAGTTCCGCGGAGGGCGAGACCGCGCGCGCCTCCGCCGGATCCCAGGCGGCGTAGCTCAGGCAGACGGAACCGCGCAGGCGGGCGAGAAGCGCCGCCAGCCGGAAGCGCCGCTCGCGGACGCGGTCGGTGGAGAGCGGCAGGTCGGAGGCGGCCAGCCGCACGCGGTCGCGGTCGAGCAGGTAGGGATCCTGGGTGGCCGAGCCGCCCAGGCGGTGGGCGTCGAGGCCGACCACGAAGGTGGCGCGCCGACCCGTCCGGCCACCGTTGCCGATGTCGGTCAGGTAGAGCGCCCCACCGGCCGAACTCCACGGCGCGCTCCCCTCGGCGCGCGGGGCGGGGACCGGGAACGCGATGTGGCGGCGCACGATGGCGGCGGCGGCGCGGTAATCGGTCTCGCGGACCAGCGCCGTCTCGATGCGCTCCAGGGTTTGGGTCATGCGCTCGAGCGCGGTGTCGTCAACGGAGGTTCCCGGGGATGTGCGGGCCAGGAAGCGGCGGAGTCCGCGGGCCACCTGCGACGGCGACACCGGGGCGCCGCCCGTCCCGGAGTCCATGAAGACCGGGGGCGTGGCGGCAAGCGCGGGAGTCAGCAGGCCGCCGAGTCCCCGGAGCTCGCGGCGGGTTCGCTGCTTGCGGCGTTCCAGTTGCTCGTCCGATTCGTACTTCCCGGCGCGGTAGTCGTCGACCTCCGCCAGGGCCCGCTTGATGGCGGGGAGGTAGCGGTCGCGTCCCCACCCGATGCGCAGCGCACGCAGCCGGCGGGCCAGCGTGGCTCCGCGGATCCATTCGTTGGGCCGGGGCGCGGTAAGATCGCTCGCGTAGAGCAGGGTGCGTACCACCCCGGCATCGAAGCCGCCCTCGATCCAGCGGAAGTACGCCGCCGCGACCCGCCCGGGCCGGGTCCGCTCCACCGGCAGTCCCGTGGCGAAGGTCACCGCGACGCCCGTCCGCTCCGCGAGCGCGTGCAGCGCCGAGCCGTACACGGCAGGATCCGTGGCCACGATCTCGACCTCGTCCCACCCCAGGCCGCGCTCGCGCGCCCGCCGCATCACCTCGCGCAGCTCGGCTTCGACGCTGTTGGCCACGAAGATGTCGAGGGTGGTGTTCGGGTGTGGCGAGTCGGGGAGCGCATCCCCTTCGGTGGTGGCCGGGGCTCCCTCCACATCGTGCAGGTGGGACAGGCGGCCCGCTCTCTCCCGGGCCGCGCGCCACACCATGGAACCGGGGACCACGAGCCCCCGCACCGGATCCGCCTCCAACACCTCCGCGCCCCGCCGCTGGAGCGCGGCCAGGAAGCGGCCGGCCAGCCCGCGGCGTTCGATTCCGGGTGCGAGGTAGACACGCTGGCCGGTGAGCGCGCCCGTCCCGCCAGCTTCAGCGCCCGCCCGGTCGGCCTCCTCGCCCGTCCGGCCAGCTTCACCGTTCCCCCGGCCGGCCTCCTCGCCCGACCACAGCACCCAGGCGGCCGCGCTGAAGACGCCTGCCGTATCCGTGAGGTTGCGCTGCCGCAACCGCCCCTCGTACGCGGCCAGGACGCGGGACAGGATGCGTGCCTTGGCGGGATCGGCCAGCGGCGCGCCGGCGAGCTTCCGGGCCCGCACTCCGGCCAGCCTCAGCGTGGTCACGGCGCGCGCGAGTGCCCGCCGCATCCCCGCCCCCCGGGCCAGCCGGGCGTGTGCGTCCTCCTCACCCCCGAGCAACACCTCGTCGATGGCCTCGTCGAGCAGCCCCTCCTCGTCGAATGCGTCCGTGAGCCGGATTGCGCGTGCGGCCAGCGCGGGCCCGGCCACGGTGATCGCGAGCATGCGGGTCGTGGTGGCCTCGAACCCCACCCACGAGCCGGCGCGGAGCGCGAGCTGGCGCAGGAGTTCGCGGCCCTCGCCGCCGGTCCGGCACACGATCACCTTGCGGTCGAGGGGGTGCCGGGCGGAGAGGCGGGCGAGCGAGCGCACCAGAGCGGAGGCGCCGTCGAGGCCGGGGCGGCCGCCGCCGGCCGGGAGATCAACCTCGTCGCGGCTCGGCCCATCTGCGGGCTGCCGCGGAGGGGCTGGCGGCCGGTCTCGGGTCGAGGTGTCCACCGGGTCGCCGGGCGGCGCCGAAGGCAGCTCCCCTTCCAGATCGAAGGAGAACTGTCCTTCCTTCCCGTCTGTGGTCATCGGCGGGCGCTACCGTCCGTCGCGCATCAGCGACGCCACTTCACGAACGGATACACCAGCCGTGCCGCCAGCGAGCGCGGATACGTCTCCTCCATCCCCTCGAAGCCGAGCCGCTCGGGCTGCTCCTGGTCGGCCGGCCAGTAGGCGGTGCGGAAGATCCAGTCCCACACGCTCAGCACGATGCCGAAGTTCTGACCGCCCCTTCCGTGCTGCACCACGTCGTGATGCCACACGTGCATCTTCGCCGAGTTGAACAGGTAGCGGAGCGGCCCCCAGTCGATGCGCAGGTTGGAGTGGTTGAGGTCCTGCATCAGCGTGCTCACGATGGCCATCAGCAGGATCACGGTCCCATCCACGCCCAGCACCACCAGCGGCAGGTACGAGAGCGTCTTGTAGACCACCACCTCGCCCCAGTGGAAGCGGAAGTTCCCGATCCAGTCCAGCTCCTCGATGCTGTGATGCAGCTTGTGGAACTCCCACAGCCACGGCGTCATGTGCAGCAGCCGATGGATGTTCCACTCCACGAAATCCTTCACCACGAAGAACACCACGAACTGGAGCCAGAGCGGCTGCGACGTCACCAGCGCCAGCGATTCGGGCACCGGCAGGCCCATCTCGAACAGCATTCCGTTGAAGGCCTGCACCAGCCGGCCCGTCACCATCGCCAGCAGCACCCCGAGGTAGTGCCCGTTGAACACAAGCCAGAACAGATCCTGCCAGATGCCCCGCCGCAGCGCGCGCTGCTCCTTGCGCCAAGGCCAGAGCCGCTCGAGCAGGAAGCAGAACAGCGAGACGGCGATCAGCCAGAAGTAGTACTGAAGGTAGACGGGCATGGGGTTCCGTCCTCAGGGGATGATGGGGATGTGCGAGACATATTCCGGCAAGACCCGGGGGCGCGGCAACCAGTCGCGCCCCATCACTCCCTCAGGGCGCCGGCGTGTCGGTCAGGCGCCAGAGCACCCAGCTCGCCACCGACCGGAGCGGCTTCCACACCTCCGAGCGCTCCAGAACGGCCTTCGGCGCGGGCCGTTCGTCGAGTCCGTCCAGCCGGCGCAGGCCCTCCCGCACCCCGAGGTCGGTCGCCGGCATCACGTCCAGCCGTCCCAGCTTGAAGAGGAGGAACATCTGCGCGGTCCAGAGGCCGATGCCGCGCACCTCGGTCAGCCGCTCGACGATCTCCTCGTCCCCAAGCCGCCAAACGCCGCGCAGCCGGAGAGACCGGGACTCCACCCGGCCCGCGAGATCGGTAAGCGCGAGCATCTTGTTGCGCGACAGCCCCGCGCCCCTCAGCTCCTCTTCCGGCAGGGCCAGCAACTCCGCGGGAGTCGGAAAGTTGCGTCCGGGGGTGAGGGCGTGCACGCGTCCGTAGATGGTCTTGGCGGCGGCTCCCGCGAGCTGCTGGTAGATGATCGACCGGCACAGGTAGTGAAAGCCGGAGAAGCGGCGGGCGGTCCTGGAGAAGTCCGGAAACTCGGGCATCCGGGCCATCGCGGCCCCCAGGCGCGGATCGGCCTCGGCAAGGCGGGCCAGTTGCTCTGAAGTGGGTTGCATGAGTGGCGGTCGAGAGGAGGGAGCGGCTGGGTGTGCTCCAAGATAACGCCGCCGCCGCGGGACGGACGCCCGGCGGGGGACCACTATCGGCCCGTCCAGAGTAGGAAACGAACCCGCAGCCAGCCGTTCCGGACTCGGAGATGCCATGCCCGTTCCAGCTCTCGCCTGGGTTCTCGCCGCGAGCCTTTGGGCCTTCGCTCCGGAACTCGAAGTCGCGTCCGTGAGTTTCGCGCGCGCGGCCGTGTCGGGCCGGATCACCGATGCCGGCACCGGCGAAGCCTTGACCGGCGCCCGCGTTTTCATCTCCGGCCAGACGACCTCCGTCCTCTCCGGGGACGCGGGCGAGTACGCTTTCATCCTTCCGGGCGACGGCTGGGACGGACGTGAGGTGGAGATGCGCGCCGAGCTGCCGGGGTATCAGAGCCTTGCGCGCACCGTCCGGCTGACGGGCGCGGCCACCCGCGTCGATCTGGCGATGACTCCGGGCACCGACACGTTCGTGCACGAAATGCGGATAGCACCCTCCGGACAACCCGCTCCTCCTCCTCCCTCGGGCCAGCCGGCGGTACGGGAGGCGGTGGGAATCGAGGCCGCGAGACGGGTCTCCGGCGCGGGATTCGCACCGGTCTCGGCGGACGCCGGTCCCGGCCGGCCTCCCCGGCCGCCCTTCAACACCGAATCCTACGCCCACATCGAGGAAGCGGACTTCCTGGGCGTTGTAGACAACCCCCTCTCCACCTTCGCGATCGATGTCGACCGGGCGTCGTACTCCAACATGCGGCGCTTCATCGACCGGGGGATGCGGCCCCCCATCGACGCCATCCGCATCGAAGAGCTGGTCAACTACTTCTCCTATGACTACCCGTCGCCCAGGGGCGCCCATCCCTTCTCGCTCACCACCGAAGTCGGCACGGCTCCCTGGCAGCCGGCGCACAGGCTGCTGCGCATCGGCATCCAGGGCCGGGACATCGCCAATGAGGATCTGCCCGCGAGCAACCTGGTCTTCCTGATCGACGTCTCCGGCTCCATGCAGCCGCCCGCGAAGCTCCCCCTGCTCAAGTCGTCCCTGCGCCTGCTGGTCGCGCAGATGAGGCCCGCGGACCGGGTCGCGATCGTGGTGTACGCCGGCCAGGCCGGGCTCGCTCTGCCTCCCACCTCGGGGACGAACAAGAGCGAGATCCTCTTCGCGATCGACAGGCTGGAGGCGGGCGGCTCCACCGCCGGTGGCGCCGGGCTGCGGCTCGCCTACGAGGTGGCGCGCGAGAACTTCGACGGGGAGGGCAACAACCGGGTGATCCTCGCCAGCGACGGCGACTTCAACGTGGGACCGTCCAGCGACGCGGAGATGATCCGCCTCATCGAAAAGGAGCGCGAATCCGGCGTCTTCCTCTCCGTCCTGGGCTTCGGCACCGGAAACCTTCAGGACTCGAAGATGGAGCAGCTGGCCAACCACGGGAACGGCAGCTACGCCTACATCGACGGCGAGCGCGAGGCGGCGAAGGTGCTGGTCAGCGAGTTCGCCGGCACCCTCTTCACGATCGCGAAGGACGTGAAGGTGCAGGTCGAGTTCAATCCGCGGGAGGTGCAGGCGTACCGGCTCATCGGCTACGAGAACCGTGCCCTGCGCGCGGAGGATTTTGCGGATGATCGCAAGGATGCCGGGGAGCTCGGGGCGGGTCATACGGTCACGGCACTTTACGAGATCGTCCCGGCCGGCATCGAGGGCCCTGATGTGGCGGATACGCCGCCGCTGCGCTATCGCGATCGGGGGGACGTCACGGGCCGGGCGGCATCCGGGGAATTCGGATTCGTCCAGCTTCGCTACAAGCGGCCCGACGATTCGAAGAGCGTTCTCGTGCAGCAGGCATTCGTCGACAGGGGCGGCGACGGCTCCGGCGACATGCGTTTCGCCGCGTCGGTGGCGGCCTTCGGCTTGCTGCTGCGTGAATCGGCGTATGCGGGCGACTATGCACTCGGCGACGTTCTCGACCTGGCGCGGGGATCTCTCGGCGACGACGAGGAAGGCTACCGGCGCGAGTTCATCCGGCTGGTGCGCGAAGCCCGCGCGCAAGGGCTGCTGAAGCGCTGATCCCCGAGGTCAGCCGCCCGACGCCATACGCGCGGCCGGGAAAACGAACATCCCATCTCCTGCGTAGTATCAAGTCTGTTTCCGAGTCCGAGAATCACCCCGGCGTTTTTTTCTGGAGAAGAGACTGATGAAGCTGAACGTGAGGCATGTTCCCCATTGGACCGCCGCCGTCGCCGCATTCCTGGCCGCGACGGCCCAGGCCGCGGCGGCGCAGCAGCTGCCGGAGGGCGTCACGGAGGTGGCGTCCGTCGAGGGCATCACCGAGTACCGCCTGGACAACGGCCTGCGGTTTCTCCTGTTCCCCGACCAGAGCAAGCAGCAGATCACGGTCAACGTGACCTACATGGTCGGGTCGCGGCACGAGGGATACGGCGAGACCGGGATGGCGCACCTGCTCGAGCACCTCGTCTTCAAGGGGACGCCCGACCATCCCAACATCCCCGACGAGCTGACCGAGCGCGGAGCCTTCCCCAACGGCACCACCTGGTTCGACCGCACCAACTACTTCGAGACCTTCCCGGCCTCGGACGACAACCTTGCCTGGGCGATCGACCTCGAGGCGGACCGCATGATCAACTCGTTCATCGCGGAGGAGGATCTCGAGTCCGAGATGACCGTGGTGCGCAACGAGTGGGAGTCGGGCGAGAACCAGCCCGTGGCGGTGCTGCAGAAGCGCGTCATGTCGACAGCCTACGACTGGCACAACTACGGCAACTCCACCATCGGCGCGCGGGCGGATATCGAGAGCGTGCCCATCGAGCGCCTGCAGGCCTTCTACCGCAAGTACTATCAGCCAGACAACGCGCTTGTGGTGATCGCGGGTCGCTTCGATCCGGAGTACGCCATTCAGTTGGTGGCCGAGGAATTCGGCGCCATCCCGCGCCCCGATCGGACCGGGGCGAACCAGTTGTTCGACACCTACACGGCGGAGCCCGCCCAGGACGGCGAGCGTACCGTGACCCTGCGGCGCGTGGGCGACGTGCAGATGGCCATGGCCGCCTACCACGTCCCGCCCGGCTCCCACGAGCAGTACGCGGCGGTGGACGTGCTGATCCACGTCCTCGCGACCCGGCCCGCCGGGCGCCTCTACCAGAACCTGGTGGAGACCGGACTCGCCGCGAACGCGTTCGCCTTCGGCTACCAGTTGAACGAGCCGGGCGTGATGATGGCCGCCGCCCAGGTGCGCCAGGAGGACTCGCTGGAGGAAGCCGCGGCCGCAATGCTTGCCACCCTCGACGAGATGGTCGAGGCGCCGCCCACCGAGGAGGAGGTGGAACGGGCCCGGACCGACTACCTGTCGGGCATCGAGCTGGCCTTCAACAACCCGCAGGGGATCGCACTGCAGTTGAGCGAATGGGCGTCGATGGGCGACTGGCGCCTCTTCTTCCTGCACCGAGACCGGCTGGAGCAGGTCACGCCCACCGCGGTGCACCAGGTGGCGCAAGCCTACCTGAAGCCCTCCAACCGCACCATCGGCTACTTCTACCCGACGGACGAGACGCCGGCCCGGGCCGAGATCCCGGAGCCGCCCGACGTGGCTGCGCTGGTCGCCAACTACACCGGTCGCGAGGCCGTAGCCGAAGGCGAGGCGTTCGACCCGACGCCTGCGAACATCGACGAACGCACGGTGACCACGACCCTCGCCAACGGGGTGGAGGTCTCCTTACTGCCCAAGGAGAACCGCGGCGACGCCGTGAGCGTGCAGTTCTCCTTCCGCCACGGCACCGAGGCCGCGCTCATGGGGCGTGCCACCGCCGGGTCGCTGGCGGGGTCCATGCTGATGCGCGGCACGACCCAGCGTTCGCGCCAGGAGATCAGTGACGAACTGGATCGCCTGCGGGCACAGGGGAGCGTGAGCGGGTCGGCGCTGTCGGCCGGCGGGTCCTTCACCACCGTCCGCGAGAACCTGGCGGCCGTCGTCCGGCTGGCCGGGGAGGTTCTGCGCGAGCCCGCCTTCGATCCCGGCGAGTTCGACCTGCTGCGCGAGGAGCGGCTGGCGGCGATCGAGCAGCAGCAGTCGGAGCCCCAGGCGCTGGTCTTCGAGGCGTTCAATCGGCACCTGAACCGGTATCCCGAGGACCATCCGCGCTACTCGACCACCTTCGGGGAAGACATCGAACGCCTGAACGCGGCGACGGTCGATGAAGCGAGGGCGTTCTGGTCCGATTTCTACGGAGCCGAGGGCGGCACCATTGCCGTGGTCGGCGACTTCGATGCCGACGAGACGCTCGCGGTGCTGGAGGAGGTATTCGGCGACTGGGAGGCGCCCGAGCCCTACGAACGCGTCGCGGATCCGTACGTCGAGGTCGAGACCGTGAGCGTCGACATCGAGACCCCCGACAAGGCCAACGCCTGGATGGTGGCGGTAACCACCTTCCGCATGCGCGACGACGATTCCCGTTATCCGGCCCTGCGCATGGCGGACTTCATGCTGGGCGGCGGGTTCCTGAATTCGCGTCTGCCGACCCGCATCCGCCAGGAGGAGGGGCTCTCGTACGGCGTGGGCTCGCAGCTGGCGGTGCCTCCGGTCGACGACGGCGGGCTGTTCCTGACCTATGCCATCTTCGCCCCCGAGAACGGCGACCGGGTGGTGGACGCGTTCCGCGACGAGCTGCGCAGGGCGCTGGAGGAAGGGTTCACCCAGGAGGAGCTGGATGCCGCGAAACGCGGGTTCCTGGACGCGCAGCAGAACGGCCGCTCGAACGACGGTGCGCTGGCCGGCCAGCTCAGCAACAACCTGTTCACCAACCGGACCATGGAGTTCACCGCCGCCCGGGAAGCGGCCATCGCAGCGCTGACGCTGCAGGAGGTCAACTCCGCGCTGCGCGACTACGTTTCGCTGGACGACATCTCCATCTTCCGCGCGGGAGACTTCGCCAACAAGCTGATCCCGTAGGGGGGCGGAAGGGGAAGCTCACTGCCCCTGAGCGGGCGGCGATGGTTCACCGATCTGGGACGCCAACTCTCCTTCGTAGACATAGACCGAAGGGAGGATGAGGTATTTGGCCCAAAGACGCCATACCGCTTGCCATCGGTCACTGGTCGGGTCAGCCTCCTCGACGGGCAATCCAAACCGGCTGGCGTCTGCCGCGGATACGATGGCACGGTGGTCTTTCGGTTCCCCTACGAGGTGCTTCTTGAGCTTCTCGGTCAGTTCTTGGACTTGCTCAGGACGACGCGAGGAAACGCATGTCAAGGCCTCCCTGACCAGATCGTCGGTTCGGGCCAACGCATCGCGGGCCTGCTGTACCATGAGGGCGGTGATGTCCGCGAGGAGAGCGGCGTGCAGGGGATAGGTGGTCGGATCCTGCTGGATACTCCTCTCCGCTCGCTCAACAGCGGCGATGATCGCCCGAGCGGCGGCGAGCCCGCCGTTCGGCAGCTGAAACTGAGGATCGACGGGTCCCAAGTCGCTCGTCGGTCCCATGTAGATCCTGTCTGCACCTAGAACAAAAAGTGTGCCTGCACTCTTTGCCTGATCCGGCACGATGACCGTGAGTTCGCGGCAGCGTGACTGGGCTTGGCGAATCAGGCGCAGAGCGGTCTCGCCGTCCCCTCCCGGCGTCCCGAGTAGCACATGCAGATCCTGCCCCGGGTCGGCGTCGAAGAGCGTCTCTTCGAAGAGCGGAACGCAATGGGGGAAAACAACGTCCCGGATCACCACCAGACGACAACCGTGGGCTTCCTGGTACTCCCTGATCAGGGCTTGGCGCTCGTAGCGCGCCGCGTGCGCCGCCTCATACAGCGGCGTTCGACTCGTCAGGACCGAATCCAGATCGGTCGCCCCTGCATGTCGAAGGTGGAAGGCTTGCCGCGTCGAGCCTTCCGGGTCTCGTCTCGCACGCGCTTGGCAATCTCAATCCGCTCACGCCAATCGGGATCGATGCCGGGAGGTGGCGCGAGCGCCGGGGACGGGCGCACGATACCAGTGTCTGCCCCGGGATTGGTTGGTTGCTTGCCCATGCTGTCCGTGCTTTCCTAGAATTCTTGATCGCGGGGAGTCGGCCAGGGACGACTCACCTCGTTGCCAAGTATACCGGGACGCAGGGACCTGGTCCAGTCGCGTCCCGCGCCCCCCGCATGACTCGGATGCTTCGAGCGCCACCCGTCGCGCCCATCCACATTCACCGCCATCTGCATCGCGCGCGCGCCGGGCCGGGCGTACTATTCCGGCAGCAACAACGCGGGCCGGCCGCCCCGTCGCGAGTCGGCCGCGCGCCGAACCCCACGACCGCGAGGGCCGCATGTCTGCATCATCCATGAATCGCCGCGATTTCGCCCGTCTCTTCGCCGCCGGAGGATCTGCGGCCCTGCTCGGCCATCCGGCGCTCGAAGGCTTCGCGCGGCGGACACCTGCCGGACCCCTCGCCCGCCCGGGTCGAGCCGGCCAGGCAGTGGACTGGGACGACGTGCGCGCCCGCTTCCTGATGCCGCCCGAGCTGTCGGTGATGAACGCGGCCAACCTGTGCCCGTCGCCCGCGAGCACGCTGCAGGCGGTGTACGACTACACCGAGCGCATGGACCGCGAGCCGGTGCCGAGCTTCCGCGGCGAGATGGCCCGGGTGAAGGAGCCCACCCGCGACCGCCTCGCCGAATTCCTGGGCGTAACCCCGGAGGAAATCCTCATCACCCGCAACACCAGCGAGGCGAACAACTGGGTGTCGACCGGCCTTCCGCTTGGGCAGGGCGACGAAGTCGTGATCGTGCGCGACAACCATCCCAGCAACAACCTCGCCTGGAAGGCCAAGGGGCAGCGTTTCGGCTACACCGTGCGCGAGATCGAGCCGGCGAGTCCGCATCCCGGTGCCGACTACTACGTGCAGGCGTTCCGCGAGGCGATCACGCCGAGTACCCGGGTGATCTCGTTCACCCACCTGACCAACACCGCGGGGGACCTCTTCCCGGCGCGCGAACTGTGTGCCCTGGCGCGTGAGCACGGTGTCTTCTCGGTCGTCGACGGCGCCCAGTCGTTCGGCCTCTTCGACATCGACCTCTCGGAGGTGCAGCCCGACTTCTATACCGGAAGCGCGCACAAGTGGCCCTGTGGTCCCAAGGAGACCGGCGTTCTGTACGTGAACGCCCGCGTCCACGACCGCTTCTGGCCCACCATGTACAGCGCCTACACCGGCTCGCGGGGGCTCGCGCGCACCCACGAAGGCCTGGGCCAGCGCGACGAGCCCGCCATCCGCGCCTTCGGTGCCCAGATCGAGTTCCTGCAGGAGATCACGATGGCCGAGGTGGAGGCCCGCAGCCGCGAACTCGCGACCGCGCTGGTCGAGGAGCTTTCCGCCCTCGACGGCGTGCACATGTGGACCTCGCAGGAGCCCTCGCGGCGCGCGGCCGTGGTCACCTTCCGCCCGGGCGAACTCTCACCGGGCGCCGTGGTCGCGGCGCTGGAGAATGACGGCATCGTGGCTGCGTCGCGCGGGGGCAGCGACCGCACCGGCGTGCGCCTCTCGCCCCACTTCTACAATTCGCACACGGACGTGGAGCGGGCGGTGTCGGCGATCCGGGGCTATCTGCGCACGGGGCTGTAGCAGCCCCGGGTGAATCAGGACGAGCAGCGAGAGGGGCGAGGCGCCCGGCTGGCAGGAGTGGTTCTGAGCATAACACGGCAGGAAGTCTTCTAAAGTCAACTCGGACTGCACGATGTGCGCGCGACGCGCGGGAGTCCCGCCATGCAGGTTCGCGCCTCTTCGGCAACGATCGCGGCAGCCCTCCTTGCCTTCTCCCAGAAAACCGTATCACCTGGGCGTATCGGCGGTCCAACCCGTGGAGTGACCACCCTATTGATGTGTCCTCTCGGGGCGGAAGTTGGCGTAAAGCCAGATCGTCAAGGGCTTACATGCACGCCGGCTTCCTGGTCGGACGATTCTCAATTGAGCATCGTGGCGCGCACTCCTCCGAGGCACCGGGCCCACCAGGCATCCGGCCATTCCGGTGCTTGGATCTCAGGAAGGCTGCGATGGATGTAGTACACGTGGACCGCCTCTAGCAGTTGGGCTCCGCCAGCGATCCGTCGGCACTCAGAGGAGGTTCCCAAGCTGTCGCCTTCCATGGTGTAATGGCTCCACAGGTCGGTGTTCTGCAGCATGTCGGACACTAGAATGACGGAGTCGAGGTCATCGTTGAGCCGAACGAGACCGGCCATCGTCTCGACGATCGGAGACTGGGCGGCTTCATCGCGGTCAACGAGTTTCTGGAAGATGTCCTGTGCGGTTGCAAGAAACCGCCGGAACTGCGCCTCGACGTAGACCGGGTTCTCGTAGATCAGGTTGGCCTTCTCACCGTCTTTCGGGATGCACCAAGAGCCGTAGGAGCGTACAGCGGGGGCGCCTGCTGACGCGGGCAGCGCGTAAATGGATAGGCGCTGAAGAAACGGCGCTTCCCGCGTCCAGTTCTCGATTGCCTGGAACGCCAGTTCCGCGTCTTCTGCGGGGATCTCGTTCGAGGTGTCAATGAGAATCGCGGTGTGCCCAGGCACCGCGAAGCCCTCCTTGACCTGAGCCCAAGTGCCTGTCGGGCAGTAGTCCGGGGGACGGACAACGAGCGCGTCCTTATAGAGCATCAAGTACCCCAGGTAGCCCAAGACCCCCAATGCGGCGGCGATGACGACGAACGAAAGAACCACCGACTTCCGAGTCATGCGCCGGACCCTGTGGTCCCGGCTGACGCCATCGCTCCATTGGAGCCGAGAGGCTGCTCTGGCGTTCCGAGTACCAGCGGCTTGTAGCGGTCCCAGATTGCGACAATCTCCTTGTGTGCCGTTTCGATGCGCTCGTCAAACTGGGCTTGACCGGATTCTCGCCACTTAGCCACCTCAGCGTCTGCTTCGCCGAGAACCTGCGAATCCACAACCGTTGCGGAAAGTGGGCCGCCCTTCTTGTCGCGACGATGGGACTCCACCTCCTCGATCGTGATCTTGTCGGGGTGGTTTTCGTTGAACGCCAAGATGAAGGCATGCTCCGCGATGTCGATGCACGCCTGCCCGTTCTCTTCCACCTTCAGCGTATCCAGCAGGGTTGTCACGGTACGCCGTTCTCGGTCGAGCGCCCTGAACCGATTGGCGACATACTCTCGTAGACCGCCCGTGAGCACGTCGAGGTAGCGCTGTGGCAAAGAGGCGAACACCGTGAAGACGGAATGGTTCGCTTGGCTGGTTGCGCGCGAACCGCCTTGTTCACGGCCGCCATCTTGCTCGTTTGCCTCCGAAGCCTCCATCCGGTGGCGGATGAAGGTGAATCCCTTGGCGAACCCGATGGAGCAGAGAAAAACCCCGAGCATCGCAAACAGCAATGCCTGGAGTTCCCACGTTATGGGGTTGAGCGACACACCAGGCAACACATCCCGGACCGCCGGAAGCGGGGCGGTTGGATTTGCCCGAACCTGCTCGACTACCTGCGCGAATGCCTCACGGTGACGACCTGCGATCAAGTTGAACCCAAGCACAGATGTGATCCAGCCTCCGACAGCCAACCCAAGCCATCGACCGCCAAGAGAGCGGCGCATCTGAGATAGAAGCAGTCCGGCACCGATCCCGAGGCCGCCGACATTGACGGTCGAAACAAGGACCGCCATCAGGAAGGCAGCCAGCGCTCCGCCGGGCAGAGCTTCCATAAGCAGTCCGATGTTGGCCACGGCCTCGGCCATCACGCAGACGGCGAAGACGGCAAGAAGGCCGAGCCAGCGGGTCCAATGGAACTCCGAGTCGACACCGGCACCGCGGGTAGTTTCTGCCGGAGCAACCGCCTGACCTTGCTGCGGATCATCGAAGGAGGAAGGGCCGTCGCCCATGCCCATCATGGGCAGGCCGTCCACCGGCTGGCTCCACTGGCGGCACAGCACTAGGCGCTTCAGTTCTTCTTCGGCTCTTCGGACCATTTCGCTTGGCCCTTGCGACTGAAGCGTGCCCCGGGGTCCGAGCGGGTCGCTCAGTTGAGTCCGAAGATTGCCCAAGCTCAAGTTGACGTGTTCCTGAAGGTCGAGCACTAGGCCGCCCAGTAGTTGGCTGTGTGCCGATCTCCATTCGCCGTTCGCCTCGGCGCCGGCCTTCCGGCCTCGCTCGGCCAGCCGCTCAGGGTCGAGCAGCCAGCGCCCCCTCATTCGCAGTAGCCGGTCAATGAGCTTGCTGGCGTCACGCTTGCTGTCGACACTGGCGGGATCGCCGCCTAGGACCTTGATGTACTTGAGTTGCCTGTCCGTGGGGGGCTCGTCCGCCCAGTCCCGCGATCCCGTGCTATCCTCGCCGTATGCGGCTACCGGCTCTTCTGTCACGATGGGCCCTTCGTCAAACTCCTCCCCGTTCCTTCGGAAGAGGCGACCGACGAACTGTCGGATGCGGGACTGCGTTTCCTGCGTTTCCTGCTCGCCTGTGTTCGGTGGCATTCGTATCTCCCTTGAATTGAAAAACAGAGCAGGGGTCACGGGCGCTGGAGGACGGCGGTGCAATCTGCCATCACCCGTCGTCCTCGCCCAGCGTTCCGAGAGCCGCTGGTTGACGCCCGGCGAGGCGGACCCCTCCGCGCCGACCGCCGCCACTCGGGGAACGCTTCTCGTCCACGACACGACCGCTTTCGCGATCTCTCCGCACGCGTCGCGAACGCTCCGCTGTTGGCTCCAGCTCGTCTCCGACCGCAATCAGCTCGGCGGGTGCGGGCGTGACCGTCAGCGACGCGGGGTCGCCCTCGCCCCGGATACCCGCCGGATCATTGCTGCACGCCGCCATCCACGTGGCGGCGGCTACCAGCGTCAGCGCCGCGACGCCGGTTCGACGTGCCCACTGTCCTCGCCCACGTTTGCGTGCTCGGGCCTCCAACATCGTCAGCTTGCTCCTCTATTACGGCCGCATCGATCATCCGAAGTCCGATCGCTAGCGGGAGCCGCCCATTGTACCTGTACCGTGACCATCTCGCAACACAGGATTGCGATTTGTGACGGACTTTAGGCGTCGACACAGCCGATTAGATCCCGAAGCAGCGGGATTGTGTGACGTGGACATGCCAATTGATCCGGATATCATGTTCTCACCGTGTCCACTGACCGAACGAGGACGGATCGCTGAACGATTCCCACGAACGCGCCCCCTACGGCGGCATCTCGAACGCGATGGCTCCGAAACGGCCCCGGCGAATTCGTCTTCCGCTCGCCTAACGCTAGAGGAACGCGGAAGCTTGGCAGCGTGGCATTCGCTAAGGCGGAAGTTCGCTAGCGACTGATGGATCAGCCGCTCAAGGTGCCTTGCGCCTTGGGAGGCTGGAAGACCGCCAAGACGGTGCTCGAATGCTACCAGAGGCCGGACGCGGGACAGCTTCGGAAGGCTCTGGAAGCTCGTCGTCGGTCTCGCGGCTGAGGTCGTCAATCGGCGGGAGTCGAATGGCGGGAATCGGGCCTGTCAAACTCCCAGGTTCAATACCCGCAACGGATTGTGAGAATGCGATCTCCTGCCAGGCTGGCAAGGCGCCTTTGGAGGCAGAATAGCAGGGCCATTGGGCCGGGAACTGGCGCCCTTCGGCCAACATGACTAGGTTACATGGTCAAGTTCGCCGGAGGGGGCGCCATGCAATTCAACATCCACGAGGCCAAGACCCAACTCTCCAGGCTCATCAAGCTGGCGCTGGAGGGTGAAGAGGTCATCATCGCGAAGCGGCGCAAGCCGCTGGTGCGGCTGGTCGTCCTCCCCGGCGTGGGGGACAGGCCGACGCTGGGCACCGGCAGAGGGCTGGTCCGGCGCATGGGCGACGATTTCGACGAACCGCTGACCGACTTCGCGGAGTACCGGTGAGTGCGTTTGCTCCTCGACACACACGCCCTGCTCTGGGCGATTGACTCGCCGGAGAAACTGGGTCAGGAAGCGCGGGAGGTCCTCACAGCCCCCGGTCAGCAAGTCTTGGTGAGCACCGTCAGCCTCTGGGAAATCGCGATCAAGATCAGTCTGGACCGCCTTGACCTGGATCCCGACTGGCGCGAAATCATCGAGTCCGGGCTGGAGCACATGCATGGCCGCTGGCTGACCATCAAACCCGCCCACTGCGGCATCGTGGCCACGCTGCCCTGGTGGCACCGGGATCCGTTCGACCGGATGCTGGTCGCGCAGGCGATCTCGGAAGACCTTGCGCTCGTGACTCGCGACCGCGCGATGGCCGACTACGGCGTGCAGGTGATCTGGTAGTCAGCTACCCCCGCTGCGCAGCTCCTCCACGATGCGTTCCGCCAGGTAGACCTCCTCGAGCGCCTCGAGGATGCCGCGCACGTCCACCGACACGGCGCGCGCGCGGTCGGTCAGGAAGATGTACTCGCCGGAGAGGCCCTCGGTGTTGCTGTCGAAGGCCAGCCCCACCAGCTCCAGGTCGGCGTTGACAAGGGGCGAGCCCGAGTTGCCGCCGATGATGTCGTTGGTGGACACGAAGTTCATCGGCGTGGACAGGTCAGGGTCGCCGGGCGGGTCGAGCCAGCGCGCCGGCAGATCCCACTCGCCGTCCCCGGTGCCTCCCGCCACGTGGGAGTAGTGGCGGTCGTAGAGGCCGTAGTAGGTGGTCACAACCGGGGCGAAGGTGCCGTTGTATTCGTACTCGGACACCACGCCGTCGGCGATGCGGAGCGAGAAGGTGGCGTCGGGCGGGACATCGGTCCCGTAGACCTCGAAGCGCGCCCGTCCCAGCGCCGCCGCGATCTGCTCCTCCTCGGGCGAAATCGACCCCATCGCCTGCTGGAAGGGGCCGATGCCGGAGATGAGGGCGCCCAGGAGCTGCATGGCCGGGTCGCCCATGCCTGCGGTGCCGCTGCGGACGGCGTCGACCGCGCCTGCGGAGTCCGCAAGCATGCTCTCGGCCACGATGGAAGCGGCGACATCCTCGGGGCTCCTCCCGCCGAGCAGGCTGGTGGCAAGCGGGGAATCGGCTCCGTAACTCGCTTCGATGTCGCGCAGGCGGGCGGCCAGCAGCAACTCCTGCAGCGCCGCCGGCTGATCCGGCACTTCGCTCAGCGATGTCATCACTCCCTCGAGCGCCTCGGCGGGCGCGCCCGCCCGCGACCCGTTGGCGTACTGGAAGGCGAAGAGCGCGCGTGAAAGCACCGCGCCCTCGTAATCCGGGCTCGCGAAGGCCAGGAACGACCCGAAACCGCCGGCTACGAGTGCTTTCCGGTCCTGCAGTTCCGCCATCTGCGCGATCAGCCCGCCGTACTCCTCCGCCAGCTCGGGATCGGCGTCGAGCGCGTCCTGGAACGCCCGTTCCTGGTCGCGGCGCTTCGCGAGGATCACCGGGTCGTGCAGCCCGCTCAGGATTCCCCCATAGGCCTCCTGCGTGTTGATCAGCGAGAAGATGGTGTTGCGCAGATCCATCGCCTCGCCCGCCTCCGGGTCCATGTCGTAGAACGCCTCGAGCGCGCCGATGCGGTTGTTGACGAAAGCCAGCAGCCCCTTGTCGGAGATGTCGCGCCGGAATTCGAGCTCGGCCACGGTCTGGATGCGGCTCGTGGAACCGGGGTTGCCGATCATGAACACGGCGTCGCCGCTCTCCACCCCGATCTCGCTCCAGCGGAAGAAGCTCTCGCTGGTGTCGAGCGGATCGCCGTCCTCGTAGACGCGCAGGAAGGTGAAGTCGAGGGCGTAGCGCGGGTAGGTGAAATTGTCGGGGTCACCGCCGAAGTAGCCGACGGACAGCTCGGGCGCCATCACCATGCGCACGTCGGTGTAGCGCCGGAAGACGTAGGCCGAGGTGCGTCCGCCGTTGTAGAGCGAGACCATCTCCACTTCGAAGCCGGCGTCCTCGCCCCCATACTCCTCGGAGATGCGGGCCGCGATTTCCTCCTCGGCCGATGCGCGCGCCTGCGAGCGGGCCTGGGGTTCGTTGATTCCCTCGAGAGCCGCGTCCATCTCCGCGGTCACGTCGCGAATCGCGATGAGCCGGTCGGCTTCGAATTCCTCGATCGCCCGCTCTTCGTCCAGGCTCTCCGCGTAGAACCCGTCGTCCAGAAGGCTCTCTCCCTCGCGGGACACCGCGGATATGTGCTCACGGGCACAGTGGTGGTTGGTGAGCACCAGCCCGTCGCCCGATACGAAGGACGCCGAGCAGCCGGGGATGCGCAGCGCTCCCAGCCGGGCGCGGCGGAACCAGACCGAGTCGGCGTCGATGTCGTACGTCTCGCGCAGGTAGTCGGCGGGCGGGTTCTCGAAGGTCCACATGCGCCCGTTGTCGAAGCGGCCGGCGCGCACGGTGTCGAGGCCCGCAACCTGGGGTGGGGCAACAGTGGCAGCGGGAGGGGCCGGCGGCGCGGGGGTGTCGGCCTCCATTACGG
>VXMG01000020.1:0-3547 GCA_009841185.1 Gammaproteobacteria bacterium
CCCCTGGGCCCCCCCCGAACCGCCGTGCGCGGCTACTACGGTGTGTTCGACACGCCGGGCAACCTGAACTTCACCGACGAGCGCCTGAGCATGCGCGGCCTCCAGATCCAGCACTCGCGGCAGATCGGGGGCGCGGGCGTCACCGTGTTCGCGGGACGCGAGGGATCCGACGGCTTTCGCCAGAACGGAGGCCAGGAGCGCTGGCAGTGGCGGGCCAAGGCCGTCTTCGGAGCCGAGTCGTCCAAGCCGCTGGAGGTGTTCGCCAGCGGAAAGCGCGAGGATCTGGAGGAGTTCTTCACCTGGCTCTCCCCCGAGCGCCGTCTGGAGGTGGACCCCGCCGACCTGGGCGACTGGAAGCGCAATTCCGATCTCGTCTTCGGAATGACGGCCACCCCGGTGGTGACCTCGACGCTCAAGCTGCAGTTGCGGCCGCAGGTGCAGCATGTCCGCAACCAGAACTACTTCCACGACAACGAGGACTTCCATCGGTCGACCCGCTACGGCACCGACGTCCAGCTCTCGTTCTTTTCCGGCGGACGGCACGCGGTTACGGCGGGAGGAGAGGCCAATCGAACCGATGTGACCTCCAATTTCCTCAGCCCGACGCCGGACGTTACCGATCTGGCCCTGTTCGTTCAGGACGAAATCGACTTCTCGGATCGGCTGCGCGGTTCCGCGGGCATCCGCCTGGATTCGCACAAGGCCTCGGTGGTGGAAGGCGATCTGACGCTCAATCCCAAGATCGGGCTCGTCTTCGAGGCCACGCCGGACATGAGCCTGAGGACATCCCTGAGCCGGGGATACCGGTCGCCCAGCGTCTCGGAGCAGTTCACCAGAACCACCACGTTCGGCTTTCGCGTCGTGCCCAATCTCGAGTTGCGCGGCGAATCGGCGTGGGCCGGGGAAGTGGGCACCACCATCACCCCGAACGAACGGCTCTGGCTCGACGCGGGACTCTTCTGGAGCGAGTACTCCGGCCTGATCGAGGTCACCGGCGCCCCGAACCAGCCCCTCACCTTCCAGTTCCGCAACGTGGCCGAGGCCCGGGTGCGCGGGCTCGACGCCGGCCTGCGCTTCGGAGTCGTGCCGCAGAAGCTCAACCTGCACGCGAACTACCTCTTCATCGACTCGCAGGATCTCGACACCGGGCGGCCGCTCGCGTACCGGTCGCGCCACAACATCACGACCACCCTGTCCGGCTGGGCCGATCTGCTGGCGCTGGACGTGCGTCATCGGAGCGAGGCGGAAACCGTTCTCGCCTATCCTCTCGACGAACGTGGCCCCATCACGCTGCTGGATCTGCGGCTCGCCCTCGAAGTCATGGACATGGATGTGCGGGCGAAGGTGGAGAACCTTCTGCAGGCGGAGTACGTAGACGTTCAGGAGCGCAATCCGGGAGCCACCCGGAGCTTTCGGGTCACCGTGACCTCCCGCTTCTGAGGCCGGCTACGGGGCAACTCCGGGATCCGCTCGCGTGTCCAACGGATATCACCGTCCAGCGAGGAGGCCCGTGACCCCATCCGATCCAATGAGCCTGGAGCAGTACGCGGTGGGCGACGGCCCCGCGGAATCGCCGCTCGTCCGCTTCCTGTATCCGGCCCCCGCCGAACGCAGGGTCGGCGGGATCATCAAGTGGTGGGAGAAGCGGCGCCTCGCCTACAACGCGGTGCTGGCGGGGTCCGGGATCGGCACCATCTTCATGGCGCTCCTCACCCTGAACCCGCTCTCGGATGTGGTGCAGGCGCTCCCCGCAATCCTGCCCTTCGGGATCTTGGCGAACCTTTGCTACACGCTCGGGTGGATGGTCGAGAGCGTTCTGCACAAGGTCTGGGGCCGCACCTTGCGCCCGGTCGGGCCGGCGCTCTTCCGGGCGGGGCTGACCCTCGGGGTGGGCGTCACACTCGTCATCCCCACGATCATGCTCATGGTCGCGTTCGTGGTGAGGCTGGTGACCGGCAATCTGTAGGGTCGGGGGCAACCGGCGCCTCGCAACGTCCGGCTACACCGCTATCTCCCGACGATCTCCAGCAGTTCGATCTCGAAGATCAGCGTCGCGTTGGGGCCGATCAGCGAACCAGCGCCGGCCTCGCCGTACGCCAGTTCCGACGGGATCGTGACGCGGATGTGGCTGCCGACCGACATCAACTGGAGCGCCTCGCTGAATCCCGCGATAAGGCCGTTCACCGGGAAGGTGTTGGGCTCGCCCCTGTCATAGGAGGCGTCGAACTGGGTTCCGTCGGTGAGCGTGCCGCGGTAGTGGACGACGACTTCGTCATTCATCGTCGGCGTTGGGCCGTCACCCTCTCGCAGCACCTCGTACTGAAGACCGCTATCGGTGGTGATCAATTCGGGGACATCGCCCGCGCACGCGGCGCTGGTCAGCGCCAGCAGGGCGAGCATACCGCGAGATGGATTGCGCATCTTCTGCTCCTTTGGATGGTGGAAGCTCCTGGGCTGGTAGGACCGTCGGCAGGAAGCTAACGCCCAGACCCCGAAGGCGGGGACTCCCCCTCGCTACCGCGCAGGGCGCGGCGCACGAATTGCACGGCTTCGTCCACGCTCTCGGTCGTCGGCACGGACGCCGGCAGGTTCGAGGCCCGAGCCGTGTCTCCCAGCAGGATGAGGGGCCGACGGTATCGGATCGCGAGTTCGACTTCCGAGGCCGTTCCCGAGGATCCCGGCAGCGCGATGACGAGATCGGAGGTCAGAATGTTGATGTGGTTGCGGGAGCGGATTCCCGAACCGTCGTCTCCCCGGGCGTCGAGGTGGGTGCGGATGGCGAGTTCGACCCACGGATTGGGATAGCCGGGGGGAGTTCCCGGATCCGCGTCGGCTGGGTTGGGGCGTGCATCCCCGGCCGGGAGGATCCCGATGACCAGTCCGTCCCGATCCGGCACCGCGCTGAAGGCCCGCGAGACAGACTCCATGACTCCGGTCCCGCCCCCTGTCAGCAGGTGCACGCCGATGCGAGCCAGGGCGCGGCCCAACGGCTCGGCGAGATGGGCTTGCCGAGCGGACCCGGAGCCCATCACCCCGACCACGGGACGGGACCGGGCAATAGACCTGCGAGAGCGACGGGAACTGCGCTCGTCGGGCACGATCTGATCTTCTCCCGGGCACATCCTGCACCTTGCCGGTCGCCACCGGGCGCCGCTTCCCGCTCCGCCACGAGTCTCCGCATCAAGATGCCGCACGCCCGCGGAGCCCGCAATCGGGGTTGATAATCTTGCCGAGGCGACCGCCTTCCGTTACTCTTGCCGTCGCTGGACGCGGAAAGAGGTTTCACGAAAGAGAGGACACCCATCATGAAGAATCAACTACATTTTGTTCTGGCCGCGGCTTCCGGCCTCGCCCTTGCCGCCATTGCGACGTCAGCTTCAGCGCAACAGATCTCCGAACAGGCTGTCATTGACGCACAGGAAGCCTGGGGCGAGGGTATTGTCGCGATCGCCAAAGTTCATACCGATGGCGGCGACTACACCGCCCGTGCGACGGAACACATCAATGACCTTTATGCATATGGCGAGACCGACGTCATGTTCAAGCC
>VXMG01000117.1:0-3516 GCA_009841185.1 Gammaproteobacteria bacterium
CTTCCCAGATCTGGACGATGGCGCCGGGCAGCCGGTCGGCGTTCAGCCCGATGATGGCCAGCGCCGACAGCACGTAGAGCACCGCCATGAAGGGCACGAGCCTGGAGGTGACGCGGGCGATGCTCCGGATGCCGCCCACGGTGACCAGCGCCACCGCGCCGGCCATGACGACGCCCAGCAGCCAGGCCTTGTCGCGGAAGAAGCTCGCTTCGGCGCCCGTCACCTCGATGAGGATGGCGGCCGCCTGGTTGGACTGGAACATGTTGCCGATGCCGAGGCAGCCCAGGACCATGGCGGCGGCGTAGAACATCCCCAGGCCGCGGCCGATCCGGGGCAGGTTCCGCAGCGCCAGGCCGTGCTGCAGGTAGTACATCGGGCCGCCGCTCACGGAGCCGTCCGGGTTGGTGCGGCGATACTTCACCGCCAGCGTGCACTCGGCGAACTTCGTGCTCATGCCGAGCAGCCCGGCGACGATCAGCCAGAAGGTGGCCCCGGGCCCGCCCAGCGAGATCGCCACCGCCACGCCCGCGATGTTCCCGATGCCGACCGTCCCCGACACGGCGGTCGCGAGCGCCTGGAAGGGCGTCACCTCGCCCGGCTGCGAGGGATCCGTGTAGCGGCCGCGGACCAGGTCGAGCGCGTGCCGGAAGCCCCGCACGTTGATGAAGCCGAGGTAGAGGGTGAAGAAAGCGCCCCCGGCGATGAGCCACGCCACGATGAGCGGCATCTCGGCCCCGCCGACCGGCACGGAGAAGAAGATGAACTCCGAGACCGCGTCCGCCACCGGCCGCATGACGCGGTTGACGAGTTCGTCTACACCCATCGCCCTATACTACGTTCTCCGGATTGGATGTGCCCGACTCCGGATTGGATGTGCCCGGCGGGGGGCAAACGGAGACTGGAGGCTGGACTTGCCGAAGAGAACACCGAAGAGAACGCCGAAGAGAACCATGACGCCCTCCGAAGCGCTGGTGGAGACGCTGGTGGCGGAGGGCGTGACGGAGGTATTCGGGTTGGTGGGGTCGGCGTTCATGGACGCCCTCGACCTGTTCCCGGATGCGGGCATCCGCTTCATCTCGGTCGCGCACGAGCAGGCGGCCGCGCACGCCGCCGACGGGCTGGCGAGGGTCACGGGAAGGCCCCAGGCCTGCATCGCCCAGAACGGCCCCGGCGCGGCCAACTTCGTCTCCGCGATCGCGGCCGCCTTCTGGGCGCACTCCCCCGTGGTCGCCATCACCCCGGAAACGGGATCGCTCGGCATCGGCACCGGCGGCTTCCAGGAACTCGATCAGATGCCGATGTTCGAGGCGCAGACCGTCTTCCAGGTGCGCGTCAACCGTCCCGAGCGCATGGGCGAACTCGCGCGGCGCTGCTTCTACCGCGCGAAGCTCGAACTCGGCCCCACGCACCTCAACATCCCCAGGGACTACTTCTACGGCGACATCGAGGAGGAGATCTTCACGACCCCCATCCTCGGCCCCGGCCGGCCTCCCCGGCGGGATATCGAGGAAGCGGTCCGGGTCCTGAGCGGCGCCCGCTACCCGGTCATCGTCTCCGGAGGAGGGGTCAGCCAGGGCGACGCCCTCGCGGAGGTCACGGCGCTGGCCGAGCACCTGAGCGCGCCGGTCGTCAACACGTACCTGCACAACGACACCTTCCCCTACAGTCACGAACTGGGGTGCGGGCCGATCGGCTACTGCGGGTCGAAGGCCGCCATGCGCACGATCGCCAAGGCCGACGTGGTACTCGCGCTCGGGACCCGGCTCGGGGTCTTCGGCCTCCTGCCGCAGTACGACATGACCTACTGGCCCGAAAACGCCACCCTCATTCAGGTGGACCGGGACGCCCGGCAGTGGGGCATGAGCAGGATCCCGGCGCTCTTCTCCGTCGCGGACGTGAAGGAGTACGCCGTCGAACTGCTCGGCGAGTTGCGGAAGGCGCGGCCGGACCCGGGGCGGAACGAGGGGCGGAACGAGGGGCGGAACGAAGCGCGCATCGCCGACGTCGCCCGCGAGAAGCGGGCCTGGGACGAGGAACTCGAGGACTGGTCTTCGTCCACCAACGCCCTCATGCACCCCCGGCGCTTCCTCTGGGAGTTCACGCGCGCGCTGCCCGGGGACGCGCTGGTGACCACGGATATCGGCAACACCTGCTCGATCACCAACGGGTATCTGCGCTTCGACGGCCCGCGCCAGCACCTCGCCGCGCTCACGTGGGGGAACTGCGGCTTCGCGTACGGCGCCGCGCTGGGCGCCAAGGTCGGCAATCCGGCGGCTCCCGTGTTCGCCATCCAGGGGGACGGCGCGTGGGGCATCAGCGGGATGAGCGAGGTGATGACGGCGGTGCGCGAGGAGATCCCGGTCATCGCCGTCGTCATCAACAACCACGAGTGGGGCGCCGAGAAGAAGAACCAGATCGACTTCTACGACCATCGCTTCGTGGGCACGGACCTGAGCGCCAACCCGGACTTTGCGAAGGTGGCCGAGGCCATGGGCGCGAAGGGCTACACGGTCGAGGACTACCGCGATGTCCGGGACGTGGTGCGCGACGCGGTGGAGGCGGCGGCGAGCGGCCGGCCGTGCGTCATCAACGCGGTCGTCGAGGGCGGCGCCAACGTGCTCGCGGAGCCGTTCCGCCGGGACGCGCTCGCGATGCCCACCCGCCACCTGGAGAAATACGCCCACCTCAGCCTGAGCTAGCGGGAGAACCGATGTCCGACACACAGGCGTTGCTGGCGGACTACGACGTCCAGGACGTGATCGAGAAGGACCGCAAGCACCTCTGGCACCACCTGTTCCAGCACAGCGTCTTCGAGACGCAGGATCCGCAGGTGTTCGTGGAGGGCCGCGGCGCGCGTGTGCGGGACATCCATGGGAAAGAGTACCTGGACGGGACCTCGGGCGGCGTCTGGTGCGTGAACGTCGGCCACGGGCGGGAGAGCATCGCGCGGATCGTCTACGAGCAGTTGACGCGGCTGCCGTACTACGCGGGCGTGGTCGGCACGGTGCCGGCCGCCCAGTACGCGAGCGCGCTGGCCGAGTGGCTGCCGGGCCTGGATCACATCTTCTTCGCCAACAGCGGCTCGGAGGCGAACGAGAAGGCGATCAAGATGGTGCGCCAGATCGCCCACCTGAACGGGAGCGGCAAGTCGAAGGTCCTGTACCGGGACCGCGACTATCACGGCACGACGATCGCCTGCCTCGCCGCCAGCGGCCAGGAGGAGCGCAAGGAGGCCTACGGGCCCTTCCCGGAGGGGTTTTCGGGGATTCCGCACGCGATGTGCTACCGCTGTCCCTTCGGGAAGACGTATCCGTCCTGCGACATCGAGTGTGCGCGCGCCCTCGGCGACGCGATCGAGGAGGAGGGGCCGGACACGGTGGGGGCCGTGATCCTGGAGCCGATCACCGCGGGCGGGGGGGTCATTCCTCCGGTGGATGAATATTTTTCAATCATCCGCGAGATCTGCGACGAATACGGCGTCATCCTGATCATCGACGAGGTCGTGTGCGGGTTCGG
>VXMG01000035.1:0-35293 GCA_009841185.1 Gammaproteobacteria bacterium
CCACCGGGCTGCTGGTCATGCCGGGCGGGGTGGATCCGCACGTCCACCTGGGGGGCAGCCGCCGGGAGGACTACCGCACCGGGTCGCAGGCGGCGCTGGCGGGGGGCATCACCACCATCTCGAACTTTGCCTTCCCGGCCGGGGAGCGGACGCTCGCGCAGGCCATCGAGCGCGAGGCGGCGCTCATCCGCGAGCAGGCGATCGCGGACGTCATCCTGCACGCGGGCATCAACGACCCCGAAACCCAGGAAGGCCAGATGACCACCCTGGCCACCGAGACCGGCCAGACCAGCACCAAGATCTTCATGGTGCGCGCCGCGTTCGACGCCGAAGTGCCGGACTACATGGCGACCATGGACGCGGCGGGGCGTGCCGGCATCCTGACCATGGTGCACTGCGAGGACGGACCCATCCTCGCGCGCGCGGTGGCCGAGCTCACCGCCGCGGGACGCACCTCGCTCGAGTACTTTCCGGACAGCCGGCCCGTGGTCGGCGAGGTGGTGGCCACCCAGCGCGCGGTCGCCATGGCCGAGGCCACCGGAGCGCCCATCTACGCGGTCCACGTCTCCTCCGAAGGCGCGCTGCGCGTGCTGCAGGATGCCCGCGAGCGGGGGCTCAGCGTCTTCGTCGAGACCCGCCCCATTTACCTCCACTTCACCCGGCAGCGCTTCGAGGGACCCGACCGCGGGCTGTATGTGGGGCAACCGCCGCTTCGCGAACAGCGCGACCAGGACGCGCTCTGGGCCGGAATCGCCAGCGGATCGGTGCATGTGCTCGGCACCGACCACGTCGCCTATCGGCGCGACGAGAAGATGGACCCGTCGCAGACCATCAGCCGGCACCGGGCCGGCTTGAACAACCTCCAGGTGGTGCGACCGATGCTCTACTCGGAGGGCGTCGTCCAGGGACGCATCTCCGAGGAGCGCTTCGTGGCGGTGACCTCGACCAACGCCGCCAAACTCTTCGGGCTCTACCCGCGCAAGGGCACGGTCGCGGTGGGCTCGGACGCCGACATCGTCCTCTGGGATCCGGACGAGACGCGCACCGTCCGCGACGAGGACATGTTCTCGGGCACCGGCTTCTCGGTCTATTCCGGGTGGGAGGTCACGGGCTGGCCCGTGATGACGCTCCGGCGGGGCGAGGTGGTCTACGAGGAGGGGGAGATTCTGGCCGGGGCGGGCAGCGGGGAATTGCTTCGCCGCGGGAGATGGCAGGCGCCGTAGAGCACGGGATGAGAGGTGCCGTCAACCTTCCGGGCCTGACCGGGGCTCGGCGCCGCTGGCTCACCTGCGCTCCGCGCCGTATCATCGTGGTTCCCGCAACGACCCGATCCACAGGAGGTTCGACCCATGCGCAAGGGAATACTCGCGTCGACCATCGCCATCCTTCTGATCGCCGCCGGCGCCTGCGCCGAGTCCGCCGAAGAGGCCCCGCAGGAAGCGGAGGAGAGCGCCCAGGAGACGGGCATGGTGCGGGTGATCATCTCCACCGACTTCGGTGATATCGAGGTGGACATCGACACCGGGAACGCGCCGGGCACCTCCGCCAACTTCCTGCGCTACGTGGACGCGGGCCACTACGATGGCGGCCAGTTCCATCGCACGGTCACGATGGACAACCAGCCCAACGACACCGTCCGCATCGAGGTGATTCAGGCGAGCGTGAACGAGGAGTTCGCCGAGCAGGGATTCGATGCCATCCCCATGGAGCGCACTTCGGTCACGGGGCTGCGCCACGTCGACGGGGCAATTTCGATGGCCCGTGGACAACCCGACAGCGCCACCTCCAGCTTCTTCTTCTGCATCAACGACCAGCCGTCGCTGGACTTCGGCGGCAACCGCAACCCCGACCTCCAGGGATTCGCGGCCTTCGGGCAGGTGGTGAGCGGAATGGACGTGGTGCGCGCGATCCAGGGACAGCCCTACGAGGGACAGACCCTCACCCCGCCGGTGAGGATCACGTCCGTGCGGCGGGCCGACTGACGGGAGCTACTCCTCCACGGTCAGGCGGGTCGTCACGTCGATCGGGCTCCTGCCGGGGAGCTGGACCGTCAGGATCAGGTCGTACTCACCCGCCTCGACCTCCGGCAACGTCAGTGCGATGGCGCGGAAGACCGTGCCCAGCTCGTCGGGTCCGGCTTCCTCCCAGCTCAGTTCCAGGGGTGCCTCCGGGGTGGTGAGGCGAAGGAACTGCGTCGCGCGCGCGAGCAGCCCGGGGTTGGCGTCCTGCATGGTGATGCCGACGATCGCGCTCTCGCCGGTCTGCAGCCCATAGACCTCCCAGCCCGCGACGAAGGGCTCGCCGGAGCGGACGCGGGTTGAACCCAGCACGCGGGGCAGGGCCTCCTCCAGGCTCTCCGGCAGATCGCCAGCGGGATCCAGCAGCACGACGTCGGATATGGCCGCGAGCCCGAAGGGCAGGTTCTCCTGGCGTACACCGCCGCGCACCCTCCAGCCCCGGTCGTCGGCGTCTTCCAGGACTTCCATGCCGAAGATGTAGTCGCCGTTGGGAACCCGGGCGGTGACGACGCTCTCGCGGTCGCTGCCGCGCTGGTCGACGAGCCGCTCGCCCTCCGGGGTCAGCACGAACACCCCCGACTCCACGGCGCCCGCCGCCGCGGGAGGCGGGGGCGGGGGCGCGGCGAAAGCCGCGAAGGGATCCGCGCCTGGTGCGGTTTCGCGCACCGTCGGGCGGACGGGTTCTGCCGGCACCAGGGGCGGGGGCTGGTAACCGGCCACCACCAGGAGCGAGTCGCCCCGGCGGAAGCGCGCCACCTGCGCGTCCATGTTGGTGATGATGGGCGCGTACCAGGCGGCGTAGCCGGTCCACGGCGCCCGGTCCTCGATCTCCCACGCGCGCACCGGGACACCGGCCGGATCCTCCAGGAACGCCCCCGCGGGCATGAACTCGCGCCCGTGGGGCCGGTGGCGCCCGATGATGAAGCGGTTGTCCTGGAGCATGCCCGAAGCGGGCCGCGCCGGCCGGCCGCGCTCCCAGCCCACCTCGCCCCCGTACCTGGCGACAAGCTCCTCCAGGTCCTCTTCCCAGGGAATGTCGTAGGGGTTCTCCGCCGACTCGCGGATGCGGATCAGCGTGCGGCGGGCGTACTGCTCCGCCTCGCGGTCGTTGCCTTCGATCAAGTAGAGAGGATCGGCAAGCAGCCAGAGCCGCTGGCGCAGCGCCGCCTGCTCCGCGGGATCGGCATCATCGAAGAGCTCGCGGGCCTCCTCGTCGAGGAGATAGTCGAGCGCCAGCCATCTCTCCCGCTCCTCCTCGGGCATCCGCGGGATGGCGTCGCGGAAGACGGCTTCGGCTTCGATGCTCTCTCCCAGCGACTGCAGCAGGTATCCCTTGAGCGCCATGCACCACCATTCGTCGTCGGGATGACAGCGCTCGGTGAGGGCTTCCGCCCGGAGCAGCTCCCCCTGCTCCCTCAGGTAGTAGACGCGCTGTCCCAGCACCCACCTGTCGCGCGGGAGGCTGGAGTGGATGCGGCCGAGCGTGCGCAGCATGTCCATGCGCGCCATCTCGACCTCGAGCGGAGCAGGTTCCACCGGGGGCGCTTCCCCGTCTCCGTGCCGCAGGCACATCCGGCCCACCAGGGCATCGCACTGGCCTCCGAAACCGCTCCATTCCGGAGGAAGCCGCTGTTCCCGAAAGCGCTCGAACTCCTTCTGCACCTGCTTCGCCTCCTCGAGCAACGCGATCGAATCGGCTTCGGGGCTCGCTGTTTCCTCCTGGGCGGCGCGGGCCGGCAGCGGCAAGGCGAGGCAGATGAGGACGGCTGCAAGACCGATGCGTCTGGCGAGGCCGGCTGGGCTATTCGGCATTGGCGATGGCTCCCTGAGGGCGTGGCTGTCCCTTCTAGGATGCGCGACCGGGACGAAGGGTTGACGTCGCTCGGGCGTGAAGCGCATCGGAAGATTCCTGCTACCCGGCGTCCGGGTTGCGGGTTCGGACAAGGCGGGGCGTATACTCAGGACGTTCGCTCGTTCGCCTCCCCACCCCGAGCCTCTCATGACTTCGATGGCCACGCTTCCGCTGCTTCTGCTCCTGGCCGCTCCCCAGCAGCTCCCCGAACCCTTCGAGACCCCTTGGAACCGCGCCATCCCGCGCATCGTGGAGCGGCCGGAAGGGACGAACCTCTCGGTTCCGGCCGGCTTCGTCGTGAATGTCTTTGCCGACGATCTGGCGGCTCCCCGTCGGCTTGCGCTCGCGCCGGGCGGCGACGTGTTCGTGGCCGAGAGCCGGAGTGGCGCGATCACGCTGCTGCGGGATGAGGACGGCGACGGCACGGCCGAGTACCGGCAGATCTTCGCGGAGGGCCTGACCCGGCCGTACGGCATCGCCTTCCACGGCGGGTACGTGTACGTGGGCAACAACGACGCCGTGGTGCGCTTTCGTTATGCGCCCGGTCAGACGCGCGCGGACGGTCCGCCGGAACATGTGGTGGACCTCCCCGTCAGCAGCGACGCCCTCGATCACGATACCGCCGAGCGCCTGGGCATCGACGTCGGCCGGACCCTCGGGTTCAACCACTGGACGCGCAATCTCGTCTTCGATCCCGATGGCGAACGGATGTACGTGGCGGTCGGTTCCGCCACCAACGCAATGCCGGGGACGGACCCGCGCCGCGCCGCCATCAACGAGTATCGGCCCGACGGTTCGGGACATCGGGTGTTCGCGGGAGGGCTGCGCAATCCCGTCGCGCTCGCCTTCCACCCGGTGACGGGTGCGCTGTGGACGGCGGTGCACGAGCGCGACCATCTCGGCGACGACCTCGCCCCGGATTACGTCACCTCGGTGCGGGACGGCGGCTTCTACGGGTGGCCGTACGCGTACATCGGGCCCAACCCGGAACCGATCCTGAACGGGGCCCGGCCGGACCTGGTGGAGCGCACCCTCGTACCCGACGTTCTGCTGCCGGCCCACGCGGCCCCCATGGGCATGGCGTTCCACACGGGCGAGGGATTCCCCGCGGAATACCGCAACCACGCCTTCGTCGCGCTGCACGGATCCATCAACCGGCTCGATCTGAAGGGCTATTCGGTGGTGCGCATCCCGTTCGAGGGCGGACGCCCTTCCGGCCCGCCGGAGGACTTCCTGACCGGGTTCATCGTCCGCGACGACGACGAGAAGGAAGTCTGGGGCCGCCCCGTGGACGTGCTTCAGGCACCGGACGGCGCGCTGCTGGTTTCCGACGACGCCGGCAACCGCATCTTCCGCATCCGCTTCGCCGGATAGAGCCCAAGGGGGAGAGCGAGGGGCGTCCGCGACGCGCCGTGGCGGGCTCTGAGGGGAGTTTGTCGCTCGCCTGTCAGGGCAGGCGCAACGCGCGTGCCAGCGCCCGGCCCGCGCTGCCGGCCGGTTCCCGGGTCCCCGTCGTCGCCCTGGGGCCAGCCCGCGCGATGGCTTCCCGCAGGCCCGCCCCGTCGACTCCCTTTTCGAGCACCCCCCGGCTCGCCACCGAAATCCGCCCCGTCTCCTCGCTGACCACGACCACGACCGCGTCGGTTTCCTCACTCAGCCCGATCGCGGCGCGGTGCCGGGTGCCCAGCGTGCGGTCGGGAACCGGCGCCCGGTTGAGCGGCAGAATCGCCCCCGCCGCCTTGATGGTGTCGCCCGAGACGATCACGGCGCCATCGTGGAGCGGCGAATTGGGGGTGAAGATGGCGCCCAGGAGCACGCGCGAGACGCGCGCCCGCAGGGGGCTGCCGGTCTGGGCGTACTCGTCCAGTCCGACATCCCCCTCCAAGGCGATCAGCGCGCCGACCTTCATGTTCGAAAGGCGCTCGGCCGCGCCCGCGATCTCCTCCACCACCTGGCTTTCTCCGAGCCGGCTGAACAACTGCAGCATGCGCGCCTGTCCCAGCCGGGCGAGGGTGGACCGAATCTCGGGCTGAAAGACGACCAGCGCGGCGATGGCCCCGTACTGGAAGACCGCATCCATGATCGAGCGCATGAGGTCGAGGCCCAGCAGGCGCGCGATGGCGTAGACGCCCGCGATCAGGAGCCCGCCCAGGAGGATCTGCATGGCCCGGGTGCGCTGGATGAACAGCAGGATGCGGTACAGCAGCGCCGCGACGATGAGGATCTCGAGGATATCCAGCCAGCCGGGCGCGAACAGCGCGAACAGATCTCCGGCGCTCATGCCTTCTCAGCCACGTTGGAAGACCGCGGTTGCATTCCAGCGGGCCGGTGCTTCCGACGGGTGGTCAAGGGTCGTCTGCGTGCGAGCCCCTCGTGCGGGCAGCGGGTCCGTCGACGGGCGCGGACGAGACGGGAACCGCCTCCTCCGGCTCGCGGAGGGAGTCGGGCGTGCTCCCGGCTATCGGCTGCGGCGTGCCGTCGAGAGGTTCCCCGGTCTCGGGCGGCTCGCTTCCGTTTTCCTCACCCGGAATCGGCGGCTCCTCGCGTGACATGGGCGGCAACGGTTCTCCCTGCTCGATCAGCTCGATCTCGCGGCGGCCCAGCGTCTCGCGTTCGAGCAGCGCGTCGGCGATGGTCTCGAGCAGCTCCTTGTGCTCCTCCAGCAGCACGCGCGCGCGATCATGCGCGCTGTCCAGAAGCCGCTTGACCTCGCTGTCGACCAGTTCGGCGGTGTGCTCCGAGATTTCACGCCGCTGGACCAGCTCGCGGCCGAGAAAGATCTCCTGCTCCGAATCGCCGACCGCCATCAGCCCCACCCGCTCGGACATGCCGAAACGGGTCACCATCCGGCGCGCCATGCTGGTGGCGCGCTCGATGTCGTTCCCTGCCCCGGTGGTCACCTTGGTCGGGCCGAAGCGCATCTCCTCGGCGACGCGTCCCCCGAACAGCATCACCAGCTGCCCTTCCAGCCAATCCTTGGTGTAGGAGTGCCGGTCCTCCTCGGGGAGGCTCGCGGTAAGTCCGAGGGCGCGCCCGCGGGGGACGATCGTGACCTTGTGCACGGGGTCGAGGCCGGGGATGCGCAGCCCCAGCACGGCATGGCCCGCCTCATGATAAGCGGTCAACTCGCGCTCCGATTCGGTGAGCACCAGGCTCTTGCGCTCGGCCCCCAGCATGACCTTGTCCTTCGCCTTCTCGAAGTGGGCCATGGCGACCCGGTCGGCGCCGTCGCGCGCGGCGATGAGCGCGGCCTCGTTGCAGACGTTGGCCAGATCCGCGCCCGACAGGCCGGGGGTGCCCCGGGCGATCACGGAAAGATCGACATCTTCGGCCAGCGGGAGTTTGCGCGCGTGCACGCCCAGGATGCCCTCCCGGCCCTTGATGTCCGGGGAGTCCACCACGACCTGCCGGTCGAAGCGGCCGGGGCGAAGCAGCGCCGGATCGAGCACGTCGGGCCGGTTGGTGGCCGCCAGCAGGATCACGCCGTCGTTGGACTCGAAGCCGTCCATCTCCACCAGCAGCGCGTTCAGCGTCTGCTCGCGCTCGTCGTGTCCCCCGCCCAGGCCCGCGCCCCGGTGGCGGCCCACTGCATCGATCTCATCCACGAAGATGATGCAGGGCGCATGCGATTTCCCCTGCTCGAAGAGATCGCGCACGCGCGAGGCGCCCACGCCCACGAACATCTCGACGAAGTCGGAGCCCGACATCTGGAAGAAGGGACGCGCGGCCTCGCCCGCCACCGCCCGTGCGAGCAGGGTCTTGCCGGTGCCCGGGGGACCCACCAGGAGAACGCCCTTGGGTAGGCGGCCACCCAGGCGCACGAAGCGCTGCGGATCCTTCAGGAACTCGATGACCTCCTGGAGTTCCTCCTTGGCCTCGTCCGCGCCCGCGACGTCCTCGAACGTCACCTTGGGCGTGTCTGGCGAGATGAGCTTGGCCTTGGAACGGCCGAACTGGAAGGCCCGGTTGCCCCCGCTCTGGAGGCTGCGCACGAACCAGATCCAGATCCCGGCCATGAGGATCCAGGGAAGAAACGCGAACACCCTCTCCATGACCGGGACCCTCGCGGGCCTTGCGCTGATGACGACGTTGCGCGCCTGGAATTCGTCGAGCAGCCCGTCGTTGATCTCCCCGGGAAGCATGGAGACGAAGCGGCTCATGTCTTCGCCGTCCCGGTTCACCGGGGTGCGCAGTTCGCCCTCCACGCTGCGCGCATCGACGATCGTCACCTCGCGAATGTTGCCGGACGCCAACTGCTCGCGAAGCTCGGTGTAGGTGAGCTCGACGCCCGCGTTGCCGCCCGGACTGAAGATCTGGAAGAAGAGAAGCGGCACGAGCGCCAGCAGAATCCAGAATGAGGCGGTGCGCGAGAGCCGGGAGAACCTGCTGCCGGAATCGGGTCGGTTCTGTTCGGAATCAGACATTATTCAGAGTACTCCGGGACCACCGGCCCGTGCTCTCAGATGCTTGCGACGTAGGGAAGATGCCGGAAGTTCTCGCTGTAATCGAGCCCGTAGCCCACCACGAACTCCGGGGGGGCGTCGAAGCCGACCCATCTGGGCTCGTGCGCGATGCCGTCCCGGCGCTTGTGAAGGAAGGTACACAATTCGAGGCTGGCCGGTCCGCGCGCCTGGATGATGGGCACCAGAGATGCCATGGTCCTGCCGCTGTCGATGATGTCGTCCACGAGGATGACGTGGCGCCCCTCGAGCGACACTTCGGGGTCGTAGAGGAGCTGTACGTTTCCCGATGATACCATACCCGACCCGTAGCTCGAAGTCACGATGAAGTCGACCTGGACCGGGTGATGGATGCAGCGCACCAGGTCGGCCAGGAACATGAACGAGCCCTTCAGCAGGCCCAGCACCAGCAGTTCCTCGCGCGCCTCGTAGCAAGCCGAGATCTCGTCGCCCAACTCCCGCACCCTGAGCGCGATCTGTTCGCGCGTGAAGATTATGCGTCGCACACGGCCCCTGCCGGTGCGGCGGGCAACGTCAGTCGGTGGCGTCATCGAGGTCAACTCCCACGTAGAGGATTGCATCTTGAGGTACGGGCCGCGCGTCGACCGACCGCGCCACCCCCGGCACCCAGAGAATACGCCCCCCGGCATCGGCCAGCACCGGCCGGCGCGCGCGCGCCGGACGCGGCACGCGAGCCTCCCCGAACACCTTCTTGAGCTTGCGGGTGCCGGCGGCCAGGCGAATGCGGTCTCCGGGCCGCCAACTGCGAAACAGGATAGGGAAGCGCAGAGCCGGGATGGAGAGCCCTTCTCCTCCCACGGGACCGCGCGTCGACCAGCGGGCGAGGAAGGCGGCCCCTCCCGAACGGCCCTCGGCCGCCCCTTCGCCCGGAGCCGGCACCGCCACGAAGCGGGCGTCGTGAGGGGAATGCCCACCGGCGATCCTCGCGGCGGCGCGCGCAATGACCAGGCGCTCATAGGCGCGGGACAGAACCGCTCCGCCGGGGAGGTCGATCGATCGGCCGCTCCCGCCGGAGCAGGCGAACTCCGACGCCAGAGCGGTGCCGCGGGCATCGAGGTGGGCACCGGACTCCGCCGCCAGCTCCCGGATGAGCCTGGCGCGAACCAGGGGATTGCACTGCAGGAAGCCGTCGCGGCTGAACGAGAGGCCCTCTTCGGTGCGTCGCACACGGAGACCGGCGAGCAGCGTCGGAACCACGGCCTGCCAGAGGCGGATCTCTTCTCCCGCCAGGCGGGCCAGACGGTGGAGGGCCCGCCGGGCGCCCGGCGCGACCCGCTCCTCGGCGAGCGGCAGCAGTTCCCGGCGCACCACGTTGCGCGGGATGTCGGGCGACCGGTTGGTGGGGTCGGTCCGGTGACGGAGGCGGGAGGCAGAGGCGTAGGTGGCGAGCTCGCGCTTCCAGAACGGCAGCAGCGGTCGGTACAGCCCCGGCTCGCGAGTGCGGGGGATCCCGGCCAGGCCGGCGAGGCCGGTGCCCCGCAACATCCGGTAGGCGACCGTCTCGGCCTGGTCGTCCGCGTGATGGGCGGTCACGACCCATCGGCAGCCGGCCTCGGCACGCGCCTCCTCCAGAAAGCGGTAGCGGGCCCGGCGCGCTTCGGTCTCGTTGGCGGGAGGACGGGTGACCGCGCGCGACACCAGCGGCACCCCCCAGGCGCGCGTGAGACCCTTCACCCAGTGGGCGTCCCCGGCGCTGCCGGGACGCATGCGGTGATCCAGGTGGGCGGCGTACACTTCGAGCGACGGAAGGCCCGGCGTGAAGCGCAGGAGGTGAAGCAGGACGGTGGAATCGAGGCCGCCCGAGAGCGACACCAGGACCCGCTCGCCGCCGGCAACGACCCCGTCCTCGGCAAGCATCGCGCGGAAACGGTCGGCCAGCGACCGGCCCGGCCTGTTCACGGCGCCGGTTCGCCGGCCGTCGCGGCGGCACCCGCAGCGGCAGTGGAGAGCGCGGGCGGGGGAGGCCTGTCGGTCTCCTCCATCAGGACGCGCGCCAGCCGGTCGAGGCGGTCGGACTGGATGCCGTCCACCCCCCACGAGAGCAGTCGGCGCATGTCGGCGGGCTCATCGATGGTCCAGACGTGGACCGGGATGTTTCGGCGGTGCGCCTCGCAGACGAAGCGCGGGGTGACGACGCGCGTGCCCATCCATGCGTCCGGCACCTGGAGAGCGTCGGCACGGGGCGTATACAGGGACCCGAGCGGCCGGTGGTGCAGCAGATGGAACAGCCGGATCTGGCGGCGGGACGCTCCGTGGGGGCCGGGATAGCCGTGCCGCGAGGGGCGCGCACCTTCCAGTTCCGCGGCCATCAGCACTCGATGCTGCGCCCCGTGGCGGAGGACCGTCTCGACCAGCAACGGCGCGACCTCGGGGGTCTTGGCCTCCACGTTGATGCGCGTGTCGGGGAAGGTCTCGAGCACCTCGTCCAGCAGCGGGATGCCCACGCCCCGGCCCCGGAAGGCCGGTTCGCCCGCCGAATCGCGGAAACGATAGCCGGCGTCGAGCGTACGCACCTCGCTCCAGGGAAGCTCGCGCACGGCGCCGCTGCCGTCGCAGGTGCGGTCCACGGTGGCGTCGTGAATCACGACCACCTTGCCGTCCGCGGTCCGATGCACGTCCATCTCCAGCACGTCCGCGTCCCATTGCTCCACCGCGGCGGTGAAGGCCGCCATGGTGTTCTCGGGCGCCAGCGCGGCTCCACCCCGGTGGGCGATGAAGAGGGGGGCGCCCGCCAGGTAGGGATGACCGGGCCGGCGGACGGGCCAGCCGGCCCATCCCCATCGGGACCCACGCATGGAACGCCGCCGCGCCGGCGTCGTCAATCCGCCGCGGCCTGTTCCAGGCGCACCCGCTCGGGCGGGGTGACCTCGTACAACAGCGCAAGCACCAGATCGATGAGCGGCTCGGTCATGGACAATTCCCGTTCGCTCTGCTCCACGTCCCACTCGGGATCCTGCTCGCGCAGTTCGGCGCGGAGGGTCACAACCCTGCCCGCAAGGAAGCTCAGGATCTCTTCGACGATGGCGGGATGCGGGTCGGCCGGCGTGCCCCGCTCGTCGATGGATTCGCGCAACAGCAAACCGCGCACGAACGCAAGGAAGCCGGGGAAGGCCAGTTCGGTGAACGGACCGTCGTCCAGACGTTCCTCGCCCGTGATGTTCTCCCACTCCAGCTCGTTCCAGTACAGCTCCCGAGCTTCATCCAGGTAGTAGGCGCGGCGGTCCGGCGACAGGGGCGCGCCAGCCCCTTCCCGGACCCGCAGCGGGCGCTCCAGCACGCGGGCCATCCTCGCCTTGCGCCGACTCAGCTCACGTTCGATCAGATCAGCCATCGTCCTGCTCGTCGCCTTCGGGTGTCTCCCGCTTGTGCCACCAGGCTCGCCAGGGGCACGGACAGATATGAAACCCCGCCGGGACGGTCAGGTCCCTGCGGGGCGGGGCAGGAAAGCGATGCCGGAGGAGGGACTCGAACCCCCGACACGCGGATTATGATTCCGCTGCTCTGACCAGCTGAGCTACTCCGGCGGGGACATCGCGAAAACGCTAGTTTTGAGAAGATAGCGTGTCAAGCGGCACCGTCAGGGGCCGCGGATTTTCCCGAACCTGTCAGAGGACCCCCGGCGCCAGCGGGCATGGACCGGCGTTGGCGGAGTTCCGAGGGAGAGCGATCCGAATGGACATCCCGATGATCGTTGGCATCGTCGTCGCCGCCACCGGCCTCCTCACCAGCTTTCGCGTCCTCTGGGAATACGAGCGCGGCGTGGTCTTTCGGCTCGGCAAGCTGACCCGCGCCAAGGGGCCCGGGCTGATTTTTCTCGTGCCCTACGGGCTGGAACGCATGAAGCGGATGGACCTGCGCATCGTGGCGCTGGACATCGCGCCCCAGGACACCATCACCAAGGACAACGTCAGCGTCACGGTCAACGCCGTTGTGTACTTCCGCGTGACCAACCCGGCGAAGGCCGTGGTCGAGATCGAGGACTACTACTTCGCCACCTCCCAGCTGGCACAGACGACGCTCCGCAGCGTCATCGGCCAGTCGGAGTTGGATGAACTGCTCGCCGAGCGCGAACGCATCAACGAGATCGTGCGCGACATCATCGACGAGGGAACCGATCCCTGGGGCATCGAGGTTACGGGCGTCGAGATCAAGGACATCGATCTGCCCAAGGAGATGAAGCGGGCGATGGCGAAGCAGGCCGAGGCCGAGCGCGAGCGCCGTGGCAAGGTGATTGCGGCGGAGGGTGAGTTCCAGGCATCCCGCAAGCTCGCCGACGCGGCGGCGGTCATTCAGGAGTACCCCATGGCCTTGCAGCTTCGCTATCTGCAGACGGCCGTCGAGATCGCCGCGGAGAACAACTCCACCACCGTCTTCCCGATTCCGATGGAGCTCATGTCGGCGGGCACGACCAGCACGGGCGGCGCGGTCGCCAAGGCCGTGGCCGAAGGGATGCCCGCGCTCCTCCCGGAAGGAACTTCGGGGCACCTGCTCGCGGACGCGGTTCGCAGAATCGCCGACTCCGCGACCGAGGCGAAGGAGACCGCCGGGGCGGAGGAAGACACGGCGTGAAGGCTTGACGGGCGGAGGAACTCGAGGACCGGAACCGACTACCTGCTTCCGGCGGAATCGTCCGGCTCCGCGCCGCCGGCATCGTCCGCGAAACGGTACAGGATCTCGCCCTCGCGGATCATCCCGTGGCGCTCGCGCACGAGGCGCTCGAGCGTCAGCGGATCGTCTCTCAGGGAGTCGGCGCGGGCCGTGAGCGAATCCACCTCCGCCCGCAGCAGATCGAGGGCACGCTGTTCCTGCTTCACCTGCGAGCGCGCGGATCCCAGCTCGATCATGGAGTGTTCGCCGCCGAAGACCGCGTAGTAGACGGCCGCCCCCGCGATGACCGGCAGCACCAGCTTCCTCAGGATTCCCAGAGCGCCCTCCCCGGATAGGATCCCGCGGCCCCCAGTTCCTCCTCGATGCGCAGCAGGCGGTTGTACTTGGCCACTCGGTCGCTGCGGCTGGCGCTTCCGGTCTTGATCTGTCCGGTTGCGCGCGCGACGGCCAGGTCCGCGATGAAGGTGTCCTCGGTCTCGCCCGAACGATGTGAGATCACGCACCGGTAGCCCGAGGCGCGAGCCAGGTCGATGGCGTCCATGGTCTCCGTCAGCGTGCCGATCTGGTTCACCTTGATGAGAATGGCGTTCGCGACTCCCTCGCGGATCCCTCGCCGCAGCCGCTCGCTGCTGGTGACGAAGAGGTCGTCGCCGACCAGTTGCACGCGTTCTCCGACGGCCTTGGTCAATACCCCCCATCCCCCCCAGTCGTTCTCGCCCAGCGCGTCCTCGAGCGAAGAAATGGGGTAGCGGCGGGTCCAGTCGTCCCAGAACGCCACCATCGCCTCCCGGCCGAGGCGGCCGCCGCCGGAGCCCTGCAGGACGTAGTCGTCGCCCCGGAGGAATTCGCTGGCGGCGGCGTCGATGGCGAGAACGACCTCGTCGCCGGGCCGGTAGCCGGCGCGCTCGATGGCCGTGAGCACCACCTCGATCGCTTCCTCGTTTCCGCCCAGGTCGGGGGCGAAGCCGCCCTCGTCGCCCACGGCGGTGTTGCGGCCCGCTGCGGCGAGCACGTCGCGGAGGGCGTGGAAGATCTCCGTGCCCATGCGCAGCCCCTCGGAGAAGGTGTCGGCGCCCACCGGCATGACCATGAACTCCTGGATGTCCACGTTGTTGGGCGCATGGGCGCCGCCGTTCAGGATGTTCATCATGGGAACCGGAAGGACGGTGGCCGCCTCGCCGCCCAGGTAGCGGTAGAGGGGCTGCCCGGCCTCGCGGGCGGCCGCGCGCGCCGTCGCCAGGGAGACGCTCAGGATCGCGTTCGCCCCGAGCCGGCCCTTGTTGGGAGTGCCGTCCAGTTCTACCAGCGCACGATCCAGGGAGCGCTGCTCGCGGGCCTCCCTGCCGACCACGGCGCCGCGGATTTCGCCGTTGACGTGAGCCACCGCGCGGCGGACGCCCTTTCCGCGGTAGCGGGCCGGGTCTCCGTCCCGGAGTTCCACCGCCTCGTGCTCGCCGGTGGAGGCTCCGCTGGGCACCGCCGCGGCCGCGCGCGCGCCGGTCGCCAGGGTCACCTCGGCCTCCACCGTCGGGGTTCCGCGGGAGTCGAGGATCTCCCTCCCCTTCACTTCCGTGATCACGGACACGGCTCCTCCTCCTTGACGTCGGGCGCGGTTGCCGGGGCGCCGGGGGCGGGTGGCGACGCGAGCGCCCCGTTGGCCTGCCCTGGTGACGGTCCGGACATGAGATCCGCGACCGCCTGGCGCGCGCGGTCGCGCAACGCGTTGCGATCCGACATGGTCAGGTCGCCCACCTCGATGGGTTCGCCGACCCGCACCTCGATCTCACCCGATCGAATCGCGTAGCTGTGTTTGGGCATCACGGCGCGGCTCCCCAAGACCGCAACCGGCAGAACCGGCGTCCGCGTCTCGAGCGCCAGCACGAAGGCCCCTTTCTTGAACGGTTGGAGCTCCCCGGTGGGCGACCGCGTGCCCTCCGCGAACATGACGACGTGAAGGGTGCGCTCGCGCAGCTGCCGGGCCGCCCGTTGCAGCGACTCGATCGCGCTGTGGCGGTTGCGGCGGTCGATGGCGATATGGCCGCAGCGCAGAATCGCCTTGCCGAAGACCGGGACCGAGCGCAGCTCCTCCTTGGCCACGAAGCGCAGGGAGGTGGGGAAGGTGGCGAAGAGTGCGAGGACATCGAACCAGGACTGGTGGTTGGAAACCACGATCTGCGAGCGCCGGGGATCGACCCGGTCGAGCCCGGTCGAGGTGACGGTCACACCCGCAGCACGCAACAGGACGGCAGACCAGCCCTGCGCCCAGTGCCCGCATCGCCGGTGGCGCCAGACGGGGACCACCGAGGTGAACAGAATGATCGCGGCGTAGTAGCCTGTCGTCGCGATCGCCGCCAGTGCCACCCATCCCGTCCGAAGCATCCGCACTCCGATCCGCCTTACCGATTCTCCAGGCGCCCGACGTCGGCCGCGCCGGACCGCGGCGCGCGAAAGTGGTCGAAGCCCGCGGATCCGGGGGCGAACTCGTCCGCGCCGTCGCCCTCAAGTCTAATGCCGGCGCCGTCGGCGACAATTCCCACGCGCGTGAGGGGTATTCCGAACCTGCGATGGAAGTCGGCCGTGAGCGATTCCACGGAGCCTGGCCGAGCGGTGAAGGCGAGCTCGTAGTCCTCGCCTCCCGCAAGCGCGAGAGGCAGCGCGCTTCGGCGCGATCCGGCCGCAGCGACGGCTTCGGGCGCGACGGAGACGAGGGCCGGGTCCAGCACGACGGCAACACCGCTCGCCGCGGCGATGTGGCTCATGTCCCCCATAAGGCCGTCGGAGAGGTCGATGAGGGCCGTCATCCGGGTGCGCTCCGCGAGCCAGCGAGCCTCTGCGAGGCGCGCAGCGGGCTCGGCGAAAGCCCGCCGCGCCGACGGAGCTGGCTCGCGCCCGCCCTGCCAGTCGCGCACGGCGGCGGCGCTCGCGCCCAGCATGCCCGTCACCCAGACCTCGTCGCCCGCCCGGGCCCCGCTTCGCAGGATCGGGCGATGCGCGCGTCCCAGTGCGACCACGTTGACGACCACAGGGCCGGGAGAGCGGGTGAGGTCGCCCCCGACCAGCGCGCAACCCGCACGTTCGCACGCTCGCCGGATGCCGGACCGAAGGCCCTCCGCGATGTGTGACGCATCCGCGTCCGGCAGGCTGAGGGCGACGAGCACGCCGACGGGCCGCGCGGCCATCGCGGCCACGTCGCTCACGGCGGCGGTCACGGCGCGGTAGCCCGCCTCGTCGAAGCTGATCCACGCGCGCCGGAAGTGCACGTCCTCGAGGAAGGCGTCGGTGCTTACCACCCAGCCGGATTCGAGCACCGCGCAGTCGTCCCCCGAACCCACCAGGACTTCCGTCCCGGGTGGCGGTCCGGCCGCCTGGAAGGACCGAATCAGGTCGAACTCGCCGCCCGGTCCCAGCGGGCTCAACGAGGAGCCTCCTGGTCGAAGATGACGAAGGGCAGGCCGAGGGGGCTCTTCGGATCCGGTTGACGGCGGACCGCGGCTGCAAGGCGGGCGATGACGTCGCCCGGCACCAGACCCGGACCCTCGCTCCCGAGCGCGGCCGCGACCCCGGTCAGGTGCAGCGCCAGTCCGCCCGCCACCGATGGATCGCACCCCTGCGCCATCAGCGAGCCCGCGACTCCGCTCAGCACGTCTCCCATCCCGGCGGCAGCGAGGTCGGAGCTCCCGAGCCCGCCCACCAGGAGCCGCTTTTCGGGGGTGGCTACGACCGACGGGTTGCCCTTCAGCAACACCGTGCACGACCAAGCCGCCGCCCGGTCGAGGGCCAGTTGGGATGGAAGATCGGGGAGGTCGTCGGCGGTGGCCACCAGCCTCCTCATCTCTCCACGATGCGGCGTCACCAGCACCGGCCGAGCGCGCCCCAGGTCGCTCAGGGCCGGGCCCGCCGCTGTCGCCACGAGGTTCAGGGCGTCGGCGTCGAGCAGCACCGGAGCATCGCCGGACGCTTCCACAACAGCCTCAAGGGCGCGGGCGGCCTCCGCTGCGACCCCGAGCCCGGGGCCCGCCACGACCGCGGTCGATGCCATCGCCGCCCGAGCGAGCGCGCCCCGGTCGGCCGTGTCCACGAACACCGCCTCCGGGACGGCGCCCTGGAGCACGGGCCGATTGGCCGCCGAGCTCGCGACGCGCACGAATCCCACCCCGGCCCTCAGTGCCGCCCGTGCCGCCATGATCGCCGCGCCCGCCATCCCGGGCGCGCCCGCCAGCAGGAGCAGCGCACCGACCTGGTGCTTGTGCGTATCGGGAGGGCGAACCGGCATCACGTCCCGAGCCCACCCGGGTGTCCCCACACGCGCCCCGAAGGTTCCGGGAGGCACCGGTGGAAACCCGATCTCCACAGCCACCAGGCGACCGGCATGCGCGCGCCCCGGTTGAAGCAGGGAGCCCAGCTTGGGCCACCCGAAGGCCACCGTCACGTCGGCCCGGGCGGCCTCCCCGGGGACGGCCCCGGTATCGGCGTCCACCCCGGAAGGAATGTCGAGAGACACAAGCGGTCTGCCGGCCCGGTTCATGCCCTCCAGTATGCGCGCCTGGGGAGTTCGGGGGGCGCCCGAAATCCCGGTTCCGAGCACCGCGTCCACGAGCACCCCGGCCGACGCGGCCGCGCGTGCAATCTCACCACGGGCGCCTGCGGTGCCCGCGTCGAGCGTGGGTAGTGGCCACTGGTGCAGAAGGCGCGCATCGGGCGGGTTGGCCGACGCCCGGACAACCGTGACCGGCCGGCCCCAGCCCGCCAGCGCCCGCGCCAGGGCGAGGCCGTCGCCGCCATTGTTGCCCGACCCCGCGAACACGACCACCGACCCCCGCGCAAAGATGCGCTCGAGCACCAGGGCGGCCGATCGTCCCGCGTTCTCGATGAGGGTCCGGCCGGGAACCCCCAGTTGGTCGATGGCGAAGCGATCGAAGGATGCCGCTTCGCTGCCGGTGGGAGCGTGGACATCTGGATCGCCGAAGAGGATCCTCGAACGGCCGCGACGGCCTCTGGAGGAAGCGCCGCGGTTGCCGGTCACGCGTGGCGCCATCGGGAAGTGCAGGAGGGACTACTTGTAGCTCTGAGTGATGTTACGCCCGAAGGTGATCTCTCCGTTGTCGATCCTGATGTTGAAGCCACAGTCGGGATTGGAACAGACCCACGCCTTGTATCGGATCGGGGCGCCCTCGCGTCCGTAGTCGGACATCGGGAGCAATAGCCCCGTATTGCATTTGAGACAGGAAGGAAAGTTCTGCTCTTCGGACATTGTCCAGTCCCCTCTCGGATGGTCTCGAAGCGACGAGACCTGTTGAGTTGGTCAGGCTGGAGCGAGGGCTAGGCCCTGCCCCACGGATAATTATGCTCGAAAGCGTCCTCGAAATCGTACACGCCCCTGAAATCCTCGGGAGAATCCCCGTCCTGCTTCAGGAGAATCCCGCAGTCGACCAGATCGAAGACGATCTCACCCAGGTCTTCCGTGGCGTGGACGCCCCAGTGTTCCAGAACCGTGCGCGCCATCGGGCCATATTGCTCCAGAGCGAGACGCCTTACTCCCTGCGCGAGCTCCGTGCCGGAGATATGGCGCCGCTTTTCCAGCGAGTCCGAGACCGACTGCAGGGCGGAGAGCACAAACAGGTACGCCTTGACATGGAAACGCGGGTTGCGTCCATCGAGCCGTACCAGGACATCGTCGCCAATCTGCGGGTCGTTCATGGGTGAAATCTGGAGCGATTCCGCGGAGAGCGCCAGCCCCGGCCATGCCGGGTAACAGGACGTTTCGCGTTGCAGGACATGATATTGCGGACCTGCCGGCAACCTCCCGCGAAGTCAGCCGACCGGTTCGGTCTCCTGCCGGAGCGGAAAGGACGCGCTCATTTCGCGCACTCGCCCACGCACTTCCCCAAGCACCCCCTGGTCCTCGGGCCGAAGCAGGACCCGGGCCATCCAGCCGGCAATGAGGCGCATCTCGTCGATCCCCATGCCGCGGCTGGTGAGCGCGGACGTCCCGAGCCGAATCCCGGACGTGACCAGCGGCGAGCGGTACTCCCCGGGAACCGTGTTCTTGTTGACGGTGATGCCCACGCGCGCAAGCGCCGCCTCGGCCTGCGCTCCCGAGAGGCCGTCCTGTCCGAAGTCGACCAGGATCAGGTGGGTATCGGTGCCGCCGCTGACCAGGCGGAACCCGTGTTCCATGAGTTCGGAGCCCAGGGCTCGCGCATTTGCCACCATCTGCCGCGTATAGAGGGGGAATTCCGGCGCCAGCGCCTCCCGGAACGCGACCGCCTTGGCGGCGATCACGTGCATCATCGGGCCCCCCTGGGAGCCCGGGAACACCGCCCGGTCGACGGCGCGCGCGTGTTCGGCGGGCGCCAGAATGAGACCGCCGCGGGGTCCGCGCAGCGTCTTGTGCGTCGTCGTGGTCACCACGTGAGCGTGCGGAATCGGACTGGGATGCACGCCGGTAGCGACGAGCCCCGCGATGTGGGCCATGTCGACCATGAGGAGCGCGTCCACCTCGCGTGCGATTTCCCCGAACGCGGCGAAATCGAGCGTGCGCGGGTAGGCGCTGGCGCCGGCGACGATCAGGCGGGGGCGCTCGGAGCGCGCCTGCTCGCGGACGATGTCGTAGTCGATGAGCCCATCCGACTCCCGCACGCCGTAGGACGACACCCGGAACCACTTTCCACTCACGTTGACCGGGGATCCGTGCGTGAGATGGCCGCCGTGGCTGAGCTGCATGCCCAGAAAACGGTCTCCGGGTTGGAGGAAGGCGAGAAAAGCCGCAAGGTTGGCCTGTGCCCCGGAATGAGGCTGAACGTTCGCATGGTCGGCTCCGAAGAGCGTGCAGGCGCGTGCCCGGGCCAGGCCCTCGACCACGTCGACGTGCTCGCAGCCGCCATAGTAGCGACGTCCCGGGAGTCCTTCCGCGTACTTGTTGGTGAGCGCCGAACCCGTCGCCTCCAGGACCGCCCGCGACGCGAAGTTCTCGCTGGCGATCATTTCCAGCTGATCGCGCTGACGCGCCTCTTCGGCGTGGACGGCCTGATGTATCTCGGGGTCGAATCGACGCAGGTGATCGGTGGACAATGTCTCGCTCGGGTCAGGTGCTCATCGAAACCGCCCGCCGGGCACGGGAGCCGTGCTCGGCGCTTCCGGGGCGGCGGGCATCCTTCAGAATCTGCAAGGCGACGCGGTTGGAGGCTTCGGCGGCCGTGATGCCATCCTCGCGGGCGCGCTGGAAAACGCTCAGCACGACGTCGTAGATCCCGGCGGCCTTCCTTCTGGTGCGCTCAACAGACCAGCCGTGCAGCTCGCCGTACACGTTGATGAGCCCTCCGGCGTTGATCACGTAGTCGGGAGCGAACAGGATGCCCCTCTTCTGAAGAGCGTCGCCATGCCTCGGCTCGGCCAACTGATTATTGGCCGAGCCCGCGACGATGTCCACGCGCAGGCGTGCGACCGTCCGGTCGTTGATCACCCCACCCAGTGCGCATGGGGCGAAGATGTCCGCCGGGATGTCGTAGATTGCCTCCGCGGCGACCGCAGTGGCACCGAACTCGTGCACCGCGCGCTCAACGCTGCGGGGGTTGACGTCGGCGATCGTGAGCCTGGCGCCTTCGGCTGCGAGTTCGGCGCACAGTTGATACCCGACGTGTCCCACGCCCTGGACGGTCACGTGCCTGCCCTCCAGGCAGGGATCGCCGTAGCGCTCCTGCGCGCACGCCCTGATGCCCTGATAGACGCCGTGGGCCGTGGCGGGAGAGGGATCCCCGGAACCTCCGCGAACCCCGGCCACCCATCGGGTTTCCGCGCGTACGAACTCCATGTCGTCCACGGAGGTGCCGACGTCCTCCGCGGTGATGTAGCGCCCGCCCAGAGACTCCACGGCGCGGCCGTGGGCCCGGAACAGCCGCTCCCGGTCGCGCGGGCGTTCATCCGCCAGGATGACGGACTTGCCCCCTCCGAGTTTCAGGCCCGCGATGGCCGCCTTGTAGGTCATGCCGCGCGCGAGGCGAAGGGCGTCGGTCAGGGCGTCCGCCTCGCTGGCGTACGTCCACAGGCGGGTGCCGCCCAGAGCGGGACCCAGCGTCGTGTCGTGGATGGCGATGATGCCCCGATAGCCCGCCTCGGGCTCCGCCCAGAAGACCAGTTGATCGTGGCGGCAGGCCGCCATCTCCTCGAATATATGCATGCTCAATTCCTTTTCTGTCGTCCGCACCACCCCGCGCCAGTACCGGTGCGAGGCTGCTCACCCGGTTGCGACGGTGGCCTCGAAACCGCGCGCCGCGATCATGCGCAATACTTCGCCGGTAGCCTCACAGATGCTCGTGCCGCTGGCGTCGCGCATCAGTTTCTCGACGGGATAGTCGCGCATGTAGCCATACCCCCCGAAGATCTGAACCGCCTCCCGCGCAACCGATACCGCCGCGTGGCTCGCCGCCCATCTCGCCATGTCCGGGGTCGCCGTCAGGCCGGGGCGGTCCGTCCAGGAAGCCAGGCCGACACCTCCCTCCGCGCCCGGTGCTTCGAGGGCGGCGGCGGTCTCCCGCACCAGGGCGCGCGCCGCTGCAATGCGGGTCGCCATTCCGGCGAGCTTGTGCCGGATCGCTCCGAACGCCGTGAGCGCGCGCCCGAACTGCTCACGCTCGCGCGAGTAGCGGGCGGCGTGCTCGAAGGCAGCCTGCGCGATGCCCAGGGCGACCGCCGCGCCGCCCAGGCGGGACAGGGGCAGCGCCTGAGCCGCATACTCGTCTCCGAGCCGCGGGCTCCCGATCACCCGGTGCGCGGACACCGCTACGCCGTCGAGCTCGACGTCGACGATCTCGGCCGCGCACAGGCCAAGGGTCTCGCGGCGGCGTACAACGCGATATCCGGGTGCAGAGGTGTCCACCAGGAACACGCCGGCGCCGCCCGTTCCGCCTTGCGCGGCCGGGCGGGCGAAGACCATGGCCGCTCCGGCTCTGTTGCCGTCCACCACCCAGTGCTTGTGGCCGTCGAGCCGCCAGCCGTCGCCGGCCGGGGTGGCGATGGCATCCCCGGCGTCCTCGGCGCCCGCCGCCCCGAGTTCCCCCAGGGCGAACGCGACCAGGCGCTCGCCGGACGCGATGCCGGGAAGAAGCTCGTGTTGCAGGTCCTCGGACGCATGCGCGAGCAGGAGGCTTGTGACCGGGCCATTCTGCATCGATACGGACAGCGCCAGGCTCCCGTCGCCACGGGCGAGCTCCTCCGTCGCCGCCAGGCAGGTGGACAGGTCGAACCCGAGACCGCCGAACGCTTCAGGAATGCCCATCCCCAGGAAGCCGAATTCGGCGAGCATCCCGAGGACGTCCTCGTCCAGACGGCGGTGCTCGTCCCAGCCCGCCGAGCGCGGTCGAATCTCACCGTCCGCGAACTCCCGGGTCATCTCCCGGATGGATCGCTCCTCCGGGGTCATGGGGCAGCGTGCGTTGCGGCAGCGTCGACGGCGCCGCCCGCACACACGGAGCCGGCCGAAGCACCGCCCCCGGCCGGCCTCACGAGGGCGGAAATGCTATTCATGGGAGTAGAATCCGCGCCCGCTCTTGCGCCCCAGCCAGCCGGCCGCCACGTACTTGCGAAGCAGCGGGGCGGGGCGGTAGCGGTCGTCGCCCAGTTCCCGGTGCAGTACCTCCAGGATCCCGAGGCAGGTATCGAGCCCGATCAGGTCGGCCAGCGCAAGCGGTCCCATGGGATGATTCATCCCCATTCGCATGACCGCGTCGATTGCCTCCGCCTCGGCGACGCCCTCCGTGAGGGCGAAGATCGCCTCGTTGATCATCGGCATGAGGATGCGGTTCGAGACGAAGCCCGGGAAGTCGTTCACCTCCACCGGGGTCTTGCCCAGGCGGGTCGCCAGTTCCACAACCGCCCGCACGGTCTCTTCGCTGGTTCGGAGCCCGCGCACCACCTCCACCAGGCGCATGACCGGCACGGGGTTCATGAAGTGCATGCCGATGACGCGGTCGGGGCGGGCCGTGCGCGCACCCATCGTCGTGATGGAGACCGATGACGTGTTGGATGCCAGGATCGCGCCGGGCGGGGCGAGCCGGTCCAGCTCGGCGAAGAGGCGATACTTGAGCGAGGCGTCCTCGGGAACGGCCTCGACGGCAAGTTCCGCGTCGGAGACGGCCCGGGCGAGGTCGTCGGTCGCCTGGATGCGGGAAAGCGCGGCGGTCTTCTCGTCCGCCTCGAGTCGACCCGACCGGAGTTGGCGGTCCATGTTGCGCGCGATGTTCGCGGTGCCCCGCGCGAGCGCCTCCTCCGCGACGTCGTAGAGGACCACCTCGAGCCCGGCAAGGGCCGCGACGTGGGCGATGCCGTTTCCCATCGTCCCGGACCCGATCACGGCAATGCGTCGCATGCGCTTCGTTTCCGCCATCAGGGATGCTCCGGGAGTCAGTGATCGTCGCGAGCCCGGGCCCTGAGCCGGAGTGCGATCGCCATGGCCACCAGCAGTTCGATCGAGTCGCCGAGCGCGAAGGGCAGCACGGCATTGCGGAATACCGCCACGGGATCGGCACCCGTGAGCAGGGCCAGTTGGGCCGCGCCCGCCAGGTAGATCACCAGGAGTCCCGCCACCAGCGCCAACAGGATGCGCGGGGCGCCTGCATCCCTCGGTGCCGCCAGCCATCCGCAGAGGCCGGAAGCCAGGGGAAAGGCGAGGATGAAGCCGCCCGTGGGGCCGACGAGGGCCGCCGGCCCGGCCGGGATGGCGGCGAACACGGGTACGCCGCCCACCCCGAGCAGCACGTAGGCGGCCATGCTCGCGGCTCCCGCCGATGGCCCCAGCACGAGGCCGGAAAGGAGCACGAAGAGCGGCTGCAGCGTCATCGGGACCGGCGTCCAGGGCACGGGCACCGCCACGTAGGCGCCCGCGGTGGTGAGCAGGACGAAGAGCCCAGCGGTCAGCGTCCGCCGACCGCTGGCGAGCGACGCCATGCGTACCAGAATTCCCTGTCTCTGGCTCAACTCTACAGTCCGCATCCTGACCCTCCCCTTGTTTGTGCTATGTCAGCAGGTTTCGTGCCGCCTCCCGGGTCCCCGCAGGTCGGAGGATGGGCGGGCGGACCTTCCCGCACCCGGTGCTCGCGCGGTCACGCACGCTCGACCGCGAGCGCGACTGCGTTGCCACCCCCGAGGCAGAGGGTGGCGAGACCTGTCGCGGCATCCCGGTCCTCCATCGCATGTACGAGCGTGACCAGGATGCGGGCCCCGGAAGCGCCGATGGGGTGGCCGAGCGCGACCGCGCCGCCGTTCACGTTGACCCGGGCCGCGTCCAGACCCAGCCCGTCGATGTCCGCAAGCGCCTGCACCGCAAAGGCCTCGTTTATCTCCACCAGGTCGAAGTCGTCCGCAGCCTTGCCGTCCGCTTCCATCACCTTGCGCACGGCGAAGATGGGCGCAAAGAAAAGGTCGCGCGGTTCCGTGCCCGCCGAGGCGTAGGCGGTGACGCGGGCGGCCACCGGCAGGCCGTGCGCCCGGGCGAATTCCATGGACGCGACCACCAGGGCGGCGCCGCCATCGTTCAGCCCCGGGGCGTTTCCGGCGGTGACTACCAGCCGGTGGACCTCTTCCGGAGCGTCGCGGCCGAAGGCGGGACGCAGCCTGGCAAGCGCCTCCAGCGAAGTGTCGCGCCGGGGTCCCTCGTCGGTATCGACCACGGTCGCGCCCCGGCGGGCCGGCACCTCCACCGGCACGACCTCGCGCCGAAACCGTCCTCCGTCGATGGCATCCACCGCCTTGTGGTGCGACCCCAGCGCGAACTCGTCGGCCCTCTCCCGCGTGATGCCCGCCCGCGTCGCCGTGTATTCCGCATGACCGCCCATGTGGCGGCCCTCGAAGGAACACCAGAGACCGTCGTGAATGAGGCCGTCGCTGACCTCCTGGTCTCCGAACTTCACGCCCCCGCGGTGCCCGCGCAGATAGTAGGGCACGTTGGACATCGACTCGAAGCCGCCCGCCACGACGGCGCGCGCGTCTCCCGCCCGAATCGCCTGGGCCGCCAGCATCACCGCCTTCAATCCGGAGCCGCACACCTTGTTCACGGTGACGGAGGGGATGGCCGCGGGCAGGCCGGCGTTCACGGCGGCCTGCCGGGCGGGCGCCTGCCCTTCTCCGGCCGAAACCACGTTGCCCATGACCACCTCGTCGATGGCGGACGCATCGACGCCGGAGCGTTCCACCGCCGCGCGCACGGCGACGGCTCCGAGCGCGGGTCCGGGCAACGCGGAGAGACCGCCCAGAAAACGGCCTATGGGGGTGCGGGCGGATCCAAGAATGACGGGGATGCGGGATTCGTCGTTCATGTAGGTCCCATGCGGGCTCGGACGGAGAGGCCGATTCCGCGAAGAGTCGACGGCCGGCAACAAAGGCCGGTGTATCACGGGACTGCGAAGGCAGCCTTTAAATCTAGATCAATCCGTCGACCGGGTCACGTCCTTCCGGACCGACGAGGAGTTCGTGGAGCGCCCGAAGGTCGCGGACCCCCTTCCGCTCCGTCTCCTCCAGAAGATGTTTCAGGATCCCGGCCGCGGCGCGCGCGTCGCCCAGGGCGCGGTGACGCCCGTGCACCTCGATGCCGAAACGGCCGCACAGGGCGTCGAGATGATGGCGCCGCTGGGATGCCAGCAGCCGGCGCGACAGTTGCTCCGTGCATAGCCGCTGCACGCGCGGAGCGTCCCCGAGCGCCTCGCGCAACTGCCCGCCGACGAATGCCCAGTCGTGGTCGACGTTGTGGGCTGCGAACACGCGGTGTTCGAGCCGGCTCCGGATCTCGCCGGCGATGTCGCGGAACCGCGGCGCCGCAGCCACCCTGGTTGCGCTGATGCCTGTCAGGCGGGTCACCGAAGCGGCGATGTCCCGCTGCGGGTTGATCAGACTCTGGAACTCCCGGGTCACGACGCCTTCGCGCAGTTCAACGATGGCCAGCTCGATGATGCGGTGGCCGTCCTCGTAGGCGCCGCCGGTCGTCTCCACATCCACCACCGCGTAGTCCAGAAAGCCGAGCGACGAACGTACCCCGGCCAGGCCCGGGGTCAACTGCCAGCGGCCCTCCGGATCGAGGCGAAACCTGGGATCGGGCCCCAGCAGCGACGCGATCAGCGCGGGCGACTCCTGGCCAAACGCGCGCAGCCGGTTCGCCCGCCGGGCGAGTTCGGTCGGGTGCAGCGGACCGTCGCCGAGCAGTCCCGCGATCGTCTCGACCCATGAGTCCCGGGCCGCGCTCATGTCCGCTCCAGCATCTTCGCCAGACGGACGAAATCTTCGGGGGCGAAGGTCTCCGGGCGGCGCGTCAGGTCCAGACCGCTGCGTGTCTCCACCTCCGCCACCTCCCCGGGGCTCAGGCGATAGGCCGGATCGTCCCGGAGAATCCGCTGGAACTGCTTGCGCCGGCGCTGAAAGGCCGCACGGGTGAGGACGCGCACGGCCTTCTCCCGCGCGGCGGAGATCCGGGGTGGGTGAAAGGGCCGAATGCACACCACCACGGAGTCGACCCGCGGGACGGGGCGAAACGCCGTCCGGCGCACGCGCAGGACGCGCTCCACGCGCGCCACCACCCGGACCCCCACCGACAGCGCCCCGTAGGTCCGGGAGCCCGGAGCCGCCAGCATGCGCTCACCGACCTCCTTCTGCACCATGACGACGATCTCGGCCGGTCGCGGGCGCTCGAGAAGCCGAAAGACGATGGGGGAAGTGCGGTTGTAGGGAATGTTGCCGATCACCTTGAGCGCGGAGACGTCTTCGGCGAGCGCCGCAATGTCGGTGTCGAGGATGTCCCCTTGCACGAGGGTCACTTGCGGGCGCCCCTCCAGTTCCCGCGCGAGGCGGCCGGCCAGCTCGCGGTCAAGCTCCACGAGCACGAGGCGGCGAGGCAGATCCACGAGATGGCGGGTGAGCGCGCCGGTCCCGGGCCCGATCTCCAGCACCTCGTCGCTCGCCTGCACGTCGAGCGCCCTGACGATGGCCCGCTGAAGGTTGGGGTCCACCAGGAAGTTCTGGCCGAGGGAACGCTTCGGCCGCACGTCTCAGAGCCTCAGGGCGAGGGCCGTGCGGTCGTCGGCGGGGATCGCGCGCGTCGGTTGGGCGGCAAGCCGGAAGAGCGACTCGACGATGGCGCCCGGACCCCGGTCGACCTGCTCCCGCGCCTCCGCAAGCACCGCCTCCTCCCCGCTGCGCGAACCGCTGGTAGCCAGCGAGTCCGAGAGGCCGTCGGTAAACAGGAACAGCAGATCCTCTCCCGCGACCCAGGGTACGCTGGCTTCGGAATAGGAACCGGGCCCGGCGATCCCGACCGGAGGGTCGGTCGCCGCCAGCCGTCGCTCCGTCCTGCCCCCCCGGAAGGCGAAGGCGTGTGGGTGGCCCGCGTTGGAGTACACCAGCTCGCCGGCGGCAGGATCCAGCACGCCGTAGAACAGGGTGAGGAACATCTCGGTGGTCTCGAGCTCGTCGCGCAGCGCATCGTCCACGTGACGGAGCACCTCCGCCGGACTCTCCGTCTCGCCCGCGAAGATGGATGCGGCCGAAAGGGACAGCGCCATGATGAGGGCCGCGGGGAAGCCGTGGCTCGACACGTCACCGATCATGACGCCGAGCCGGCCGCCGGAGAGCTTGATGAAGTGGTAGAAGTCGCCCCCCACCTGCTCCGCCGGCTGCACCTTCGCGGCCACCTGGCTCAGTCCCAGCTGGTCGACCGGCTGAAGCAGCCGCATCTGAAGGTTGTGCGCCAGCTCCATCTCGTGCGCCATCCGGTCCCGCGCCCGGCTCTCGCGGAACAGTCGATGATTCTCGAGCGCCGCGCCGATCTGGCTGGCAATGGCGGTCAGCAGCTTGCGGTCCCCGGCCGAGAAGGTGCCCCTTCCCCTGCGCCCGAACAGGTTGATGACACCCACGGTGCGCGCTTCCGCCGCCTGCGGCGCGTACTGGATGGGCACCAGGAGGGCCGATTCGGAGCGCAGGTTGGGCGCGGTCACCGGATGCCTGCTGTCGCCGCCGGTGCTGATGATCGCCTCCCGCTCCCGGAATACCCGCGCGGTGAGCATTTCCCCCGCGGGATCGAGCGGCCCCTCCAGTCCGGCAATTCCCTCGGAGGCCACCTGATGCAGCAGTCCGTCGCCGGCATCGTAGACCCACAGCGACCCGCGGCGGGCTCCCAGAACGTCGCATACCTCGTTGAGGATGATGCGTGCGGCCTCTCCCAGCTCCAGGATCGAGCCCAGGATCTCGCTGATCGAGTAGAGCAGGTTGATCTCCTCGTAGCGCGCGGACAACTCGCCGCTGAGGAAGCTGATTTCCTGTTCCGCATCCAGGATCCGGGTCAGCTGCGAGCAGAGGAGGTCGGCGGCCGGCGCAAGGGTCGGATCCGCAGGACGGACCGCAAGCTCCAGGCTGCGGCCCTCGCGGGTGCTCAGGCGCCGCGTAAGGGCCTCGCCCCGGTCCCTGGCCGGCAGGTCGGTCCCGGTTTCCTCCGGATACATGCGGCGACCGGAGACCAGATCGCGCACGCCCAGCCGCCACGGGAAGCTCCCGGCGAACTCGTCCAGCATCGCGCGGGCCGGCCGAGGCAGCCGCGGAGGGCCGGGCTCGCTCATTCGCGCCGTACCTGACCGCGTCTCAGAAGCAGGGTAACGGAGTTGCCGCGCTCGTTGAAGGAGACCTCGTCCAGCAGCTTGCGCATCAGGAAGATCCCGCGTCCGTCGGGCTTCAGGAGGCTCTCGGGGGTGGTCGGGTCCGGGATGTCCTCATAGTCGAAGCCCGGACCTTCATCCGTTACCCGGGTGATGATGGCCTGGGCCGTGATCGTCAGTTCCACGCGCACGCGCTTCGACCGATCGGCGCCGTTGCCATACAGCATCGCGTTGGAGAGCGCTTCGGCAAGCGCCACGCGAAGATTCATGCGGACGCGGCTGGCCCTTCGCTCGAGCTCGATAATGCGATGGCAGCGCGCGACCACCTTCTCGACGGCGTCCTCGATGCGGAGGACGTCGCTCGGGAGGTGGAAGATCAGCTCCGGATCCATGGGCCGCCGCCGGGCATGGAGCTCCCCCGAACGAACTCAGCCGTTCCGGAGGCCCTCTTCGCGGGAATCCACGATGGTGAAAAGGGTGTCGAGCTTGGTGAGCTGGAAGAGGGTGCGCAGGTCTTCGTTGAGCGCGGCCAGCCGGAGTTCCCCACCCTGCTCGCGCACCTTCTTGGACAGCGACACCAGTACCCCCAGTCCGGACGAGTCGATGTAGCCGGTTTCGGCAAAGTCGACAAGGAACTCCCGGTCCCCGGTCCGAAGCCGCTCGAGCACGACGTGCTTGAGCTCCTGGCGGTTCGCAACGATGAGGTGTCCGGTTACGCTGATGATGGTGATCGCGCCGGATTGTTCTACGATGAAGGGCATGCCGGGCTCCGCGTTTTTCTGATGGAATCCGCGCTGGATCCGCCGACGGCGTGGAAGGTCGGGCGAAGTGCGGGGCAGTTTACTTGAAGGCGGCGGGGGCAGGCAAGGCGCTCCGCGCGGGGGGCCGGCGCCATCACTCCTCCGCCCTCCGGTGGTTCTTGAGTTTCCGGCGGATCCCGCGGGCCACGAGGGGCGAGACGAACCTGGAGATGTCCCCGCCCAGGACGGCGACTTCGCGAACCAGAGATGAGGAAAGGAACGCGTACGACACGTCCGGCATGAGAAAGAGGGTCTCCGCGCCGGGCCACAGCTGGCGATTCATCTGGGCCATCTGGAATTCGTACTCGAAGTCCGACACCGCCCGAAGGCCGCGAATCATGAAGCGTGCCCCGCGGGCGCGCGCAAAGTCCACCAGCAGGCCCTCGAAGGAAGTGCATTCCACGCCCGCCTCCTCCTGAAACACTTCCTGCAGGAGGCGCACCCGTTCTTCAACGCTGAACAACTGGCGCTTGGACTGGGTCGAGCTGTGCGCCACCGCGACCACGACCCGGTCGGCGACGCACAGCGTGCGCCGGACGATGTCCTCGTGACCGAGTGTGACCGGATCGAACGACCCCGGATAGATGGCGACCAGCTTCCTGGCACCGCTCATGCGTCAGCCTCCGCAATGGTCAGCGTGGTGTCTCCGTACACTCTTTGGCGCAGCCGAAGCCCGGGACAACCCGGCAGTTCTTCCCGGGAACGATGCTCCACCCACAGGACGCCCGCAAACGGACGCTCGCCGTAGAGGTCGAGGAGGCGCCCCGCCAGCCCGCGTCCGTAGGGGGGATCTGCCAGCACCAGATCGACCTCTTCCCGTTGCAGGCGCTTCGTGTACCCGAGAGCGTCGGCCCGCACCACGCGGGTGAGGGGCCCGACGTCCAGCAGCTCGATGTTGGCCCGAAGAACCCGGAGCGCGCGCCGCGAGAGATCCACGAAGGTCACGTGGCTGGCGCCCCGGCTGAGCGCCTCGAGCCCGAGCGCCCCCGAGCCCGCGAACAGATCCACTACTACAGCCCCTTCCAGGTCGGCGCCGAGGGCCCCCATCCAGGCCTCGCGCACCCGGTCGGAGGTCGGGCGCACGTCCCGGCCGCGCAGCGGCTTCAGCCGGTGGCCGCGCCAGCGTCCGGCGATGATCCTCACGCCGGTGACTCGACTGGCGCTCGCGCCGGAGTGGCGGGCTGAGACGAGGCCGGACCGATGCCCTTGAGTTCGGCCTGGATGAGCGGGACCCCGCGGTAGTTGTCGAGCTTGAGGCGAAACACCGCGTCAACCGGTCCCGGGACCAGCGTCCCGGGCTCGACCCGACCCGCCATCCCGAATCCGATCGCGTTCAGCGTCCCCGTGCGATCGCGCAGGCGCATCCTGAGGTGCGCGCCCTTCACCGTCTTCACAGGCCCGTCCAACCTGATCCCGCGCGCCAGGAACAGGGGGCGCGGATTGCCGATTCCGTGCGGACCCATGTGCCGCAGGTAGCGCACCAGCGGCTCCGTGACCTCCTCGAGGCGGATCTCCGCGTCGGCGACCAGATGCGGGCGCAGATCGCGATCGGCGAGTTCCCGCTCAGCGGCCTCGTTGAACGACGCCCGGAACGCATCGATGCGCTCGGGCGCGAGGCTCATTCCCGCCGCCTGCCGGTGTCCGCCGAAGCGGTCCAGATAGCGCCGGCCTCTCGTGATGGCGGCCAGGATGTCGAAGCCGGGAATGGAACGGGCGCTGGCGCGCGCGGTGTCGTCGTCCACCGAGACGAGGATGGTCGGCCGGTGCAGTCGGTCCACCACCCGGGAGGCCACGATGCCGATCACGCCCGGGTGCCAGTCGGGCGACGCCAGCACCAGGCCGTAGTCGCGCCCGGAATCGTAACACGCGGCCAGTTGCGCCAGCGCCTCCTGAAGGACGCGGGCCTCCGTCTGCTTGCGCTCGGCGTTGTACGATTCCAGCGCGCCCGCGAGATGTGCCGCCTCGCGCTGGTCGTCCGTGAGCAGGAGGTCGAGCGCCCGCCGCGACTCCCCCACCCGTCCCGCCGCGTTGATGCGGGGCGCCAGGGTGAAGCCGATGTGGCCGGGGGTGACCGGGCCGCGCAACCGCGCCACCCGCATGAGGGCGCGCAGCCCGGCGTTGCCGGTATCGTGCAGGGCGTGCAGGCCGTGGCGCACCAGGACGCGGTTGTGGTGCGAGAGGGGCACCAGATCGGCGATCGTAGCGAGCGCGACCAGTTCCACGTGCGGCAGCGGCCCGATGGCCTTCGACCTCGTCATGCGACCCAGCAGGCGCGCGAGTTCGAACGCCACGCCGGTCCCCGAAAGGTCCTGGTTGGGGTAGGTGCAGTCGTCCCTGCGCGGGTTCACCAGCGCGAACGAGCGCGGCAGGGTGCGGTCAGGGGTGTGGTGGTCGGTGATGATGACGTCCACGGAAGCCCGCCGGGCTTCCTCCACCGCGCCGTGGGCGCGCGTGCCCGAATCGGCGGTGACCAGGAGGGTGGCTCCGGCGGCGCGCGCGGCCGCGAGCCCCGCAGCGCCGAAGTCGTAACCATCGCGAAGGCGATGGGGAACGAAGGGGACCACCCTTCCCCCGAGCGCGCGCAGACAGCGCGTCAGCAGCGCCGCGGCTGCGATGCCGTCGACGTCGTAGTCGCCGTGCACCAGGATGGTCTCGCTGCGCTCGACCGCCCTCAGCATGCGTTCGCACGCGGGCACGGCATCGGTGAGCGACGCCGGGTCGGGCAATCCCTCCAGCGACGGGCGCAGGCAGGAGCGGGCGGCGGCGGGCCGCCCGAAACCGCGCACGGCCAGCACCACGCACATCGCCCGGGGAAGGTTGAGTTGCCTGCGCAGTTCCGCGACCTGGCGCGCGGGAGGTGCGGGGGCGACGCTCCAGCGGGGCGCGGGAGCCGGCGGGAGCATCCCGGGCGCGGCTATTCGCCGTCCGGGGGCGCGAAGATGATCCCGCACTCCTCGCACCGGCGCAGGGTGCTGCCGCCTCTGACCTCCGCCTGTACCTGAAGCGGCACCATGGAAAAACACCGTCCACACGCCCCGTCGGCCGTTATGGGCACCACGATGGCTCCCTTCCGCCTTGAGCGCAGGCCCTCGTACACCTCCCGCTCCCGGCGATCGAGTCCGGCGGCGCAGGCTTCCCTTTGGACCTCCAGCGAAGCAAGCGAACGCTCCGCGTCCTTCCGCTCCAGTTCGATCTCCCGCCTTCGGGGACCCGCCTCTTCCTGCTCCTGCGCCAGCTCCCGCTCGAGTTGCTCAGCCTCCTCTTCCCGCTTGCGGATCTGGTCCAGGTAGGTCAGCGCCTCCTGCTCGTCTCCGTCCACTGAGCGGTTCAGAAGGTCCATTTCCGCCCGCACGGCCGCCTCCTGCCGGAGGTTGTGCACCTGCAGAAGCCGATCCCGCAGCATCCTCAGCCGATTGCGCTTATCCTCGGCCGTCCGCTCGAGTCGGCGCTCCGCGACGCGCAGTTCCCTCAGCCGGGTGCGAGCGCGTTCGATCCTGGCCTGCAGTTCGCGCCCCCGCGAGTCGAGTTCCTCCAACAACGGGCCGAATCCCTCGATGCGGGAGGTAGCGAGGTCGATTTCAGCGTCGATCTTCTGTAGCTCCTGCAGCGATGCGTAAGTCGGCACGGCTATGGTCTCTCCTGATTGGATGCGGTTCCGTCACCGGGACCCGGGCGATGGCGAACGGCCGGGGTCCAGTGGGATGGATCGATTTCGCGCTTCTTCCTTTGCAGTTCCTCCAGTTCGGAGATCAGTTGCCGCTTCCGCTCGTGGTCCAACTCCCTGGCGATCGTCTCTCTCAGCTCCCGCGCCCGCTCGGCCAGCGGCGCGCCACGCATCCTGCGCGCCGAGTCGTCGAGTACGCGAGCCGCATGACCGACTTCCTCGCTCCCGGCGAGCAGGGCCGCAAGGCGACCGGCAGCCATCGCCTCCATTTCCTCCGGGGCCCGATCCAGCTCCGGGTTCTCGATCAGCGCCCGGAATATGGCGCGGTTGGCCGGGTGGACAAAGTCCTCCGGGCCCACCGCCTCGCTCGCCCGGTCGATGAGCCGGCGGTCGTTGACGAGCACCTGCAGGAGCTGGCGCTCGGCGCCCATGAGCGGTTTCCGCACGCGCCGACCCCTGGGCTGCGGGGCGGGGGCTGTCGCTCTGGCCGGCATGGCCGGCGCCCGCGCGATCTCCTCCTCCAGCGTCTCGCGCCGCACTCCGGTTTCCGCCGCCACCCTGGAGATGTAGATGTCGCGCAACGCCGGATCGGTGGTCGCGCGCAGGGTCGGGAGGAGACGGTCCACGGCGTCGCGGATGCCGTCGATCGATGACAGGCGGTCGCGCCCGGTCAGGATCTGCAGCTTCCGGTCGAGCACGTCGACCGCATCTTCGACATACCCCATGAGCGCCTCCCGTCCCTCGCGGCACGCCACCGAATCCGGATCCTCGCCCGCGGGCAGCGTCACCACGGAGGGGTGGATCCCCGCGCCCAGCAGGACATCGGCGGCGCGGAAGGTGGCTCTCAAGCCTGCCATGTCGCTGTCGTAGAGGAGGAACGCCTTCGACGCGAAGCGGGCGAGCAGACCGGCCTGCACCGAGGTCAAAGCGGTCCCCAGTGAGGCGACGACGTTGGGGACTTCGTGCGCCACCAGGGAGACGACGTCGGTGTAGCCCTCCACCAGCAGCACCGCGCCCTCCTTGCGGATCTCGTGCCGCGCCCGTCCCAGCCCGTACAGTTCCTCACCTTTGTGATAGACCGGGGTCTCGGGAGAATTCAGGTACTTGGCTCCCTTCCCCCGGCCGAACAGCCTGCCCCCGAAGGCGATGATCTTGCCCGTCAAGCCCTCGATGGGGAAGATGATGCGGCTCCGGAATCGATCGTAGGGTTCCTCGGAGCGCTCGCTGGTGGTCACCAGACCCGCGTCCAGGAGGATGGCGTCGTCGATGCCGTGGCGGGCGGCGGCGGTGCGCAGGCCGCGCCATTCGTCCGGCGCGAAGCCGATGCCGAAGCCTTCCGCGGTATCCGCGTCGATGCCCCGCTCCTTCAGATAGTCGCGGGCGAGCCGGCCGACTTCCGCATCGGCGAGCTGCTCCCGGTAGTACTCGCGCGCGAAGGCGTTGGCCTCGTACAGGGGCCGGTTGGGATCCTGGTATTCCGGGCGCGCCTTCACTTCGCGCACCTCGACCCCCGCCTTGCGGCCCGCATACTTGACCGCCTCGGTGAAGTCGAGCCCCATCCGCTTCATGACGAACGAGAACACGTCGCCCGACTCCCCGCAGCCGAAGCACTTGTAGAAGCCCTTGGAGGGGACCACGTAGAAGCTGGGCGTCTTCTCCTCGTGGAAGGGACAGAGGGCGCGGTAGTCCTTGCCGGCCCTCTTGAGCGGGATGTGTTCCCCGATCACCGCGACGATGTCGGAGCGGGCCCGCACCTCCTCGACCTGGTCGTCGGGGATCACGCGAGCGTCACCACGGTTACGCCCGTGCCCCCCTCGCCTACGCCGCCGGCACGGTACTCCCGCACCCGGGGATCTTCCTCCAGCAACTCGGCGACCATGGCGCGCAAGGCGCCGGTGCCCTTCCCGTGGATGAGACGCAGCTCGGGCACGTCCGCTACGACCGCCCGGTCCAGGATGTTCTGCAGGCGGGCAGCCGCCTCGTCGACCCGCAATCCGCGCAGGTCGGAGTCGAGGGGGGGCGGGTCGGAGGGAAAGAACGAGCGACGCGCCGGCCGCCTCTCCTCGCGGCCCGGGCCCGGGGCAGGCACGAGTCCGTCGAGAGGCACCTCCAGCCTGAGCCCGCCCCGGGCTTCCACCAGCGCGCGCCCGGCACGGATCTCCACCACCGTGGCGGTCGCGCCCCCGTTCGCGAGCCGCACCGCGTCGCCGGGGCAGAGGGGGGTGGCGGGGACGGTGCGGGGAT
>VXMG01000001.1:0-35131 GCA_009841185.1 Gammaproteobacteria bacterium
AGGCTGCCGCGCATCGTGTGCACGGCGATCTGGAAGACCTTGCCGTTCGACCACTCCCGCGCCGCCGCGACCGCCTCACTGGCGTCCTGCACGGGGATGTCGTCGAGCTGGTCCCTCATTTCGGAGAGGCTGAGTTCGTACGTCCAGTAGAGGCGCGCCAGCCCGGACCGGGCGATCGCCTCCGACTCCGCGTCCGACAGGAATCCCTCCGGCAGTTCCAGGTCCGTGAATTCCCGCTCGCGCAGCGTGTCGAGGAGGGCCGGTGAGCGGTCTATCCACTCGGCGAGGCCGGGGGCGGCGGCATGAATCTCCGCGATGGCGTCGAACGCGTCGGGGCGCGCCGCGAACGCCCGGCTGTCGTAGGCGCTCCAGTCGTCGATCTCGGGATAGAACCGGGCTCGCTGACGGTCGACCAGAGGATCGATGGTCTCGAACCACCGCTTGGGAAAGAGCGCCATGCCGTTCATCTCCATGTAGCTGCCCGGCAACTGCGGAGAGGCGGCTTCGCCGTAGTGCTGCAACAGCGGATATCGCCGGTTCGACGTGTGGTGGTCGGCGTGGCGCTGCATGTTGTAGTACAGCCAGTTGGTGAACTTGTAGGCCGCGCTCCAGGCGTGCCTCGGCTTGACCGGCTCGAACCTGCCGTTGGGCATGCGGATGCGCCGCAGCCCGTAGTGCTGCACGTAGTTGCTCATCTTCATCGAGAAGACCACGCTGCCGCACAGGACAAGGTAGAGCAGCAGGGCCCAGGGGCCACCCCACCAGAAGATGAGCCCGTACCAGAACGCGATCTGCACTGCGTAGCGCCAGAACGCGTTCGTGTGGTGCCACACCGGCAACTGACGGCGCGTCAGTCGCCGCCGTTCAAACCGCCAGGCCCCCACGATGTTGTTCAGCACTTCCTGCGGCAGGTATTCCCAGAAACTCACGCCCTTCGGCGCGGACCCCGGGTCCAGAGGCGTGCATACGCGGGGGTGGTGAATGTAGACGTGCTCCGTCGCATAGTGCGGGTAGGAGACGGAAGCCAGCAGGAACTCGCCGAGCCGGCGTTCCCACGGCGCGCGTCGATGAACCAGCTCGTGGCCCACGACGAACACGGTCTGCGCCACCATGACCAGTGCGCCGGCGATCAGGCCGGCTTCCCAGAGAGACAGTCGGCCCCCCACCAGCATCTGCCAGAGCGCGAAGACGAAGGTCGCGGGCCAGACAACCGCCCACACCCACGCGGCGAGCTTGTACAGGAACAACTGGCTCTCGCGGGTCGTCGCCGGATCCATGTTCCGCTCCTCCAGGCCCAGGAGCCGGTCGAACGGGCTCGCGAGCATGAAGAAGGCGAACGGACCCGCGATCCACCAGCCGCCGAACATGGCGGCGCAGACGACGAGCGGGAAGATGAGAAGTGGAGCGAAGTGCGGGAGCGCGTTCGCGACGGAGGGCTCGACGGCCCGCCCGCCCGCAGCTATCGAGGCACCGGCACTGTGTGCTTCCATCGCGGAATCCTCTATCGCGGTGATCGCTGCGCGGCACGCGTTCGATCCGAATCTATCGTCGCGGCGGGGGCGATGCCAACGACGAGGCGGATCACGGGATGAGGACGGGTTGCCGCTTCCCTGGCGAACAAGAGGTCATCGCCCGACCCGGGCCTTCCGGCGCCGCGCCCCCTTCGGCTTGAGACGCGCCGCCAGCAGCACCGCCAGCACCACCGCGGCCACCATCGGCCACAGGGTGTCCGCCTTCACCTTCCAGAGGTAGTGCAGCACCCCGAGTCCGGCTGCCACGTACACGATGCGGTGGAGGCGCTGCCAGCGTCTGCCCAGGCGGCGGATCCATCCCCGGGTCGACGTTACCGCCAGCGGGATGAGCAGCACGAAGGCGGCGAAGCCCGCGGTGATGTACGGCCGCTCGGCGATGTCTTCCAGGACGTACTCGAAGGCAAAGAACTGGTCGAGGGCGACATACGTCATGAAGTGGGTCAGGCAGTAGAAGAACGCGGCCAGCCCGAGCCGCCGCCGGTAGCGCACCAGGTTCCAGCCCGCCCAGCGCCGAAGCGGGGTCACGGCCAGCGTCAGCAGCAGCAGGATCAGCGTCGAGGTGCCGCCCCAGTGGGTGAACTCCTCGATGGGGTTGGCACCCAGCCCGTCCTCGCGGAAGCGGAAGATGAGCCAGAGCAGGGGCGCGAGGCAGATGGCCCAGATGACCGAGCTGGTCACCCGGGCACGGGCTAGTACCACCTGGTCAGGTCCATCCCCGCGTACATGTGCGCCACCTGGTCGCCGTACCCGTTGAACATGAGGGTCGGCTGCCGCAGGAGCTTGCCGATGCGCCGCTCGCGCGCCTGACTCCAGCGCGGGTGGTCCACCTCGGGGTTCACGTTGGCGTAGAAGCCGTATTCATGCGGCGTCTGCACGTTCCAGGTGTTGCGCGGCATCTCCTCCACGAAGGAGATCTCGACGATGCTCTTCACGTTCTTGAACCCGTACTTCCAGGGCGCCATCAGCCGCAGCGGAGCCCCGTTCTGGTTCAGCAGGCTGCGCCCGTAGAGCCCCGTCACAAGCAGGGTGAGCGGGTTCATGGCCTCGTCCATGCGCAGGCCTTCGAGGTAGGGCCAGGGGAGGATGGGGATGAGGCGACGGCGCTGCCCCGGCATTTCCTCGGGGCGGACGATGGTCTTGAACTGAACGTAGTTGGCCGACCCGGTGGGCTCCAGGCGCGAGATCACGTCGGCGAGCGGAATGCCCCGCCACGGGATCACCATCGACCAGGCCTCCACGCAGCGAAGCCGGTAGATGCGGTCTTCCTCGGTGTGGGAGGCGAGCAGATCTTCGAGCGCGTAGGTGCCCGGTTTGGCGCAGTGTCCGTTCACCTCCACCGTCCACGGCGCCGGCTTGAAGTCCCCGGAATTGCGGGACGGGTCGCGCTTGTCGGTGCCGAACTCGTAGAAGTTGTTGTAGGTGGTGATGTCCTCGTACGTGTTGACCTCGCCGCCGAGTTCGTCCGTGGCATCGGAGAAATCCTGTCCGGTCCGGGCGTATGCTTCGCCGCCTTTCCCGCCCAGCGCCGGCGCCATCAGGTGGCCTCCGGCGATTGCGCCTGCGGCCGCGATGAACCTGCGCCTGTTCAGGTAGGTTTCCTCGGGCGTGATCTCCGAGGACGGGATGTCGAGTCCGGCGTTCTTCACGCGAATCAGCATGCTGTCACTTCCGTTTGGTCTGTCCGCTTGGGCCGCGCCCCTCCGGCGCAGCCTGGTTGCGTCCGATTGGTTCCCTTCCCGCGTCTCCGGGTTGCTCAGCCTCCGGGGGTGCGGGACAGCGAACGGTAATACTCTTCGATCAACTGGCGGAAGCCCTGCGGCACCTCGTCGGAGCCGGACAGGAGCAGCCGCTCGGGGTCGTCTTCCCCCGCAGCCCGGCGAAGTCCGAACTCGAAGCGCTTTACGCCTTCCAGAATCTGGGTCTGCAGCCGGAGGATCTCCTCCATGTCGTCGTAGACGCGCCGGTCGTCCAGCGCCCTCATGGAGCGGATGACGTCGTCGAGCTCCTCGACGCCGACACCGGCGTCGGAGAGCTGTTCGCGCAGATCGGCCATCTCGCGGGCGCGTTCCCGGTACTCGCCCCGGAACTGGCGGATGTCCTCAGGCGTCAGCCCGCGCGCCCAGCCGCTTCCGCCCGGTCCGAAGCCGGCGCCGGCCATATCCCTCAGACCGTCGGGTCCGCCGCCGCCTCCCTGCTGGCCGCCCTGCTGACCTTGCTGTCCGCCCTGGCCCTGCTGGCCTTGTTGGCCGCCCTGGCCTTGCTGTCCGCCCTGGCCCTGCTGCCCCTCGCCCTGCTGACCTTGACCTTGCTGTCCCGGGGCTTCCTCGCCGGGCCGCTGGCCCAGTCCCCGCCGGGCGTTCTCGTCGGCGCGCGCCTGGAGCCGCCGGTTGAGCGACTCCATGTTGCGCACCATGTCGCGGGCCTGGTCGAGTGACTCCATGGTGCGGTCGTCCACCGGCTCGCCGATCGCTTCCGACGCCTGCCGCAACTGGTCCCGCAGCTCCATCAGGTGCTCGGTGGTCTGCTGCTCGAAATCGCGCGTGAAGTCGGGGCTGCGCGCGCCCGGCAGCCCGCGCGAGTACTGGATGCGTTCCCTGATCTTGTTGTCGCGGATGTTGCGCAGGGCATCGTCGAACGACTCGGCCGCCTGCTGCTGTTCGGAGCCCGCTTCCGCCGACATCTCGTCGATCTGCCGCTCCAGGTCGGCCACCTCCGTGGACATCTCGTTCTTGCGCTCGATGAGCCTGCGCATGCGTTCCGCGGTCACCTGGTCGGCGCCGGAGATGTCCACCGATTCCTCGGCGACGTCGAGCTGCTCCTCGATCAGCTCCTCGCTCCGCTGCAGGGCATCCTGCGCGTCCCGCTCGATGCGCCCGGACTGATCGCGCTCCAGCAGTCGCCGTGCGGACCGCAGCCGGTCGAGTGCGGACCGCGCATCGGCGGCGGCCTCGCCTCCTCTGGCGGCTGCCGCTTCGCGCATCGCGTTGGCGGCGTCCTGAAGCTGGCGCGCGGTCTCCGCCAGGCGCTGGTTGGACTGCATGCGCGAGAGCTCCTCCAGGCGCCGCGCCTCCTCTTCCACCTCATCGGCGAGCGAGCGCTGGTTCTGTGCACCGCCCCCGGCGGCACCCTGCGAGCGGTTGGCGAGGCGCTGCTGGCGCTCGGCCTCCTGCTCCTGGCGCCGCGCCAGTTCGCGCAGGCGCTCGAGCGTCTCGTCGATCTGCTCGTCGGCCTGCTGTCGCTCGCCGCGCTGCACGCTCTCGTACTGGTTCTTGAGCTTGTCCAGCTCCAGCTCGAAGAGGTCGGCCAGGTCCTCCGCGTTGGGCCCGCCGCCTCCGCCACCGCCTCCGCCGCCCTGCTGCTGGCTGACCTGCACCTCGTCGTAGAGCGCTTCCGCGCGCAGGAGGTACTGGAGCGCCTGCTGCTCCTCGGAGAGCGCGCCCTCCGGATCGGCGGCGTCCAGCCGCTCCATGGCGGCCTCCATCTCCTCCATCGCCTGCGGCAGCAACTGGGCGATCTGCTCGAACTCGGGGTCGCGCACCACGCCCCGGTTGTTGAGACGCGTCGTCAGCGTCGCGACCTGGTCGCGAAGCCTCTCCTGCGAGAGCCGCACCACGACCAGCCCTTCGCTGAACCCCTCCGGCGAATAGCGGTCGCGGTCCCGGTTCAGGTTGAAGGTCGCCGAAATGACCTCCCGCTGCTGTTCGGAAAGCTCCTGTTCGCCGCCCATCTGGCCGCCGCCGCCGCCACCACCGCCGCCACCGGGCTGCTGCTCCGACTGGCGGAACTCGGTGTCGAAGCGGCGGATCTGGAGGAAATAGATGTCGCTGATGGCCTCCTGGCTGCCCGTGCCCGCGTTGTCGCGCGCCTTGGCGTAGTAGGAGATGATGTCGCCCGGGACGAGCTCGTACTCCTCCAGGAAGAACGTGTAGCCCGCGCTCACCTCGCTCAGGGGCGCGGCCCCGGAGCCGAACAGCTCGACGGTCTGTTCCTCGCCGCCGTTGACCGAGAAGACGAGCTCGAGTTGGCGGATGCCGTAGTCGTCGTTGGCGCGCGCCTCGATGAAGAACTCCTCCAGCGCGGTGGCGCGCGTGTCGCGGCCGGGGCGGGTGAAGGAGAGCGACGGAGGCTGGTCGTTCAGCACGTCGATGGTGTACTGGGGCGAGGCGGGCACCAGCCCGGCACGCGCACTTTCCATCTCCAGGTGGTAGAAGCCGTTTTGCTCCACCACGAAGGATCCGGTGAAGGAGCCGTCCTCGGCGGGCGTCAGCTCGCTGGCCAGCGCGTCGTCGCGCCACAGGTTTGCGCGCGGGGCGGGAATCGTGGGGAAGGCGCGCAGTTGGACGCGGGTTCCGCGCAGCACCGCGATGTCGCCGCCGTCGTCGATGGTGCGGTCGGGAAGCCCGGTGTAGGCCGGGAAGTCGTACACCAGCTCGAGCCGGTCCACGTACGGCAGGATCTCCACGTCGACTCGGTACAGGTCCGACTGCACGCCGGAGGAGCGCACGAAATACTCGGTGACGTCTTCCACGCCGAAGAGCACGACTTCGAACTCCCCGACATCCTCCTCGCCCGTGTCACCCGCCAGGAGCATGGACAGTGGGCGGAATTCACCGTCGGAGCCGGTGCGGAGGAAGAGCTCCGCCTCCACGGCGTCGAACCCCAGGTTGCGTGCCGCGATGCGCAAATCCGAGCCGCGCGTGATGGTGACGTCGCCCGGGGTCACTTCGATCGAGTAGGGGTTGACCTCCGCCGCGTCCGCCGTCGGCGAGAGCAGGGCCGAGGCGCCGGTGCGCAGGAAGGCCGGTCCGGTCAGGAAGATGATGAGGCTGGCTAGCGCGATGCCCGCGACGGCGGCGCTCCAGCGCAGCAGCGCCGCCCGCTCGATCCGGTGTCCACCATCCACGGCGCGCGCCTTCCGGACAGCGGACTCCATGAGCCGCTGCACCAGCGCGGGCGAGTGCGCCGAGCCGGCAGCCTCGGGGTCGGATCCCGCGTCGATCGCGCTCAGGACCGCGGCCTTGAGGGATGGCTCGTGCTCCTCCAGATAGAGCGCGACCTGCGCGTCGGAAGGCCGCCGCCAGAGTGGGCGCACCAGGAACCAGATGCCCACCGCGAGCAAAGAGAGCCAGGTGAAGATGCGGAAGCCGGTGACGACCGCGGGGCTGAAGCGGCTGCCCTCCATCCCCCAGGAGGACACCAGGAAGGCGACCAGCCCGATCCCGAGCAGCGCGGCCAGCCCGCGCAGCGCGATTCGCATGCGCCAGCGGGTTCGCACGTGGCGAATGGCGTCGAGAAGCTCGAGTCTGGCGCGGTGGTTGAGTCGTGTAGGCACCTCTGCTCCCCCTTCTCTGGTGCGATGCCCGCCCCCGGTGCTCCCTAGGGCTGGCTGGCAGCCTTTCGTGACAAATAATTGGAGACAATCGTCTCCAGTGCCAGAAGCAGGAAGGCCGCCACCAGCAGATACCACCAGATTCCCTGGCGCCGTTCCCTGTCCTCCGGCCCCAGTTCGGCGCCGGCTGTGCCTTCAGCGGCGACGTCCGGACTGGTGATGGACCCGGCGAACTCCTCGGAGTCCATCGCCTCGAGATCCGCCTCCCCGAGGTTGACGTTTACCGCGACTGCCGGTGTGCCCGGCCCGCCGCCTCCACCCCCGCCGCGCAGCTCGTAGAAGCCCTGCTCCGCGAGCGCCAGAAAGCCGGGTCGAGCCGCTCCGCTCACGTCAATGGAACGATTGGAGGGCGAAAGCGCGACCAGTCCGTCCCGGTCGTCCTGCGCGACACCGGCGAGCAGGCGATCGGCCTCCCGTCCTTCGCCCTGCCCCGAGAGGTTGAGCACGTCGTCCACGCTGTAGGAGGGCGTGGGAGGGCGAAAGCTTCCGGCGTGCTTGACCAACTGGTGGGCGAAGGGCAGGAAGATGGGCTGCAGGACCATGTCGTTCCAGTAGTTGTCGAGCATCGACGTCCACAGCAGCACCCGTCCCTCACCCACCTGCCGTTCCGCCAGCGCCACCGCGCCGTTGTCGAAGCGGGCCAGCACGCCCTCTCCGCCCGCGAGCTCCACGTTGCGGTAGCGGAAGAAGTTGGCGTCGGTGAGGTCGCCGCTGCGGGGGGCGGCGAAGAGGGCGAAGACGGGGTGGGTGTAGTCGATGCGGCCCAGCGTGCCGCCGCGGCCCTCGCGCCACTCCGGTTCCATCACCGGCCCCACCGGACCGGGGAGGAGGTCGGGCCCGTCGGCGGGCCAGCTGCTCCGTTCGCCCAGGATGACCACCAGGCCGCCGCCGTCCTCCACGAATTCGCGCAGGCGCGCCCCCACCGCCCCCCGCGGCGGCCGCGAACCGTTGAGGATCACCACCGACCGGCCAGCCAGGTCGCCCGCGGTCATCGCGCCCACGGTCGTGGCATCGACATCGAAGGCTGGATCGGTGCCGATGGCCAACGCCTGGTCGAGGTACAGGCTCGGGTCCCTGGGCTCCCCTCCGTCCTCCACCACCAGCACGGAGAACCCCTCGCCGGGCGACAGCACGAAGTGGGCGACATCGTTGGCGGGCAGGCCGTCGGCCGGGACCCGCACCGACCCGCGCGTGAACGGTTCGCTCAGGGTGAACGCCGGCAACGTGACCAGCGCGGTGCCGTTGGGCCCGAGCGAGGCCGCCGCCGACCCGACCGGTCTGCCGTCCAGCTCCAGGACCACCTCTACCTCCTCGACCTCGCGATCCCCGGAGTTGACGAGACGGGCCAGGGTTTCGACCCGCTCCAGCCCGTCGCGGAAGGTTCGCTGGAAGAGGAGCTGGCCGACCGCCAGGTCGCCCTCGTAAGGTCCGGTCACCACGACCGGGTCCACGGTGGTCCCGGGAGGCAGGCGCGCCCCTTCGTCGCCGTCCCATCCCGCGCGCTGGAAGTCGGAGATCACCACGGCGTGCCGGCCCGGCAGGTTCGACTGCTCCAGCACAGTGCGCGCGAGGTCGAGCGCGGGGCCGAAGCGGGTGGCGCCGGCCCCCGGCTCCGTCGTATCCAGGGCGGCGAAGAGCACGGTACGGTCGGTGGTCGAGCGAACCGCCAGGGTGGCGCTGGCCGAGAAGAACACCAGCGAGGCGCGGTCCTCCGGGCCCAGTTGGCGGACCGCCGCGCGCGCGCCGGCAAGGGCGTCGGCCCAGCGATCGCCGTAGTCCATGCTGTATGAGCGATCGACGAGGATCACCACCTCGCGCGCCACCGGCGCTCCTCCCAGGGCGACATCGTCGCGGTCCATGAACGGGCGCGCGAATGCGGCGATGAGCACCGTCAGCGCCGCGAGCCGCATCAGCAACAACAGCCAGTGCCGAATCTTCTGGCGCCGCGACGACTTGTAGGGAACCCGCTCGAGGAACATCAGCGATGGAAACTCGACCACCTCCTTGCGGTCCTTCTGCACCAGGTGCACCAGCACCGGCCACACCAGGAAGCCGAGGCCCAGGAGGAACAGCGGCGCAAGGAAGGCGAGGGCACTCATCGGACGCGGGTCAGCCTCTGGCGTGCGGAGAGGTAGCTGAAGAGCGCGTAGTCGAGGGGCGTCCCCGTGTTGAAGAGCGCGTAATCGATGCGGTGCTCGACGAAGCGTCGCGACAGCGTCTCGGTGTGGTCGCGGATCAGCTCGCGATACCCCTCCCGGAGCCGCCCCGGCACCACGGGCAGGCGCGCCTCGGACTCGAGGTCCTGGAAGCTGGCCGGCCTCTCGAAGGGAAAGTCGAGCTCGGCGGGATCCAGAAGATGGAAGACGATGACGTCGTGGCCGGCGTAGCGCAGGTCCTTTACCGCATCCACCACCGCCTGAGGCTCCTCGTAGAAATCCGAGATCACCACCATGATGCCGCGCCGCCCGATGCGGCCGGTGAGCTCGAAGAGCGGCTCGGCCAGGGTGCCGGCGCCCCCGGCCTCGATGCGGTCGATGGCGTGCAGCACGAGGTCGAGGTGACCGGCCGCCGGCGGGATGTAGTCCACGATTTCGCCGGCGATGGTGAGGAGGCCCACCCGGTCCCTCTGCTGCCTGGAGAAGTACGTCAGGCACGCGGCCAGGTAACGCCCGTAGTCCAGCTTGGAGATACCATCCTGCTGGAAGGTCATGGAGCGGGAGATGTCGAGGACGACGATAAAGTTGGCGTTCGAGTCCGCCTCGTAGTGCTTCAGGTAGAAGCGGTCGCTGCGCGCGAAGAGGCGCCAGTCGATTCTGCGTATGTCGTCCCCGGGCATGTACTGCCGGTGCTCGGCGAAGTCGACCGAGAGCCCCAGGAAGGGGGCCCGGTGCAGCCCGCTGATGAAGCCGTCCACCACCGTGCGCGCCAGCAACTCGAGGTTGTGGATGCGCCCGAGGACCTGCGGGTCGATGAACCCGGTCCCCGGACCGGTCGGGCGGACGGCGGTGCGCGCCATGCTACATCCCGGAGGAAGGCGTGGGGACCTGGGTGATCAGCTCTTCGATGATCTCGTCGGTGGTAATCCCTTCCGATTCCGCGTGGAAGTTGGTGAGCACGCGGTGCCGGAGCACCGGCTTCGACAGGGCGCGGATGTCGTCGAAACTGACGTGGTAGCGCCCGCGGGTGAGCGCGCGCGCCTTCCCGGCCAGGATAAGGTTCTGCGCGCCGCGCACGCTGGCGCCGAAGGAGACCCACTTGCCGATCACCTCCGGGCTGTCGCCGTTCGGGCTGGGGCGGCTGGTGCGTCCAAGCTGCACCGCGTAGCGGAGCACCGCGTCGGACACGGGAACCTTCCGCACCAGTTGCTGGAAGCGGATCAGGTCCTCACCGGTGACGGCGTGCGAGAACTCGATGTCCTGCAGCGACGTCGTCTCGCGCACGACCTCCAGTTCATCGTCCTCCGGCAGGTGCTCCATGATGATGTGGAACATGAAGCGGTCGAGCTGGGCCTCCGGCAGCGGGTAGGTCCCCTCCAGCTCGATGGGGTTCTGGGTGGCGAAGACGAAGAAGGGCGGATCCAGGTCGTAGGTGCGCCCCTGGATGGTCACGCGGTGTTCCTGCATCGCCTCAAGCAGCGCCGACTGGGTCTTCGGCGGAGTCCGGTTGATCTCGTCGGCGAGCAGGATGTTGGTGAACACGGGGCCGGGAGCGAACACCATGGTGCGCCTCCCGGTCTTGGGGTCCTCCTGAATGATGTCGGTTCCGGTGATGTCCGAGGGCATCAGGTCGGGGGTGAACTGGATGCGCGCGAAGTTCAGGTCGAGCACCTGGGCCATGGTGTGCACGAGCAGGGTTTTCGCGAGCCCGGGCACGCCCACGATCAGGCTGTTGCCGCCCACGAACAGGGTGAGCAGGACCTGCTCGATGACTTCGTCCTGCCCGATGATGACCTTGCGCAACTCGCTGAGGATCTGGTCGCGGCCGGCGGTCATGCGCGCGGCCAGCGCGACGTCGTCCGTGTCTTCGAGGGACGGAAGGGCGTCGGCGCCGCCCGGTGCGGGTTTCTTGATGAAGGCCACTCTGGTTTCTCCGGGAGCCCCCGAGGGGGAAGGGATGGGATGGAACGGAGGTCAGTGCGTCATCGCGTAGATGATGTAATTGACACCGAACTTGTACGCTTCGTTGGTCAGATCGATGGGGAGCCATCCGGAGTCGGAGAACTCCCAGTAGTCACCCAGGTCGTTGTTGAAGTTGGCGACCAACATCAGCCGCTGCGCGGGATCGTTGTCTTCGAAGATGCCCAGGTACTGCGGCCAGCCGCCTCGGTAGGGGGGCGCCAGCGCTTCGGGATCGGAGATCTCGAAGAACGAGTCGAAGACCGTCGGCAGCGGGTCGAGGTCGGAGAGGTCGTAGAATCTCCCCTCGGGGAGCACCCGCATCATCTGGGCCTCGAAGTTGGCCCAGTCGCGCGGGCCGCCGAAGTCGTCGAAGATCACGAAGCCGCCCTTGAGGAGATAGCTCCTGAGTCCCTCCTTTTCGGCCTCGTCCATCTCCCAGAAGCCGGGTTCGGAGACGTAGGCCAGCGGATAGCTGTGGAGCTCCGGGTCGTCGAAGGTGAGGATGTTGCTGCCGCCCTCGTAGGTGTTCAGGAGGGTGGTCGCGGTCAGGATCCTGGCCAGGTTGCGCTCGGCCCTCGGGTAGTCGTGGGCCCAGGGCGGCTGGCCCCAGCCCCGGCGGCCACCCGGCAGGAAGCTGCGAGGCATGCCCCGCCCGCCGGACACGTCGGTGCGGATGCGCACAAAGGTGAAGCGGCCGTCGTAGGGGATGTTCGCTTCCTGGACGGGGCTGGGCGCCGGCCCCGGCTGCAGCGGGCTCTCCAGTGGCCCGGCGGCCGCGAGCACGCCCACGGCGGCAGCCCCTGCGACCCCCGCCATCCCCACCAGCGCCCGCGTCACCATAGCTGTGGCTCCGGGCTGCCGCGCAGGGTCATGAGGAGGTCCTGGGCGGCCTCGAAGTTGGGCGCCCGCTCGAGCGCGCGCAGCACCGTGCGGCGGGCGCCGGCCACGTCGCCGGCCTGGTACTGCGCCAGTGCCAGCTGGTAGAGCGCCCCGGCCATGTCCACGGGATCGAGCGCCACCAGAGCTTCGCGCGCGCGAACCGCGACGGGATGGCGCGCCCGACCGGCGGCCAGCTCGGCCAGCCGGCCGTGGGTCTCCTCGTCGAACGGGTAGATGTTCACGGCCCGCTGCAGAGCCTCGATGGCGCCGTCGCCGTCCCCGGCCGCTTCCCTGAGTTGCGACTCCTCCAGATTCGCCGCCAGGAAGGACTCGTCGATGCTGGTGAGCGTCTCGAGTTCGTGCAGCGCACCGGCGCTGTCGCCCCGCTGAATATGAATGCGCGCGAGCAGCCAGCCCGGACTACCCGGTCCCGCGTACTCCGGGAACAGGTCGCGGGCCCGGCCCAGGTACTCCTCGGCCTCGTCGAACCTCTCCTCATCGAAGAGCTGCGCGCCCATCGCCATCTGCGCCATGAAGTTGTCGGGGTGAGCCGCCGCCAGCCGGCGCACCTCGTCCGGGGCGCGCGAGCCTCGCTCGGCCAGCGCGGGCAGCGGCTCGACCGCCGCCAGTGCCCCGGCGAAGCGTTCCTCGAAGTAGTCCGTGAAGATCCGGTCGAAGCGCTCGATCTCCGTACCCAGCACCCGTTCGAACACCTCCTCGGTGGTGGCGCCCGCCGCGTACTCGCGGAGCATGGCCACGAGCGCCTCGGGTCCGTGATCGCGCGCGATCAGCTCGCATACCAGAGACGCCTGGTAGTAGGAGTGGACCACCTGGTCTCCATAGCTCGGGCGCACGAAGCCGTTGTTGAGTTGGCTGACCGGCAGGACCCGCCCCTGGTTGTAGGCGATCAGAAAGCCGGGGTTCAGGTTGTGTCCCCAGGACGGTGCCCCGCGGCGCTGCTCGTAGACGGCGAAACCCTCCGCCAGCCAGCGCGGCACGCGGTGGTTTGAGAGCGCGAGATGAAAGACGTGTGCGATCTCGTGCCAAAGGGTGGACGCCCAATTGAACTCGCCCCGGTTGCGGGCGGACGGGGAATCCATGGCCACCACGGAGCCGAAGCTCACCCCCAGCGCGCCGAGGCCGGCAAGTCCCACCGTTCGCACCGAGAAATCGGCGTGGCTGGGGAAGAGCTCGAGCCGGATCGGGGTGGGCGGTTCGTACTGGTAGCGCTCGGCCAGGGCCTGGTAGGTCTGTTCGGCCAGCTCGGCCACGAACGGCGCCAGCAGCTCCGCTTCCCGACCGTCGATGGCGATGATGAAGTGCTCGGTCTCGGTGATGCGGTAGCGCTCAAAGGTGTCGAGCAGGTCGAGGGTGTTCTTGTACCACGGGTTGAAGGGATCGCCCGCGAAGGCCCGCTCCAGGTCGGCCTGGCCCTCCTCTATCGCGCCTACCCGCAACTGGTTGATGCCCAGGATGCCGCGTGCCTTCCACGAGTAGGGATCGATTTCCACCGCTTCGGCGGCGAGCGTGACCGCATCGGCGTAGCGGCGGGTCTGCACCGCCATGTCGGCCACTGTGGTCAGCAGGCCCGGGTACTGCGGGTTCAGCGCGCGCACCTGCTCGCGGACCGCTTCGAAGTCTTCGTGACGGTCGCGCAGGAAGAAGGTCGCCGCGAGCACCGAGAGCGCCTCCAGCGACGACGGGTTCACCTCCAGTGCCGCGCGTGCCTCCGTCTCGGCCGCCGGGTACTCCTCCAGACGCAGATGCAGACGCGCCAGCAATGTCCGGGCCGGGACCAGGTCGGGATTGATTTCGAGGGCGCTCCGCGCCGTGCCCATGGCCTCGGGCGAGCCGTCGAACTCGTGTGCAAGCGCCATCCCCAGGATCGCCTGCGGATGGCGGGGATTGCGGGCGAGGACCTGCTGGTACGATTCGCGCGCGTCGGGGCTCCGGTAGGTATCGAGGAAGAGCTGTCCCGTACGCAGGTGCGGTCCCGGGTTGGACGGGTCCGCGGCCACGGCTTCGTCGAAGGCCCGTAGCGCGTCCTGCAGCAGTGGCGATTCCTCCACGCCCAGGTGGCGCACGGCGATGCCCACCGCGGTGAGCTCGGCTGACGACAGCGAGGTGGTCCGGTTGTAGAAGTCGATGAAGCCGTCGAAGGCGCGCATGGCCTCGTCGCGCTGGCCGGTGCGCAGCTGCAGCTCCGCAAGGTTCACGCGGGCGGTGACCTCGTCGTTTGCGCCCTCCGCCATCGCCGCGCGGAAGCTGGCAGCCGCCTCCTGATGGCGCCCCCGTTCCACCAGCACCTCACCGAGCACGTTCTCGATCGCGGCACCATGACGGTCGCGGCCGTCACGGGCCGCTGCCTCCGCCTCATCGTATCGCCCCACCTCGGCGAGGGCGCGCACCAGCGCGCGGTGGACGGCCACCGTGGCGTCACGGCCGCGCGCGAGGCGCCGCAACTGGCGGATGGCGTCGTCGTACTCCCCGCTCTCCAGCGCCGCGAGCGCGCTCGCCTCGGCCTGCGCGGCCAGCGGCGCGGCCACGGAAGGAGCGATCGCGATTGCCAGCAGGAACGCGGCGCGCACCGGCGACCGCAGCCGGAAGCCGGCCTTCACCGTCCTCCTCCCCCTTCCCTCTGCCGGATCGCCCGCGTGGTCAGCGTCAGCTCCACCAGCAGCCCCTCCAGCTCCGCCTCGTACTGCTCTGCGTCCATGGTGTCCTTCAGCGCCGTGAGCGCGGCGATCTGCTCCTCGAGTGCCTGCCGCTGCCCGTAGAGCGCAGCGAGTTCGGGGTCCGCCGCAATCTCGGCGTCCGTCACCCGCCCCCCGCCACGGGAGAGGAACACGGTGCGCGCCAGGGCGCCGTCCAGATCGTCCTCTTCCTCGAAGCCGCTCCCCACTCCGTCCCCGTTGTCGTCGAGCAGGGCGTGCTCCGTGGCGAGCAGGCCCTCTTCCTCGAAGCTGCGCTCGACCTCCCTGCGGGCGTAGGCGAAGGCCTCCAGCACCGACACCCGCTCGTCCTTGTCGGTATCGGCCACCTCGCCCGCGAAGGCGTCGGCGAAGAACCCGGCGAAGCGGGTGGCGTTGCCCTCCCGGGGAGAGCGGGTCGCCGTAATCACCGTCCGGTTCGGACCGGATATCTCCGATATGAAGGCGCCCGAAGCGCTGGCCGTGTTGACGAACACGACGTTGCGGGCCCCGAACCGCTCCACCAGAAAGGCGAAGTCGGTGGCGCTCAGATCCCGCCCGGGGACGTTGAAGCGAGATTCGCCTCCGCTGGAGGTGCCGTGTCCGATCAGGACGATCATCACGGCATCGTTCGGGCCCGCCCGCTCGCTCAGCTCCCCGAGGGCGGTCTCGATGTTCTCGCGCCGGGACGGCCCGTCGATGAGCGGATCCATCTCGGGCCGCTCGGCGAGCCAGATCACGTCCGCCGGATCGAGCCCGTGTCTGTCCACCGCCGCCTGCACCACCGTGAGCCCCCACTGGTGGAAGCGCTCGCGGAACTCCGCGGCTCCGCTCGCCCCGCTGACGACCACGAGGTGCGTCTGCTGGGCGCTCGTCCGCATGGGCGAGACGGCGACCGCCAACCCCATGACGGCGGCGATGACCGGCACTCCCGCGCCACGGAGAAAACCCCTCACACCAGCCCCCGCACCCGGCGGTAGCCCCACTCGCCCAGGATCAGCACGAGCAGAAGGAGGAGCAGGATCGGCATGTCCCACAGGTCCATCTCCTCCACCAGCGTGACCCCGGCGCCGGTCACGCGAATGTCCTCCGGGAGCGTCGCGACCGTCTCCGGCGTGTAGGAAATCCCGCCGGTCTCGTCGGCGATGCGCTCGAGCAGCGGCGTGCGCGCCCCCGCGTCGAAGTACTCGCTCCGCTGGGGCGCCACCTGGAAGTACGCCTCGTCCACGCCGATCAGGTCGTCTCCGTCGTAGGCGCGCACGGTCAGCGTGTGGAGCCCCTCCTCCGAAGGCGTAAAGTCGCCCTCGTACTCCCCGGCGTCGCTGTCGACTGCCCAGTCCATGCCCAGCTCCACCTCCTCGCCCAGCGGGGTGGTCACCGTGGCCTCCACGACGCTGTTGCTCATGCCGAAGTAGCTGGAGTCGTTCACGATCGCCGTGAGAGCCACGCTCTCCCCGGGCTCGGCGCGGTCGCGCGGCACCTGGCCGGTCACCTGGTCGGGGACGCCATCCACCAGCCAGCGCAGCATCTGCCGCCAGAAGGTCTCGTGGGTTTCGTCCTCGAGCGGAAGCTGCATCTGCCAGATCCAGGTGTCCTGGACGGCCAGGCTCAGGCTCTTTCCCGCGCCGTAGCGCTGGAAGGCGAGCGCCACATGGTCTTCCTGCAGATCATCTGCAACGCCCCGGAGCAGAGCCGTCGCGCCCGGCTTTATCCGGTGCAGCGGATTGTAGGTGAGGAGATGGGGCAGCTCCGCCCAGCGCGCCCCGGATTCCTCCTCGGTGCCGGCCAGCTGGAGCGCCGGGACGCCGAGCCCCGCCTGGGTGGGCTCGATCCTGACGAAGTTGTGATAGCCGTCGGGACGCGCGTCTGCGTCGGAAAACACTACCGGAAGCACGTCCGCGACCGGCGTGCCCGCGTAGCCGCCGCGGGCGAAGGAGTTGCGTCCGCCCAGCGCGAGCAGGCTGCCGCCCCGCTTGTCGACGAAGTCGGCGATCATCTGCAGTTGGTCGCCGGTGAAGAAGCTGGCTTCCACCGTCCCCAGAATCAGGCTGCGGTAGGCGTACAGCTCCGCCCGGGTATCGGGGAACCCGCCCTGCAGTTCTTCTCCGTCGTCGACGTTCAGGCGCAGGAACTTGTTCTCGGCGGTGCGCTGCAGCACCACCAGCTGCAGGTTGTCGTCGTCCGCCACCGCCCGGCCCAGGAAGCCCACCTCGTAGCGCGGCTCGCCCTCGAAGTAGAGAATCTTCTCGCGCCGGTCCTCGACGCTCACCAGCGCGGTCTGGCTGTTGTTCTGCGTGACCTGCTCGTCCACGGCCACGGGAATGCGGAAGGTGTAGGCGCGCGCGCCCGGCGTGGAAGCGGTGAAGCGAACCGGAACCGTGACCGGCTGCCCTTCATCCGGCAGCTCGACCTCCTCGGTGCTGACGATCTGTCCCTCGTCCTCGACGATCAGGGACACGGTCTCGCCCTCGTAGCCCATGTGGGTGACCACGACATCGACCACCACCGAGGAACCCGTGAGCACGGTCCTGGGCGGGTCGGCGCGGCTGACCTGGATGTCCCGCTGGAAGCTCTCTTCGCCCACGCCCACGGTGTAAACCGGAATGCCCTGCGCCTGCAGCGGCATGAGCGCCTCGGTGAGCTCCTCGCCCGAGTTGTCGGCTCCGTCGGTGACCAGGACCAGGCCCGAAAGCGGCACCGAGGCCAGTTCGGAGCGGGCGCGCTCGAGCGCCGGCCCCAGGCGCGTGCGGCTTCCCATGAAGCTCATCTCGGAGAAGTCCTCGATGCGGTCCGTGCGCGACGAGAAGCGGAAGTAGCGCACCGCAAAGCGGTCTGACAGGGCGGAGAGGACCGGGGAATCCGGCGCGCCGAAGGTCTCCTGCACGAAGGAGCCGCGGGAGCGTCCGTCGAAGTCCTGGATCTCCATGCTGCGCGAATCATCGAGAAGCACGCCCACGAAGTTCTGCTGCGGCACCACCGTCGAGACCACCAGGGCCGGGCGCAGCAGACAGAAGGAGAGCACCAACAGTCCCGCGAAGCGGAGTCCCCCGAGGACCAGGCGATCCAGCGGCCGGGTCTTGCCGCGCACGCCGAGGTAGGTCAGAAGCGCGAACCCGGCGATAAGGCCCGCCACCACCGCGCCGGTTGCGACGGCGCCCGCCACCCCCAGCGAGAAGTCGCCCTCCTGGAAGACGACCGGGCGGTACTTGAAGAGGAACTCGAAGAGGCTGGTCAGCACGTCCGGGATCCGGTCAGTGGCTCATGGCGTAGATGATGAAGTTGACGCCCATCTGGATGGCATAGGTCGAGTACCTGAGCGGATAGTAGGGGTCTTCCGCCCACTCCCAGGCATCACCCAGATCGGTGTTCCAGTTGATGATCACCATCAGCCGGCCCTCTTCGTCGAAGATGCCTTTCACGAAGGGCTCGTAGCCGTCCCGTTCGTGGGTGCGCCATCCGCTCCTGCCGTTGTTGACGTTCGGTACCTGGATGATCTCGTCGATGTCGTAGAAGGTGTGGAAGATCTCGTGCTCGAGCGGAATGTCGACGATCGGGTATTCGGGGAGGACCTTCTGCATCTCGTACTCGAAGATCTCCCACTCGTACGTGCCCCAGAAGTCGTCCACCACCAGGAAGCCGCCCCGCAGGAGGTAGTCCCTCAGGGCCGTGGCTTCCTCCGGGGTCATCGACATGTATCCGACCTCCAGAGCGTAGAGGAAGGGGAAGCGGTTGAGGTGCTCGTCGGTGAGTTCCCGGGGATGTGCCTCCATGAACATGTCCAGCCCGGTGAGGCGCTCCGCCACGATCAGGAACTGGCGGTCCGACTTGGGATAATCCGTCGCCCACGACTGCCGCCGCCAGCGCCGGAAGCCTCCGCCGCCGCCACTGTAAGCCGCACGCGTGAAGTAGAACTCGTGCATGGGCAGGGGGCGTCCCTGCTGAGCCTCCTCCGGGAGCGGGAGCCCGGGAGGCGCACCCGGGATCGGGGCGGGTGCGTCGGAGGCAAGTCCGGTCGGTGTGGGGAGGACGTCCCTGGTGGACCCCAACGAGGGTTCGTCGACGAGGAACGCAGCGGCCGAAATGCCCCCTGCCGCGAGCGCGATGCCAACCGCTCCCCGCCTCCACCCGCCTCCCATCTGCTGCCAGCGTCGCTCTCGGCTCACGTCACACCCCAGGTTTGAGAGCTGCCCTCGCGCCTTTGCCGGCGCAAGCACGGAACGCTCCTATCGCTTCATCCGGCGGAAGGTTCCTGAATGGGTCCGCCTCGGCGGGCTGCTTGATCGAGGTGGCCGGGGACACCTAGAATGCTGCGCCCGGGCTCCGTCCGGGCCACCGCCGAGCAACGCGCCGCCGCTAGCGCATTTTGCGTGGAGGAGAAAGGTCTTGCAACCATCCGGCTACCTGCGGACTGCCATAAGTTGGGTCGGGATCCTCGCGCTCATTCCGTTTGCGGGTTGCCGGGGACCACTGGAACTGGCTCCCAGCGACGCCGATGACGTCCTCGCGCGCCAGCTTCTGGAGGCGCCCGATCCCGGGCAGCGCGGCCCCCACGAAGTGCGCACCCTCTACTACGGCAGCGGCTCCGACAGGAACCGGCCCGAATACCGCGATTCTGTCACCTACCTCACCGAGCCCGTCGACGCCTCGAAGCTGGTCGATCTCGGTTCGTCGGCGGAGAGCCGCAACAGCTACTGGGGCTTCGAGCCGGACCGCTTCCCGCTGAACGCGCGCGTCTGGTATCCGGTCGGCGACGGACCCTTCCCGCTGGTGCTGGTGGTGCACGGCAACCACAACATGCGCGACTTCTCGGATCCCGGCTACGACTATCTGGGAGAGCTGCTGGCCAGCCGCGGGTACATCCTGGCCTCCGTGGACATGAACTTCATCAACGGCGGCATCCGGGGCGAGAACGACGCCCGGGGCTGGTTCCTGCTCCAGCACGTCGGCGTGTGGAAGGGGTTCAACGAGGACGAGGACAACCTCTTCCGCGGGCGCGTCGACATGGAACGCATCGCCCTCATCGGGCATTCCCGAGGCGGGGAAGCGGTGGGGCACGCCGCGGCCTTCAACCGGCTCGAGCGCTACCCGGACGACGCCTCCCTCGAGTTCGACTTCGACTACGACATCCGCGCGATCATCGCCATCGCCCCGGTGGACGGACAGTACCTGCCCACCAACCGGTTCGTGCCGGTCGAGAACGTGAACTACATGGTCTTCCACGGGTCGCACGACGGCGACGTGACCAGCTTTCACGGCCTGCGCCTGTACAAGCGCGTCAGATTCACCGATGACCAGCCGCGCCTCAAGACCGCCGTCTGGGTCTACCGCGCCAACCACGGGCAGTGGAACACGGTGTGGGGCGCGCACGACAACGGGCCGCGCAGCGGACGCATACTGGACCTGCGCGCGCTCATGCCCGGCGAGGACCAGCGCCGCTTCGCCGAGATCTACATCTCCGCCTTCCTCGAGACCACGCTTCGGGACGACCGCCGCTATCTGCCGATGTTTCGCGATCACCGGGTGATCGGCGGCTGGCTGCCGAAAACCATGTACGTGACCCGTTTCCAGACCGAGGGCTTTCGCACGCTGGCCGATTTCGAGGAGGATATCGACGTCACCTCGGGAACCCACCCCGGTGTTCGCATGCGAGGCGACAGCCTGTCGACCTGGCGGGAGGGCCGCATCGGGCTGCGTTCCAGCAACCGGCCGGAAACCTCGGCCTCACAGGACAACCAGGCCGTGTGGCTGGGGTGGAACAACCGCATCGCGGGCGCGGACACTCTGGGACCGGCCGCGGCGTACACCATCGAACTCCCCGCGACGCTCGCCGCGGAGTGGGAACTCGGGCCCGAAGCCTCATTGGAGTTGTCGCTGTCGGTCACCCGCGCGACACCCGGGCCGCGGAGCGCCGGCGACGAAAGCGGGGAGGAAGCACGCGAATCCGGCGATCGCGGAGATGGCGGACGCGAGTCCGGGGACGAGGAAGACGACGATGCGTCGCCCGACCTGAGCATCATGGCGCGGGACGGCGGCGGGGCTATCGCCTCCCTGCCGCTAAGCCGCTACGGGCCGGTGCGCAAACCCTTGGAGATACGGGTCCTGCGCCGCCGCGACCTCGAGGACGACCGCTTCGCCAATCTCTTCGAGTTGCTGCTGCAGAGCTACTCGATTCCGCTGGCGGACTTCCTGGAAGCGGCTCCGGCCCTGCGGCTGGACGAACTGAGGGAGGTCGGGCTGGTCTTCGACCGGACGGTCGCGGGCGAGGTGGTGCTCGACGACGTGGGATTCGCGCGCATGGACCCGGCGTATACGGCGGTGCGGGTGCCCTGAGCGGTCCTGCTACCGCCAGCTCAACCCGAAGCGGTGCGCTGCCTCGCCGCCGTAGCGCTGCCAGGCGTAGTCGATGGCGAGCCGGTCGCCGTTGAACGCCCCTCCGAAGGTGACCGGGCGGCCGAAGCCGTCCGGTGCGCGCCGCACGCCGAAGCGGGCCGTGAAGGTCCGTCCGCGCACGGGCCAATACGCGATCTCCATCCCCGCGCCCGGAACGACCGCGCCATCCGCCTCGCGGGAAACCGCCGCGGTCCACCCCAGATCGAGCGGTCCCACCGGGATGGCCGGGGTCGACCCGCCCGCGGTGACCCGCCAGGGCAGCGGGACCTCGACCTCGCCCAGCGTGAGCCCCGGCCCCAGGTTCTGCACGGCAAGCCCCAGCCGCGCGCGCCCGGCCCCCACCGCCACCCCCAGGTCGACGGCCCCGGTGGCGTCATGGTGGCTGCCGAGGCGCTGGTCCACCAGCTTGCCGGCGATGCCCGCCCGTATGCCCCGCACCTCCCGCGCATACCCCACCGAGACGGCGACTTCCGCCGTTCCCGTCTTCCAGTTGGTGAAGAGCGACCGCGCGTCATGGGACAGGACGGCCGCTCCCCGGTCCGGTACTCCATAGCTCAGCGTCTGAACCCCCACGGCCACGTTGGCGGAAGACCACTCGGCCGCGCCGGACACCGTGGCGAGCAGGCTCGCGGTCCCGAAGCGCTGCATCGCCCCGCCGATGATGCCGTTGCCCCCGATCAGGGCCGGGTTGTGGAACACGGCGTCGCTGTCGTTGCCCACCGTGTAGAAGGCGCCGCCCAGCGCCAGCCCGCGGGTGCTGGCGGGCAACTCGAGCACGAGGGGCCCGTGTTCGGCGGACTGGGCCTGCCCGTCAGCGGGGCTGATGGCCCATGCGGCCGCAATCGCCAGCGCACCGAACACCGGGGCGCCGCTCAAACGGGTCCGTCTTCCCACGGTCCCCACATCGCGTAGGTGGCGCTCGATCGGGTGCTGCCCGCCCGCCGCCCGCCCTGCTGGTTGAAGAAGAGCACGCGCCCGTCCGGGCTGAAGCAGGAGCCCGCGAACTCGCCGGCCGTGCCTCCCTCCGGCCCCAGCGGCGCGCGTGCCAGGTTGACGATCCTGCCCTCCCGGTCCAGCGCGCGCACGTGCTGCTCGCCGCTCCCGTCCTCGCACATGACCAGCCCGCCGCGCGGGCTGAGCACGATGTTGTCCGGACTGTCCAGCACCTCCGGCGCGGGCGACTCGAACACGAGCGTCAGCTCGCCCTGGTCGGCGGAGACCGGCCTGTAGTGGAACACCTGCCCGGAGGTTGCGTCGCCGCCGTTGGTGGAGACCACGTAGATGCCGCCGTCGCCATGGAAGGCCCCCTCCAGGCGGGCGAAGCGGGCTCCTCCCTTCGCCAGCCCCTGTCGGAACACCGCCAGCTCGTCGCTTCCGGCGTCTTCGGGATCCGGGTCGTCGATGTCGACCCAGTGGGCGGGCAGCACCGCACCCGGAGTCTGGTTGCGGGCCGTCAGGTAGCCGGGCTCCCCGGTGACCGCCATCATCTGCAGTCTCCCTCCAGCGGCAAGCACCCCGGGCTCGCGGGGGATGAACCGATAGAGCCCGGCGCCGGGCCGGCTGGGGACGATGGGCACGTACCAGGTGTCCTCCGTCTCGTACACGATGCCGGTCTCCGGATCGACCGCCACCGCTTCGTGCACGAAGCGGCCCATGGCCGTGAGCGGCACCGGATCGACGGGGCCGGTGGCGTCGACGGGCACCTCGAAGATGTACCCGTGGGGCCTTTCGAAACCATCACCCCGCCCCTCCGTGGTCTCTTCGCACGACAGCCAGCTTCCCCAGGGGGTCGGACCGCCGGCGCAGTTCACGCGCGTCCCCGCGAGCGACGCAAACTCGTCCACCAGCTCCACGCCCAGGTTCTCGCCCTCGCCCGTGATGCGCACCTCGAGCGAGGTCGTGCCCCCGCTCCCGGCGTCGTCGTAGGCGGGCGAGCCGATCGGCCGCGCCGACTCGGGCGGGTCGGTCATCTCGTGATTCCGGATGAGGCGCACGTTGCCGTTCGCCATCGGGAACGCGGCCATCCCGTCGAACGCGTTGGGGACCAGGAACCCCTCGCGCACCGGCGAGGGCACGCCGCCCGAACTCAGCCGCACGCAGTGGAGGTTCTCGGCGATCTCAAGTTCGGGGCAGTCCGGGGAGCGCACCAGCGGGCCATAGGGCTCGATGACAAGCGAGCTTCGATCGGCGCCCGCACCCCGCCGTTCGCTGCTGCAGGCCACCAGGCCCGCGAGAGATGGCGCACACGCGGCAAGCCCCCCGGCGGAAGCCAGCCGCGAAAGAAACGTTCGGCGTCCCAGAGTCATCTCGATTCCTCCTTCATCAGATCAGCCGCAACTGCTCCCCGACGGGGCGCAGGATGTCCGGGTCGTCGTTACGGACGCTGTTCACTCGCGCGCTGACGGGCCGCCGTTCGTACGGTCCGGAATGTGCGGTGCTCAAGTGGTCGAGAAGCTGGCGCGCGGGCGTGGAAGGGTCAAGCCACTCTGCGAACCACTTCGGAGCCACGATGGCGGGCTGGCGGTGGTGGATGTCGGCAAGTTCGGCCGAGGCCGGCGTCGTGAGGATGGTGAAGGACTCGATCACTTGCTCCCTCGCCTCCCAGCGCTCCCAGACCGCGGCAAGGGAAAGGGGGGATCCGTCGGCGGGGGCCAGGTAGTATGGCTGCCTTGCTCGCCCGGGCCCCTGCCACTCGAACCAGCCGCTGGCGGGAACGAGGCAACGCCGCTCGCGGAAGGCGTCCGCGAACATCCGCCTCTCGCGAATCGTCTCGGTGCGCGCGTTAATCAGCGGCGGCCCCGCGCCGGCGTCCTTCCACCACGAGGGGACGAGACCCCAGCGGAGCTCCGCGATGTGCCGGCGCCCGCCGTCATCGACGCGGCAGACCGCAAAATCCTGCGTCGGAGCGCCGTTGTAGCGGGGCTCCCGAGCAAACGAGGGCGGAGGCTCGGTCATCCCGTAGAGGTCGTAAACCTCCCGGGGCGACAGCTTCTGGCTGAAGCGACCACACATCAGTCAATGGTTCCCGGTCACGTGCTCGCGCTCGACGTCAGAGGGAATCCGAATGTTGCTTTCCCGGCACCCCCGGTCCTACCGTCCAATGTGGGATGATGGGTACCACGGGCCCACCGGAACATCGTAACCTGCAACCTGGCGGCATGTTCAAGACGGGCTACATCCTGAATCGCCGAGCGGACATGGTCTGGTTCCTCGGGCTGCCCTTCTTCGCCGTCGCGCTCGCGCTGGGCTTCCAGGCCTGGCTCCCGTACGTGGCGGTGGCGTCCATCAATCTGTGGATCACCATCCCCCACCACTACGCCGGATGGGTGCGCTCCTACGGGATGCCCGACATCTGGGAGCGCTTCAGGAACCGCCTGATCGCCGGCCCGATCGTCATCGTGGGCTTCACCGTCCTGGGCCTGCAGTTCGCGCCCATCACCCTGCTGCTGCTGGTGACCGCCTGGGACCATCAGCACAGCCTCATGCAGCAGCACGGGCTCGCCCGCATCTACGACTTCAAGGCGGGCGCCGGGCTGCCCTCGACGCGCCGCTTCGACCTCGGCCTGCACTGCGTGCTGTACGGCTACATGTTCATCAGCGCACCCATGTTCCGCTTCCTGTGGATCCGGGAGCTGCACCGCATGCACGTGCCGGTGTCGGCGGGCTTCGTGGACGGGTTGCTGACGGTCAGCCAGATCGTGCTGGTGGGATATCTGATCGTCTACGCGCTGCACCTGCGGCAGATCGCGGCCGCGGGCGGAACCATCAACCCCATCAAGTACCTGTTCATCGGGGCCAGCTACTTCCTCTGGTACTTCGTGGCCTGGCAGACCACCTCGATCCTGCTCTACGCGGTCGCGCACCGCCTCATGCACGGCGTCCAGTACATCGTCATGGTGTATTCCTACATGCGCCGTACCGCCAGCAAGGGGACCTCCAGACCCGGTTTCTGGTCGCGGGTGACCGGCAAGGGCAGGCTGCGCTGGTTCCTGGTGGGCGGGGCGGCCTACGCCGTCCTCTTCCAGTTGCTCATCAACCGTCCCCTGGACGAGTTCGGGTTCGGGGTGGTGAACTTCGCCCCCTATCCCGCGCTGCCCGAGTTCGGGATCCCGGCGCTCGACTACTCGAGCGGCTACGCCCTCTTCTCGCAGATGATGGTCTACGCCTACGGGCTCATGCACTACTACCTCGACTCGTTCATCTGGAAGGTGCGCGACAAGCAGACCCAGCGGGGGCTCTAGTGGCCGACTGGTACCGGCGCTATCGCATGCTGATCGGCATCTACACGATCGCCATCATCGTGGGCGCGCGGGAGTACCTGGTGTCGCGCGGACAGGAGCCGATCGATTTTCTGAACGAGAAGTGGGGGGAGATGACCGATGTCGTCTCGGCCATCAACCCCGGAGACCCTGACACGGACTTCCTGGAGGCGGTGCAGGCGCTGCAGCAAGGGGACGACGAGACCTTTCTCGCGCACCTGGAGGAGGCGCTCGCCTCGGACGTCAAGCACAACGATCTGCTGCTCCAGTCCTACGCCCAGCATCTCCTGAACACGGGGACGAACCACGAGCAGGTGAACGAGGCCCTCAACCGCTGGCGCGAGAACCATCCCTTCTCGGTGGAGACGGTGTGGCTTCCGCTGGCGACCGGGCCGCGGGGGGCCACCGATCTGTCGGATCTGAACCGGGCCTTCTCCGAGGTCCCATGGGCGATCGACGCGCGTGTCGAGTCCTACGCGGACGGCGGCGCACAGCGCTGGCGCGCCACCATCACCTTCCGGCCGGGTCAGCCGGTGGACATCCGGGACGCGGTCGCGGCCGCCAGCGTGCTGGCCCTGCCTCCTGGCCAGCGGCATCTCTATGAAGTGACCTGCGTCAACCTCACTGACTGCAGCGCCGAGCGGCGGTAGCGTTCGGGCGCGCGCGCCGGGGTCTGCCATTTTGGCAGACTTGCCCGCTTCAGCCTACCGTCCCACGGGCACAGAGATCAGAGGCACCATCAGGTCCACGTCCGGCTCCGGAGGCAGGGGCTCGCCCTCGGACTCCAGAATGAAGCTGAGGATCGCTGCCACTCCACCGGCGACGACGCCTACGAAGGCGGAGGTGGCGAGTCCGTTGAGAGAACGGCGTTCCGTCGCCAGGATCTCGCCCTCGGGGATGCGCAGCGTCTGCTCGAGGCCGATGGCCTGGAAGCCCACCTGTCTTTGCGCGACTTCCACGGCGAGCAGGAGATCGCCACCGTCCCGCCCCATGACGGTGCCGCGGAGACGGGTCAATGCCTCATTCACCTCGTAGACCTCCCGAAAGCCCTCCGCGCCTGCCTCGGTCACGTAGACCCTCACCGGTTCCCCGGGCGCCGCCGCGGCCGTCTCGATGGGCACGTAGCGGTAGCACGCCGAAGACAGGAACAGGGTAGCGGCAGAGCAGATGATGAGCCTCGCGGTCGTCCCTCGCATGGCGCCTCCCGGCCGGGCGACGACGGGCTTGAGCGAGACGCCGTGTCCCCCGCAAATCGATGGGCGTTCGATTGACGATTATCGCGCTGCCGCAGACGCGCGCAAGCCCGACGATGCCTCGACGCCGGCTCCGGCTCCGACCTGCCGCTCGCCCGCTGCTTGCGTGACCCCCACTCACGGCCAATTCTACACGTTTGCGGTTCGACCCCTCTATTCACCAGCACCAGCGTCGTTTGGGACGGCAGTTCGGTCAACGCGCGGTCTGGGAGCTTGTCCCAGGGGCTTTTGGCAGGAGTCTGTTTCTCGGCGCACCGGGCGCAACGCCGGTGACTTGCGTCGCCGAAGGAGGGCTCCATGTCCCGATTGTCCCTGTTCTTTCCACACAGACCCCGCGGGCCTGGTCGATTGGGAGGAGGACTGGCCGTTCTGATTGTCGCAAGCCTGTCGGTCCTTGCGGCCGCGCCTGCGCACGCGCAGAACGGCCGCATCACCGGCCTGGTGAGTGACGCGCAGTCGGGCGGTCCCATTGGCGAGGTCCAGGTCTACATCGTCGGCACCACGCTGGGGACGCTGACCCGTTCGAGCGGTCGCTACCTCATCCTCAACGTACCTCCGGGTTCGTACGAACTCCGCGCGGAACGCATCGGCTTCCAGACCGTCACCGAGTCCGTGGACGTGCCGGTCGACGGGACGGCGACCCTGGACTTCGCCATGACGACGGAGGCGCTGGGACTCGACGAGATCGTCGTGACCGGGGCGGCGGGGGCCGCGCGCCGACGCGAGATCGGCAACGCCATCGCCCAGATCAACCTCACCGACATCCCCGAGCGCGAGGCCAACGTGTCCGACCTGCTGCAGGCGGCCGCGCCCGGCATACAGGTGATCGGCGGAAGCAGCGAGCCCGCGCAGGGCAAACAAATCCGCCTGCGCGGCAACTCCAGCGTGGCCATGTCGAACCAGCCCATCATCTATGTGGACGGCGTGAGGATCATGGACGACGCCTTCCCCGTGGTCGCGACCCCGGGAACCGGATTGGGCCGTCCCTCGCTCATCACGGTGACCCCGCTCGACATGATCAACCCCAACGACATCGAGCGCATCGAGGTCATCAAGGGCTCTGCCGCGACCACTCTGTACGGCACCGAAGCCTCGGCCGGCGTCATCCAGGTCTTCACCAAGCGCGGCTCCGCCGGCGCGCCGGTGTGGACCGCGGAGATCCAGCAGGGCACGGGATGGATGCAGCCGTTCGGTGCGCCCGGCGGCGACTTCATCCAGATGGAACACTACATGCGCGACGCCTGGTGGGGTGGCGGGTACGAGGGCGGCCAGTATTCCACGGACTGCGTCACCGACGACGACCGCTGGAAAGGTGTGAACTCGAGCGCCAGTGGCCCGTGCAGCTTCCCCGGGTCGGTGTGGTTCCAGAACTACCTGCTCTCGGTTCGCGGCGGCGGCGAGGCTTTGCAGTACTTCATTTCGGGCCAGTATCAGGACGACAGCTACGTGCTCGCCAACGACGAGCTGGAGAAGTACAACTTCCGCGGCAACTTCACGATGACGCCGGTCGAGGATCTCCAGATCCAGTGGAACACGGGCTATACCAGCCAGTGGTTGAGCGGGACTCCGTCGGGCAACAACGCCGAGGGCATCCAGCTCAACGCCTTCCGCCAGGAGCGCAACTACGTGGGCTCGGCCGATCCGCGCGAGATCGGCAAGCTTCTGGAATACGAGTTCGACCAGCGCAACGAGCGCCTCAACTCCGGAATCACGCTGACCTACACGCCTCAGGCGCGGCTCACCAACCGCTTCACCTTCGGCTACGACTACTCCAACCAGGAGGGTGAGAACCAGCGCAACTTCGGCTTCTTCCTCAAGCCGCTGGGTTCACGCACCAACGATACCTTCCAGAGACGGGTGCTCACCTTCGACTACGTGGGGACGTACAACCTGCCGATCACGTCCACCATCAACTCCAACTTCTCGTGGGGCGGCCAGTCGATCGGCGACTCGCAGGTGCGACTACGCCTGTTGGGCGAGGACTTCCCCGGCGCAGCCGAGCCCACGGTGAGCTCCGCGGCCATCAAGGTGGCCGAGGAGGATCGCGAGAAAGTCTGGAACGCGGGGTTCTTCTTCCAGAACGTCTTCGATTTCAGCAACAAGTACTTCGTCACCGGCGGGATCCGGGTCGACGGCAACAGCGCCTTCGGTTCGGGCTTCGGACTCCAGGTCTACCCCAAGGTGAGCGGCACCTGGGTGATCAGCGACGAGGATTTCTGGGATCCCGGCTTCGGTTCCATCAAGCTGCGCGCGGCCTACGGCCAGTCCGGCCGGGCTCCGGGCGCCTTCGACGCGGTAAGGACCTGGGATCCCGCGGGCTACGCGGGCACACCCGCCTTCACGCCCGCCAACCTTGGGAATCCCGATCTCGGACCGGAGGTGTCCAGAGAGTGGGAGTTCGGCTTCGACGCCTCGTGGCTCGACGACCGGCTTACGTCCACCTTCACCTATTTCGACCAGCAAACCACCGACGCACTCATGTTCGTCAGCGCCGTTCCCTCGCAGGGGTTCACGCGGAGCCAGCTCCAGAACGTGGGGACGGTCGGCGCCAACGGGATCGAACTCCAGCTCGACGTGAGGCTGTTCCAGAGTACCAACTTCAGCGTAGACGCGGGGCTGGGGGTCAGCACCTACAATTCAGAGGTGATGAGCTTGTGCAAGGGCGAGACCGAGCCGAGCGATGTGGTGCTCGCGCGCGATCCCGACGCGGAGTGCATCGCTCCGTTCTGGGACCTCAACGGACGGATCATCGAGGGACAGGCGCTGCCCGTGGAGGTGGGACGCCGGGTCATCAATCGGGACGAGATCGCCGACCCGCAGTTTGCCGACAATCCGGACACTCCGGCGGCGCCCGGCAGGACCGGGGAGAACGTGATCATCGGGCCCCAGCTGCCCACCCACACCATCACGCCGTCCCTGGCCGTGCGCCTGCCGGGCAACGTCCTGCTCTCCGCGCGCGGAGAGTACATGGGCGGACACGTGGCGTACATCAACGAGATCTCCATCAGCCGTTCCGTGCGCTCCCCGCTGTGCTTCCCCTGGTACGTCACTCCCAAGACTTCCATCGAGCTGAAGCCCGAGACGCCCGCCATATGGCGCGAGCGCTGCACCCCGGGGTTCGCGCGCGACTACTGGTTCGATTCGGATTACTTCAAGCTTCGTAACGTCAGTCTGACCGTGCCCGTGGACGCCGTGTTCCCGGAACGGGTCTCGAACGCCACGTTCACCGCCACCCTCAGCAACTTCTACGACTGGTACCGCGAGATTCCCTGGTACGACCCGGAGTCACTCGGCAACACGCCGGCTCTCGACGACGGAATCGGCAACCAGACCGAGCGGGTGCCGTCCCCGGTCACGTTCCGCATGTCCATGCGGGTCACCTTCTAGGGGAGGGCTGAACGATGACAAAGAACAGAGGAAGCAACTACGGAATCCGCCTGACCCGCGTATTTCTCATTGCCGCGACCGCGGGATTGGCCGCCTCCGGCTGCGAGGTCACCAATCCCGGTCCCATCCAGGACGAGTTCCTGGCCCAGCCCGCGTCCCAGCAGGGGCTTGTCAACGGCGGCGTGCGCCGTCTGGCCGAGCTGCTCACCTACGGCTCCTACACCCACGCCATCCTCGCGCGCGAGCTCTTCCCGGGCGGGCAGACCGGGTTCATGGGTCACGATCCCATCACCCAGTCCGGGCACATCCTGCCCGGAAGTTTTTCCAATCGCTGGAACGACGGAGTGCAGGCCCGCTTCATCACCGAGACGGCGATCAAGCGCTTTACCGAGGTCGACGCGCCCAGCAACATGCTGTACCAGGCATACCTGTGGAACGCCTTCGCCTACCGCACCATGGGCGAGTGGTGGTGTGATGCCGTGCTCGGTCCCACCGATCCGGACGATACCACGCCCGGATCTTATGAACAGGGATCGACCGGGAACTTCAACCGCGCCATCGACAGCTTTACGGCCGCCCTGGGGTTCGCTTCGACCCCGGAGGAAACCCACGCGGCGCGGGGCGGCCGCGCAGCCGCCCACGCCTGGATGGGAGACTGGAGCGCGGCCGCGTCGGATGCCGCCACGGTCCCGGACGACTTCGTCTTCTGGATCAACTACGACGACGAGTTGCAGCCGTACTACAACACCATCTTCGAGGCCAACGCGCGGCAGCCGGCGGGATCCTACTCCATCATCTACACCTTCGTCGAGAACTACTACACGGAGACGGGAGACCCCAGGACGCCCTGGTTCGAGGACGCCAACATTCCCTACGCCACCGCGAGCCTCGACACCTACGGCCAGGTGGAGTGGAAGAACCAGGCCAAGTACAACAGCCGCAACGACGACCAGCGCATCGTCAGCGGCTGGGAGATGCGGCTGCTGGAAGCGGAGGCGGCGCTGAACGCAGGCAACTGGCAGGCCGCCATGACCATCATCAACCGGGTGCGTACGCGAAACATCAGCGATACCACCGGCGAGCCGCTCGATCCCTGGGTGGCGATGAGCCTGGAGGAGGCGTGGACCTTTCTGAAGCGCGAGCGCTACATCGAGCTCTGGCTCGAGGGGCGACGGCTCGGTGACGAGCGCCGCTGGGCCGCGACCAACACCCCGGGAGATCTGGACACGCCGGACTGGGAGAGCAACGCCTTCGCGCCGGGCTCCCGCACCACCATGTTCACGCGCAATCCCAGGTCGTACTGCTTCGACATTCCCGAGTCGGAGCGCGACCGCAACCCCAACGTCCCGCCGATCAGCTGAATCGGAGGGAACAGGAGAAAGCCGGGCCGCGGTGGTGATCGCCCCCGCGGCCCGGTTCTTCGTGGGGTGAGGAGGCGGTTCTCCTGAGCCTGCGGGCGCCGTCGAAAGACAGGTCTCCCGGGCTGAGCGGGGCGAACGACCCAAGCCGGGAGGGGAGCGGGGCCAACCAAGCTCTACTAAGTCTGTAGTTGACAACTCGGATCCTGCTCCGCAGTATGCTACTATATCAATAGTAAGTGTCCGAAAAGCCGAGGAGGAACCCGTGACCGCGCTCACCGCCCGCGAAATGGACGTCATGTCGGTTCTGTGGGACCTGGGTTCCGCCACCGTGGCCGAGGTCAGCGCCCGGCTGGACGACGATCTGGCCTACACCACCGTGCTCACGGTCCTGCGCATCCTGGAGTCGAAGGGTCTCGTCGGCCATGAGAGGGAAGGCCGCGCCCACCGCTACTATCCGCTGCTCGCGCGCCAGGAGGCCGGCCGCTCAGTGCTCGACCGGCTCCGGGACAAGGTTTATTCCGGTTCCACGGAGATGCTCGTGGCCAATCTGGTCGCCGACGAACGCCTGTCCGCGAAGACCATCAGGCGCTTGCGCAAGCTGCTTGACGAGCGTCTCGAGAAGGAGGAGCAACCATGATTGGCGCATGGATGCTGTGGTCGGCCGGAATCGGCCTGCTTTTCCTGGTTGCGGGGATGGCCGCGGAGAGGCTTCTTGCGCTCGGCCGCCGCCCCACTCGATGGGTCTGGATCGTAGCGGGAGCGGCGACCGTCACACTACCGCTGCTCAGGATTCTCGGCGGACGCTCCGGCCCAGCGGTCGCGGCGCCGATGGGCGAACCGGTGCTGCTGGAACCGCTCGCCGTGACGGTTGCCCGCGATTCCATGCTCCACTCTCTCGACGACGCGCTGGTTCTGGGCTGGGCCGCGCTGTCCTCCCTGCTGGGGGTGACCGTGCTCCTGGCCATCGTCCGGCTCCTGCGCGAGAGCAAGTCGTGGCGGCAGGGGTCGCTTGAGAACCGCTCGGTGCTATGGTCACGAAACACCGGCCCCACCGTCGTCGGTCTCCTCCGTCCCCGCGTCGTGCTGCCCGCTTGGGTGCAGGGGGCGGGCCGACGGGAACGCGAACTGATTCTCGCCCACGAAGACGAACACATCCGCGCCGGCGACGCGCTGCTCCGCTTTCTCATGACCCTGCCGGTGCTCGTCTTCCCCTGGAATCCGGCTCTCTGGCTGCAGCGCCACCGCTTGGGGCTCGCCATCGAACTGGATTGCGATCGCAGGGTCATGCGCCGGATGCCCGGACACCGCCGTGCCTATGGAGACCTGCTGCTGCGCGTCGGCGCCGGCCGAAGCGGGTTGCATCGGCTAGCGATCCTGTCGCTCGCGGAGGGTCGCTCGCAGCTGGAGCGACGCATCCGGGGCTTGGTGCAGGGGACGCCGCGCGCGCGTCGCGTCAAGATCACGCTCCTCGCCCTGGGCGTGACCGCGCTCGTGGCCCTGGCCTTGCTGCTGCCACGGATCCGCGGCGAGGGAGGACCCGTGGAAGGCGAACTGGTCGACCTCGTGGCGGAACCGACCTTCACGCCCTTCACGGAACGTCCCGAACTCCTGAACGAGGAGGAGGTCCAGCAGGCCCTGGAAGAGGAGTATCCTCCGGTGTTAAGGGAAGCGGGGATCGGGGGGAGGGTCCTGGTGCACTTCTATATCGATGCCGAGGGCGAGGTGCAACGGACGCTCGTAGCCGCGCCTTCGGGTCATGAAGAGTTCGACTCCGCTGCCGTGCGGGTGGCTCGCACCTTCCGGTTCAGTGCGGCCCGCAATCTCGGCGAACCCGTCCCTGCCTGGATCGTCATCCCGATAACGTTCGGCACGGTCGATGAAGCGGCCGAGAGTCGTCCCGCCGATCCGGCTGTTCTGGAGGCGCGAATGGAGGCTGCCCAGAGGATGCTGGACATGCTGGATCGCCTTGGTTCTGACACGCTCCGGGAAATGAGGGAACGGGTGAGCGAGACCATCCAGGAGATCCGCCGCGAGCAGGCCCGCGACTCCATCGCACGTCCTGCGGACGCCGGTGCCCGGCAGGAAGCGCCCGTGGCCGACACGCCGACCGCCACCCCATACACGGTACGTCCCGATCTGGTGAACGCGCGTGACGTACAGCAGGCCCTGGCGAGAGAGTATCCTCCGATTCTCAGAGATGCGGGAATCGAAGGGACGATCAACGTGCGCTTCTTCATCGACACCGACGGCGTAGTGCAGAGGGTCCTGGTGGCCCAGTCCTCCGGGCACGAAGCCCTCGACTCGGCGGCCCTCCGGGTTGCCCGCGTTTTCCGGTTCACCCCGGCGCTTAACGGGGACGAAGTCGTGCCCGTCTGGATTGCCATTCCAATCACGTTCGAATTGCGACGAGAAGGTTGGACGGTGCGCCCCGACCTGGTGAACGAACGGGTCGGGCGAGCCTTCGAAAGGGAGTACCCTCCGATCCTGCGCGACGCGGGCATCGGAGGAACGGTGAACGTGCACTTCTTCATCGACGAGGATGGCGAAGTGCAAAGGACCCTCGTCGCCCGGACGTCGGGTCACGCTTCGCTCGACGAAGCAGCCTTGCGGGTTGTCAACGTGTTCCGGTTCACGCCCGCGCTCAATCTGGACGAACCCGCGCTCGGCGCCCCCGTGGCCGACACCCCAACAGCCACGCCCTACACGGTACCTCCCAACCTCATCAACGAGGAGGAGGTCCAGCAGGCCATCGACGACGGGTACCCGGCGATGCTTCGAAATGCGGGCATCGGAGGCACGGTCCACGTACAGATCTTGGTCGACTCGGCGGGTGTGGTGCAGAACACCGTCGTTGGCCGATCGTCGGAACGCGAGGTCCTCGATGATGCAGCTCTCCGCGCGGCCCGCGTCATGCGATTCACGCCGGCGCTCGACCAGACCACGCCCGTGCCGGTCTGGATCGCGATTCCGATCACCTTCGTCCCCGACCGCCAGCCGGTTCCTGGCTACCGCGTGGGATGATGCCGCGCGGAAGCCCGTCACCATCCGGGACGAACAACCATCGCCGGGTTGACGGATCTCCGCGTCGGAACCGACTGGGGCGGGAGGGCTCGAACCTCCAACCTCCTGGTTAACAGCCAGGCGCTCTGCCTATTGAGCTACACCCCACTACGGCCGGTATGCAGATGTGACGCGTCCCCGGAGCCGAGGTCGACGCAACTGCAAACGAAGCCATTTCGGCCCCCGCGTGTCAACACTGCTTCCCGGCTGCGTGTCCTGAGAGTTAGGTTACCGGGCTTGCGCGCGCACGTTGGCCAGCCGTCCGAGCCGACGTTCGCTGCGTCTCCGCCACAAGCCAGGTGTCATCCGAGAGGGCTCATCTCCAATGATTCTCAAGCTGCTCGCCGTACAGGCCATTCTCGCGCCTGCGCAGGGCGACGTGCCCGAGCGCCCGCCCGCGGTCGCCGAATACGATGGCGCCGCAGGGCAGCTCGAGATCGCGACGCCGCGGCTTGAAGACCCGGACATCAACATCGACGGCAGGCTCGACGACGCTGCCTGGGAAGGCGCGGCTCTGCTGCGCAACTTCAGCCAGTACGATCCGGTCGAGGGCATTCCCGCGGTGCAGCCGACCGAAGCGCTCGTGCTGGTAAGCGACGACGCCATCTACTTCGGGGTTCGCGCCTACGACAGCGATCCCGGCGGGGTGCGGGCCTCCCTCAGCGAGCGTGACAGCTGGGGCCGGGCCGACGACTACATCCGCGTCGTGCTCGACACCTTCAACGACCGGCGGCGCGCCTACAACTTCATGGTCAACGCCTACGGCGTGCAGCAGGACGGCATCTGGGTGGAGGGAGGCCAGGGCGGAGGGGG
>VXMG01000026.1:0-3471 GCA_009841185.1 Gammaproteobacteria bacterium
CGTCTCCCTCGTCCTCTTCCTCTCCATCTCCTTCCTCACGAAACCCGACCCCATCGACCGCGACATCCAACGCGTGATGGAACTCTGACCCCGAGACCTGATCCGCGAGGAGGGCCGGAGCGCGTTGAATCGGCGGTTTGCACATGGCGCGAGACGAGAACATAATCTAGACATATCGTTGGACATATCGTTGGACAAAAATCGACACATAATCTCCACGCGACATGGACAGGAAAGCAGGATGACAGACGAGCGTCCGTACGAACGGAGTCACGCGTGGATCAGTTTTCGCGCGCGTCTGGAGCGGGCCACGCCGCAGTTGTGGTCCCTGCTCGGACAGGTGGCGGCTCGCTGCGAGCAGGTCGCCCGGGCGGTTCTGCCCCCCGCCGCAGCAGCGGAGATGCACAAGCTCTACCTCATCAAGGGGGCCCGCGCGACGACGGCCATCGAAGGGAACACGCTTACCGAAGAACAGGTTCGGGACAGACTCGACGGACAACTCGAACTTCCAATCTCGCAGGAGTACCTGGGCCGGGAAGTCGACAACGTCCTTCGCGCCTGCGAAGACATTTTTCGGCGGATTACCGCCGGCGAACCGCCACGCCTCACTCCGGACTGGATCCGGGAAGCGAACCGCCTCGTCCTCGCGGGGTTGGAAGAGCACCTTGAAGAAGGAGTCGTTCCGGGAGAGGTGCCCACGTTCTCCGTTGGCGTGGGAAGATATTCGGGTGCGCCGCGGGAAGACTGCCTGTTTCTCCTCGAACGGCTGTGTGAATGGCTGGAGGAAGACGTAGTCTGGCCGGACATCGAGGAGCACCTGGACAGTGCGATCGCAGTGGCGGTTCTGCGGGCGGTCCTCGCACACCTGTACATCGCCTGGATTCATCCCTTCGGCGATGGGAACGGTCGTGCGGCGCGGCTCACCGAGTTCCTCATCCTGGCTCGCGCCGGGGTTCCCTCCCCCGCCACGCATCTCCTCAGCAACCACTACAATCTCACGCGCGCGGAATACTACCGGCAGCTCGACCGTTCGAGCCGCGCCAATGCGGGCCGCGGGGACGCACTCGGGTTCGTCGTCTATTCGCTTCAGGGGTTTCTGGACGGGCTCGAGGAACAGTGTCGTTACGTGGAAGGGGTCCAGTCATGGCTGGCATGGGAACACTACGTGTATTGGACGTTCGGACAGCGGCGTCGCTCGCCGGCCATGAACCGTCGTCGGGAGGTCGTCCTCGTCCTGGGGCGGCACGCGGAGCCGGCGAGGAAGCGCGACATTCCCGACCTGGCTCCCGGCTTGGCGCGTCTCTATTCCACGAAGACCACGAAGACGCTCACGCGTGATTTGAACTGGCTGCTGGCCAACAACCTGCTCGAAGAGGACGGGGGCGAGTACAGCGCGCCTGTCCACATGATGCAGCAGCTTCTTCCCGTCCGGGCCTAGCCGGCTCCGCCGCGCAACCGGAAACCTCCGGCGGCGGGGTGCGTACGCTCCGCTGAGAGTCCGGCCCGTTGCGCCGTCCCTAACCCCCCTGCGCCATCTCTAACGAGGATGCCTGAAGAAGCCGTCGCCCGACTGTCGGGCGTGACTCATCGATACGGAGCTGTCGTCGCCCTGGAGGAGGTGGATCTGAAGGTCCGGCGCGGCGAGGTACTGGCGGTGCTGGGGCCCAACGGGGCAGGCAAGACCACCGCGATCAGTCTGCTGCTCGGGAGCGTGGCCGTGCAGACCGGAGAAGCGACCGTCTTCGGACAGCGACCGGGGGCCCCCGAGGTCCGCGCGCGCCGAGGCGCGATGCTCCAGATCTCCGGCGTACCCGAAACACTGACGATCGGTGAACACATCGACCTTTTCCGCGCCTACTACCCCGCTCCGGTATCGGCTTCCCGGCTGCTCGCCATGGCCGGGCTCGAGGGACTGGAGCGACGCAGGTTCGGCAAGCTTTCCGGGGGACAGAAGCAGCGGGTGATGTTCGCGCTCGCTCTGTGTGGCGACCCGCAGCTTGTGTTCCTCGATGAACCCACGGCGGGCCTGGACGTGGAAGCGCGGCGCGGGCTGTGGGAGGAGATTCGCGCACTCAGCGAGTCGGGGCGGACCACGGTTCTGACGACCCACTATCTCGAGGAGGCGGACGCGCTCGCGGATCGAATCGTCGTCCTACATCGGGGGCGGGTCATCGCGGAGGGCTCGCCAGCGACCATCAAGTCGCGCACGGCCGCCCGCCGGGTCCGTTGCGTCACCGGGGTTCACCGCGACCGCGTGGCCTCCCTTCCGGGCGTCGTGAGGTCCGAGACCCGGGGCCGGTACCTGGAAATCCTGACCTCCCGACCGGAGGATCTCGTACGCGCCCTCCTCGATCTGGACCCGGACCTGCACGACCTGACCGTCGTCGGCGCCGGACTCGAAGAGGCCTTCCTCGCCCTGACGCGAGCACCCGACGCCTCGGAGCCTGTCTCATGACGACGGCAACACTCGCCAGACGCGGGCGCATCTACGTGCTGGAGGCCCGGTACCAGTTCCTGATGGTGCTGCGAGAGCCCGCCTTCGCGATCCCGACGCTGCTCTTCCCGCTGATCTTCTACCTGTTTTTCGGCGTGGTCATGGGCGGGAGAGGCTTTTCGGTCGCGGCACCCACGTACATGCTGGCGACCTACAGCGTCTTCGGCGTCCTGGGACCCTCGCTGTTCGGCTTCGGGGCCGGACTGGCGACGGAACGCGACTCCGGCGCTCTGCTGCTCAAGCGTACCACGCCGATGCCCGCGGCGGCCTACCTGCTCGCCAAGGTGGGGATGGCGTTGACCTTCGGGGCGGCAGTCGTCCTGGGGATCTTCTTTATCGGCGCCTACGGGGCCGGCGTGATGCTGTACCGCTGGCAGTGGTTCGCTCTGGCCGGGGTCGTACTCGCCGGGGTGATCCCTTTCTGCGCGCTCGGGTTGGCCGTTGGAGCGTGGTCGAAGAGTCGCGCCGCGGTGGCCATCACGAATCTGGTCTTCCTGCCCATGGCCATGCTGTCGGGGCTCTGGATCCCGATCACGATGTTTCCGGCGGCCCTGCAGGACTTCGCCAACGTGTTGCCCGCCTATCACCACGCGCAGCTCGCACTTAAGGTCATCGCGATGGACGGTGGACAGGCGACGGCCCTGCACGTCGCCGTGCTTGCCGTGCAATCGATCGCCTTTCTCGTCGTCGCCGCGGTCGGGTTCCGGCGGGCGGAGAGCGGCGCCGTCTCGATCCGTGGGGGAGGGATGTCATGAACCCGGAGAACCGCACCGCCCTGCGAAGCGTGTGGATTCTCCTTGTCGCGGTGGCGGGATTCATCGGCGCGCTGGCGACGCTCCCGGTCCCGGGTGACGCGGCCGCCCCGGAGCAGGAGGCGCCGGACGAGAGCTTCGCGATCGTGGACGTGACGTTGTTCGACGGCGAGGCCTTCAGGCCAAACCAGGATGTGTGGGTGGAGGACGGACGGGTGCGGCGGG
>VXMG01000059.1:0-35068 GCA_009841185.1 Gammaproteobacteria bacterium
CAGCGGGGCCGGGCCCCGCCCTGCCCGAACGGCCCGATGTTGCGCCACGAGAACGCGCGCAGCAGTGGGTGGTCGGACGCGTTGACGGGGGCGTCGGCCTCCTGGGCTACGCCGCTATCGGGCAGCAGCGCCACGGGCGTGAGCAGCGCGAAACAGACGATCAGCGAGCGTGCGGAAAAGAGTCGGGTGCCGGACATGACGACCTCTCGCGGCTAAAAGGCGGAACGACGGGGGCGAAGCGTCCTGCTAGAGTACGCGCGCGGTGGGAGCACGGCCATCATCCGCTATTGCGTCCTCCATGCGCCCTCAGCAGCGCCGCGATCTGCGTCTGCCCCGAAGACTCCGCCCAATCCAGCGCGGTCATGCCGTTGTCGTCGAGCACGTTGGGGTCGGCACCGGCGCGGAGCAGGGCTTCGAGCGCCTCCAGATTTGCCATCCCGGCCCTTGCCGCCGAATGCAGGGCGGTCATCCCGTCCTCGCCGTGCTTCTCGTCCAGGTCTGCGCCTGCCGCGATCAGAATGTCCGTGATCTCCGTAGTCCTGTTGAAGACAGCTCTGTGCAGTGCACCGGAGAGCTCCGCTCCAGCAGCGACGACGATCCTCATGATCTCCGGGTTCTCGTTTCTCGCCGCGGGCTGGGCCACCCACCTGAGTTCGGCGCCCGACCGCAGCAGGAGTTCGACCATCGCCGGATTGTCGTTGGAGGCGGCGGCGAAGAACAACGGAGTACTGGTCCCCCCAATGCCACCCTCAGCGTTGACGTCGGCGCCTGCGCGGATCAGCACCTCTGCCACATCGGGATTCGGATTGAACATCGCCGCGACGTGAAGTGGACTGACTCCCGGGTAGATTCCGTTGACGTCGCCAGGGGCGCGACAGAGGTCGGAGGTTCGTGATCCCCCGTCGAGCAGAGCCTGGATCACGGCCGGGTTCTCGTTGTTGACGACGGCGGAACAGAGGACGGTATAGTCGACGTTGTTTCTGGCATCCGGACGGGCTCCCGCGTTGATGAGCGCCCGGATCACCGCGGGATCGTCGCTGAAGGATCCGGCGAGGTGAAGGGGCGTGTTGCCGTCGGGGTCCTGGGCTCTCAAGCTCTCGCCCGCCTCCACGCAGGCAGCGATGTCGGCGGCGGTCGCGTTTCTGAAGAACGTGCCCGTGCCCCATCCGGACGGGCAGGTCGGCTGACTTGCGTCGGGAGCCGCGGGATCGGCCTCTCCCCCGCCGCAACCGGCCAGCAACCCCATGAGGACGAGCGTTCCCATGTGGCTGAGCGGGTCTGGTCGCCTGGATGCCTGGCGGGGCGTGTCAGATGCCTGATACGACATGGATCTCAGCCTGGAGGCGCGCGCGATGGAACGTACCACCTCATTCTGAATATAGCGGATTGTTCTGTGGATGATGTGTGAATAAATGGCTGTATATTGTGGTGTTATCGTGTATTTGTGTCCTTTCAACGCATTGAACACCCCCCCGACCCGAACGGGGGAGCCATGACCGGGCACAGCTCACGTCGTCCAGTGGGACCGTTTCGCTTCCGTGGGCGCCAGATGGTATCTTCGCCGCAACCAGACAAGTGACCCGCTCAGACGCGAGGAAACCGCCCTTGCCCCTCCGCATCCCCCTCATCGCGCTTGCCCTTCTGGCCCTGGTCGTGCTGGTCTTGCGCCTGCCCTCGGCCGACGAGTCGGCGGCCTATCCCGACGCCACCCGCGAGATTCGCCATGTGATCCCGTGGAGGGCCGGCGGCGGCACCGACACCGCCATGCGCGGATTCATGAGGTGGTTCGAGGAGGAGATCGAGGTCGGAGTGGTCACCGAGAACGTGCCGGGAGGACTGAGTTCGGTCGGCCTGACCGTCGTGCAGAACGCCCCCGCGGACGGATACACGCTTGGGACCATGACCTACGATGCGCTCAGCGTCCAGTTGCTCGGCCTGGCGCCGGTGGACTGGAGGGCGCTCGAGCCGGTGTGCATGGTGACCGAGCATCCCAGCGCGCTCATCGTTCCCGCGGATCGATGGGCGGACCTGGCAGCGTTCCAGGCTGAAGCGCGGGCCAACCCGGCCACAATTGCGGTCGGAAATGTGGGGCAGAAGGGAGTCTGGCATCAGCACGCCGCAGCCATGGAGCAGGCGATGGGCGTCGAACTGCGCCACATCCCCTATGAGGGAGGTTCCGGGCCGCAGGTCGGCGCGATTCTGGGAGATGAAGTGGATGCCATCGTCTCCAGCCTTCCCGGATCGATGTCCTACCTGCGCAGCGGCGAATTGAGCGTGCTCGCGCTGATGGCGCCGGAGCGGAGTGCTCTGGTGCCGGACGTGCCAACGTTTGCGGAACTCGGCTACGACCTGGAATACGGGAGCTTCCGAATGTTGATGGCGCCGCCGGGCACGCCCGATGATCGGCTTGCGACCCTGGAGACCGCCTGCGAGGCTGCCGCTGCGTCGCCCGAGTTCCAGGAATGGGCACGGGCCGGGGCCGTGGGCGCGACGTGGCGCGGGCGCAGCGCTGTGCGCGAATACCTGAACGATCTCGCGCCGCGGGTCGAAGGTCTCCTGGCCGCGCTGGAGGGTGTGTGAAGGCTGGAGGACGTGTGAACGGCGGTCAGGCCTTGGTTGCCGTTCTCGAGCACCTGGGCGTCGACACGATCTTCGGCTTGTGCGGCGACACATCGCTCCCGTGGTACGAAGCGCTGGCCGCGTCGCCCACCATCCGCCACGTCCTCACCCGCGACGAGCGCAGCGCCGCATTCATGGCCGACGCGTACGCCCGCCTGAGCGGCAGAGTAGGGGTGTGCGAGGGCCCGAGCGGCGGGGGCGCGACCTACATCCTCCCCGGAGTCGCGGAGGCGAACGAGTCGTCGGTGCCGATGGTGTGCCTCACCTCCGACATCGCCACCACCGAGCGGGGCGTGGGCACCCTGACCGACCTCGACCAGGCCGCGCTGTTCGCGCCCGTGACCCGGCGGGTGTTCTCTCCCACCACCCCCATGGACCTGCCCGACATGACGCGCGCGGCCTTCCGCGAGGCTTCCACCGGCCTCTTGGGCGCCTGCCAGATCGCCCTGCCCTTCGACACCCAGGGCGGTTCGGTCCCCGCTTCGGCCGTTCACGGCGATGCATGCTACGGCCGCTACCCCGCCGAGCGGATCGCCCCCGACCCCGACCAGGTGCGTGCCGTCGGCCGCGAACTCGCCCGCAGCCGCCGTCCCCTGATCGTGGCCGGCGCCGGCGTGCTGCGCTCGGGCGCCTGGAACGAAGTGCGCGAGCTCGCCCGCGCACTGGGCGCCTTCGTGGCCACCTCTGTTTCGGGGAAGGGGAGCATAGCCGAGACCGACCCACTCTCCCTCGGGGTGATCGGCAGCAACGGCGGCCTGCCCTGGCGCCACGACCTGGTGCGCAAGGCCGACGTGGTCTTCTACGTGGGGTGCGCCACCGGCTCCGTGACCACCGAGAAGTGGACCCTCCCCCGCCCGGGCGACGCGCGCTTCGTCCAGCTTGATGTCGACCCGGGTGTCCTCGGGCGGAGCTACCCGCTTGCCGCGGGCATGCGGGCCGAAGCGCGCGAGGGCCTCGCCGCCCTCACCGCCGAACTGCACGCCCGGGCGGCCGCCATCCCCCGCCTCGACCCCGCCGAGGTCGCCTCCGCCCGCCGTGCCCACCGCGACCGCGTCGCCGGGCTGTTCGCCTCCGACGAGCTCCCCATCCGCCCCGAGCGCCTGCTCGCCGAGCTGCTGCCGCGCCTTCCGGAGCGCGCCATCATCCTCGCCGACCCAGGCACGCCCTGCCCGTACTTCTCCGCCTACTGGCGCCTCCCGCAGGCCGGCCGCTGGTTCGTCAGCCCACGTGCCTTCGGGGCACTGGGGTACGCGCTTCCCGCCGTCGTCGGCGCGTACTGTGCCCGACCCGATGCGGGCCGCGTCATCGGCGTCATGGGCGACGGCAGCTTCGGCATCTCCGCCGGTGAGCTCGAGACCCTGGTGCGGCTCGACCTCCCGGTCACCCTCATCGTCTGCAACAACGCCGGCTACGGCTGGATCAAGGCGGGCCAGAAAAGCCGCGGCAGCAGTTACTTCTCCGTCGATTTCAAGGACTCCGACCACGCGGCCATCGCCCGGGCCTACGGTCTGCGCGCCCGCCGCGTGGAGGAACCCGCCGAGCTGGGCGGGGCCGTCGAGGAGGCGCTGACCGCCCCCGGCCCGTTCCTCCTCGACGTCGTCACGCAGCCTCTGGAGGAAGCCAACGCCCCGGTCTCGAAGTGGATCGCGTGAGCGCGGGCGGCGGCCGTTCTCCCCGAACCGACCTCATCTCCGGCGCCAGCCTCTTCGTCGTCGCACTCGCCTATGGCGTCGGGGCCGGCGGGCTCGCCTCCTCGGGAGATTCGGACGTCGCCCTCGTCCCAATCGGCCTGGCAGCCGCCCTGGCGCTCCTCTCTGCCGGCATCGCGCTCTCCGGATGGCGCAAGCTGCGGCGTGAGCGCGCAGCCGAAGAGGGCCGGACGGCCGACGCCACCCGCCGCGCCGGCCCCACTCGCGCCTGGACCGTCATCGGCCTGACCATTGTCTACGCCACCGTCTTCCAGGTCCTCGGCTACGTACTCGCGACCCTCCTCTACACCGGGGCGGTCGCAGAACGCTTCGGCGCCCGGCGTCGCATGATCCTGGTGCTGGCACCCTGCGTGACCCTCCTCACCTACGTGCTATTCCGGGTGGTACTGGGCGCCCGCCTGCCGGAGGGTCTGCTGGGATGAGTCGCGAGCGATGGGTTCCGCAGGTGCGTGCTACCCGAGGCGCTCCGTGAGCCTCGAACTATTCCTCGACCCGACCCTCCTCCTGTCCCTCGCCGCCGGCTCCCTGCTGGGGATCGCCATCGGCGCCATCCCGGGCCTCACCGCCACGCTGGCCATCGCCCTGCTTCTGCCCCTCACGTACCAACTGTCCGCCGCCAACGCGATCGTGATGATGGTCGGGATCTTCACCGGAGGCCTCTACGGGGGCTCGATCGCGGCGATCGCGCTGCGCATTCCCGGAGCGCCCGCGAACGCGATGACGATGCTCGACGGAAACGCGATGGCGCTCCAGGGCCGGACCGGCACCGCCATCGGCATCGCGACCTTCAGTTCCGTCGTGGGGGGCCTGGCCGGGGGCGTGGTGCTCGTGCTCTTCAGCCCGCAACTGGCGCGCATCGCGCTGCGCTTCCAGTCCCCCGAGATGTTCGCCCTGGTGGTGCTGGCGCTGGTCGCGGTCGCGACCGTCTCGCGCGAATCGCTGGCCAAAGGCATGGCAGCCACCGTCATCGGGCTGATGCTCTCGACGATCGGCATCGACCCGCTGGTGCCTGTCCCGCGCTACACCCTGGGTTCGGTGAACCTGCTGGTAGGCCTGCCGCTGATTCCGGTCGTGATCGGCATCTTCGCCTTCACGGAGCTGTTCCGTCAGGCGGGCTTGCCGCCGTCGAGGATCCAGGATCACCCCTCGGACGGGCGGGAAGGAGCGCCGGGCTGGTGGCGCGAGGTGCGCCGCGTGGGATGGAGGCCGTTCGTCAAGAACTCGGTGATCGGCACATCAGTCGGCGCGCTTCCGGGCGCCGGCGGTGCCATGGCTGCCTTCCTGGCCTACAGCGAGGCCCGCCGCAGCTCGCCCGAGCCGGAACGCTTCGGCAAGGGCGCCCCCGAGGGCATCGTCGCTCCCGAGGTGGCCAACAACGCCGTGACCGGAGGCGCGCTCATCCCGCTGCTGGCGCTCGGAATCCCCGGTGACTCGGTGACCGCGGTCATCCTCGGCGGCCTGGTCATTCACGGCATCACCCCCGGTCCCCAGCTCTTCACCGAGAACGCGGACCTGGTCGCCCCGCTCTTCGCCGCATTCTTCGCCAGCTACCTGCTGATCCTGGTGTTCGGTCTGACGCTGCTTCCACTGTACGCGCGCATCACGCGCGTGCCGCGAAGCATCCTTTTCTCGGCGATCGCGCCGCTGGCCGTGGTCGCGGCCTTCACCTCGGAACGAACGACGTTCGCCATTTACGTTGCGGTGGGCATCGGCATCCTCGGCTACGTCCTGCGACGCTTCGGCTACCCGGTGATCCCCGTGCTCCTCGGCCTCATCCTCGGCCCCATGCTCGAGTCCAACTTCCGCCGCGCCCTGATCCTCTCGGACGGAGATCCCCTCATCTTCATCTCATCGCCCATCAGCGTCGGGCTCCTGCTCGCCGCCGCCGGCTTCCTCTTCTACGTCGTGCGGGGACAGCGCAGGGCGAGGACGTAGGCTCCCCGCCTACCCGCTCGGATCCGGCGCCGTCTCCCGATGGAACTCCGTCACCGCCTGGTACGCGGCGATCACCGCGAGCAGCCGCTCCTCCCCGAAGGGCGGCGCCCCCAGCGTAACCCCGCGCGGCACCCGCGCGCCGGTGGTCTCGTCGGTGTCGAATCCGACGGGCGTGCACGCAAGCGGCAGCCCGACCCCGTCGAACGAACCGCCCGCGCTCGTGACCACGACGTCGCACTGGTTGAAGAGCTGCGTGACCATGCGATGGCGCAGGAGGTTTCGCGCCTGTTGGACCTTCACGTAGGTGTCGGCGCTCTGGAGCATGCCGTTCAGGAAGCGCGGCAGGCGGTCCGCGAAATTGCGCACGTCGTCGCGCAGTTGCTCGATGAAGAACGCCGTGGGATCGCCGTGGGAGCCCCCCAGCGGCGGTGACGTCAGGGCCTCCCACTCGTCCGGGAGAGTCACGTCCGGCACGATCTGCACGCCCGGCGTGCGCTCGAGCTCGGTGAGGAAGTCGCGCCTCAGCTCGTTCACGCGCTCGTTGTCGCCATCGAGATACTCGGGCCACACGCCCACCCGTGTGGTCCAGCGCACGCGCGGCCGGTCGCCGCCGAACGGTGTCGCCGCGAGCGCGTAGTTGGGGGGCCGTGGGAGGCCGAGCGTACGCGGATCGTTCGGATCCGGCTGCGCGCACACCTGGAGCAGGATGGCCGCGTCCATGGCGTCGCGCGCCATCACGCCGACGTGGTCGCGCGTGTAGCTCAGCGGGATGATGCCGTGCAGGGAGATGCGCCCGAAGGTGGGCTTGACCGCGGTCAGCCCCTGCGCGGTGGAGGGGCCGATCACCGAGCCCCCGGTCTGCGTTCCGAGCCCGGCGACCGCGAGCCGGGCCGCCACCGCCGTCCCCGTGCCCGAGGATGACCCCGACGGACTGTAGCGCACGTCGTCCGGTGTCCAGGCGTTGCGCGTGGTCGGCGTGGTGGTGCCGTAAACGCGCGCCCTGCCCCCCGCCAGGTTGCCCATCTGCGCCTTGCCCACGACCAGGCCGCCCGCCGCGCGCATCAGGGCGACGCAGGTGGCGTCGTAGTCCGGCTGGAAGCCCTCGAACACAAGCGATCCGCCCTCGGTCAGCAGATCCGCCGTGTAGCAGTTGTCCTTGGGCGCGAGGCACATGCCCCGCAGCGGCGCGCGCCGCTCGTCGGCGGGCGTCCGGGCCAGTTGCGCGAGGAGCGTCTCGCGCGACGGCCGGTCGGCGTAGGCCTGGTAGGTCCCTTCGAAGGCCTCGATGCGGTCGACGTACGCCTCGACCAGGTCCCGCGGATCGAGCGCGCCCGTGCGAATGAGCGTCATCGACTCCGACATCGTGAGCAGCGTGAGGTCGTCGACCTCCTGAAGCCGCACATTCGCCGCGAAGGCCTCCGGGGTCACCGCCGGACCGCGCGGGCTCGCGGCCGCCGGCGTGCGCGCAAACAGGGTGCCGGCCGCCGCCGCCGAAGACACCCACGCCATGCGCTCCACAAACCAGCGGCGCGAAACCCGCTCGTCCTGGGGGGCGGGGGCCTCGCGGGCCCGGGCGCTCACCGCGCGGCCGGCGCCACCCCCGCTCACGATCCTCCCTCCTCGGTCCACGCCACCAGCGGCGCCGGAAAGGCGCTGGGCAGATTGAACTGGGGATCGATGTGGAAGTTGGCGGCCTCCACGTCCTGCCGGAGGATCGAGCGGCCGTTCTCGAGCAGCCGCTCCTGGTCCATCGGCGCGTCCTCGTCCGACTCCGGCAGCACCGAGATGTCGATCCCGAGCAGCCGGTAGCGGGTCAGGATGTAGGCGTTGAGTTCTTCGTCCGTGGGTTCGGGCGTCTGCGGTCGTGGGCGCATGGCTCTCTCCTCCTTACCATCCAATCACGTAGTCGCTCTTCGCCGGGCTGACGCCGCCGTACATGACGCCGGTCTCCGGGTCGATCATCACCATCTTGACGGCCCCGGCCCCGGACGCGGCCTGGCGGTAGGGCTGCTGCAGCGGGCTCACCTCCACGCGGTGTCCGAGGGCGGCCAGCGCCTCGCCCGCCCCCTGGTAGAGCACCTCCGGCATCGTCAGCATGCCCCGCATGCGCCCCGGATACATCGACGCGCGGAAAGCGGTGCTGGTGACCGTGGGCGCCTCCACCGCCTGCTGCACGTTCATGCCGAAGTGCACCACCGCCAGGAACGCCTGCAGCATTGCCTGCGGCTGGTTGTCGCCCCCGGGAGTGTTCCACGCCAGGTAGGGCTGCCCGTCCTTCAGCGCCAACGCCGGGTTGATGGTGTGGCGCGTGCGCTTGCCCGGCTCGAGCACGTTCACGTCGTCGGGCTCGAGGCCGTAGTAGGGCATGCGGTTGTTCAGGAAGTAGCCGCCGCCCGGAACCACCATCCCGCTGCCGAAGCTCGAGTTCACGCTGTGCGTCACCGAAACCAGGTTCCCGAAGCGGTCCGCGATGGAGAACGACGAGGTCTCGCCGTCCTCGCGATAGAGAACCTCGGGCCGGGAGACGTCCTGCGCCCCGCTCTCGTACTCCGCGGCCTGTCCCTCGGCCACCGCGGCCATCCTTCGGGGATCGCCGGCCGGTGCCACGCTCATCGCCCGGTCCATGCGAATGAGCCCGCGCCGCTCGGCCGCGTATTCCTTCGACAGCAGTTCCTCGGTCGGGACGTCGCTGAAGCGCGGGTCGGCGACGTAACGGTTCCGGTCCGCGAAGCCCAGCTTCATCGCTTCGGTGACCACGTGCACGTATTCCGCGGAGTTGTGGCCCATCGCCTCCAGATCGAAGCCCTCGAGGATGTTCAGCGCCATGAGCATGACGATGCCCTGCGAGTTGGGCGCGCTCTGGTAGACGTCCAGCCCCTCGTAGCTCACCCGGATCGGATCCGCCTCCTCGGCCTCGTAGCCCGCGAGGTCCTCGTAGCGGAGCAGTCCGTCCTGCTCCTCGTAGTAATCGGCGCTCATCCGGGCCAGCCGTCCCCGGTAGAACGCGTCCGCGCCCTCGCGCGCGATCTCTTCCAGTGATCGCGCCAGGTCCTCCTGCACGTAGAGGTCGCCCACTCCGAGCAGCCGCCCGCCCGGCATCAGCAACTCCCGCGAGGCGGGGTAGGGGGAGATCTTCTCCACCGAGCGCTCGTGATGCCCGGCGACCCAGAAGTCGAGGGGATGCCCGCGGCGCGCGGCGAGGATCGCGGGCGCCAGCACCTGTTCCCTGGGCAGGCTGCCGTAGCGCGCGTGGGCCAGCTCGAAGGCGCCCACCGCGCCCGGGACGTCGGTCGACAGCGGCCCGGCGCTGGGGATGCCTCCGTGTTCCTCGTAGAACTCGCGCGTCGCGAGTGCGGGCGCGTACCCGGTTCCATTGATGAAGACGACGCGGTCCTCGGCGGCGAGATAGGCGACCATGAAGGCGTCGCCTCCGATTCCCGCCTGGTGCTGTTCCACGACCGTCGTCATGTAGAAGACCGCGGACGCCGCGTCGAAGGCGTTCCCGCCCGCGCGCAGCACCTCCTCGGCGGCCAGCGCCTCCAGCGGATGCTCCGCCGCGACCATGGCCTCGGTGCCGAGGATGACGGGGCGCCAGACGGGCCGATCGGATGCCTCCTGGGCTCCCGCGGGAGGCGCGCCCGCGGCAGCGAGCAGGAGCAGGAACATGATCGCGCCGCGGACGCGCGCGGCGTCCCGGCCGGTGGTGCGGAAGATTGCGTTCATGGCATCGCCTCCTGGCGGGATTTCGGCGTTGACAGGCCTGCGGATGGGCAGATAGTTTCGCACTGCTGAAGTAGCGTGCGCGGTGCGCGCCCGCTAGAGTTCCGTCTGCCCGGGTATCTGCGATCCCGGCCGAATCCCGTCAAAAGGAAGGCTTCGGTGGCCAACGACCAATTCGGACTCCTGACCCTGTTCGCCGACGGCGGATTCATGATGTATCCGCTGGTCCTGTGCTCGCTTATCGCGCTCGGCGTGATGATCGCCAAGTTCTGGACCCTGTGGGCGGCCCACAAGGACACCGCGAAGGTTCTGGCGGAGGTCGACGAGCTGGCCCGCGCCGGGGACATCGACGGCGCCATCGCGGCGGCAGGCTCCAAGCGGGGGCCGGCGTCGGCCATCCTCATGGCCGGGCTGCGGCGCATCAAGGGGCGAGAAGTGGGCGAGGGCGAGATCGAACAGGCCGTCAGCACCGTCGGCACCATCGAGCTCGGCTTTCTGGAGCGCGGCCTGGTGGTGCTCGCGACCATCGCCAACGTGGCGCCCCTCATGGGCTTCCTGGGCACGGTGGCGGGCATGATCCTGGCCTTCGCGTCGATCGAGGCCGCGGGCAGCGTGGATCCGGCGCTCGTCGCCGGCGGGATCAAGGTGGCGCTGCTCACCACCGCATCCGGGCTCGCGATTGCGATTCCGGTCAACATCGGATACAACTTCTTCGTCACGCGCATCGACAAGCTGATCGTCGACATGGAGCAGGGTACGCAGGCGATCCTGAACGTCACCTGGGATCTGGAGAACGCAGGCCAGTTGACGGTGGTCGCCAGGGATCCGATCACCGCCCTGTCCCCGCCCCCGCCGAGCCTGCCTGCCTGATGCGGGCGTGACGGGAACGATACGGCGAACGGACTGGTAACTTAAGGATTACGGAACAGCCGCGAACGGCGGGAGGGAGTCGAAGATGGCCGTACTGCAGAACAAGAAATCCAAGGTCAGCGACGAGGTTCCCACCTCCTCGATGGCGGACATCGCCTTCCTGCTCCTCATCTTCTTCCTGGTGACCACGGTCTTCCCGAAGGACAGCGGGCTGGCCGTGGTGCTCCCCGAGTCCGCGGAAGAGGTCCAGGTGAGCCAGCGCAACATCCTGCACCTCTCGGTCCTCCCCAACGGCCTGGTCGACGTGAAGCGGGGCGAGAGCACGCAGATTCAGCAGGTGCGCGCCAATGACGTTGAAGCCATCTGGCGCCAGGGGGTCACCGAGAACCCCAACCTGATCGCCGCGGTCAAGACCCACCCGAACGCGCCCTACAGGTTCATGGTGGATGTCCTCGACGCCCTGCAGACCGCCGGGGCGGAACGTATTTCCCTGCAGCTGCTGGAGGATTAGCCGATGGCTATCAAGACGGGCGGATTCTCGCGCAAATCGAAGGCTTCCGACGAGATCCCTTCTTCGTCGCTGGCCGACATCGCCTTTCTGCTTCTCATCTTCTTCATGGTTACGACCGTCTTCCGCACCAGCAAGGAGCGGCCCATCGAGTGGGCGGCGGCGGCGGCCAGCGAGAAGATCGACGAGAAGCGAGAGGACATCATGCACGTGTGGGTTGAGCGCAACGGCGACGTGTGGGTGAACGACCGCAGCATCACCATGTCCACACTGTCGAACATCGTGGCGCCGGCGTACGCGGCCTCGGACCGGCGCCTGGTGATCTCCTTGCGCGCGGACACGGACGTGCCGTATCAGTTCGTGAATCAGGTCCAGGAGGAACTGCAGGAAGCAAACGTGGTCCGCGTGGTATTCGCGACCGAGTTGGAACGCCGCATGACGAGGGAGAGACGATGAGCGACAACGAGTCTGTGCAGGTGCAGGAAGGTCCGGTCCTGACGGCGAACGACCGCTTCAAGAGGTCGTTCAACACCTGGTTCTGGGGATCGGTGCTGGCCGCGACCGTGGTTCACTTCGTGATGTTCATGTTCTGGCCGAGCATGACCGCGGAGGACGTCTCCTTCGATTCCGAGGAGCTGGTGGCGATTGAGCTCCCACCGGAGATCGAGATTCCCCCGCCGCCCCAGGCGATCAGCCGGCCCGCGACCCCCGTGATCGCCGCGGCCGACATCAGCGAAGACATCACCATCGCGCCGACCACTTTCGAGGACAATCCGGTCGAGGAGCTGCCTCCGCCGCCGGACGAGGAGGCGGTCGACATCTCGGCGGCACCCACCTTCACGCCCTACACGGTCCGTCCCGACCTCACCAACGAGCGCGAGGTACAGCGTGCGCTGGAGCGGGAGTATCCCCCGATCCTGCGCGATGCGGGCATCGGCGGCACCGTGAACGTGCACTTCTTCATCGACGAGGAAGGCAGGGTGCAGAGGACGCTGGTGGCGCAGACCTCGGGACACGCCTCCCTCGACGAGGCCGCGCTTCGCGTCGCCAACGTGTTCCAGTTCACCCCGGCGCTCAATCTGGACAAGATCGTGCCGGTGTGGATCGCGATTCCCATTACCTTCCAGACGCGTTAGTCGCTTCGGACGGTCCGAGCCGGACAGGAACCCCGCCGGAGCTTCCGGCGGGGTTCCTTTGGTTTGGGGGCGACTGGTTCCTGTGGGCGACGGCATGGAGCGATGTATCCGGAAAGGCTGAGGGAAGCGCTGCCGCGCATCCGCGACGAGGTCGAGGAGGCCGCGCGCCGGAGCGGGCGCACGGGCGCCGACGTGACGCTGGTGGCGGTGACCAAGAGCCACCCGCTGGCGGCGGTGGAGGCGGCGCTCGGGGCCGGGATCCGGGACATCGGTGAGAACCGGGTGGAAGAGCTCGAGGTGAAGGTGAGGGCGCTGGAGGGCCGGCCGGCTCCGCGCTGGCACATGATCGGGCACCTGCAGCGCCGCAAGGCCCCGCGGGTGATCGGGATCTGCGACCTGCTGCACTCGGTGGACACGGTTCGGCTCGCCGAGCGGCTGCACCGCTTCGTGCCTGCCGGCGCCGCTCCCCTGCCGGTGCTGGTTCAGGTGAACACCTCGGGCGAAGGTACCAAGAGCGGCATCGCCCCTGCGGAAGCGCCGGAGGCCGTCCACCGCATCACCGAGCTTCCGGGGCTGTCCGTGCGCGGGCTCATGACCATGGCCCCGTTTACCGATCGCGAGAGCGTCCTGCGCGGCGCGTTCGGCGCCCTGCGCCGGCTGCACGAGGAACTCGGCTCGCTCGAGGGATACCTCGGGGAGCATCTGTCGATGGGGATGACCAACGACTTCGGCATTGCGATAGAGGAGGGCAGCACAATGGTGCGCATCGGCACGGCGCTGCTGGGGCCGCGCCCGAGACCGCCCGCGCGGCGGGCGGGGACGGTTGCATGACGACGGCAAACGACCTCGTCACCCGCATCGACGAGGCGGTCACAGTAGTGCGTGCCCGCTGCACGCTGCGGCCCGGGGCGGGCATCGTACTGGGCACCGGGCTGGGCGGCCTGGCGCGCGAGATCGCCGTGGAGTGCGCCATCGACTATGCCGAGCTGCCCCACTTCCCGGTCTCGACGGTGGAGAGCCACGAGGGCCGCCTGCTGTTGGGCACGCTCGACGGCGTTCCGGTGGTGGCCATGCAGGGCCGCTTTCACCGCTACGAGGGCTACACCCTCCAGCAGGTGACCTTCCCCATCCGGGTGATGGCCGCCCTGGGCGCGGACACCCTCGTGGTCTCTGCGGCCTGCGGCGGGATGGACCCCCTCTGGCCGGCGGGGCAGCTGGTGGTGCTCGACGACCACATCAACCTCCTGGGCGACAATCCGCTGGTGGGTCCCAACGCGGATGCGCTGGGCCCGCGCTTCCCGGACATGTCCGAGCCCTACGACCGGGGGCTCCAGCAGGTCGCCCTGGAGGCCGCCCTCACCCAGAGGATTCCGCTCGCGCGCGCGGTCTACGCGGCCGTGACCGGGCCCTGCCTGGAGACCCGGGCCGAATACCGCATGCTGCGCGCCATGGGCGCGGACGTGGTGGGGATGTCCACCGTGCCCGAGGTCATCGTCGCGCGCCATATGGGCATGCGGGTGTGCGGCCTGTGCATCGTTACGGACGTCTGCCTCCCGGACGCGCTGGAGGAGGTCGACGTGCCGACCATCATCCGGGTCGCCATGGAGGCGGAGCCCGGTCTCACCGCGGTGGCCCGCGCGGTCGTCGCCTCGCTGGCGTAGAACGTCCCCATGCGCTACCCGGACCTGCCCGCCACCCTGCTCGAACTGGAGCAGCAGACCCTCGAGCGCTGGCGCGAGGAAGACCTCTTCCGCCGAAGCATGGAGGCCTCCGAGGGCCGCGAGCCCTTCGTCTTCTACGAGGGACCGCCCACCTCCAACGCGCGCCCCGGCCTGCACCACGTCCTCGGGCGCACGCTGAAGGATCTCGCCTGCCGCTACCAGGCGCTCAAGGGACGGCGGGTCACGCGCATAGCCGGGTGGGACACGCACGGGCTTCCGGTCGAGATCGAGGCCGAGAAGACGCTCGGCATCTCGGGGAAGCCCGAGATCGAAGCGGTGGGCATCGAACGCTTCAACCGCACCTGCCGCGATTCGGTCTTCACCTACAAGGCGGACTGGGAGGCGCTGTCCGAGCGCATCGCCTACTGGCTCGACTACGAGCGGCCCTACGTCACCTGCGACACCAGCTACATCGAGTCGGTCTGGTGGATCCTGAGCGAGCTGGCGAAGAAGGGACTTCTCTACCGCGGCCACAAGAGCGTCCCCTACTGCCCCCGCTGCGGCACCGCGCTCAGCTCGCACGAGGTGGCGCTGGGCTATCGCGAGGTCGAGGATCCCTCGCTCTTCTTCCTCGCTCCTCTCCTCACCGAGGACGGGGAGCCGGACGCTGAAGGACGCGCCTTCCTGGCCTGGACCACCACCCCCTGGACGGTGCCCTCAAACACGGCGCTGGCGCTCAATCCCGCCCTCACCTACGCCGAGGCCGAGACGGAAGGCCGGCGCGTGATCGTGGCGAGGGACCTGGTCGAGCGCGTGCTCGGCGAGGACGCCCGCATCGTGCGCGAACACGACGCCCGCGCGCTCGCGGGGGTCCGCTACGCGCGGCCGCTGGAGGTGGTACCGGTCCCCGACGGGTCGGATACGGCGTGGCGCATCATCCTCGAGGACTTCGTCACGGCGGAGGACGGCACCGGCATCGTGCACATCGCGCCCGCCTTCGGCGCGGACGACTACGCGGCCGGCCAGCGCCACGGCCTCCCGCTCATGCGCTCCATCGACGACGCGGGACGCTTCCACGAGGGGCTGCCGCTGGTGGGGGGGATGTTCGTCAAGGACGCCGATCCACTGCTGGTGGAGGAACTCGACCGCCGAGGCAACCTCCTGCGGGCCGGCCGGGTGGCGCACTCGTACCCGCACTGCTGGCGCTGTCAGTCGCCGCTGCTCTACATCGCGCGCGAATCCTGGTTCGCCGCCACCTCGACGCTCAAGGACGAGATGCTCGCCATCAACCGGGAGACGGCCTGGTACCCGCCGGAGATCGGCGAGGGGCGCATGGGCGAGTGGCTGGCCGGCAACGTGGACTGGGCGCTGTCGCGCGACCGCTACTGGGGCACCCCGCTCCCGGTCTGGGTTTGCGACCGCGACGACGAGATCACCGAGTGGATCGGCAGCCTGGCCGAACTGGAGGAGCGCGCCGGCCCGCTGGGCGAGGACTTCGACCCGCACCGGCCCTTCATCGACGAGGTCACCTGGCCCTGCAGTGGGTGCGGCGGGACCATGCGCCGGGCCTCTCCGGTGGTCGACGTCTGGTTCGACTCCGGGGCGATGCCCTACGCGCAGTGGCACTATCCTTTCGAGAACAGCGAGCACTTCGAGCGCCACTTTCCGGCCGACTTCATCAGCGAGGGGCTCGACCAGACCCGCGGCTGGTTCTATTCGCTGATGGCCATCTCGGCGATGCTCGGCCGGGGTATGGCGTTCCGCAACGTCCTCGTCAACGACCTGGTGCTCGACGCCGAGGGCCGGAAGATGTCGAAGACGAAGGGCAATGCGGTCGATCCCTGGGAAGCGGTGGGCGCGTACGGGGCCGATCCGCTGCGCTGGTATTTCGTCACGGTGAGCAATCCGTGGGTGCCCAAGCGCTACGACGAGCGCGGGATCGCCGAGGTGGCGCGCAAGTTCTTCGACACCCTCTTCAACACGTACCGGTTCTTCGCACTGTATGCCAACGTGGAGGGTTGGCGGTCGGCGGAAGGAGAAGAGCAGGGCGATGGCGCGCCGGAGCCGATGGCCGTCCCGCGCGAGGCGTCCCTCCTCGACCGGTGGATGCTCTCGCGGCTGCATCGCCTGGTGGCGCACGTCCGGGCCGACCTGGACGACTACCAGTTCACCCCCGCATACCGGAAGGTTGCGCAGTTCGTCGACGAGGACCTCTCCAACTGGTACGTGCGGCGCAGCCGGCCGCGCTACTGGGGTAAGACCGGAGCCGCGGACGCCGACGCCGCATTCCGCACCCTGCACCTCGCGTTGCGCACGGTGGGCCAGTTGATCGCGCCGGCGGCGCCCTTCACCGCGGACTGGCTGCACCGGGCCCTGACCGGAGGGGAGAGCGTTCACCTGTCCATTCTGCCGGAAGCGGACGAGGGGTGCCTGGACGATGGGCTGGAGCGGGAGATGGACGCGGTGCGCCAGCTCGTCACGCTGGGGCGGGCGGCGCGCGAGCAGGCGGGGGTGCGTGTGCGCCAGCCGCTGCGGACGTTGCATGCGGCCATTCCCGGCGTCGCCCTCCGGGCACCGGTGCTGGCGGTGTTGCGCGAAGAGTTGAACGTCAAGCAGGTCGTGTTCGTGCGCGATGCCGGCGACCTGTTGCGTCTCGAGGCGCGCCCCAATTTCCGTACGCTCGGACCTCGCTTCCAGAGGCACAGCAACGCGGCCGCCGCGGCCATCCGCGCCCTCGGGCAGCCGGCGCTGCGCGCCTGGCGCGGGGGGGAGGCGGTGTCCATCACGGTTGACGGGGGGGAACACCCGCTCGGCCCCGACGACCTCGAGGTGGCGGAAGTCGCGCGCGGCGACCTGGTGGTGCGCTCGGCCAACGGCTTCACCGCCGCCATCGACCCCGGCCTGGACGACGAGCTGCGCGCGGAGGGGCTCGCACGCGAGCTGGTGAACCGGGTGCAGCGGCTGCGCAGGGACTCGGGCCTGGAGGTCACCGACCGCATCCGGCTCGCCATCTCCGGCCCGGAGGGCGTGCGCGCCGCCGCGGCCCGCCACCGCAGCTTCATCGCGGGCGAGACCCTGGCGGTCGATCTCGTGGTCGGGGAGGACGGGGATGGGGCGCCGGGGGCGTACACCAGCCACAGGGAAGTGACGTTCGACGGCACGCGCGCCGCGATCGCGCTGGCACGCGCGGGCGGATAGCCGGCTGTCGGATGGCGCCGCGACCCTCCGGGCCGTTCCTCCGGTGCGCGATGCCGGCCGGCCGGGGGGCGTCGTGACCGAGGCTGGCGCGCGGCGCGAGACGCTCACCGTCGGGGAGGGTCGCCCCGAGCGCCTGGACGCGTGGCTCGCCCGCCACCTAGACCTGTCGCGCACGCAGGCGGCCCGACTGGTTGAGCAGGGTCTCGTGCAGGTGGAGGGGCGGCCGGTCAGGAAGTCCGCGCCGGTGGCCGCCGGACAGCGCGTCGAGGTGGAGATCCCGCCGCCGGATCCGGTCGACCTCGTGCCCGAGGACATCCCGCTCGCGGTGGTCCATGAGGATGACGCGCTGCTGGTGGTGGACAAACCCGCCGGGCTGGTGGTCCACCCCGCGCCGGGCCACCCCCGAGGAACCCTGGTGAACGCGCTCCTCCACCACGTCGCCGACCTGGCCGGGGTGGGGGGACGGCTGCGCCCGGGGATCGTGCACCGGCTCGACCGTGACACCTCCGGGCTGCTGGTGGTGGCCAAGAACGACGCGGCGCACCACGCCCTTTCCGCCGAACTGGCCGCGCGGAAGGTAGGCCGCACCTACCTCGCGGCCACTTGGGGGCACCTGCGCGACACCCCCATGACGGTGGACGCCCCCATCGGCCGCGATCCCCGGGCCCGGCAGCGCATGGCGGTGGTGGAGGGGGGGCGCCGGGCGGTCACCCACCTGGCGGTACGGGAGCACTGGGCGGCGGCGGAACTGCTCGAGGTGCGCCTCGAGACCGGGCGCACCCACCAGATCCGGGTGCACCTGGCGCACATCGGGCACCCGGTGGTGGGCGATCCCGTCTACGGGGCCGGGCGCGAGCGGGGGGGGGCGGGGCCCGCCCGGCGCTGGGCGGCGGAGGTGGCGCGCCGGACCCGGCGCCAGTTCCTGCACGCATGCGCCCTCTCCTTCACCCATCCCCTGCTGGGAACGCGCATGCGCTTTCGGTCGTCCCTCCCTCCCGACCTGGCGGAGGTCGCGGAGTGGGCGCGGCCGCACAGGTGATCCGGATGAGCGTGTCCGGAATCCTCGTCCTGTGCGTCTCCGCGCTCCTGCCGCTGCCGCCCCGCGATGCCCCCCCCGAGCAGGATGCGTCAGTCTACTCCGCCCTGACGCGATCCGGGATCACCATGCACTACGCCCCGGGCGATTCCCTGCGTGCCGAGCGGCTGCTGAACCTGCTCGTGAACGCGCCGGACCTGCCGGGCCTGCCCCCGGGCCTCCCCGCCACGGCGATCGTCTACCTCGCGGCGTCCGAGGCCGACTTCCTGGGATTCGCCGGCGGTCGGGTCCCGGAATGGAGCGCGGGCCTGGCCATTCCCTCCACCGGTACCATCGTCCTGCCGATGTACGCCGACGACCGCACCCGCGGCTGGAGCGAGGAGCGCGTGGCGCGGCACGAATGGGCACACCTCGGCATGCACGAATACCTCCGGGGCCTGCGCATCCCGAGATGGTTTTCCGAAGGGTACGCGGAATGGGCCTCCGGGGGATGGAACGCGGCCGAGGGGTGGCGGCTGCGCATCGCCATGGCGGGAGGTCGCACGCCTCCGCTGGACTCGCTAGCCCTGAGTTGGCCTGCGGACCGGGCATCAGCGGAGATCGCCTACATGCTCTCCGCGACCGCCGTCGAGTACCTGGTGGCGTCCAGCGGCGAGCGGGGGCTCGCGCTCTTCCTGTCCCGCTGGCGCGAGGGCAACTCTTTCGAGGCGGCGCTGCGTCGTACGTTCGGTGTCACCAGCGGACAGCTCGAGGAAGACTGGGGCCGATACATTCGCCGGCGCTACGGCTGGCTCCTGGTGCTTTCCCAGTCGCTCGTCTTCTGGGCCTTCCTGGGGACCCTGCTCGCCGTCATGGTGGTCGTGCGCCGCCGCCGCGGACGCTGGCGCATGGCGCGCCTGCGTGCCACCGAACTCCCGAACGATCCCGCGTTCTGGCTTGACCCGCCCCGCGACCGAAAGGATCTTGGAACCCATGGCAAGGAAGCGAACCAACCGCCGCGCGGCCCGTAGCCGGGAGAGAAACCGGAACCGCGATGCCGACTCACTGCGCTTTTCGCGCAAGAACGGCATCCTTGGCCTCGCCGGCCTGCTGGTCATCGTCCTGGGGTATGCCCTGCTTGCGCAGGGATCCATCACCGCAGCTCCCCTGCTGCTGGTTCTCGGCTACCTGGTGCTCCTGCCGCTCGCGCTCGTCCTCTAGTTCACGACGCGGAAGCCCCCGGGGCGGCCACGTTCATCGAGAGCGCGTTGGAGCCCACGTTCCCGCCTTCCTCCACTGGCCCAACCCCCTCCTCGGGAGTACGATGTAGCAAGTTGACCTCGTGCAGCCGAAGCCTTCGGCGAGGAGGATGATCATGTACCAGATTCCGAGTCCGTTCCCGATCGCTCGCGTCCGTCTGACGGCACGTCTGGCGATTTCGATCCCGTTCCTCGTGCTCGGTCTCGCGGATGCGCGCCAGGCCGCGGCACAGGCCGAAGTGGTGGAAGGCCATGCGCCCTCGCGCCGCATCGAGTCGATCCGCCCACGCACGGGTCCGGCCGGGACGCGCGTCAGCATCAACACCGGGGGGCTGCCCGCCATCACACCGACCCGCATCGGGCTCGGGGCCGCGCAGTTCGGATTCGAGGAGATCGGCCAGGAGCTTACCACGGAGCGGGGCCGGATCGACATGACCGTCACCGTACCCGAGTGGGCGCACCTCGACCGGCCCACGGTGTTCATCGTCTTCGACTTCTACTTCCGGCCGCTCGCCCTCTCCAACTACTTCCACGCCACCGACGAGAACGGCATCCTCACCCGCCGGGGCCAGCTGATTCACGTGGGCGAACCCTGCTCGGTGCTGTTCGGCGAGTTCGGCGACGTCTACGCGCTGGAGGGCGAGGAAGGCGACTGGGAGATGGGGACCGAGGTGGTCGTCCAGGGCGTCCTCACCGAGAGTTCGCCGTGTCTGCACGAGACCACGCTCTCGGTCCGAAGCATGCGGCCGGCGCGCAGCGGTTCGCAGTAGCCTCAACCTGCGGAGGGTCCCATGAGACGCCTGCTCCTCGCTCTCGCATTCATCCTTCTGGTTCCCTCCACCGCGCTCGCCACCTGGTCGATCATCGCCATTGATCTGAGCACCGGGCGCGTCGTGATCGCCTCCGCCACCTGCGCGGCGACCGGGCCCGACCAACTCAAGCTGCTCCAGGCGGTGGTCGTGCCCGGCGTGGGCGTGGCGGCCGCCCAGGCCGGCGTGGACCGCACCCACGAGAACCAGAAGCTCATCTTCGCCGAGCTGCAGAACGGCACCGATCCCGTCGAGATCATCCGCATGCTGGAGGAGGATCCCAACATCGAGCGACGCCAATTCGGCATCATCGACATGCAGGGCCGCACCGCCGGGCGCTCGGGCGAGGGCAACCGGCCCGTATCGCTGGACATCCAGGGACGCAGCTCGGACAACATCCTGTACTCGGTCCAGGGCAACATCATCGCGACCACCGAGGCGCTCACCGAGTCCGCGCGCATCATGCAGGAGGGCAGCGACGACGTCATCGACCGCGTCATGCGCGCCATGGAAAGGGCCGACGAGCTGGGCGGGGACAGCCGGTGCACCTGCGAGACCGAGCCCCTGCCGGAGGCCTACGCCGACTGCAACGGCAAGACCTCGCACGTCGCCTACATCCTCGCCGCGGACCCGGAAGACACGCTGGGCGAATTCGCCGACAACCATCCCGAGAACCTGCGCGCGCCCTACAACGACGGGGACTACTACCTCTACATCTCGGCCATCCCGACGAATACCCTGCCGCACGAGGATGCCAATCCGGTCCGAACGCTGCGGATGCGGTATGATGCGTGGAGGGGGTCCGCCGGGAGCGGTTAGCCTGGCTGGTTCCGAGCGAGTGCCTACCAGGCGTTGACCACGGGATGTGAACGAGGCAGGTCCGCCAACCCACCAGGGGTCCAGCCCTTCCGGGCTGACCGGGTGCAACGGCTTACTGCATCCAGTAGGTTCCACCCGGGGCGCTTAGCTCAGCTGGTTCAGAGCGCCTGCCTTACAAGCAGGAGGTCGGCGGTTCGAATCCGTCAGCGCCCATGGCCGGGATCATCCCCGCGAGGTTCCGCAAACGCTCCATTCCGTGTATCCTGTCCTGTCCTTCCGTCGGATAGGGCAGTCCGGCGGTGTCGGGTGCACCCACAACGCAGGAGATGTAATGAACAAGAAGGAAATGGCGGCCGCTCTCGCGCAGCAGGCCAACCTCTCCCAGGCGAAGGCAGCGGACGTGCTCAACTGCATCTTCGACACCAGCGCCGGATCGGGCATCATCGCCGGCGAACTCGACGCGGGTGGCAAGGTGACGCTCCCCGGGTTCGGCAGCTTCGGAGTCAAGTCGCGCGCCGCGCGCACCGGGACCAACCCGGCCACCGGCCAAAAGATCACCATCGCGGCGAAGAAGTACGCGTATTTCAAGCCCGGCAAGCCGTTGCGGGACCGGGTAGCAGGGGGATAGATCCTCGGATGTAGCTGTACGCAGCACGGAGAGCATTCCGGCGCGCCCGGACGTGGCTGGAAGGCGGTGCCCGCGATTCCGGTCGACCCATGCCCAGGTGGCCTGATCGATATCCCGCTGGCGCGCCGGATGCTCTCTCCCAGTCCTCAACCCTCAGGACCCTGGTCGACCGAAACGTGAATCCCTCCGCCCCCTCGCCGGTCGAAACTGCGGGCGAGCCGCGCGCGCACGAGGAGACGGCGAGCAGGGCGGCCCGCTGGGCCAAGGTCATCGACCACTCCCGGTGTATCGGCTGTCACGCCTGCACCACCGCATGCAAGTCGGAGAACGAAGTTCCGCTGGGGGTTACACGCACCTACGTCAAGTACGTCGATGCGGGCCACTTCCCGCGCACCCGCCGTGCGTTCCAGGTCACCCGGTGCAACCAGTGCGAGGACGCGCCGTGCGTAACGGCCTGTCCCACCTCGGCCATGTACCGCCGGTCCGACGGGATCGTGGACTTCGACAAGGAGGCGTGCATCGGCTGCAAGGCCTGCATCGCCGCTTGCCCCTACGACGCCATCTTCATCAACCCGGAGGACCATTCCGCGGAGAAGTGCAACTTCTGCGCGCACCGCCTCGACATCGGTCTCGAACCGGCGTGCGTGGTGGTGTGCCCCACCGAAGCGATCCTGGTCGGCGATCTCAACGACCCGCTGGCCAAGGTGACGCAGATGGTCCACGAGGATGCCCTCACGGTCCGGCGCCCGGAGAAGGAGACCCGCCCGAAGCTGTTCTACAAGGACGCGCGTCAGGCGACCCTCGACCCGCTGGCGGCGGCCCGCCCGGAAGGGGGGCTGTTCATGTGGAGCGAGCAGGGGAGCGGCGCGGACCAGGTGACTTCCGGCCACCCCGGGCCGGGCAACTCGTCCGCCGCCGCAATCCTGAGCTACGACGTGCCCCACAGCGCTCCCTGGGACGCGCGCGTCAGCCTCTACACATGGACCAAGTCGATCGCGGCCGGGGCCTACCTGGCGCCCCTGCTGCTCATCCTCTTCGGGGCGCTCTCGTGGACGGACCCGCTCTGGCTCTTCGGCGCGCCGCTGCTGGCGATGGCCTTTCTGGCGGTCACCACGGGCCTTCTGATCTGGGATCTGGAGCATCCCTGGCGCTTTCACTACATCCTGCTCCGGCCCCAGTGGCGAAGTTGGCTGGTGCGCGGAGGATTCGTGCTGGCGGGCTTCGGGGCGGTTCTGGCGGCCCATCTGGGAGCGGCCTGGGCGGGAGCCCCCGATTTCGTCCGCGTGCTGGCGCTGGCCGGAGTCCCGCTGGCCGCGATGACGGCGGTGTATACGGCCTACCTGTTCGCCCAGGCGAAGGCCCGGGACCTGTGGCAGAATCCCCTGCTTCCCCCCCACTTCCTGGTGCAGGCGCTGCTCGCGGGCGCGGCCGCGGTCCATCCGCTGGCGGCCCCCGGGGTGCGCCCGTTGCTCGAGGGAGGCTTCGCGGCCCTCACCGCCGCCCACCTGCTCCTGGTTCTGGGCGAGATCACCATCACGCATGGCACCGCCCACGCGCACCTGGCGGTCCGCGAGCTTACCCGGGGACGCTTCGCCGCGTGGTTCCGGGCGGGCGTCCTCCTGAGCGCCGTCGGGCTCGCCGCCCCCTGGATCGGGCTGCCGGCCCTGCTCGCCGGGCTTCTCGGGCTGTTGGCCTACGAGCACGCCTACGTGCAGGCGGGACAGGCCGTGCCCCTCTCGTAAAGGGATCGAGCCATGAAGAACGGCGGCCGCGTGGACCTGGAGCGCCTCAACGAGCGGGTGTCCGCCGCCCGCCGGGAGGCGGAGGAGCGTGGCGAGAGCTTCTACCCGGGCCCCAGCCGGGTGCACCTGGCCTCGTTTCCGCCGAAGGAGCGTTGGGACGACTGGGTGGAACTGGACTCGCGCGCTTGGCCCCGGCGGGTCGAGAAGCGCTACATGCTGGTGCCGACCACCTGCTTCAACTGCGAATCCGCGTGCGGGTTGCTGGCCTACGTCGACCGCGACACCCTCGAGGTGCGCAAGTTCGAGGGCAATCCCGAGCATCCGGGATCGCGCGGCCGCAACTGCGCCAAGGGGCCGGCGACCGCCAACCAGGTCACCGATCCGGACCGGATCCTCTATCCCCTGAAGCGCGCCGGCGAGCGCGGCTCCGGGCAGTGGACCCGGGTGCGCTGGGACGAGGCCCTGGACGACATCGCCGGACGCATTCGCCGGGCGCTCGAGGAAGGGCGGCAGAAGGAGATCATGTATCACGTGGGCCGCCCGGGCGAGGACGGCTTCACCGAGCGCATGCTGGCGGCCTGGGGCGTGGACGGCCACAACTCGCACACCAACATCTGCTCCTCGGGCGCGCGGGCCGGCTACCACCTCTGGATGGGGATGGACCGCCCGAGCCCCGACCATGCCCACGCGCGCGTCATCCTCCTCGTGTCGAGCCACCTGGAGACCGGGCACTACTTCAACCCCCACGCCCAGCGCATCATCGACGCCAAGGCCGGCGGGGCGAAGCTCGTCGTGCTCGACACCCGCCTCTCCAACACCGCCACCCACGCCGACCACTGGCTGTCGCCGTATCCGGGCTCGGAGGCGGCCATCTTCCTGTCCATCGCCCGCTGGCTGGTCGCGAACCGGCTCCACGATCGCGACTTCGTGCGCCGCTGGTGGAACTGGCGGGAGTTCATGGCCGAGGCGCACCCCGATCTTCCGCCTGACTTCGAGCGATTCGAGGAGACGCTAGAGGAGATGTACGCCGAGTACACCTTCGAGTACGCGGCGCGCGAGTCCGGGGTGGAGGCGGATACCATCGAAGCCGTGGCCCGCATCGTGGCCGGGGCCGGCACCCGGCTCTCGACGCACAACTGGCGCAGCGCGGCAGCGGGCAACCTCGGCGGCTGGCAAGTGGCGCGCACCCTCTTCCTGCTCAACGCGCTGATGGGCGCGGTGGCCACCGAGGGGGGCACACATCCCAACTCGTGGAACAAGTTCGTGCCGCGTCCCATCCATCTGCCGAGGCATCCCGAGCACTGGAACGACCTCACCTGGCCTGCCGAATATCCGCTTGCGCTGATGGAGATGTCCTTCCTCCTGCCGCATCTGCTGAAGAGGAGCGGCGATTTCCTCGATGTCTATTTCACCCGCGTGTACAACCCGGTCTGGACCAATCCGGACGGGTTCTCGTGGATCGAGATGCTTACGGATCCCGAGCGGGTCGGCCTGCATGTCGCCCTGACGCCCACCTGGAACGAGACCGCCCACTTCGCCGACTACGTGCTGCCCATGGGGCTCGGCTCCGAGCGCCACGACGTGCATTCCTACGAGCAGTACGCGGGTCAGTGGGTGGGCTTCCGCCAGCCCGTGCTGCGCGCCGCGCGCGAACGTCTGGGCGAGAGCGTTTCCGATACCCGCGAGGCCAACCCGGGCGAGGTGTGGGAGGAGAACGAGTTCTGGATCGATCTCACCTGGCGCATCGATCCCGACGGCGACCTCGGCATTCGCTCGTTCTTCGAATCGCGCGCGCGCCCGGGGACGAAGCTCGGCGTAGACGAATACTACGGATGGATGTTCGAGAACTCCGTTCCGGGACTGCCGGACGCCGCCGCCCGGGAGGGCGTCACGCCTCTCGAGTACATGCGCCGCTACGGGGCGTTCGAGGTGGCTTCGAGGACGGGCGCGCTACACGAGGAGCCGGTTCCCGACGCCGAGCTCGAAGATGTCCGGGTCGACGCGGACGGGCGCGCCTTCACCCGCGCCCCGAAGCCCGACTCTCCCAATGTGGTCCCGCTCCCCGTGGTGGACGGGGACACCGACGGGCGCCGCCGCGCCGGAGTCGAAGTGGATGGCCGCATCGTGCGAGGCTTCCCCACGCCCTCGGGGCGGCTGGAGTTCTGGTCGGGCACCCTCGCGGAGTGGGGCTGGCCCGAGTTGGCCACTCCCGGATATGCGCGCAGCCACATCCACCGCGAGAACCTGGAGGAGGGCCAGATGGTGCTCATCTCCACGTTCCGGGTTCCGATCCAGATCCACACCCGCAGCGCCAACGCCAAGTGGCTCGACGAGATCGCCCACACCAACCCGCTCTGGATCCACCCGCGCGACGCGCGGGGCATCGGCGTCCGCACCGGCGACCTGGTGCGCGTCGAAACCGAGATCGGCCACTTCGTGGTGCGCGCCTGGGTCACCGAAGGGATTCGCCCCGGGGTGGTCGCGTGCAGCCACCACATGGGCCGCTGGAAGGTGACGGACCACGGCCAGAACCAGGCCATGGCCACCGTGGATCTGGAACGCGACGAGGAGGGGTGGTCGCTCACGCGGCGCAAGGGCGGAGGGCCCTACGAATCCGCGGATGCCGACACCAGCCGCATCTGGTGGACCGACGTGGGGGTGCATCAGAACCTGACCTTTCCCGTGCACCCCGACCCGATTTCCGGATCGCACTGCTGGCACCAGGCGGTGCGGGTGAGCGCGGCGCGTCCGGGGGACGCGTACGGCGACATTTCCGTGCACGCCGGCCGTTCTGGCCAGGTCTTCCGCAAATGGCTCGGCTACACGCGCCCGGCCGGGAGCGTTTCTCCCGACGGCACCCGCCGCCCCTACTGGCTGCTTCGGCCGGTGCGTCCCACGCGCGAGGCGTACCAGCTGCCCGCGGACGAAACTGCGGAAGGTTAGCACCCCGTGGAGGTCATCCGCGCGCTGGCGACGCTGGCCGAGCCTCCGCACCCCGCCCACGCCCCCATCGCCCGCGCCCTCGACCTGCCGAAACTCCCGCGGCCGGCCGACCACACCGAGCTCTTCCTCTTCCAGCTGTATCCTTTCGCCTCGTTCCACGTCGGCGCGGACGGGATGCTGGGCGGTGAGGCCGCCGACCGGGTGGCGGGCTTCTGGCGCGCGCTGGGCAGGGAGGCTCCCGGCGAGCCGGATCACCTGAGCGCGCTGCTGGGCCTGTACGCGGGGCTTGCGGACGCCGAAGCGCGGGAGTCTGCCGGAGCTGGCCGGATTCTGCGCCGCGAGAGCCGCAAGGCCCTCCTCTGGGAGCATCTGCTCTCCTGGCTGCCGTCCTACCTGCACGCCGTAGGCGAGATCGCCCACCCCTTCTATCGGCAATGGGCCCAACTCCTGGGCGCCGCCCTTCTCTCCGAGGCTGCGGAACTCGGCGCGCCGGAACGGCTGCCCCTGCACCTGCGCGAGGCGCCGCCTCTGGCGGATCCGCGCGTTGCCGGAGGAGAGGCCTTCCTCAGCCAGCTGACCGCGCCCGTGCGCACGGGCATGCTCCTGACGCGCGCGGACCTGGCGCGATGCGCCGGCGACGTGGGGCTCGGGCGACGCGCCGGAGAGCGCCGCTTCGTGCTGAAGGCGCTACTCTCCTCGAATCCCGAGGGCACGCTCGATTGGCTCGGCCGGGAGGCCGCCCGCTGGCGCGGAGTGCACGAGGGCTACCGCGCGCAAGCCGAAGCCGTTTCCCGCTTCTGGATGTCGAGGGCGGACGCCGCCCACCGTCTCCTGGTCGAGCTGGTGCGCGAAGCCGGGGGGACGCTCGCGGACGACTGAGTCGTTGCGCGCCTTCGCCGCTGGGACCCGCCGCCCCGCCCGGGATCTCCGCCCTCGACACTTCGGGGTTGCTCGTCCCGTATGGGCGCCATCCAAGCCGACCCGGACCCACGGAGGACAATCGCGATGACGAAAACAGCCGGACACACCAGGAACAGGAAGCTCATCTGGGCCGGAGGGGCGGTCGCCGCGACGGTAGTCGCCCTCTCGGCGATGGACGGAACCGCAATCCAGGCGTCGCCACAGGAATACCGCATCGCAGGCAGTCATGTCGCGGTCTACAACCTGGCGGGAGAGGTGAGCGTCGTCCCGGCAACCGGCAGCGACGTTGTCGTGACCGTGCACGCGCGGGGTGCGGACGCGGAAGCCCTGACCGTCGAGTCCGGGGAGATTCGAGGCGTGCAGACCCTGCGTGTCCGCTATCCCTCCGACCGCGTCGTCTACAGCGACATGGGCGGCAACTCCCGAACCCAGGTCCGCGTCCGCGGCGACGGGACCTTCGGCCACGGCGGTTTCTCGCGCGGCGAGCGCGTGGACATCCGGAGTTCGGGCAGCGGGCTCGAGGCGTGGGCCGACCTGACCGTCGCCGTGCCCCCCGGCCAGCGCTTTTCGCTGTACCTTGGCGCGGGCGCAACGGAGGCCCGCAATGTCGCAGGGGATCTCGAACTCGATACCCAATCGGGTTCGATCGAATCCGAGGGCACCTCCGGGAGCCTGAGCATCGATACCGGATCGGGATCGGTGCGGGTGGCGGGCGCGAACGGGGACCTCGACGTCGATACCGGCTCGGGACAGGTCACGCTGGATGGCGTGGCCGGCGAGCGCGTGCTCGTCGACACCGGCTCGGGAAGCGTGCACGCCTCGGACATCCGTTCGGAATCGGTGGAGGTGGACACCGGGTCGGGTCGCATTACCTTGCTGGCCGTGGAGGCGCCGGACATCATGTTGGACACCGGCAGCGGCAGCGTGGAAGTGGACCTGGTCGCCGATGTCGAGAGGCTGGAGGTGGACACCGGGTCGGGCGGCGTGACCCTGCGCGTCCCGGGCGACCTGGGCGCGCAGATGGAAGTGGACACGGGCAGTGGCAGGATCGACGTGGAGGTCCCGATCGATGAAAGCACGCGGCGGCGCACCTATCTGCGCGGCACCATCGGTGACGGCCGGGGCAGCATCGTGGTCGACACGGGTTCGGGGTCCATCCGCGTCCTGGGCCGCTGACCGCGAACTGCGATCCCCGGCCCTGAAGGTCGCCGGGCCGGGGAAATTCGCGTCCGCGGTCCGGAGCCGCTGACGTCGGGTGTTTCGCTTCGAGCACCCGGTGCAGGTCCGCTTCCAGGACATCGACGTGGGCGGCCACGCCCATCACTCCAGGGCGCTCTCCTACTTCGAGGAGGCGCGCGCAGCCTACTGGCGGGAGATTGCCGGGCGCCGCACGCCGGAGGATGTGGACTACATCCTCGCCGAGGCGCGCATCCGATATCACGCCCGCGTGCTCTATCCCGACCGCCTCACCGTGGGCACGCGAGTATCCGTTCTCGGCAAGAAACACTTCGTCATGGAATACGAGGTGCGGTCGAGCGAGGGACGGCTGCTGGTTTCGGGCAGCACCGTCCAGGTGATGTACGACTATGGCGCCGGGGCGAGCCAGCGGATTTCGTCCGGCCTCGCGAACCGCATCCGCGCCCATGAGGGGCCGCTTCCCGCGCGCCGGGGATCCTGACGCGCCCGCCCGGGTTACAGGAAAAATCGAACACCGTGCCGGCGGGGCTCCGATGGCCAATCCGGTTCGCTCTTGACGCGCTGCGTGTCAACGCCCCCTTTGTATTTCGGGGTCGGTTGACCGCCTCCCGCGCGTGGGTATAGTTTGCATAGCTTTCCGGGTAACCTTGGCGGAGTTAGGAGCGATGTTCTTCAGGTTGGCATTTCCCCGGCTGGGAGTTGCGTTGCTTGCGGCGTTCCTGTTCCTGCCGGCGCTCGCGTCGGCGCAACAGGAAGTGCAGGGACGCTTCAGGGTCATGATCCCCGACCTCTTCCCGGGAGAGGACACCGGCCGGGGCTTCGGAGAGGACGTGGCCGAAGAGCTTCGCGACCTCATCAACCAGCTGCCCACCCACGAGCCGGTCGAGCGCAACGAGATCCGCGACGCCATGCGTCAGTTCGACATCGACCGCGACGACCTGAACTGCATCCGCTCGCGCCAGCTCGCGACCCAGATCAACGCCGAGCTGGTCATGTGCGCGAACTACACGGAGGGACGGGACGACTGGACCATCACGGACATCCAGTTCGTGAGCGTGGCGTCCGGAGAGACGTTCACGGTGGACGATTTCACCATTCCGGACGATGACGGCGACGAACTCGCCGCGCAACACATCTTCGGCGTTTTCGACGGATACGTGGAGCAGTTGCGCTTTGCGGCCATCTGCCAGGAGTACTTCGGCAGCCAGCAGTGGGCCAACGCCCTCCAGAACTGCGACAGGGCGATCGAAGGGAACCCCAATTCGGAGGGTTCGCGTTACGCCCGTGCCCGGGCTGTGATGGAGCTGGGCGATCGTCGGGAGGGGCTCGACGAAATGCTGCGGGTTCTCGACCTCAACCCCTTCAACGAGAACGCGCTCCAGTTCGCGGGGATGCTCTCCGCCGAATTCGGCATGGACGAGGAGTCCCTGAGACACTACACCGCCTACCTCGAGCTCAACCCGGGAAGCGCCGCCGTGCGCATGCGGGTTGCGTATGATCTCGCGACCGCCGGAAACGCCGAGGGCGCGATGGTCCTGATCGAGGAAGGCATCGCGATGGACGATGCCAACGACGACCTGTGGGAGCAGCTCGGAGGGTTCGCCTTTACCGCGGCCGGCCAGGCCATGGAGGGCCAGAGCGAGCCGACTCCGGAGGTCGAGCGGCTGTACCGGAGAGCCATCGAAGCCTACTCGCGCGTGTTGGACGCCCGTGGCGCGGAGATGACCCCCGCCCAGTTGGGTAACGTCATCAACGCCTATGTGCAGCTCGGCGATCCGGCCGCCATCGACTTCGCGCAACGTGCGGTACAGGTGCACCCTCAGGAAGCCGCGCTCTGGTCGCGGCTGGCCGACGCCCTGCAGCGCAACGACCGTCTGGAAGAGGCGATTGAGGCGCTCGAAAGCGTTAGGGAAGTCAACCCCGACTATCAGAACCTCTCGGCGCGCCAGGGAAGCTGGCTCCTGGAGGCCGATGAGGTCGACGAGGCCATCGGGTTCCTCAAGGAGGCGGTGGAGCGCGGCGAACAGTCCCCGGACATGATGGCGAACCTGCTGTTCGGCAAGGCGTACAACGATGGCGTTCAGGTGCAACAGTTCACCTTCGCGGCCAACCTTCTGGAGACCGCCAAGAGCGAGTTCGAGGTGTCCGAGCGGATGGCCTCGCAACTCAACTTCTGGCACGGGTGGTCGCTCTACAACCACGGCCTTTCGGTCCAGGAGCCCAACACCATCGATTCCGCCCGCCAGTCCCTGCCGATCTTCCAGCAAGCCCTCCAGCTGTTTGAGCTCGGCCGTGCTTATGCCGCTACGGTGGATTCAATCAACCTGACCGAGATTCTCGGCGCAGCGCAGACCTACGTCGACATTCAGGACGCCATCATCCGGCGCGGGGGAGGGGAGTAGCGCCAGGACGCCCCGCTCGTAGCCATGGCGCCGCGGATTCGTCCGCGGCGCCTTTTTTTGCCCTGAGTTCAGGACGGCGCCTCCCCGCGCATAGGACGGGCCGTTCCTGACGAGCTACGGGGCACGCTCCGCAACCGCGTTCGCCCCCGTCTGATTTCGTTCGCCCGCCGGGCTTGCGCGTTCCCCATTGCCTTCCTTATGATTCCCCCCAGTCTCCACAATCATCCACTTTAACCCACAACTCACCACCGTGAACGGCTTTCTGGGGCGCTACGAGAAACGTCTCGACGACAAGGGTCGTCTGAGTCTGCCGGTTCCGCTGCGGCGTGCCGCAGGGGACGGATCTCTCGTGCTGCTCCAGTATCAGGCTCCCGCGTTGACCCTGTTCCCCGGCGCAGCGTGGGAGACGATTCAGGACCGCCTCATGGAATACCGGCGCTCGGATCGCGACGCCGACGCGTTCGTGCGCCGCATCACCTCGTTCGCCGTCGAGGTCACGCCCGACAAGCTCGGTCGGTTTCTGATTCCCGGATGGCTGAAGGAGGCGGCTTCCCTGGAAGGCGAGGTGCTCGTGGTGGGCTCACTGGACCGGATCGAGATCTGGAACCCCGGACTCTTCGATGCGCATCTCGAGGACGGCGCGCCCGATGCCTCCGACTTCATGCACAAGATCTTCGGATGAGCGACGCATGCGGAGGCGAGCGGACGATGACGCCGGCGGCCAGGCCTATCACACGCCGGTGCTGGTGCGGGAAGTGCTCGCGCTTCTCGAGCCCGAGCGCGGCGGGCTGTTCGTGGACGGCACCGTGGGAGGCGGAGGGCACGCGCGCGCGATCCTGGAGCGGGCTCCCGGGGTCCACCTGGTCGCGGTGGACCGCGATCCGGGAGCGCTCGCAGAGGCCGAACGTACCCTCGCGCCCTTCGGTGACCGGGTACACTTCCTTCTCTCCGACTTCCGCCACGCCGCGCGCGCCCCTGAACTCGAGGAGGGCGCCGTGAGCGGGCTGCTGCTCGACCTGGGCGTGAGCTCACGGCAACTGGATCACGACCGGCGGGGGTTCGCGTTCCGCCGCGGGGTGCCGCTGGACATGCGCATGGACGGGAGCGATGCGGGCACGCCGAGCGCCGCCGACGTGCTCAACAGCTACGACGAACGAGATCTGGCGCGTGTCTTTCGGGAGCTGGGCGAGCATCGCGGGGCGCACAGGCTGGCGCGCCGGATCGTGCGCCGGCGGAGGACGCGCCCGTTTGCCGTCAGCGACGATCTCGTGGGAGCGCTCCGCGCCGCGATGGGACGGTCTCCGGCGCCTCGCGACAAGGCGCGCGTCTTCCAGGCGCTGCGTCTGGAGGTGAACGACGAGTTGGGCGCGCTGCGGGAAGGCCTCGACACCCTGCGCGAAACCATGGACGCGGGCGGACGGATGGCGGTGATCTCCTATCACTCGCTCGAGGATCGCGAAGTCAAGAACCGGTTCCGCGAGTGGAGCCGCGACTGCACCTGTCCCCCCGCGCTCCCGGTGTGCATCTGCGCCGGCCGGGCCGCGGGAGAGACGCTCGTGCGCCGTCCGGTGCGGCCCGCTCCAGCTGAAACGTCGGCGAACCCCCGTGCCCGGAGCGCGCGCCTGCGCGCGTGGAGGAAGACATCGTGAGACGGATGAGCGACTCGAAGCGGGTGGCGATCGCGATAGGAGCCCTGCTGGCCTCGCTCAGCGTGGTCACATGGCGCCAGATGCGAGCGCTGGAGGTGCTGGAGGAGCTGCACGATGTGGGTCAGGAGATCGAGGTGGTGTCGGCGGTCCGAAAGGACCTGCTCGGGGAGATCCAGTATCTGGAGAGCCGGGGCCGGGTGGTCCCGGAAGCGCGCGAGCGTCTGGGCATGCACAATCCGGCCGCCGACGAAATCGTCTACCTGTCGGGAGTGAACCCATGAGGCTTCCGCAAAGATCGCAGTGGCCCCGGCGGCTGATCCTGATAGGCTGGCTGGTATCGGCCGGCACCGTCGTCGGGCGCGCCGCCATGCTGCAGGTGGAGAACGCCGAGTGGCGCCAGCGGTCGGCCGAACAGCACCAGATGTCACGCCCGGTTCCGTCGATCCGCGGTTCCATCCTGGACCGGGACGGCGTCCTGCTGGCCCAGAGCCGGGAGGTGGTGGAAGTGGGCCTGGCGCCGGGCGAGCTGAGGCGCGACGAGAACGGCTTCGCGGCCGAGGCGAGCTCCGCGCTCCAGTCCGTACTGGGCCTGTCGCCCTCCGAGGCGCGGCGGCGCACGAGTTCCGATGACGCGTGGGTCGTCATTCCGGGCCGCTATCCAACCACCGTGCGTGCCGGACTGGAGGACATCCGGGGCGTATACCTGGGACGCGACTACGAGCGCTTTCGGCCGCACGGAGACCTGGTTGCGGGTGTATTGGGCGGGATCCTGGACGGCAGCGGCGCTGGGGGCATCGAGGAGTCCTACGACGGGGTCCTTACCGGACGTCCGGGTGAGGAGATGACGCTTCGCGACGCCAGCGGCGTCGAACTCCCGGGCCGCGCGGTGCCGGTAAGGCCGCCCGTGCCGGGCGGAAGCGTTTCGCTCACCATCGACGTGGATTTGCAGGAAATCGCCCGCGAGGAGCTTCAGGAAGCCATCGAGACGACGGGGTCCAGCGGCGGGGACATCCTCTTGACGGATCCGGCCACCGGCGAGATCCTGGCGGTCGTCTCGATCCGGGACGGCGACGCGGCCGGTCTCGCGGCCATCAATACCGCCAACGAGCCCGGGTCGACGCTCAAGCCCTTCACGGTGGCGGCGATTATGTCCAGCGACGTGGGAACGCTGGAGGACCTCGTCGACATCGGCAACGGCACTTGGCATGTCGCCGGGCGCACCCTGAATGACGTGCACCCCAAGGGCGGCACGATGACGCTGGCCGACGCGCTGCGGGTATCGTCCAACGTGGGCGTCGCCAAGGTGGCTGACCACCTTTCCGATCGCCAGCAATACGAGATGCTGCGCGACTTCGGCTTCGGCATGCCCACCGGCCTGCCGATCCCGGGCGAAACCTCGGGCGTTCTGCGGAAGCCGGAGGACTGGTCCCCGCAGTCACCGGTCTCCCTGGCCATCGGCTACGAAATCTCCGTCAGCCCGCTGCAGCTCGCGATGGCGTATGGCGCGCTGGCCAACGGTGGCCGCCTGATGGCACCCAGGCTGATCCGCGAGGTGCGGGCCGCCGACGGATCGCTGATCGAGCGTCCCGACCCGCGCCTTATTCGGCGGGTCGTCGAAAGCGGGGTGGCCCGTGACATCAGCCGCGTGCTGGTCGACGTCACGGAGTCGGGCACCGGAACCCGTGCACGCCTGACTTCCTTCGCGGTGGCGGGCAAGAGCGGCACCAGTCGCGCGTACCGCGCGGACGGCGGCTACGCCGAGGGCGAGTATTTCGCCACCTTCGTCGGCTTCTTCCCGGCCGAGGATCCGCAATTGCTGGCGTACGTGAAGCTGAACGCCCCTGAGGGCGTGTACTACGGCGGAGCGGCGGCCGCCCCGGTCATCCGCGCCACCATGGAGGGCATCCTGGCCGCCCAGCAGCCGCCCGTGGACCGGCGAGTGCTCGCCCACGCCGCGCGCCGCCCCGCTCCGCAGAATCCCGTGATTCGCTTCGCGGGCGCGGAAGCCCCCGGCTCCGAGCCTGCGGCCTGGGCGAGCGGGGAGGGGACCGAGGTGGTGGTGCCGGACGTCCGTGGTCTGTCAGCTCGCTCCGCGGTGCGCCGGCTGCACACCGCCGGGCTGCGCGTCGTCTGGGACGCCCCCGGGCCCGTGCTCGGCACCTGGCCCACTGCGGGCACGCTGCTCGTGCAGGGCGACACCGTTTCGATCGATGCCGGGAGAATCGAACGTGGACAGAGCCCGTAGCCTGTCGCTCGCGCGCGTGGTCGAGCGGCTGGCGGCCGCCGGCGCGCTCGCTCCCGGGGCGGATGTTCCGGGGGAGGCAGGGG
>VXMG01000033.1:0-34698 GCA_009841185.1 Gammaproteobacteria bacterium
TAACGTCAATGACCTCAATCAGATGTGAATCCGCTAGACAATGCCCGTCCGGCGACACCGCGAGGCCGTGGCCCGGCGATCCCTGCAGCGCGTCGTTGGTCACGCGCGAGATCGGAAGGCTGGGCATGTCCAGCTTCTGCACCACCTTCCGCTGCGCGAAATCCACCACGTACACGCCGTGATAGTTGGATATCTGGATGAACAGGCGCCAGGTCGAGCCGTCCGGATGGGTCTCGAACGCCATGGGCCGCACGCCTCCGTCCGCGTAGCCGCCCGTGGTGCGTCCACTGAAATGGAGCGACCAGATCGCCTCGTCGATCGAGGTGTCGATGATGGTCAGGGTGCGCGCGCCGATCATTCCCGCGGCGACGTGCCGCCCGTCGGGCGACATGAACACGTTGTGCACCGTCCCCAGCGTCGCGATCGACTTGACCACTTCGCCCTTCTCGAGGTCCACCACATCCACGCAGCTGCAGTCCTGGATGATCGCGACGTACACCTTCCGGCCATCGTTGCTGATGGCGACGTTGTGCGGCCGTCCGGACAGCGGGATGCGCTCCGTGACCTTCATGACGTCCGTCGGCACGATCTCCAGCGTGCGATGGACCTCGTTGCTGAAGTAGAGCACGCTCCCGTCCGCCTGCGCCGCGACGCCGTGCGCTTTCGGGATCCCCTCGATGATCTGCACGACCTCGTTCGTGACCGGGTCGATGATGTGCACGTTGTCGCCGGCCGAGTTCGTCTGAACGATGCGCACATCGCCCGACTGGGCCGCTGCGGGGGCAGCAGTGGCCAGCGGAAACGACACAGCCAGAGCGAGGAAGCCCGGGACGACCAGCTTGAGAGCCGGGTGAACATCGGGCGGAAAATGGTGTTTCATCGCAACCTCCGGGGTTCGCGCCAATCCGGGTTCAAGGTACGGTGTGGTGCCCACGGCGGGCCATACTCGGCCGTGAAGAAGCGCCGGCACAGCTGCGAACTGGCGCCGCGACAGGTGAGAGGCGGCTACGCGACATGACGCTCGACATCGTATTCGTGCTCGCGCTCACCGTGGCGGCGCTCGTCCTGTTCGCGCTCGACCGGATCCGCGTGGACCAGGTCGCCATCGCGGTCCCGGTCGTCCTCCTGCTGAGCGGCATCCTCACGCCGGCCGAAGCGGTATCGGGTCTTTCGAGCCGTGCGACCGTGACGGTCGGCTCGATGCTCGTGCTCGGCCTGGGGCTCCGCAAGACCGGCCTGGTGTCGGCCATCGGAGCCTGGGCGCGCACCGCTCCCCTCGGCGGCAAGTATGCGCGCATGCTCGTGCTCTGCCTCATCTGCGCGTTCCTCTCGCCCTTTCTCATGACCACCGCCGTGGTGCTGGTCTTCATGCCCGTGTTCCTCGCGCTCGCCGAGCAGGCGGAAGAGCCGGCCTCGCGGTATCTGATGCCGCTCTCCTTCGTCTCGATTCTCGGGGGGACGGTCACCCTGATGGGGACCACCACCAACCTGGTCGTGCACGGCGAAGCGATGAGGCGCGGGTACGACGCCCTCGGCATGTTCTCGATCACCCCGCTGGGGCTGATCAGTCTGGCCGTGGGTCTCGTGTATCTGTTCACCGCGGGCCGGGTGCTGCTGCCGCGCCGCTTCCGGCCGCCGGACCTGTCCGCCAAGTACGACGTCCGCCGCTTCGTCACAGAACTGCACGTCCCGGAGGATTCACCCGCGAACGGCCGCTCGCTGGCCCAGTTGAGGTGGGGCGAACGCTATGGCGTCACCGTGCTGGACATCGAACGGGGCGACCAGGAGATCACCGCGCCGCACGGGGATCGCCACATACGCCCGGGCGACATCCTGTACGTGCAGGGGCCCGCCGAGCGCCTACTGGATCTCGCGCGCCGGCAGCGGCTCGAGACCCCGAGGGAACGGAAGGAGCATGAGCTCGAACAGGCGGGCGGCCGCGGCCGCCTGGTCGAGATTCTCGTGGCGCCCGGCTCGAGTCTCGTGAGCAGGACCCTCCGCGATGTGAACTTCGCCCAGCGCTTCGATGCGGCGGTGATCGCCATACAGCAGCACGGTGTCACCGTTCAGGAAAGGCTGGCGGGGATCTCGTTCCGCGTCGGTGATCTGCTCCTGGTACGGGGGACGACGACCGCACTCCAGCGCCTCGCCGAAGATCCGGGATTCGTTCCGCTGGCGGAAGTGAAGGCGGACGCCGGGAACAGGCCACGGGCCGGCGTAGCCGCTGCGATCATGGCCGGCGTGGTGCTCAGCGCCAGCTTCGGGGTGCTCGACATCATGACGGCCGCGCTCACCGGCGTGGTCCTGATGGTGTTCACGCGCTGCGTGCACATCGAGGAGATCTACGGGGAGGTGGAGTGGCTGGTCATCTTCGTGCTGGCCGGGCTCATTCCGCTCGGCGTGGCGCTCGAGACCACCGGGGCGGCGGAGTTGATCGCGGGATGGGTGGTGACCCTCTCGTCGCCGCTGGGAGAGATCGGGCTGATCGCGGCCTTCTATCTGTTGACCGCCGTGATGACCGCCGTGGTGTCCAACGCGGCGACGGCCGTGATGCTTACCCCGGTCGCGATCTTCGCGGCCACGCAGGGCGGCGTGAACCCGTACGCGCTGCTCATCGCGGTCATGTTCGGGGCGTCGGCTTCCTTTGTCACGCCCTTCGGCTACCAGACCAACGTCATGATCTACGGGCCGGGCGGATATCGCTTCATGGACTTCGTGAAGGTGGGCGGCCTGCTCAACCTCATCCTGCTGGTCACGGCCACCCTCCTGATCCCGCTCTTCTGGCCCAGTTAGGATCCCCGGCGCTCAGAATGACAGCGTGGTCTGAGCGAAGGTGTAGGTCGCGCTCCTCTTTCCCGCGTTCTTCATCAGCTCGCCCGCGCCGAGTCGCACCAGACCCGCCTCCAGACGTAAGCGGGCCGCATCCAGCTCCCACCCGCCGATGAACTCCCACAGGGTGCCGACGTGCCGGACGGACGCTCCGCCGGTGTTGCCGATGCCGGTCGTCGTCCACTCGTCTGCGGCGGACGCCAGCCAGTAGCCGCGCGCGGCGCCCATCAGGTTCACGCCGGACCGGGGCGCCAGCGTCAGTCGCACGCCGGGGGTCGTCACGTTGGCGCGGGCGAAGGCGCCGTGAATGCCGCTGGGTCCGTGTTCGAACGAGCGCGACCCGTACAGGCTGCTGAAGCGGTTGTTGCGGCCGTCCGCCGGATCGCGGTCCCCGCTGGCATGGTCGAACTGAAGCTGCAACCGGGGCGTGCCGGGCACTGCGAACGTATATCCTGCGCCGATGTGCTGAAGATGGGCGACGTGAGTCAGATCCGCGGCCGCGGCCCTCGAGGCGCGGGATCGGCCGAACTGTAACGCGGACTCGATCTCGTAGTCGAAGCCGGCGATGGTCGCGGGACGATGGAAGCGGACCCCGATGGTGTGAAGATGCCGGTCGGCGGTGGCCAGTCCGGGGGCATCCGCCTCGTCCAGGCCATAGTAGTAGACCTCGCCCCGTCCGCCCCGTCGCAGATCCGGGCGCGAGAAATGAACGCCCCAGAAGCGTACGCTGCTCCATTCCTTGTCGAAGCGCGGACTGTTGTCGAGGATGTTTCCGGAGACACGCCGCTCGACCGGCGAGGTGTAGAACGCGCGCACGCGGCTCTCTCCCGCGCCCGTCCATCTCCATTCGACTCCGGTGAACCCGTCGGACGTGTTGCGGAAGCGGTTGCGCGAGACCAGGCGTCGGCTGCCGATGTCCATGGTGATCCGTCCCGCGCGCAGGACGCTCCGGCTCCCACGTCGGGAACGGTCACCGACCGGGATCTCCACGTAGGCCTGCAGCAGCTCCAGCGGGTTCACCATGGAGGTCGTGACGGCCGCTACCGAGTCCGCCAGATATGACCGCGAGTCCTGCAGCTCGGCCCGCAGCATGAAGTGTCCCGCATCCAGCTCCGCCGAGACCCGGGTGCGGAGCATGAGCGCGCGGGCGACGCCGTCCAAACCGGCGCGGAACTGGTTGCTCAGACGCTCGTAGCGGGTGCGATGGTCCCCGGAAAGCGAGAACACCGGAGACCCGCTCGCCGGAGCCTCTTGCGGAGAGGGCGCGGCTTCCGGCATCGTCCCGCCGCCACCAAAGGCGGCGACCAGGATGGGAACTGTTTGCAGCAGGGGCGCCATGGTTGTCATCCTGTGGAAACGGTACCGTCTACACGGCTGCTATCGACATCGGTCCGGGACAAGGGAATGCCGATCACGACTTTACGGTTCCGCTTGAGTCTGGATTCGCCGTCCGGGAGGTCCGGTTGGTGACGGTGGACCTCGTTCTCGTTCTGGCGGTTCTGGTGGTGGATGTCGTCCTGTTCATGCACGGGCGACTCCGCATGGACCTGGTCGCGCTCCTCACGCTCGTGTTCCTCGCCGTCACCGGGCTCATCGAACCGGCCGCGGCGCTTGCCGGGTTCTCGAATCCGGCCGTCGTGACCGTCTGGGCCGTCTTCGTGCTGAGCGGGGGACTCGCGCACACCGGCATCGCCAACCTGGTCGGGCGCCAGGTCATACGCTTTGCGGGCGGCAGCGAGACCCGCATCATCCTGGTGATCATGGCGACCGCCGGCGTGGCGTCCGCCTTCATGAACAACGTGGGCGTGGCGGCGATCCTCCTGCCCGTCATCATGGATCTCTCGAAAGAGACCCGAATCCCGCCCTCGCGGCTTCTTCTACCCCTCGCGTACGCGTGCCTCCTGGGTGGCTTGACCACCCTTATCGGCACCCCGCCCAACATTCTGGTAGCGGAGGCGCTCAGCAACGAGGGTCTCGAGCCGTTCGGACTCTTCGACTACTCGCCGGTGGGACTGCTCATCATGGCGGCGGGCTTCGTCTTCATCCTCGTGGCCGTCCCCAGGCTGTTGCCGAAGCGCCGCATAGGGGTCGAGGGTCCCGGAGGAGACGATGAACGCGTGCTTCCGGACATCTATGGGCTGAATGAGCGGTTCATGGTCCTTAGACTGCCCGAGGTCTCGCCGCTTGCGGGAAAGAGTCTCGGTGAGATCCGACTCGGGTCCGTGGCCGGACTTCAGGCCATCACCGTCATCCGTGACGGGCGGCCCCGACCCTCGCCCGGCCCTGATTTCCGTCTCCGGGCGGGAGACCGCATCGTCGTTCAGGGGCCAATGGATCGGCTGGACCGGCTGCGCGAGCACTCCGCGCTTGATATCGAGGAAGAGGGGCTGGGCGTGCGGGTGCTGGACTCTCCCGAATTCGAGATTGCGGAGGTCGGAGTACCCAGCGGCTCGGAACTGATGGGACGCACGCTCCGCGACGTGGACTTCGGCGTCCGTTTCGGAGTTCGCGTGATGGCGATCCGGCGAGACGGAAGGTCCCTGCCGAGTCCCTTGCAGGATGTGCCGCTTCGGCCCGCCGACACGCTGCTGGTGCAGGGTCCACCGGACAAGGTCGAGGGCCTGAGCGCACACGAGGCACTGACGGTTGCTCCCGCCGACCACATCGACCTCTACAGCCTCCAGGACGAACTGTTTGCGGTTCGGGTTCCCCGCGACTCCTTCCTGGCGGGGCAGACGCTGAAGGAATGCGGATTGGGCGCCGCTCTAGGGCTGTGGGTGATCAGCGTCCGTCGCGAAGGCCGCACGATCGAGATGCCGGAGCCCGGCGAGCGCCTGCAGGCGGGGGACCTGCTAGTCGTAAGAGGCCGGCCTGAAGGGTTGTCCGCACTGGAGGGACTCCGGGAGCTCGAGGTCGAGACCGAAGGGACGGGGGAGAGCTCCGTTCTGGAGACCGAGGAGATAGGGATCGCCGAGGTCGTCCTCTCACCCCACACCCGGCTCGTAGGGCAAACCCTCCGCCAGCTCAGCTTCCGCAGGAAGTACGGCCTGATGGTGCTCGCGATCTGGCGCGAGGGGCGGTCCCATCGAACCGGACTGCGCGACATGCCGCTGCGCTCCGGTGACGCGCTGCTCGTTCACGGACCCCGCGAGAACCTCCGTGTCCTCGCCTCGGATCCGAACTTCCTCGTGCTGACGGAGGGCGTGCAGACGCCGCCCCGCCGTCGCAAGGCGCCGGTCGCGGCCCTGATCCTGGCCGTCACGCTGGGGCCCGTCCTGCTCGGGTGGCTGCCGATCTCCATCGCTGCCGTGGGAGGCGCCGCCCTCATGGTGCTCCTCGGGTGCCTCACCATGGAGGAGGCCTACCGGTCCATCGAGTGGCAGGCCGTTTTCCTGATCGCCGGGATGCTGCCCCTGGGCGTGGCGCTGCAGGAGGCGGGCGCTTCGGCGCTCCTTGCGGAGGCGGTCGTACGGACGGTCGGGGACTTCGGCCCCCTCGCGGCCATGGGCGCCTTGTTTCTAGTCACCTCCCTGGCGACTCAGGTTATCCCGACCGCGGCCCTCGTGGTCCTCATGTCGCCCATCGTGCTGGGTACGGCGGAGAGCCTGGGCATCTCCCCCTATCCCCTGATGATGGCTACGGCGATGGCGGCATCGGCCAGCTTCGCCAGCCCGGTCTCCCATCCGGCGAACGTCCTCGTCATGGGACCAGGCGGCTACCGGTTCACCGACTACCTGCGCGTAGGACTGCCCCTGACCGCCGTCGTGTTCGCGGTGGTCATGCTCGTCGTCCCGGTTTTCTGGCCCTTCTGAAGCATCGCGGATCAATCCCGCATTCAGACCGTGCGGATCGGGAACGGGAGTTCGCTGCCCTCGGGCGTCAGTCGATGACGATCTCTTCCACGGCATGCACGAACACGATGTCGTTCGCGGCCCTGTGGCTTTGGAGAACGTCGGTCAGGCTGCCCCCCTTCATCTGCTCCGCCGAAATCCCCGCGATCACCAGATCCGCGTCGGATGACCGGTACTCCACCTCGGACTCGATCCTGGCCTGCGATTCGACGGGCAGCGTCTCGATGTTCTTTCGCCCGATGGGCAGGCGTCCCTGGTCGACGAGCGCGGACAACCGGTCGGCCTCATGCGCATCCCCGTCCGTGCCGATGCACGCGAACACGCGGATCTCGGCGGTTCTCCATTCGGGATGACCGACGATGATGTAGGCCAGCATCAGCATCATCGCCGCGTTGGGCAGGGTCTCCGGCGTCAGCCAGACATGGATCGACGAGCGGTAGCCGAAGCGGAACGTGCTGGAACGCAGGACCACCACGTTGAACCGGGATGAGGCCGCCAGGAGCATGGCACGCTCCAGCCGCGGGATCTCCTCCGGGTGCTCCTGGTCGAATTCCAGCAGAATGCTGTTGTTGGGCAGGCCCGAGATGCCGGGGTACTGGAGCGCCTGCGTGACCGCGTTCTCGAAGGAGGGCGCGATCAGCGTGTCGACGAACGTTCCCGCCCGGCTCAGGTCGGAGCGCTTCACCAGTTTCGTGAGCTGGGCGCGGGCCGCCAGCTCCGTGTCCAGGGCATACTCGCCCTTCATGTGCTGCACGAAGTGGCCGAAGCCGTGGCGATGGGAGATCCACCGCAGCAGGTCGAACTGGGCCACGCGGCGGTCGCCGAACTGCGTGAGCGCCACGAACGACGGGCGCCACCCGCCGTCCTGCTGCGCGCTCTGGTTCTTCTGGAGCATGATCTGGAGCCTGCGGACCAGCTGGAACATCGCCCCCTGCAGGATCGCGGCCAGATCGCGCTCGCCGTGCCGCGACCGCTTCAGCCCCAGGTAGATGACGAGCATGATCGCCATGGCGAGGAGCGCGTACACGGCGCTCATCTGGATCATCATGAGCACGCACATCACCGCGCCGACCAGCGATATGTACCAGCGGGAGCGGAAGGTCGGGCGGTACGACGGGTTTCCTGCGAAGTACTCCAGGAAGGCCACGGAACAGAGGGTGCCGTACGTCACCATGAAGAACATGCTCAGGATCTGGGCGATGAAGTCGATGTCGCCGAGCGCCACGAACACGGCCGCCAGCGCCACGGAGACGTAGGTGGCGTTGATGGGTTCGCCCGCCTCGCCCCGCCCGGTGGCGAGGAGCTGGTTGACCCTGGTGCCCGGGAAAACGCGGTCGCGAGCCAGCGCCTGGAGCGTGCGCGGGGCAACCATGACGGAGCCGAGCGCGGAGGAGAAGGCCGCCGCCGCCAGACCGATGTAGATGGACGGGCCCCAGAGCGCGATGCGGGCCATGATGAACTGGTCCTCCGCCAGGGCGTCCGGCGTGGCGCTTTGCGCGAGCTTGATCGCGACCAGCGCGTAGACGGCCATGCCGGCAAAGGTCGCGCCGATCGTGCCCAGCGGGATCGATCGCATGGGATTCTTGAGATCACCCGACAGCCCGAGGCCCGCGATCATGCCGGTGAAGGCGGGGAAGCAGGTGGCGAACACGACGCCGAACCCGTCGGGGTTGGCGATCGTCGATGTCAGGTTGAGTCCGTCGGGCCGGATCTCCTCGGGTCCCGATCCCAGCAGGAAGGCCCCGATGACCGCCGCCAGGATGCCGCACACGACCCACAGCACGCGCACGCCTTGGTCGGCACCCTTGGTCAGCATGAGGGCGACCAGGACGGCGAGGCCGGGAACGCTGACCCACTGGAGACCGAGGGCGACCTCGAATCTCCCCCCGATCCACTGCAGGACCGGCTGAAACGCCTCCGCGAAGGCCACCAGGTAGAAAGCGACCGAAATGGCCTGCGACAGGTAGAGGGCGATTCCGATGGAACCGCCGATCGTGGTGCCGAACGAGCGGCTGATGATGAAGTACGCTCCGCCCCCCGCGACACGCCGGTTGGTCGCGATCTCGGAGACGGCCAGCACCGTGGGGATCGTGACCATGTGTCCGATGACGATGATCATCATCGTGCCCCAAAGGCCGACATGGCCCACGGCATAGCCGAACCTCAGGAAGAGGATGGCGCCGAGAATCGTGCTGATCGATGCCAGGAAGACGGGTGCCGTGCCGAAGCCGTGACCGGATTCGGAGGGCTCGCCCGAGGGGCCGGACGCTCGAGTCGCCGCCACACCGCGAGGCGGACTTCCGTCGGCGTCTGCCGTTGGCGCGACCATTGATGGCTCCGGGAAGCGGGTGCCCATGCTCGCCGCAGGTCCTGACCGAAAGGCGAACCCCACCACGAGCACCACCCTCGCAACCCTACGCCGGAGGGCGAATCCAATCTAGAGCCCGAGGAACACCGTGGCTATCGAGGGTGCAGCGCTCGTCCGGAGGCGGGGTTCCGGCTTCATGGGGCGCTGGCGGCAGGGGCCTGTTCCCCGCGATAATGACTCCATCCGGAGGGGCACCACCTGGACTATGGAGGCAGGCGAAATGGAAATGGACTGGAATGCGATCCTGTTGGACCCGGTCCGCACTTTCATCGGGCAGTTGGTCGGCTTCCTGCCAAACCTGTTGGCGGTCGCCGCGATTCTCGTCGGTGGCTGGATCATCGCGAAGGTGATCCAGGCAGTGCTCGTCCGACTTCTCGAGGCGGTGAAGGCGGACAGTCTGGCGGAGAGGGTCCAACTCGCGGACATGCTGTCAAGAGGAGGCATTCAGCGAACCTTCTCCAGGCTGCTGGGAGCCATCGCGTATTGGCTTGTCATGCTCGTCGTGCTGGTCGCGGCCCTCAACGCGCTCCAGCTCACCGCCACCGCCGAGTTGCTGCAGGGGTTTGTCGGTTTCCTGCCCACCGTTGTGACGGCGATCGTCGTCCTGATCGTGGGAATCCTGGCCGCCGGTTTCCTGGCCGCTACGGTCCGCACCGTAGCCAGCAACGCCGGCATCGCTCAGGCGGAGGTGCTGGGGCAGTTCGTCCAGTACGTAGTCATCATCTTTTCCGTGGTGGTGGCTCTGCAACAGTTGCAGGTACAGTTCGTGGGCGACGCTTTCCTGATCATCCTCGGAGCCATCAGCTTCGCGTTGGCTCTGGCCTTCGGGCTGGGCTGCAAGGACCTGGCGGGACGCTGGGTGGCTGACCTGGTCGACCGCCTCTCGCCGCCCGCGGAATAGGCCGGCGCCGGGAGGTCAGGCCGGGCGCGTCGCCGTCTGCGCCCGCGCGTCCACCAACGGGCGCGCATCGTCGGGGATCGCACCCGCCCCCACCACCTCCACGACCGGGCGGATCTTCACGGCCTCGCGGATGCGGGCGGTGAGGGCGGTCTTGTCGACCACGGCCCCGGGCGCCGCCACGACCCGGACGGTGAACAGGTCCCGCGCGCCGTCGGCGGTCACCACCGCCTGGTAGCGCGCCACGGCCGGGTCGGACCCAAGCGTCGCCGCCAGCTCGCGGGGGTGCACGAACATGCCCTTGACCTTGACGCCTTCGCCCACCCGGCCCAGGAAGCCTGCCAGGCGGGGACCGGGGCGGCTGCCAGGGCAGGGCGCGCGCTTCCAGGCAGACAGGTCGCCGGTGCCGAAGCGAACCAGCGGGTAGACCTCGTTGGGGCTGGTGACTACCACCTGCCCCGCTTCTCCGTCCGCGGCCGGGCGGTCGTCCCCGGGCACCAGCACCTCGATAACTACCTCGGGCGCTACGTGCCAGCCGTCCTTCTCGGCGCACTCGTAGCCGAGCAGGCCGGTGTCGGCGGTCCCGTAGGCCTGGTAGACGTCCACCCCGAAGCCGTCCTGCAGGCGGGCGCGCAGCGATGGCGGCAGGGGCGCGCCGGTCACCAGGGCGCGCTCGAAGCCGAGCGGCCTGCCCAACTCCTGCGCCCGCTCGAGCAGGGTGAGCAGGAACTGGGGCGTGCCGGTGTAGCCCGTGGCGCCCGCTGCGCGCGCTGCTTCGACCTGCGCGGTCGTGGCGGCCACTCCCCCAGGGATCACGGCGCACCCGACCGCGCGCAGTCCCCCATCGAGCATGAGTCCGCCCGGCGTCAAGTGGTACGAGAAGCTGTTCAGCACCACATCGCCGGCGCGGAACCCGGCGGCGCGCAGAGCCGTTGCGAAGCGCCAGAAGTCGTCGCCTGCCCCCTGCGGGTCGTTGATCGGCCCCGGCGAGCGATAGATGCGCGTGAGCGACTCGGCCGCCACCGTGAGCATCCCCCCGAACGGCGGATCGGCGGCCTGCAGGGCGGGCAGATCGTCCTTGGCGAGGACCGGGATCGCCTGCAGATCCGCGACCCCCGCGACGTCCGTTGCCGACATCCCCGCGGCCGCAAGCCTGCGCCCGATCTCGGGACTGCGCTCGGCCCCGTAGGCGACCGCTCGCGCCGCCAGCCGGTCCTGCAGCGCATCCCAATCCGAGCGCGTCATCGGCTCGGCGCCTGCGTTCGCCGACGCGCCGGCAGGGGCCGGGTTCGGCAGCGTCGCTCCCTCACGACAACCACCGCTTCCGCCGCCGGTAGTGCTTCACGTCCCGGTACGACCGCCGGCCGCCATCGCCCAGCCCCAGGTAAAACTCCTTCACGTCCTCGTTGGCGCGCAGCTCCTCTGCGGCACCCTCCAGCACGACCCGGCCCCCCTCCATGATGTAGCCGTAGTCGGCCACCGACAGGGCGATGCGCGCGTTCTGCTCGACCAGCAGAATCGTCGTCCCTTCCTCGCGATTGATGCGCCGCACGATCTCGAAAATGCTCTCGACCAGCATCGGAGCCAGCCCGAGCGAGGGCTCGTCGAGCAGCATCATGCGCGGAGATGCCATCAGTGCCCGTCCCAGCGCGAGCATCTGCTGCTCGCCGCCCGAAAGATGACCCGCGAGCTGCCCGCGCCGCTCCGCCAGGGCCGGAAAGTAGTGGTAGACCCTGTCGGTCTCGGCGGTGAGGCCGCGCCGCGTCCCGCGCGTGTACGCCCCGGCCAGCAGGTTCTCGCGCACCGTGAGATGCTCGAAGACCCGCCGTCCCTCGAGCACCTGGAAGACGCCCTTCTCCACGATGCGGTGGGCGTCCAAGCCCTGGATCTCCTCGCCGTCGAAGACGATGGTCCCGTCGCTGACCTCGCCGTCCTCCACATGGAGCAGCCCCGAGATGGCCTTGAGGGTCGTCGTCTTTCCCGCGCCGTTGGAGCCCAGCAGAGCCGCGATCCGCCCCTCGGCCACCTCGAGCGACAACCCCCGCAGCACGAGGATCACGTCGTCGTAGAGAACTTCGATGTTGTTGAGGCTGAGGAGCGGTGCCGAATCCGTCATCCCATCGCCCTCAGGACGGGGGCGCCTGGATGAAGTCCGTGAACGGAACCCAGACCCCTCCCTCGACCCGGAAGATGCGCAGCCCCTTGGAGCCGCGGTGGTCGGTGGAAGTGAGGGTCACGGGAGCGGTCACGCCGCCCATGTCGTAGTCGGACAGCGTCTCGAGCGCCGCCTTGATACTCGCCCCGGTGAGTTCCTGGCCCGCCGCCAGCACCCGGCGCATCCCCTCGGCGAATGCCGCGAAGGTCCACCAGCCCTGGGTGTAGGCATTGGTCCTGCCCTCGGCGGTCTCGCCCCTGGAGGCGAGATAGTCGTGGATCACGCGCGTCCCGGGCGCATCCACCGCCAGGGGCGCGTACGGCATCGTCCCCATGAGCCCCTCGGCCGCCTCTCCGGCAAGCTGTACGACCTGCGCGTTGGAGCACCAGTTGAGACAGAAGAAGGTGGCGTCGAGCCCCAGGCTGCGTGCGTTCTGGAGCGCCACCGCTGCCGGCCCGGAGGTGTTCTGGAAGACGACGTACTGGGCATCGCTCTGGCGGATGCGCGACAACTCAGCGGTGAAGTCCACCGCCCCGCGCGGCATCTCGTAGAGCGTGAGGTCGATTCCCCGCGCCTCGGCGAACTCGATCCCGCCCTGGCTCGCCGGCGACAGTCCGAAGGGGCTCGCGTTGTGCATCAGCGCGACGATGGGCGTTCCGTCGGCGTGGTTGGTGGCAATCCAGTCGAGGGCGATGCGGAACTGGTCGCTGTAGGTCGTGGCCAGCAGGAAGTTGTAGGGGGCCTCCGCCGGATCCCCCAGGCGATGGGAGAGGGATGCGGAACTGAACGGGATCTCGTCCTCGGCGATGCGCATGCGCAGGGCCTCGGTGTCACCCGTGCCCCACCCCATGAAGATCACGGCGCCCTCGCTCACGAACTGGCTGTAAAGCTGCTCGGCACGGTCGACCTGATATCCGTAGTCCTGGTAGATGAGGTCGATGGGACGCCCCTCGATGCCCCCCTGCCCGTTGATCCAGTCGGCGAAGCCGCGCACGCCGTCGCCGTAGTCAGTGCCGACGTCGGCAGTGGGTCCGGTCAGGTCGAAGATGGCGCCCACCTTGATGCTGTTGTCGTCCACATCGGCGCCGTCGCCTCCGCAGGCGGCGCAAAGGAGCATGGCCACGCCCGCGGCCGACCTCTTCCTCCATCCTGCGGCCGACCTCTTCCTCCATCCCGCCGCCCGTCGTCCGTTTCCGGCGTGCACGCCCTCCATCTCGCTCATCTTCTCATTCCTTCAGTTGGCCCGGCTCTCGCCGCGCCGGTACGCAAAAGGCCACACATGAAAGTAGTCTTTCACGTTGTCCCACAGTTTGGACAGTCCCCGGGGTTCGAAAATGAGGAAGAGGATGATCACGATCCCGAACACCGCCTGCTGCGCGTACGGGAGAAGGGACGCCGCCTGCGGAGCCGTATCCTGGATGGTGCGCCCGAGGTTGGTGATCAGTGCCGGGAGCAAAGTGATCAGCGCTGCGCCCAGAAACGATCCCCGAATCGAGCCCAGGCCCCCGACGATGATCATCGCCAGGTAGACGATGCTGGTGTTCAGCGTGAAGCGCTCCCAGGTAACGATGTTGCGGTAGAACGCGATCATCGCCCCCGCGAGCCCTACGAAGAACGACGAAGTCGCGAAGGCCAGCAGCTTGGTGCGGAAGACGTCCACCCCGATGACGCTCGCCGCGACATCCTGGTCCCGCACCGCTTCGAAGGCGCGGCCGATGCGGCTGCGGAAGAGGTTGGCCGCGAAGAGGGCGGTTCCGGCTGCCGTGAGCACCGCGAGCCAGTAGAAGTTGAAGGTGCTGTTCAGGCGGAGGCCGAACAGGCGCGGCGCGGGCACGACGATGGCCTCGGTCCCGCCCGTGACCGCCGTCCAGTGGGTCATCGCCCACTCCACGATCTCCTGTGCGGCCAGGGTGGCGATGGCCAGATAGAGGCCTTTCAGGCGCAGGGAAGGGAGCCCGAAGAAGGTGCCCGCCACGGCGGTGAGAATGCAGGCGCAGAACACGCTCGCGCCCCAGGGGACCCCGAAGTTGAGGGTCAGAAGTCCGGCGGTGTAGGCCCCGATCGCCATGAAAGCGCCCTGGCCCAGCGAGATCTGGCCCGTGTAGCCCACCAGGATGTTGAGCCCGATGGCGCCCACGGTGGCGATGGCCACCTGGTTTGCCAGATCCAGCCAGTAGGTGCTGGCCACGAACGGGAAGGCGAGCACGAAGAGGGCAAGTATCGCCAGCCGGATGTGCTGGGCGGGCCGCGGACGGAGTCCCATGTCGGACTCGTAGCGGGTGTGGAAGACCCCGCACTCCATGCTCATGGGGAGAGTCTCATACGCGCTCGATGATCTCCTTCCCGAAGAGCCCGTAGGGCCGGACCATCAGCACCATGATGAGCACCAGGTACGGGACCACCAGGTTGAGCCCGTGCCCCACGTAGAAACCGACGTATACCTCCAGCAGCCCGATGATGGCGCCGCCGACCACGGCCCCCTTGATCGAATCCAGCCCGCCCAGGATCACCACCGGGAAGACGCGCAGCCCGATGGCCGCCACGTTCGGGCTTACGCCCACGATGTTGCCCAGCATGATGCCCCCGATCGCTGCCGAGGCGGCCGCCAGCCCCCACGCCACCCCGAACACGCGCGGAATGCTGATCCCCATGCTGAGCGCGGCCTGCTGGTCGTCGGCGATGGCGCGCATGGCGATGCCGTCGCGGGCGTAGCGGAAGAAGAGCCCGAGCACCGCCAGCACCGCGAGCGCGATGGGGATGGACAGCACCCGTGCCGCCGAGAGCACCGCCGGGCCGATGACGAGGTCGCCCGCGGGCAGGAAGGACTCGAACGCGCGCGGGTTCGGACCCCAGATGGCGTTGATCGCGCCCCTGAGTACTGACGAAAGCCCGATGGTCACCATGATCATCGAGATAATGGGCTCGCCCACCAGGGGCCGCAGCACCAGGCGCTCGACCGCCAGGGCCACCGCGACCGCCAGCAGCAGCGTCACCAGCACCCCGAGGCTCCAGGGCAGCCCGGCCTGCGCCACCGCGAAGAAGATCAGATAGGTCCCCAGCAGGAGCAGGTCCCCCTGGGCGAAGTTGATGACGTCGCTGGCCTTGTAGATGACCACGAAGCCCGCCGCCGCGAGGGCGTAGATCATCCCCGTGCTGAGTCCGGAGACCGTCAGTTGCAGGAAGATGTCCATGGACTCAGCGCTCACCGGTCCGTGAGCGCGGGCGCGCGCATGCAACGGCGGGTCGGGTCATGGCCAGCTCACTCCATCGTCTCGATGCGCAGATCGTGCTCCACTGCCGCCGTGCGACCGTCCTGATAGGTGATCTCGGTCGCCACGGTGATTGAATCGGCCTCCCCCTGCAGCGCCGCGATGATCTCCGCGAAGCGATCGGCGATATGGCGCCGCCGGACCTTGCGCGTGCGGGTCAGCTCGGCGTCGTCGGCGTGCAGTTCCTTGTGCAGAAGCAGGAAGCGGCGGATGCGTGCCGCCTCGGGCAGTTCCCCGTTCACCTCGGCCACATGCTCGCGTACCAGGGCGTACACCTCGCTCCGCCGCGCCAGGTCGGTGAAGGTGGTGTAGGGAATGCGGTGGCGCTCTGCCCACTGCCCCGCGTTCTCCATGTCGATGGCGATCATTGCGGTCACGAACGGGGCCCCGCCGCCCCCGAAGACCACCGCCTCGGCGACGTAGGGACTGAACTTGAGCTTGTTCTCGACGAACTGCGGGGAGAAGTGGGTCCCGTCCGGCAGCCTCATCACGTCGGCGAGGCGATCGATCACGACCAGGTGCCCGTTGTCGTCGAAGTAGCCGGCGTCGCCCGAGCGCAGCCAGCCGTCTTCAAGCGTCTCCGCGGTGGCCGCGGGGTTGCGGAAGTAGCCCTGGAACGCCGCGGGACTCCTGCAGAGGATCTCGCCATCGTCCGAAATCCGGATCTCGGTCCGCGGCAGCGGCACCCCCACGGTCTGGAAACGGATGTCGTCGTCCCGGTGCACCACCGAGATCCCCGACACCTCGGTCTGGCCGTAGAGCTGCTTCAGGTTGACGCCGATGGCGTGATAGAAGCGGAAGACGTCCGGTCCGAGTGCCGCGCCTCCCGTATAGGCGCGCCGGACCCGGCTGAGGCCCAACTGGTCGCGGATCGGGCGAAAGACCGTCCAGTCCGCGAGATGATGGGCGAGGCGCCGGACCGGACCGATGCGCCGTCCGCGAAACCGCGCTTCGGCGGTCGCCGCGCCCTGCTTCATGGCCCACCCGTAGAACCACCGCTTGAGCCGGGTGGTGTCCTCGGCCATCACCTGCACGTCCGAGACCATGTTCTCCCAGATGCGCGGGGGCGACATGAGAAAAGCGGGCCCGATCTCGCGCATGTCCTTGCGCGCGGTCGCCGTCTCCTCGGGGAAGTTGACCGTGAACCCCGCCAGAAGCCCGCTCGCCACCGCCACCATCTGTTCACCGATCCAGGCGAGCGGGAGGAACGACACGAATTCGTCGCCCCGGTGCATAGCGTCCACGCTCCGCAACTGGGAAGCCATGGCGATCAGGTTCTCGTGCGAGAGCATCGCCAGCTTGGGGATGCTGGTCGTGCCCGAGGTGGTGCACAGAAGCGCGATGTCGGCGGGCTGGACTGCGGCGAGCCGCCGATCGAACGCGTCTGGAGACCGGCGGTGGGCGCGCCCGCCCAGCGCTTCGACCTCCTCGAAGGACATCAGCCCGGGCGCCTCGTACCCGTACATGCCGCGCGAGTCGTAGTAGATGATGTGCTGGAGCCCGGGCAGCCGGTCGCGCACCTCCAGCACCTTATCCACCTGCTCCTGGTCTTCGGCCACCACGATGCGGGCCTCCGCGGCTTCCAGCATTCGGGCGAGTTCATCCGCGATGGCGTCCTGATAGAGCCCCAGGGGGAGGATGCCCGCCACTTGAGCCGCGAGCTCGGCAATCATCCACTCGGGCCGGTTGTCTCCGACGATCGCGACCCGGTCCCCCTCTTCGGCGCCCAGTTCCGTCAGTCCCAGCGAGAAGGCCCGCACCCGGCCGAGGTACTCCGCCCAGGTGATCTCCTGCCAGATCCCGAACTCCTTCTCGCGCAGCGCGACCTCGTCGGGGCGGCTCGCAGCTCGTCGGGCGAGAAGGCCCGGAAGGGTATCGGGGAAGTGTTGTGGGGGCACGCTCAACCTTGACGTGACGTTAGTGTTTCACTCGCACGGGTTCGTCCTCTCTCCGCGCATGCCCCAGATAGGCGTCGATCACCGCGGGGTCGTTCCGCACCTGCTCCGGCGTTCCCTGCGCGATCCGCCGTCCGAAGTCGAGCACCACCACCCGGTCCGAGATGTCCATGATGACGTCGATATCGTGGTCGATGACCACCACGGTGATGCCGCGCTCCTCGTGCACGTCGAGGATGAAGCGGGCCATCGACTCCTTTTCCTCGGCGTTCATGCCCGCCGTGGGCTCGTCCAGCAGCAGGAGATGTGGATCGAGCGCCAGTGCGCGCGCCATCTCCACCAGCCGCTGGTTCCCGTAGGCGAGGTTGCCCACCACCGCGCTCCGCAGCGGCTCGAGGTTCATGAAGTCGATGACCTCCTCCACGTAGCGCCGATGCTCGATTTCCCGGCGGCGCTGGCGACCCAGGTAGATCCCGCCGCCGAGCACACCTCCCTTCATGTGCACGTGGCGGCCCAGCATGAGGTTGTCGAGCACCGTCATGTGCTTGAAGAGCTCGATGTTCTGGAAGGTGCGCGCCACGCCCAGCGCGGCGATGCGGTGCGGAGCGAGGCGGTGCAGCGCATGCCGGGCCCCGTCGCGACCGGTCAGGGTGATGCTCCCCTCCTGCGCGCGGTAGAGTCCGGAGATGCAGTTCAGGACGCTGGTCTTGCCTGCCCCGTTGGGCCCGATCAGCGCGAGCAGTTCGGCCTCGCGCACCTCCATGCTGAGCCCCGAGAGCGCGGTCACGCCCCCGAAGCGGAGGGAGAGCTCGGTGAGTTTCAGGATTGACGAGGGTTGGCGCACGACGCGACTTTCGCTCGGGAGGTATGGAGACGAACAGGACCAGGATAGGTCCGCCGGACCATCTTGCGAAACGGGAACCCGGCCAGAGGGAGGTGTTCGCGGCAATGAGCGACGTCCGCACTCGCGCCGTCCCCATCCTGCGGTTCGGTGCAGTTCTGCTGGCCGCGGCCTCGGCGTTGCGTGCACAGGACCCGGCCGACACGCTGTCCGCTCCCGATACGCTCCCCAGGGTGGTGGCTCTCGACGAAATCGTCGCCGTAGGCACGCGGCGCGGCGGGAGAACCGCCATCGAGTCCTATTCCCCGGTCCATGTGGTGAGCGCAGACAACATCCGCACGCAGGGCGCCGCCGACCTGCTGGACATGCTGCGTACCGTCGTTCCGGCGTTCAGCGTCAACGCGCAGCCGATCGCGGACGGCGCCACCATCGTGCGGCCTCCAAACGTCCGCAACCTGGCCGCGGACCATACGCTCGTGCTCGTGAACGGCAAACGCCGCCACCGCGGGGCCGTAATCGCATGGCTGGTTCCCAAGGCTTCCGAAGGTGCCCAGGGACCGGACCTGTCGGTGATTCCCTCCATCGCGCTCCGTCAGGTGGAGGTTCTGAGGGATGGAGCGGCGGCTCAATACGGCTCGGACGCCATCGCCGGCGTCATGAACTTCGTTCTCAGGGATGACCGCGAAGGATACCGGGTCGACGCCGGGTACGGCGTCTCGGCAGAGGGCGATGGCACGCAGGCGCATGTTGCGGCCAACGCCGGGCTGCCGCTCTTCGAGGAGGGCTTCCTCAATCTGAGCCTGGAGCTTGCCGATGCGGGCGAGACGGTTCGCAGCGTCCAGCGGGACGACGCTGCGGCGCTGGAGGCCGCCGGCAACGTCCATGTCCCCAATCCGGCGCAGATCTGGGGAAGTCCGAACGTGAACGGGGACCTCAAGACCTTCGTCAACCTCGGCATTCCGGTGGGCGACGGCGCGCGCCTCTACGCATTCGGGAATTACGCGCGCAAGGAGACCGACGGCGGCTTCTACTATCGCAACCCCGACAGTCGTGAAGGCGTGTATACGCGTGGCGCCCATCGGCTGGTGGGAGACCTGACCGGCAACGGTAGCGGCGGATGCCCGTCGATGCTCCGCCCCGAGGGCGCCTATTACCTGAACGGGACCTTCCAGACCGACTCGTTCCAGCGGGACCATCCGGACTGCTTCGTCATGAACCAGTTCTTTCCCGGTGGCTTTACGCCGCGATTCGGGGGGAACACCCGGGACTACTCGGCGGTGGCCGGGATACGCCGCCAGTCCGACCCGGGCTTCACCTGGGACCTGAGCGCCGCGACGGGGACGAGCGACGTGACCTTCTTTATTCGCAACACCGTCAACGCGGCACTGGGCCCGGCCAATCCCTCCGACTTCGAGTTCGATCCCGGAGCTTACCGCCAGGACGAGGCGAACCTCAACGCGGACTTCTCCTACCCGCTGGCGGTTGAGGCCCTCGCGTCCGACCTCAACCTCGCCTTCGGCGCCGAATGGCGGCGGGAGGCCTTCCAGATCCGGGGCGGGGAGTCGAACTCGTGGGCACGCACCTTCGAGTGGACCGGCAGGACGGTGGACCTGCAGAGCCAAGGCTTCACGGCGGGCACAAACGGGTTTCCCGGTTTCAGCGAGGACACCGCGGGACGGTGGTCGCGGAGCAGCGCGGGAGCCTACCTGGAGATGGAGGCCGATGTCCGGGAGAGCTGGACCGTCGGCGCGGCGGCGCGTTTCGAGCACTACGACGAATTCGGGGCAACGGCGAACGGGAAACTCTCGAGCCGCGCGCAACTGACTCGGGATCTGGCGCTCCGGGGAAGCTGGAGCACGGGCTTCCGAGCGCCGACGCCGGGACAGGCGAACGCGATCAACGCGACTTCCAAGAACGCCGGTTCCGGGGATGAGCGCCAGGTGTCGATCGTAGCGACGATCGCGCCGGCCAGCCCCGTCGGCATTGCCCTTGGCGGAAGCCCGCTCAGGCCGGAACGGTCGCGCAACGCATCGCTGGGATTCGTCTGGGACCGGGCACCGGTCGCGGCTACGCTCGATTGCTTCAGCATCCGGGTCGAGGATCGCCTCGCCCTCTCGAAGGACATCGAATTCAACCGGCCGGACCTCGGCTCGCACCGGGTTCGGGGCGACCTGATCGCGATGCTCGAGTCCGCGGGCCTCACCTCGGCCCGCAGTTGGAACTACATCAACTACTTTAACAACGACTTCACCACGTCGACGCGGGGCTGCGAGGCCGTAGGAAGCTACGTTTTCGAGGTGGGGCGCGGCGTCACCGTCCTCGATGCCGCCATCAGCCGGACCCTCACCACCGTGGAGGAGTTCACGCCCGGCGGACCCCTCGCGGACGCAAAGGAGATCAAGGATTACGAACTGGGCCTGCCCCGCGAACGGGCCATCGTTTCCGTTCGCCACAACGCGGGCGCACTGAGCGCCGTGGCCCGCTTCAACTACTTCGGCGGCTGGTACGATTCCGAGGAGGACGAGGATTTCGGCGGATACGGCATGGTCGACCTATCCGTGAGCTACCGGTTCAGCGGCGGCGTCCGCGCGACCGTGGGCGCGGACAACATTCTCGACACCTATCCGGAGCTGAACCCGAACCGCTTCACCGGACTCGGCAACAAGTACAGCCAGTACTCTCCCGGCGGATTCAACGGCCGCTTCGCATATGTGCGAATCGCCGTCGAGCGGGCGGGGGCTGGCTGACAACCCCGGGGCGTCCGCTTGTCAGACTCACCCCGCCCCCAGTTGCTGCAGCAGAAACGCCAGTTCCATGGCGGCGTTCCGCACGTTACGGCTGAAGGTGCGCCCGCCGGCGTGCCCTGTGCGCGCGTTGTAGTCGAGGATCACCGGAAGCCCTGAGCTGGTGGCCGCCTGTAGCCGGGCGGCCATCTTGCGGGCCTGCAGCGGAGGCACGCGCGTGTCCAGATCGCCCTGGGTGAGCATGACCGCCGGGTAGTCCACCCCGTCGCGCACGTTCTGGTAGGGCGAGAAGGTCCGGAGCACCTCGAATTCCTCGCGCACTGCCCCGTTCCCGTACTCGAGCAGGGCCGGCATGTTGTTGGTCTCGGTGAACTGGTAGAAGCGCACCAGGTCCAGTTCGGGAAGGCCGGCGAACACGGCGCGGAAGAGATCCGGCCGCTTCGTCAGCGCGCTCCCAACCAGCAGCCCGCCGTTGCTTGCGCCCCGGATGGCCAGCTTGTCCGGGCTCGTGTAGCCGTTGTCCACCAGCCACTCGGCAGCGGCGATGAAGTCGGCGAAGACGTTTGGCTTGTTCTCGAGCATGCCGTCCCGGTGCCATTCCTCGCCGAACTCGCCTCCCCCGCGCAGCGTCGCGATCGCGTACACGCCTCCCTGCTCCATCCACACAGCGGCCCGCGCGTCGAAGCGTGGCAGCAGGTTGACGTTGAAGCCCCCGTAGCCGTAGAGCAGGGTGGGGATCGAGCCGTCGAGTTCCAGTCCCTGGCGGTGCGCTACGTACATCGGCGCCTCGGTCCCGTCCGGGGAGGTGTACCACACCTGCTTCATCTCGTAGGCGCTGCCTTCGAACGGGACGGCGGTGGGCCGCCATTCCTCCGTCTCCATGGTCTCGAGGTCCAGCTCGACCACGGTCTGGGGCGTGAGCAGGGACGTGAGGGAGAGCAGGGCACGGCCCGCACCGTGTCCGCGGAACGAGGCCACGTGATGTTCGGGGACTGGGATCTCGTCCTTCACGGTACCGTCGCGCGCATAGCGCACGATGCGGCTGCTCACGTCGCGCAGATAGTCGGCGACGAAGTCGCCATCGAACCGCTGATAGCCGGTCAGCAGGTCCTCGGCCTCGGGGATGACCTCACGCCACTGGCTCGGGTCGAGGGCATCCGGTCGCACCGCCACCAGGCGGTTCAGGGGCGCATCCAGGTTGGTGAGCAGGTAGATCTCGCCGTCCCCCCAGCGGGCCCGGAAGCGGGCGGGTGCGCCGACCACGAGAGGCATCGGGTCACCCCCGGAACTCAGGTCATGCAGGTAGACGTCGGTGCGTGCCCAGCCGTGTTGCACGGTGTAGATCAGGTAGCGGCCTTCGTCCACCTCCGAGGCGTTGACGAAAGCGGTCGGCCCGATCCCCGCTCCGAACAGCTCAACATCCTCCGACATGTCGGTGCCCAGGACATGCCGGCGCACACGGGGGCCCGTCTGCCGGGAGCGATGCGTGTAGTAGAAGCCGGTGCCGTCGGTGGTAAAGGCGACGCTGCTGTAGAGTGCCGTCGGCAGCCGGTCGGGAAGATCCTCGCCCGACTCGAGGTCGCGCACCCGAACTTCGATTTCGTCCGGGCCCCCGTCCCGGATCGAATAGAGCATCAGGCGGCCATCGCGCGAGAAGTCCTGGATCCCGACGCTCGTGGTTCCGTCGGCGCGCAGGTCCAGCGGATCGACAACGACCTCGTAGTCAGCGGTGACGTCCAAGGGGACATCATCCGGCTCGTCGGGCGCCGTCCGCCGGTAGATTGCTCCCACCTCCCGCCCAGGCTTGCGGTAGGCGAAGTACTCGTAGTCTCCGTGACGCTGGGGATACACCACGCCGGGAACATCCATCAGCTCCCGCAGGCGCGCCTCCAGCCCGGCACGCAACGCCGACTCCCCGACGATCTGCTCCGAATAGGCGTTCTGCTCGGCGATCCAGGCCCGCGTCTCGGGGCTGTTCTGGTGCTCCAGCCAGCGGTAGGGATCGGTGAAGACGACGCCGTGCAGGGTGTCGACGACGGGGTCCTGCGCCGTCTCCGGCGGCGGGGGATAGGGGCTTCCACACGCCACGCCGAGCAGCGCCAGCGTGATGATCCAACGGTGACGTCTCGACTGGGCCATCAGGGTTCCTCCAGAAGATATGGGTTGCCCATATCCTTTCATATGGGTAGTATGTAATCATGAAGACGACGCTCGACATCCAGGACGAACTGTTCGCGCGCGCCAAGCGCCATGCACGCAAGATCGGCCGGCCTCTGCGCGCGGTGGTCGAGGAAGGCCTCCGCCGGGTGCTTGATGCATCGGGGCCGCCTCCCCGTTACGAGCTTCCGGATCTGAGCGTCGGCCGCGCGGGTGCTCGCGACCCGCTTGAAGACTACTCCTGGCAGGACCTGCGCGACATCATCTACGACGACCGGAAGCAGCGGTGACGAACGACGACCTCCGGGGCAACCGTTGATCGCCGTAGACACCAACGTGCTGGTCTACGCGCACCGCCGGGAATCCCGGGTGCACGCGCCCGCTCGGAAGATCATGCGAAGGCTGGCGGAGGGGCGCCACCCGTGGGCCATTCCCTGGCCCTGTTGCTTCGAGTTCCTGAGCGTGGTCACCAACCGACGGATCTGGAAGGATGGGGCCAGCTCATCGGAACAGGCGTGGCGGCAGCTGGAGGCATGGACGGCATCGCCGTCGAATCGTCTGATCGGCGAAACCGGGGATTTCTCCGCAATACTCGGACCATTCATCCGGCGCCCGCGCGTGCACGGGGGCGTGGTGCACGATGCGCGCGTCGCCGCGATCTGCCTCGCGCACGGGGTAGAGGTGCTTCTGTCCCGAGACAGGGACTTCATGCTCTTCCCGGAGTTGCGGATCAGGGATCCGTTCCGGGGGACGGACGCGTTGCTGGCCTGATCCGCCCGGCGCTCGCCCTCAGCCCCGCTTCCTCCTCTTCTTCCCCCGCCCCTTCGCCTTCCGCGCCTCCAGCGCCATCTGCTGCTTCCGGATCTTCGCCCACGAATCGCGCAGGCCGACGGTGCGGTTGAAGACCAGCCGGCCGGGCCGCGAGTCCTCCTCGTCGCTGATGAAGTAGCCCACCCGCTCGAACTGGTAGCGGGTGCCGGGAGGATCGTCGGCGATGCTCGGCTCGACGCGTGCGTCCGCGTGCACCACGAGCGAGTCGGGATTCAGTTGCGCGAGGTAGTCGCCGCGGTCGGGGTCGCGCGTGCGGAAGAGCCGGTCGTAGAGGCGCACCTCGCACGGGCGCGCGTGTTCCGCCGACACCCAGTGGATGGTGCCGCGCACCTTGCGTCCGTCGGGAGCCGAGCCTCCCCGGGTGGCCGGGTCGTAGGTGCAGCGCAGCTCTGCCACCTCCCCGGCCTCGTCCTTCACCACCTCCTCGCAGCGGATGAAGTAGCCGTAGCGCAGGCGTACCTCCCGCCCGGGGGCCAGCCGGAAGAAGCGGCGTGGCGGGTCTTCCATGAAGTCGTGGCGCTCGATGTAGAGCTCGCGCGTGAAGGGCACCGGACGGGTCCCTTCCAGCGGCACGTCGTGGGGGTAGAGGGGCGCGTCCAGCCAGTCGGTTTCGCCTTCCGGGAAGTTGGTGATGACCACCCTGAGCGGCCGCTGCACGCACATGACGCGGGGCACTCGCATGTTCAGATCGTCCCGGATGGCGTATTCGAGCTTGGCCGCGTCCACCCGGTTGTCGGCCTTGGCGATGCCCACCAGGCGGCAGAAGTTGCGGATGGCCGCCGGCGTCACCCCCCGGCGCCGGAGCCCGGAGAGGGTGGGCATGCGTGGGTCGTCCCATCCGCTGACGTGCCCGTCCTGCACCAGGCGCAGCAGCTTGCGCTTGGAGACGATGGTGTACTCGAGGTTCAGGCGCGCGAACTCGTACTGCCGCGGCACGGGCTCGGGCGCCTCCACTTCCTCGAGCAGCCAGTCGTAGATCGCCCGGTTGTTCACGAACTCGAGCGTGCACAGCGAGTGGGTGATGCCCTCTATGGAATCGGAGAGGCAGTGCGCGAAGTCGTACATGGGGTAGATGCACCACTCCGATCCGGTGCGGTAGTGGTGCGCGCGGCGGATCCGGAAGAGCACCGGATCCCGCATGATCATGTTGGGCGATGCCATATCGATGCGGGCGCGCAGCACGTGCGCTCCGTCCTCGAACTCGCCGGCGCGCATGCGCCGGAAGAGGTCGAGGCTCTCTTCCAGGGGACGATCCCGCCAGGGGCTGGGGCGCCCGGGCTCGGTCACCGTGCCCCGGTGGGCGCGGATCTCCTCCTCGCTCAGGCTGTCGACGTACGCCGAGCCCTTCTCGATGAGGTGGACGCCGTAGTCGTAGAGCTGCTCGAAATAGTCCGAGGCGTGGCGCAGCTCGCTCCACTCGAAGCCCAGCCAGCGGATGTCGCGCTTGATGGCCTCGACGTAGCCGGCTTCTTCGGTCTCCGGGTTGGTGTCGTCGAAGCGCAGGTTGCAGGTGCCCCCGTTCTCGGCGGCAACCCCGAAGTCGAGGCAGATGGCCTTGGCGTGGCCGATGTGCAGCAGGCCGTTGGGTTCGGGCGGGAAGCGGGTGGCGACCCGCCCTCCGTGCTTCCCGCTGGCCAGGTCCGCGGCCACGATCTCGCGCACGAAGTCGCGTCCCGGCGTGCGCCCGTCGCTTCCCCCTCCCTTGTCCCCGCTCATGTATCCCCAGCTCCCGGGCGATTCGCCAGCACGTCCAGCACGTAGTCGATGTCGGCCTCGGTGTGGTCGGCGTTGATCTGGGCGCGAATTTCCTCGTCTCCGCGCGGTACCACGGGAAAGGCCAGACCGGTGGCCAGGATACCATGGTCGCGCAGGTGGCGCACGAGTTCATGCGTGCGCGAGGTATCGCGGATCATCAGCGGGACCACCGGGTGCTCTCCCTGCAGCACCTCGATCCCAAGGCGCATCAAGCCATCTTCAAAGCGCCGGGTGAGCGCGCGCAGGCGCTCCAGCAACTGCCGTCCCTCCCCGCTGTCGAGAATCTCCAGCGCCTTCAGCGCGGCCCTCGCCTCCCCGGGCGTGATCGGGTTCGAGTAGATGTAGAAGGGGGCGCTCTCGCGCAGATAGCGGACCAGCGCCGCGTTGGTCGCCACGTAGCCGCCGTTGACCCCGAGCGCCTTCCCCAGGGTGGCCACCAGGATGTCAACGGGAGGGGCGCCGGTGTATTCCTCCGTGCCCCGCCCCGTGGCTCCGATGGCGCCCACGCCGTGGGAGTCGTCGAGCACCACCACCACGTTCTCGGGGAAGTTGCGGTCGTGGCGGCGGGCGATCTCCATGATGTCGTCGACGGGCGCGTGCACGCCGCGCATGCTGAAGATTCCGTCGGTCACCACGACGGCGCGGCGGGCCTTGCCGGCAGCCTGCGCGAGGGCCCGGTCCAGCGCGCGCATGTCGAGGTGCGGGTACACCACCTTCGACAGGGGGCGTGCCAGGCGCACGGCGTTGATGATGGAGTTGTGGTTCAGTTCGTCGGAGATGAGCGCGGTTCCCGGATCGATGAGCGGGACGAGGCAGCCCACCACCGCCGCGTAGGCGGAGGAGAACAGCATGGCCTCCTCGCGTCCGTGGAAGTGCGCCAGCCCGCGCTCCAGCTCCACGTGCGCCGCATAGGTGCCGCTGATGAAGCGCACCGCCCCCGGACCCGCCCCCGACGCCCGCGCCTCGGCCTCTTCCGCCGCGATGACGTCGGGACGCAGGCCCATCCCCAGGTAGGAGTTGGAGTTGAGGCGAATGAAGGGGCGCTCGCCCTCGCCCTCCAGCATGATCCTGGGACCGCGCTCCCCGCGTGGCATCTCCACGGCCGTGACCACGGCTTCCGCGCCCTTGGCGGTGCCCTTCCGTTCGAGTTCGCGGACGTGGCCGTCCAGCACGTCGGTCAGGCGGTCGAGGGGCATGGGGGGTCTCCGGGATCAGCGGGGGACGATCGGATGCGGGCTCGGGGCATCGGAGGAAGCGGATTCCCGGCGCCGCAGGTTTGCGACCATCTCCGCAGTCATTGCGGCAAGATCGTACTCCGGCTTCCAGCCCCACTCCTCCCGCGCGACGGAGTCGTCAATGCGCCGCGGCCAGGAGTCGGCGATGCCCTGACGCAAGGGGTCCACGCGGTAGTCCATGCGGAAGTGCGGCAGGTGATGCCGTATCTCCGCGGCGAGCATCCGGGGGGTGAACTGCATGGCGGCGACGTTGCAGGCGTTGCGGTGCGTCAGGCGAGACGGGTCGGCCTCCATCAGTTCGGTCGCGGCGCGGATGGCGTCCGGCATGTACATCATGTCCAGTTGCGTATCCGGCCGCAGCGGGCAGGTGTAGGCGCCGTGCGCGACCGCGCCCCGCAGGGCTTCGACGGCGTAGTCGGTAGTGCCACCTCCGGGCTCGGCCATGTGGGAGATCAGCCCCGGAAAGCGAACTCCGCGGGTGTCGACGCCGAAGCGCAGGTGGTAGTAGTCGCAGATCATCTCCCCGGCGGCCTTGGTGATGCCGTACATGGTGGTGGGCCGCTGGGCCGCGTCCTGCGGCACCAGATCGAGCGGGATCGAGGGGCCGAAGCTGGCGATCGTGCTCGCGAAGAACACGGCCGAGCCCTCTGCGCGCGCAGCCTCGAGCACGTTGAGCAGCCCGCCCAGGTTCACCCGGTAGGCCAGGCGCGGGCGCTGCTCCCCGGTCACCGACAACAGGGCCGCCAGGTGGAACAACGCATGCGGGCGGAAGCGGCGCACGGCAGCCAGCACGGCTTCGCCGTCCGTGCAGTCGAGGGGGACGAAGGGGCCGCCCAGCGCTGCCGCCGCATCCGTGCTCAGGTCGGTCGCGAGCACGTTCTCCTGCCCGTAAAGGGCGCGCAGCGCCACAACCAGTTCGGTGCCCACCTGGCCGCCGGCCCCGATCACCAGAGTCCGTTTCATGCGGAGATGCGCTCGCGGGTCGTCCCGGTTCGGGTGGTCAGGTTCGCTTTCGAGTCGGCCGGCTGGGCCTCAACTCGATCCTGCTGGGGAGGGCGCGCCGGGGATAGGCCAGCAGATCCTCCACCGCCCTGGCGACGTCGCGCGGATCGAGCTTCCAGTCGTGGACGGCGGACTGGCCGCGGAACCCTGTGTTGACGCTGCCGGGCATGATGAGACTCACGCGGATGTTCCGGTGGCGCAGGTCGAGCATCATCGCCTCGGTCATGCCGAGCAGGCCGAACTTGCTGGCGTTGTACCCGGTGCCTCCGGCGAAGGCGTGCCGGCCCGCGAGCGAGCCGATGTTGATGATCCAGCCGCCGCCCCCGGCCGCCAGGTGGGGCACTGCAGCCCGGGAGCAGTGGAAAACGCCGCCCAGGTTGGTGTCGATCTGCTCGCGCCAGTCCTCGAAGGAGAGTTCGTCGATGGGGGCGAAGCGGCCCCAGCCGGCGTTGTTCACCAGGACGTCCAGCCGCCCGAAGCGTGCCACCGCGGAGTCGATCAGGTGCCGGCACTCCTCCGGATGCCGCACGTCGCACGCGATCCCGGCCGCGCGTCCGTTACCCAGCGCAGCCAGCTCGGCCGCCACCCGGCGGACATCGCCGTCCGTCCGGGCGCTGACAACGACATCGGCATCGCGGCGCGCGAGCCCCCTCGCGATCGCAAGCCCGATGCCCCGCGTGCTTCCCGTGACCACGCACGCCGTGCCGGCGAGATCCCCGCTTCCGCTCATCTCGTGTGCCACCGTCCGCTCATCTCTGTTTGCCGCCCTTGATGCGCTCCGGTAGCTTCTCCGGGCTTACTCACGCGATGCCTCGCAGGCGCGATCAGACCCGAAGGTGGCCACACGCGGCCCGCTGGAAAGAGGGATCCGACACCCGTGATCCAACACCCTTCCACAAGCGACGATCCCTGCGCGTGACGGACCGCCCGCGCACCGGAAACGAGGCGCCGCCACCGGGGCGCCGGGTGGCTCTGGTCACGGGTGGGGCGGTGCGCGTCGGGCGTGCCATTACCCTGGCTCTGGCGGACGAGGGCTTCGACGTGGTCGTGGGGTATCACGGCTCGGCGGACGCGGCGCGGGAGGTAGTCGCGGAGGTGGAGGACAGGGGACGGCGGGCGCACGCCGTCCAGGCCGACCTCGCAACGGGCGCCGGCGCGCGGTCGCTGGCCCAGGCCGGGACAGACGCCTGGGGGCGCCTCGATCTGCTCGTCAACAATGCCTCCACCTTCTTTGCCACGCCGTTCGAAGAGGTCGGCGAGGAGGAATGGGAACAGGTCATGGCGGTCAACCTGAAGGCGCCCTTTCTGCTGATCCAGGCCACCGCGGCGGCGCTCGCCGCCAGCCGGGGAAGCGTGGTCAACATCGTCGACCTTTCGGCGCTCAGGCCGTGGGCGCGCTATCCCCACCACTCGGTCTCCAAGGCCGCGCTCGCCCACCTCACCCGGGTGGCCGCACGGTCGCTGGCGCCCCGGGTGCGGGTCAACGCGGTCGCGCCCGGCTCCGTGCTCCCCGAGGAAGAAGCCACCCCGGAGGACATCCGGGCCGCTGCGGCGCGAATCCCCCTCGGCGGCTGGGGATCGCCCGAGGACGTGGCGCGCGCGGTGCTGTTCCTCGATCGGTCGCCCTTCATGACGGGCGAGGTGATCGTGGTGGACGGGGGCGCGCACGGCGCCACCTGACGGCTCCCGGAGCATTCGGTCTCGGGGAGCACGGGCGCTCATGCCGCCGCCAGTCCCGGACACGGCCGCTCGCTACGAGGCGCCGTTCTCCGCCGGGCCCCCGTGCGCGAGCCAGCGCTCGGCGTCCAGCGCGGCCATGCAGCCCGTCCCCGCGGCGCTCACCGCCTGGCGGTAGTAGTCGTCCATCACGTCCCCGGCGGCGAACACGCCGGGCAGGGAGGTTTCCGTCCGCCACGGGGTGGGCAGTTCGATGTAGCCGTTTGCCTTGAGTTCGACCTGGCCGTTCAGAAACCCCGTGTTGGGGATGTGACCGATGGCGACGAACATCCCGCCCGCCTCGAGCGTGCTCTCCTCCCCCGTGACCGTGTCCCTCAGCCGCAGCCCGGTGATCACCTCGTCGCCCAGCACCTTGGTCACCACCTTGTTCCACAGAAACTCGATCTTGTCGTTGTCGAAGGCGCGCTGCTGCATGATCGCCGAGGCGCGCAGCTGGTCGCGCCGATGAATCACGATCACCCGGCCCGCAAACTTCGCCATGTAGGTGGCGTCCTCGATGGCGCTGTCGCCGCCGCCCACCACGGCCACGACCTGGCCGCGGAAGTACGGAAGCGCCCCATCGCACACGGCGCACGCCGACACGCCGCCCCCGCTCTGGGCCAGGCGCTCTTCTCCGGGCACGCCCAGCCAGCGGGCGTTCGCTCCCGTGGCCACGATCACCGAATCGGCGAGAATCTCCTGGCCGCGTCCGGTCACGAGGCGCTTCGGCTGCCCCTCGAGCTCCACCTCCACCACATCATCGGTGATTACGCGCGTGTCGAAGCGGAGCGCCTGCGCGCGGAAGGAGTCCATCATCTCGGGGCCGGTCACGCCTTCCGGGAACCCTGGATAGTTCTCGACGTCGGTCGTGAACATGAGCTGTCCGCCGGGGATCATGGTGCGGCTGCCGGCTCCCTCCACGACGAGCGGGGAGAGCGCGGCCCGCGCCGCGTAGATGGCTGCGGTCCATGCCGCGGGGCCCGACCCGATGATCACGACCCGTTCGTGCTGTGCTGTCATCTTCATCCCTTTTCTGTATTCGAAAACCGAAGACCCCACGGCAGGCGTCCGGCTACTTGTCCTTGAAGATCTTCAGGTTGGTCGAGTGCCCGGGGTTCACGCGCGCGTTCGGGTCCACCCGGCGAATCGCGTTGTTCACGGCGATCGCCGCCTCGGCAAAGCCCGTGGCGATCAGGTCGAGCTTGCCCGGGTAGCTGACCAGGTCTCCGGCCGCATAGATGCCCGGCCAGCTCGTCTCCATCAACTGGCCGACCACGATGCGCTTCTTGTCCACTTCGAGTCCCCAGCTCTTGATCGGCCCCAGGTCCGGCTTGAAGCCCAGGAACGTCAGCACGGCATCCACCGCGAAGGACTCCTCCGCATCGCTGCGGTTGTCGAAGATGGTGCAGCCCTCGACTCTGCCGTTGCCGCGGATCTCCTTCACCTCCCAGAATACCCTCAGCTCCAGTTCACCCGAGTGCGCCGCTTCCTCCAGCCGGGCCACCGATGTCTCGTGCGCACGAAAAACGGCCCGCCGGTGCACCACGACCAGCCGCTCGACGATGTCCTTCAGGATCAGCGCCCAGTCCAGCGCGGAGTCTCCTCCTCCCACGAGCACGACTCGCTTGCCCCGGTAGACCTCGGGATCGCGCACGGAGTACTCGACCCCGTGGCCCAGGAGTTCCTCGTAACCGGGGCACTTGAGCACCATGGGTTCGAAGGCGCCCTTGCCGCCGGCGATCAGCACCGTGCGGGTGCGGTACTCCGATGACGCACCCTCGAGGACGAAGACGCCGTCCTCCTCGCGAAGCCCGCGCACCTCCTCGTCCAGCACCACGTCGGCCCCGAACTGGAGGCCCTGGTCCACCAGCTCCCGCGCCAGGTCCTTGGCGAGGACCTTGGGAAAGCCGCCCACGTCGAAGATGTACTTCTCGGGATACAGGGCCGTGAGCTGTCCCCCCAGCTCGGGAAGCGAGTCGACGATGCGGCACGACATGCCGCGCATCCCGGCGTAGAAGGCCCCGAACAGACCGGTGGGGCCGCCTCCGATGATGGTCAGATCGACGATGTCCTTCATGGTCAGAAGATCGAGAGGCGCACGTAGCGCCCCGGGTTCTCGCGGAAATCCTCGAGCAGCAGGGTGAGTTGCGTGAGCACCGACTGGGTCTGCACGGCCACCGTGGAGTCGGCCAGGAGATGGGCCAGCGTTCCCTCCCCGGTCTCCAGCTCGCGCCCGATGCGCTCGAAGCGGACCAGGGTGGAGTCGGCGTACTCGAGTGTGGTGGAGAGCCCGGTCGTGGTTTGGCGCAGATCGGTGGCCAGGCGCCGGAATTCGGCCGCGGTCACGCGGGTGTCGCCCACGATGGAGTCCACGACCCCGCCCGAGAGCAGCCGCTCCACCTCGGCGAGCGTGCGGGTCGCGAGCGCCGCAGCCTCCTCGACCTCGCGGGTGGAGGTGCGAACGTTGTCCACCAGTTCCTCAACCGCCCCGATCTGGGCATCGGCAAGCTCCGCCACCTGTTCGCTGACCCTGCCCACGTTCTCGATCACCAGCCTGAGGTTCTCGGCCGTTTCCTGTGTGAAGGCGACCTCCACACGGTCGGTGATGGTGGCCAGGTTGTCGGCGATCTCGTCGGCCGTGGCCGTGAGGCGGGAAAGATCGGGGATGCTGAAGCCGGGCAGAACCCCGGGATCCGAGGGTTCGAAGAAGTCCAGGCGCGGGTTGGCGGAGCGCGACACGATCTCCGCGCCCCAGTCGCCGAACATGGATTCGGGCGCGATGAGCACCGCCGCGTCGGCGGGAAGCTGGACGTCGGCGTTGATGGCGAGACCGACCCGCACCGCGGTTCCGTCCGGTTCGACGGCAATGCCGTTCACGCGTCCGATCGTCACCCCGCGCAGCTTCACCGAGGCGCCGTCCGGGAGCTGCCCCACGCCGCTGAAGAGCGCCTCCACCGTGGTCGTGCCCCGTGTCAGGCGATACCCGCGAAGCCAGAAGCTCCCGGCCACCGCGACCACGACGCTCAGAAGAATGACGACTCCGACCCACACCTCATCGCGTCTCATGCTAACGTCTCCATCAGTTCCGGAGCCCCTTCGATGAACGACCTGACCACAGGGTCCCCGGAGATCCGGATCTCACCCGGCGCGCCATGGGCCCGCACCCGCCCGTCGTGCAGGAACGCCATGGAGTCGGCCACCTCGTAGGCGGTTCCGAGGTCGTGCGTGACCACCAGCCCGGTGGCTCCGATCTCCTCCCGCAACCTGAGGATGAGCCGGCCGATCACCGTTGTCGTCACCGGATCGAGTCCGGTGGTGGGCTCGTCGTAGAGGAGATACCGGGGACGGGTCGCGATCGCGCGCGCGATCCCCGCCCTCTTGCGCTGTCCCCCGGAGATCTCCGCCGGATAACGGTCTCCCAATCCTCCCAGGTCCACAAGCTCCAGGCACTCCGCGGCCCTCCTGCGGATGGCCCGGCGGCTCAGGCCGGGAACCCGGCGCAGCCCCATCTCCACGTTGTGGGCAAGCGTCATGGAGTCGAACAGCGCTGCGAACTGAAAGACGTAGCCGACCCTGCGCCGCAGTGCGTATAGAGCCTCCTGATCCAGCTCGGCGACCTCCCGGCCATCCACGGTCACGCTTCCCCGGTCGGCGGCGAGCAGTCCTACGATGTGTTTCAGCACGACTGACTTGCCCGCCCCGGAGGCGCCGATCAGCGCGACCGTGGCCCCTCTGGGCACGTCCAGGTCGAAGCCCTTCAGCACCACCTTCTCGCCGAAGGCCTTGTGCACGCTGCGGAGACGGATCACAGGAGTACGGCGGCCCAGAAGGCGTCGAACACCAGGATCACCATGCTGCTTGCGACCACGGCCGAAGTGGCGGCGCGACCCACTCCGGCGGCCCCTCCCCGTGTGCGGAAGCCGAAGAAGCATCCCAGCGACGTCACCGTCAAGCCGAAGGAGAACGACTTGATCACCGAGAAGATCACGTCGAAGGGCACGAAGAAGGCCTCGAGCCCGCGCACGAACTCGGGGGTGGACATCTCCAGAAGCTGGATGGAGGTCAGCCAGCCGGCCACGATGCCCAGCGCCGACGCCAGCAGGGTGACGGCGGGGAACATCACGGCGCCGGCCATCACGCGGGGGAGCACCAGGTAGGCCGCCGGATCGTACGCCATGGTTTCCAGCGCGTCGATCTGCTCGGTCACCCGCATGGTCCCCAACTCGGCGGCGATGCTCGCGCCCACCCGCCCCGCCAGCGCCAGCCCCGTCAGCACCGGTCCCAACTCGATGATCATCGTCTTGCCCACCAGGCTGCCCACCAGGTAAACGGGCACCGCTCCGGTGAAGGTGTAGGAAGCCTGAAGAGCCAGCACGATGCCGGTGAAGGCGGCGATGAAGAGCGCTATGGGCACCGAGGCGACGCCGATGCGCATCATCTGTTCGAAGACCAGCGTTCCCCAGATGCGGACCGCGCGCAGACTGCGGATGGTGTCCTGCATGAGGATGCCCCATTCGCCTACCGTCGCCGCGAAGCGTAAGGCTGCGCGCCCGGTGGCGCCGACGAAGTCCAGCGTCTTGCCCGCCATAAGGGTGAAGATAGAGGAAACGGGGGTGCAGGTGTCACCCGTGGGTACTCCGGTTGCCCCCGAGAATGTCCTGGTTGGTGCGCCGTCTACGGGGGCGGCGGGAGTCCGTTTTCCAGCGTGAAGACGACCTCGTCGTCCCGGGTTGCCGGATGCCCGGAAGGCAGGGGACACGCGACCTGGACACGGGTCACCGCGGTCCGGGCGGCACTTACCGAAACCTCGAAGTCGATGCCCTGCTCGGGCGAGGTGATGCGGGTGCGCACCCGCTTCCCCGGCGAGGCCTCGCGAACGCAGGCCGGATTGCGGGAGAGGGTCTTGGTGGACTGCCTTCCCGACGCCAGCGAACGGGTCACGGTGATGCGCCTGAGCGAGTCGGGTTGATAGCTGATCAGGTAGCGGAAGCCCCGCTGATCGCGTCCCCGACCCTTCCGATTGTGCCTCGGCAAGCCACCTCCGATCCCTTGACCCCCTGAAACGGCCCGCTTAACATCCCGGCGACCCACCAGGGATGCAAGCCCCGCCACAGCGTCCCGACGCGCCCCGCCCCACACCAGTCTCTTATAA
>VXMG01000120.1:0-3407 GCA_009841185.1 Gammaproteobacteria bacterium
GCGTTCCGGATCGAGTCGGCGCGCGCGGAGTCTTCGGCGGTCTCGGGGGGTGGGGGTACCGGGCGGCGGCGCGGGCGCAACAGGCCGTCATCCTCGACGAACGCGGTGATGGTGACCGGCCGACCCACCGATGTCTCGCGAACATCCGGCCCCTCGAGCGCGATGGTCGGGGGCTGGTTGGCGCGCATCTCCGGACTGCTGGAGCCGGCCCCCAGGGCGCCGGTCTCGGACATGACGACCGTGTTGTCCACGACGTAGTCCGGCCGCAGGGTCGCGTAGGCCCGCTCGGTCATCCCGTTGCTGGTGAGGGTCCACACGAGCTCCCGTTCGCCCCAGTCGGACGGGACACGGACCTTGAACACGAAGCGGTTGCGGCGGGGGAGGAAGTGGGTCGGCTGGCCGCGGTCGGGCGGGCCGGGCGAGAACGCGTTGTCCTCCCCCACTGGCACATCGACTTCCTCGAGCCAGTTCCGGTTCATGTAGCCGAACAGGAAGTTGAACGAGCCGTCCTCGTTCCTCTCCCAGCCCTCGAAGGCCGGAGCGACGTTCTGCCCGCGGGAGTAGGTCTGGGCAGCGGAGTCGGAGGCCCACGCGGCGGCGGCGACCACAAGCGCCGCGACCCCACACCTTAGCCTGACTACAGCGCGGAGCGCGGCGACGCTACGGCTCATCCTGGATGCGGCGCGGAGCCCGGTCCCGATGGCACGCGTCGCTCGAACGTTCACGGATGTCGCCCACAACATCGGGATGATGGCGTGAAACGGGGCCCCGATTCCGTCCGTCACGCGACCCCGGCGGGTCGCTATTTCCACCCCCACGCCGCTATCGGTTGCGGGGGCTCGGCGGCGGATTGCCCGTGGACCCGGATCGCTCGCCATCCGCAGCCGCCGCATCCGCATCCGCGTAGTAGCGGGGGTTCCCGTTCTCCGGAACGACCATGCACAGCGGGCAGCCGATCACATGATCGTTGGGACCAAGCGCCAACCGCTCCCTCCGCCTCGCCATCTCCTCCACGAACTGCTCGTCGGTGAGTTGCACCCGCATCCCGAGGTCGATGAACATGTTCGCCACGGAGCGGTTGCCCGAGCCTTGCCAGTTGCGGGTGTCGGGCACGTTCCGGTTCTCCTCGGAGGTGTCCATGTAGCCGACGATGTGGAGAATCGTCCCCCTGGGCAGCAGCGGCTGGTGATCCTGGGCGTAGGTGTAGCCGCGCACCCAGTTGTGGTCGTAGCCGACGCAGTTGATGGTTTCAACGTTGAAGCCCCAGATCGCCTCCAGGCACATGCGCATCCCGGGGGCGTGCAGGTGCGGCTCGAAGGTCACGATCTTGGTGTGCTGGTTCAGGACGCGGTACGCGTGCAACTCCTGTCCCGACTCGCCGGCGCGGATGTCGATGTCGCTGCCGTTGCCCAGGCCGAAGCTGGCCCGCCGGTACTTGGGCTCGTAGTCCGGAGGATGGAAGCGGAAGCCGATCTCCAGGTGGGCGCGGGTATCGCGGCCGTTGGAGTGAAGATGCACCGAGTTGGACACGACCGACGACCCGGCGCGAAGGAGCCGGCCCGCGTCCTCGTCGAAGATGTCGGGCTCGCGCCCGACCTCGTGCACCGGCCAGCCAACGTCGGTGGAAGCCCGCTCGGCGCCGACCCCCGCTTCCCTGCCCTCGAGCACGCGCGTGCTCCAGATCATGTGGTGCACCACGAACCGCCCGCCGACCGTGTGGCGACCCTCGTGTTCGGTGCCGGTCCGCGTCGACGGCACGTCGTTGACCTCCCGGATCTCGACGGATTTCACATACCGGTCCTCGGTGAGGCCGGTCGGGACGCTCTCGATCTCGCCCCACCAGTCGGGCGAGTCGCCCCCCACGAGCACCTCGGGCAGGCGCACGATGAGGTCGGGGTCGCCCGCCGTCCATACGATGTCGTCGTCGAACTCCAGGGGTGGAGGCATGTCCGCCGGATCACCCTCCGGAGCCCCGGCGCGGTGCCAGGCGTCAATCGCGGCGATCTCCCGGTCGTCGAGCGACATGTCGTCCTTGAAGTGCTGGATGCCGATGTCCTTCTCGACGTACCAGGGGGGCATGGCACCTGCTCGATCACGGATCTGCGTCCGCTCGGCGATTCGGCGCGCGTAGCGGCGCGCATCGCGGTAGGTGACAAGCGACATGGGGGCGACGCCGTTGTCCCGGTGGCAGCGGACGCAGGCGCGCTGCAGGATGGGCGCGATGTCCCGGCTGAAGGTCACCTCCTCCAGTTGAGGTCCGCTCGATGGCGATACCGTGCCCTGAGCCGCGAGCGCCGATACCGCCAAGAGCGCCAGGACGATGCCGGACGCTGCGCCGGTCAGCGTCGCGCCGATTGCCGTGGTCGCCGGTCCACGCGCCACGTGCCTTCGGCCAGCATATCCGGTGCGCCGAACCCACCGCCGCTCCCGTCCCATGCCGGCATCGCAATGCCGACCCGCGACCTTCGTTCCAATCGTCATCATCGCTCCTCTCTCACCGTTCGACGGTCGCGCCTACCAGCTGCGCGATCGCCGCGAGCGTGGTCTGGGCGGCGTTCAGGCCGAGGCGGAAGTCGTCGTCCGTGTAGGTGGTCCACACGTCGGTGGGCTGGTGCCAGTTCGGGTTCCAGCCGGCACCCACCTGCGCCCCCCTCTCGTTCTCGCGCAGGCTGATCGCGGGAGTGAGATGCATGAAGGGCGTCGAGTCGGTGTTGGTCATGTGCGGACCGACGGTGGCGGGATAGTCGGTCGCGTACTGCTCGTTGGCGGCCTTGAAGAAAAACGCCAGCTCCATGGCCTCGGTCGCCAGCTCGGCGTTGGATTGGAACTCGATGTTGACGTCGGCTTCGGGGCGCTGATCCCGGCTGACCCGGCCGTCGGGGCCGGGCGCGCCGTGGTCCCAGAGCATCATGTCGTGCTGGATCATCCCGAGCCAGCGCGGCTCCGGGTACCTGCCGGACCCGGGCGGATCCTCCACGCCCTGCAGTGCCTCGCGCTGTTCCACGTATGCGCGCGCGCCGTTCAGGCCGGTCTCCTCGTTGTTCCAGAGCACGAAGCGGATCGAGCGCTCGGTCTCGACGTCCGGGGAGCTGAAGACGCGCGCGAGCTCCATCACCAGCGCGGTCCCGGAACCGTCGTCGTCTACGGCCTCGTTGACACCGTGCCCATCCATGTGCGCTCCGAGGATGTACATCTCGTCGGGACGTGTCGCGCCGACCTTGGTGCAGTAGACCTGCGACCGGTCCCCGTCCACCGGCTCCTCGCGGTTCAGCTCGCGGATGCGCTCGTCGGGCTGCGCCATCGGGTCGCGGTTCACGCCCGTGCGGGCCCGGTAGCCGAAAACGACGCTGCCTCCGGAACCGGGGCCGCGTCGGCCGACGTCGCCTCCGGTTGGGGTGGCTGTATTC
>VXMG01000019.1:0-33868 GCA_009841185.1 Gammaproteobacteria bacterium
CCCGCGGATCGGCCGGACCCGCCTCGACCCGCGCGCCCCGGGGCGCCCGCCTCTCCGGGCCGTCAGAAGGCGCCCCCGTCCGCCCGTCCTTCCTCGCCGCCGTCCGCACGACCGCCGGCTCCGCCGCCCGAGCGCTCCGGAGCCCCGCCGCCACCTGCGGCCGGGTCGCCACCTCCCCCGGCTCGCCTGAAGTCCGCCCGCGGCACGCCTCGGTCGCCCGCGCCGGCACGCGGGCGTCCCTCGGGTCGTGGCGAGTCTCCTGAAGAAGCAACCGTCCGGTCGGCACCTGCGTCAACCGAATGGGGGTTCTCCGACGCCGAAGGAAAGGCCTGGATCGCGCGCGTGGCGGGTACCGCGCGCAGTGGCGTCATCGCCGATTCGGGCGCCGCGCTCATGCTGGTGCGGTTCTTTCGCGCCGGAGACGAGGCGGAGAAGCCGCGCGGCGAGTTTCTGACGGTGGCCCGGGATCTTGCGGAGCTCTTCCCCGACGAATGGCAGGAGCTGCTGGCGGAGGCCACCCGCGAGCGGCCCCGGTCCGGCAAGACCACGCGGAAACGCCGAAGCCGGCTGCGACGTCGGCGCTAGCGGTCCGTGGGCTGCCAGCCATTCAACAACGCTCGATGTTCACGTGTCATTCTCGTTGAGGCGACGATCACTTGGATGACGCGACGCTGGTTGCACTGGCCCGGTCGGGGGATGGAGATGCCTTCGGGCAGCTCGTAACCCGCTATCGCAGGGCGGCATTTCTGGTGGCTCTCTCCGTGATCGGCCGGCCGGAAGACGCGGAGGACGCGGCGCAGGAAGCTTTCCTGGTCGCCCTCGAACGTCTCGACGATTGTCGAAGCCCCGGCAGGTTCGGGGGCTGGCTGATGACGATCGTGAGAAACCGGTCGAACAACCTCGTGCGCCGGGAGGCGTTGCGGGCGACGGACCCGATTCCGTTCAGCGCCCGTTCCAGCACCCCGACGCCGGAAAAGGAGGCGCAGTTGTCGGAGTTGCGCGAGGAACTCGCCCGCGCGCTCGCAGAGCTGCCGGAAGTGCAAAGGAAGATCGTGCTGCTGCACGACCTGGAGGGATGGAAGCACAGAGAGATCGCAGAGCGCCTCGGGCTCCCCGCGGGGACGGTACGCTCGCATCTGCACTACGCACGCAAGTCGTTGCGAGCGCTCCTCAGGCCGGACGCCTAGCTGGAAGCAATCTCGCGGGATTCAGGCAAGAGACACGAACAGATAGCTGGACGGACGACAGACTCAGATGAACAGAAAAACCACATCAGACCGGAATGGCGACATGGCCGACAACGGCAGAATCTCCCTGGAGCTGCTCGATCCCGGGCACTCCGACCCTGGCCACTGGGCCCGATTCCAGGCCCGCGTGATGGCCCTGGCGGGTCCGGAGCTCGCCAGGCGGCGCGCGGCGCGCCCGCTGACGGTAGGCGACGTGCTGGCGTCGTGGTGGAGATTGCTGGTCCCGGCGTCGGTGGTCGCGGCCGCAGCGATGGCCTCCCTGCTGGTGCCGGCCGAGACGACGCCCGGATCCGGCATCGCTCTTGAGGAAGCTCTGGTGTCCGGGGTCGATGATGAGCCGCTGCCGGCGGTGCTCGTTGCCGATCAGGTGGACGAGGTGGCCTTCCTGGTCGCGATCGAGGGAGGTTGGTGATGACCGCACGCAACACCCGCGCAGCAGCCGGCGGCGTACTCTTTGTGACCCTCGTGGCCGGGTTCCTTCTCGGAGCAGTGTGGTCGAGGACATCGTCAGCTCAGGCAGAACCCGGGGCGCCCACGGCGCCTGCGGCCGTGGCGGCGGAGGAGGCGGATGAGGATCGCGGAGGGGAGACCCGCCGTCGCGGCCTGATTGTCGAGCGCGTCGGACTGAGCGCCGAGCAGCAGGTTCAGGTGGACTCGATCGTAGGCCAGTCGCGCACGATGATGCGGCAGTTGCGGGCGGACTACCGGACGGGGTACGGGGAGTTGATCGAGGCGACGCGCTCCTCCATCAAGGCGGTGCTCACCCCGGAGCAGGCTGCCGAGTACGATGCCCTGCTGAACGATTTCGACCGCCGCAGGGAACTGGAGGACGAAAGGGGACGGGAGAGGTCGCGCTCCGAAGAAGCTCGTGACCGCGGCCAGAACGACCAGGAGCGCCCGCAGCGGGATGACGGGGACAGGGACGGCGGAGCACGGGACGGGGGAGAATGGTCACGCAAGGTATGAAGCACTGGCGGCGCTTCGCCGCGCACGCCATCGCCGCGTACGCCATTGCGGGCACCCTTTCCGCGCAGCAGCCGCTCACGATGGACGAGGCGATCGCGAGGTCGCTGCAGGTACACCCGTCTATGGCGCAGGCGCGGGCCGGTCTGGACAACGCCGGCGTCTCACACAGGGCCGCCTGGGGGGGCTTTCTCCCGACGCTGAGCCTCAGCTCCGGGGCTTCGACCAACAGCAGCCAGCGGTTCGACGCGGCCACCCAGCGCACCGTCGTCGGCGCGAGCCAGAGCTACAACGCGGGCCTTTCGCTGTCGTACAACCTCTTCAACGGTGGCCAGCGCTTCGCCAACATGGATCGGGCGAGGGCGGACATCGCCGCCGCCGAGGCGGACATGGAGAACCAGCGCTTCGGCGTAGTCCTGCAGACCAAGGATCTGTACTTCGCAGCGTTGCGCCAGGCGGACCTGCTGGAAGTGGCGCAGGCGAGCGTGGAACGGGCCGAGGAGAGCCTGGCCAACACGCGCCGCCGCGCCGAGCTCGGCTCGGGAACGCGCTCCGACACGCTTCGGGCCCGCCTCGAAGTGGCGAACGCCATGCAGGCGGTGCTTCAGGCGCAGGCCGCCACCCGCGCGGCGCGTTTCGCTCTGGGACGTCAGGTGGGGTTGTCCGAGCCCGTCATGCCCGAACTTCCGGACGGTCTCGACCCGAGTCCCCTCGCTCTGAGCGAGCAGGAGATGTTCCTCCTCGCCGAAGAGCGCTCGCCGGCGGTACGCAGCGCCCGTGCGGCCGCGCGAGCCGCCTCCGCAGCCGCCGGTTCCTCCCGGGCCTCGCGGTTCCCGTCGCTCCGCGTCTCGTCCGGCTACAGCTGGGCAAACAGGGAAGTCGCCTTCGACGGCGGGACGACCTCGTGGAATGTTCGCCTCTCCGGCAGCTACAACGTGTTCGATGGCTTCAACCGCGACCAGAACATCGCGCGCGCCGAGAATCAGGAACGCGTCGCCTTCGTACAGGAGGAGGATGCCAGACTGCTGGTCCGCGCGCAGGTGGATGGAGCGGTGTTCGCGCTGAGGACCTCCGAACAGGCCATCGCCATCGCCATCGAGGCGAGGGACGTGGCGGAGGAGGACCTTCGTGTCGTGCAGCAGCGCTTCGATCTCTCGGTTGCAACGATCCTCGACCTGATCACGAGTCAGATCGCCCTCGTGCAGGCGGAGTCCGGTCTGGTTACGGCGCGATACGACTACGCGGTCGCGCGTGCGCAACTGGAGGCGATTCTGGGGAGCGAACTGTGAGCCGACCTGTTATCCAAACGTCCGGACTGACCAAGCACTACGTCCTGGGAGCGGAGACCATCCGCGCCCTTCGCCGCGTCGACCTCGAGATCAACCGGGGCGAGTTCGTCGCCATCATGGGACCCTCGGGCAGCGGCAAATCCACCTTCATGAACCTGATCGGCTGCCTGGACACGCCCACCCGGGGGCAGTACTGGCTGAACGAGCAGTTGGTGAGCGACCTGAGCGACGATCAGCTTGCCCACGTCCGCAACCGCGAGATCGGGTTCGTGTTCCAGACCTTCAACCTGCTGCCGCGCGCGACGGCGCTGCACAACGTGGAACTGCCGCTCATCTACGCCGGCGTGAACGCCCGCGAGCGGCGCCAGCGGGCCCGCGAGGCCCTGGAGACGGTGGGCCTGGGGCTGCGCATGGACCACCGCCCGCCGGAGCTCTCCGGCGGCCAGCGGCAGCGCGTGGCGGTCGCGCGCGCGCTCGTCAACGGGCCCGCCATCCTGCTGGCCGACGAGCCCACGGGCAACCTGGACTCCACCACCAGCGAGGAGATCATGTCCGTGTTCGTGGAGCTCCACCGGCAGGGGCAGACCATCCTCGTAGTCACGCACGAGCACGACATCGCGCAGTACGCGCAGCGCCAGATTCATCTGCTCGACGGCCTGGTCGCGCGCGACTTCCTGAACGAGCCGATGGTGGCGGCGACTGTTTGAGCAATGACACCTCAGCCTGCGACGCAGGATTCTCTGAAAAGGAAATGAACGTGAGCACGAAGGCACTGACGAACGGAGGCGTGAGGCTTCTCGCACTGCTGGCTGTGGCGGCCTGCAACGGCGCCGACCCGGTGGAAGAGGCGCCCGGCCTCACGACGATGCCGGCCCTGCGCGACGATCTGCGTCTGGTGGCCGAGGCAACCGGCCTGATGGAGCCCGTGCGCACCGTGGAGGTCAAGTCGAAGGCCTCGGGCGAGATTCTGCGCCTCCACGTGGACACCGGCGACGAGCTCGAGCCGGGTGCGCTGCTCGCGGAGATCGATCCGCGCGACGTGCGCAACGACTTCAACCAGACGGAGGCCGACCTGAACGTGGCACGGGCGCGGGTGGAGATTTCAACCGCCCAGTTGGAGCGCTCACGCCTGCTCCTCGAAGCCGGAGTGATCACCGAGGCCGAGCACGAGTCGGCCAACCTGGACTTCGCGAACGCGCAGGCAAACCTGGTCAAGGCCACCACCAGCATGGAACTGGCCGAGCTTCGCCTGAGCGACGTGACCATTCGCGCGCCCATGGCCGGCACCATCATCCAGAAGAACGTGGAAGAGGGGCAGGTCATTCAGTCCGCGTCGCAGAACGTGTCCGGCGGCACGACCCTCTTCATGATGGCGAACCTGGCCGAGATGCAGGTGCGCACGCTGGTGGACGAGACCGATGTCGGGCAGATCTCGGCCGACCTGACCGCCACAGTGACGGTGGAGGCATTCCCGGGGCGCACCTTCGCGGGCATCGTCGACAAGATCGAACCGCAGGCCGAGGTCCAGCAGAACGTGACCATGTTCGCGGTGATCGTGATGATCGATAACCGTGGGGGCCTGCTCAAGCCCGGCATGAACGCGGAGGTGGAGATCCTCGTCGCCGAGCGGCCGAACGCCCTGCTCATCCCCAACAACGCGCTCGTCCAGTTCCAGGAGATGGCGCCGGCGGCGATGGTGCTTGGGATGGATCCGGACGCGATCGAGATGGACCGGTCCGTGTTTGCGGACCTTCGCGCCTCATTGCCGGGAAGCTCCGGCGCGCCTGGCGGGTTCATGGCGGCGCCGGATGGAGCCCCCGGGCGAATGATGGCGGGCCAGAGGCCGATGGGCGGGATGGACGGAAACGCCCGCCTGCAGGAGCTTCGCGATCAGTTGGCGAGCGGGGAAATCTCGCGCGAGCAGATGCGCGAGCAGATGATGCAGGCCCGCGCGGCGAACGGCGGCGATCCCGAAGCGGCTGTGAACGGAGACCCTGGAGCGGGCACTGGCCGTCCCGGAGCGCGCGCCGGCGGTGCTGTTGGGCGCCCGGGCGCCGCGGCCGGCAACGGTGCCGGAATGGTGGGAACGGGACCTGCCGCAGCCCAGGGAATGATGGATGCCATGGGCGCCGGCGTCGGCGGGTTTGCCGGCCGTCGCGAGCAGGAAGGCGCGCCTCGTCCGGCGATCACGTTCGTGGTCTCCGCGGACGGTGCCATCGAGCCGCGCCCCATCCTGATCGGCGTGAACGACTGGGACAACACCGAGGTGCTGGTCGGGCTCGAAGAGGGGGAGGAGGTGGCGCTGATCGGCGCGGCCCAGCTGCAGGCGCAGCAGCAGGAGTTCATCGACCGCATGCGCGAGCGGATGGGCGGAAGCCCGTTCGGAGGGGGTACCCCGCGCGGCGGAAGGCGCTGACGCAGCCTGGAGATCCGAAATGCTGATCAAGGAAATCGTCGTCGTCGCCCTTCAGGCCATCAGGGTCAACGCGTTGCGGTCGTTCCTCACCACGCTCGGGATCATCATCGGCGTGGCCGCCGTGATCGCCATGGTGTCGCTGGGCGAGGGCGCGCAACAGCGCGTGGAAGAGCAGATCCAGAACATGGGCACCAACGTGCTCACCATACGGCCCGGGCAGAGCATGTTCCGGGGCATCCGCGACGGCGGCGCGCGCGCCCGCCTGTACGACGAGGATGCGGAGGCGCTGCGCATGCAGACCGGGGGCACGCTTCTGATCGCTCCCGAGATCGAGCAGCGCCAGCAGGTTTCCTATCTGCGCTGGAACTCGAGCAACGAGGTGCTGGGCACCTGGCCCGAGTATTTCGACGTTCAGAACATCGATCTGGCGCTCGGAAGGATATTCGACGAAGGCGAAGTGCAGGGCCGCCGCCGCGTGGCCGTCGTGGGGTCGGAGATCCCGAACCAGCTGGAGACGCCGGCGGCGCTGCTCGTCGGGCGCACCGTCCAGGTCCGCGGGATCCCCTTCGAGGTGATCGGCGTTCTCGAAGAGCAGGGCGAGTCCAGCCCGTGGTCGCAGCCGGACGAGCGCGTCTACATCCCGCTGAGCACGGCCCAGTACCGGGTATTCGGGGGCCGCGACCGGCTCAATTCCATCAGCGTGAAGGTCCTGGACGAGGGTTCCATGGACGCGGCCTACGCCGACATCGACCGCATCCTGCGGCGCGAGCACAGGATTCCGCCCGGAGAGGAAGCCGATTTCTCCATCCGCAATTCGGCGCAGCTGCTCGAGTCGTTCAACGAGACGCAGCAGACCTTCACCTACCTGCTCGGGGGCATCGCGGCGATCAGTCTGCTGGTTGGCGGCATCGGCATCATGAACATCATGCTGGTGAGCGTCACCGAGCGCACCCGCGAGATCGGCATCCGCAAGGCCATGGGGGCCACGCGCCTGAACATCCTGCTCCAGTTCATCATCGAGTCGCTGGTGCTGTGCACGATGGGCGGGATTCTGGGGGTGGCAGCCGGAGTCGGCAGCGCGGAGCTGCTCTCGAACACGGCGGGCTGGGAAACGGCGGTGGCGCCGGCGGCGGTCGCGGTGGCGCTGCTGTTCTCCGCGGGGATCGGGCTCTTCTTCGGGATCTGGCCCGCGCGCCGGGCGGCTCTGCTCGATCCGATCGACTCGCTCAGGTACGAGTAGGGCCGGGAGGGCCAGCCTCCCTACTGTCGCGGCAGGATGACCACCAGGGTCGTGTCGCCGCGCACCACCTGCATCTCCGGGCGGCCCCGGCGGATCAGCCGCCCCAGCCGGATGCGGAATTCCGTCAGGCTGCTTGCGGGCTCTCCACCGATGCTCACGATCACGTCCTCGGGAGCCAGACCTGCGCGGTAGGCGGGACTGCCCTCCACGACCTGCACGACCTGAAATCTCCGTCCCTCGGCACCGGGATTGGCCGCGACGTCCAGTTCCACCACCTCGAGTTCGGCTCCCGCCACGAAACGGTCACCGAGCAGGTAGGGAGACCGGAAGCGAACCCCGGGCCGTCCGCCCGGGCCCCTGCGCTCGCCGATTCCGCCTCCGTCGATGGTGATGCGCCCACGCGCGGGCGGTCCCGCGCGGCCTCCGCGCTGGTCAGGCCCGGTCTCATCGACGGTAATCCGCACACGTGCCGGGGGCCGTCCGCCCGGCGGCCGGGGCCCGAAACGCTGAGAGCGCATCGCCTCACGGGCCCGCACCATCATTTCACGCACGCGGTCCACCGCCTCCGCGGCCGCTTCCAGTTCGCCGCTGGCCTCGGCCTGCTCGACCATGGCCCTGCGCGCGGCCTCCATGTCGGTCCGGAATCTCACCCAGGTCGTATCGGCCATGAGCGAGTCAACCATGCGCAGGATCTGCAGGCGCGCCGAGTCGACGCGCGCGGTGAACTCCTCCATCGTGGCCGCGTCCATGGGATCGGGCCGGGTTCCGGCCGTCACGCGCAGGGTGCGTTCCCGGTTGGCGCGCAGCACGGTGAGCTCGATGGGAAGCCCGGGACGAAGCCGCTCGCCCAGCTCCACCAGGGCTTCCGGCGAGACATCCGCCCCGTCCAGGCGGACCAGGAGGTCGAACGGACGCACCCCCGCCTGCTGGGCGGGACTTCCCCTGTCCACCCGCACGATCATCACGCGGGTGGAACCGTCGGGCAGAGCGCGCCCTTCGACCTGGATGCCGATCCAGCCACCCTCAGCCGCCTGGACCCGCGTCTGAGCCTCCGCGCCCGCTGCGAACAGCGAAAGCACCAGGAACAAGGCTCCGGAAGCGCCGAAACGGAGCATGCTAGTACCGATCGGCGGAGGCGAAGAGCGCGTTCAATGCCGCTTCGCGCTCGGCTACAGCGCTGACCAGAAAACCGTTCAGGAACGGATCGTCGGGTGCTTCCTGAACCGCTGCCTGACCCATGGCAACCATCGCGTCGATGACCGCAAGACGACGGGGATCCATCGGTGTATCGGCCTCGGGACTGCGGGTCAACGCCCGATAGCGCAACATTGCGTCCCGGTACTGCTGTTCGGCGAGGCGTACAACCTCCGCCGCTTCCTCCGGGGTTTCGGGTTCCTCGGCCGTCAGTCCGGCCGGCGACACCCCGCCCTCCGTCATCTCTCCCGATGCAACCTGTCCGCCACCTGCCTGCAGACCCCACCCAGCCGGCGCCAGCACCGCCCCGGCAAGGCCTCCCGCGACGAAGAGCACCAGCGCGGCGGCGGCCTGCATCCAGCCGCGTCTGCGGTCGATCAGGCGGATGACCGCATCAGCCGGATTGCTTCCGCGCAGGAGTCCCTCGCGTTCCAGCCGTGCCTCCAGCGCCGGCCAGTCTCCGGGCGCCGGCCGCAGGTCCGGCAGCGACCCCAGCGCCTCCGTCTGCTCGCGCAGCCGCTCCAGCTCCCGGGAGCAGTCCGGGCAGCGCGCCAGGTGCCGCCTCTCGCTCCTGAAGGGTGTCTCGTCAACCAGGCGAGCCAGAGCTTCCAGACTCAGATGCTCCATGCTTCCCGCTCCTGTTCGTGTCGGGGTTCGTGAACCGAACCCAGCCATTGTCTCATTTTCGCCCGCGCCTTGAAGAGCTGCGACTTGGATGTTCCCGCAGTCACGCCCAACATCTCACCGATGTCCTGATGCGTGTAGCCCTCCACGTCGTGGAGGATCAGCACGCGCCGCATCCCCTCCGGGAGCCGGTCCATTGCCCTTTCCAGCCGCTGCGCCAGGAGAGGATCCCCCGGCGAATACCGCACCGGAACGGTATCCGGAATCGGCACTTCCCGATCCTGCCGGGTGCTCTCCCGGCGCCTTGACTGCAGCGCCGCGTTGACCGCGATGCGGTGCAGCCAGGTCGAGAACTTCGATTCGCCGCGGAACGTCGGCAGTGCCCGGATGACGCGCACCCAGGTCTCCTGGGCGTAATCCTGAGCCGTATGGTCGTCCCCGGCGATTCTGCGCACCACGGCATACACGCGGGGGCTGTAGCGGTCGTACAGCGACCGCACCGCCCGAGCGTCACCTTCGCTCGCCCTGCGGATCAGCCGGGATTCGTTCATCCCTTCATCCGTCGGTACCCGCTCGTCGCGAAGCGCGAATTTCCTCTGTGCTCGACTCATTCGGGTTGTATCCAGACCGGTTCCGGCGTCCCGAACTACGTCTGTTGGATGAGTTGCGGCGGCAGTTGGTTGCCTGTACCCTTGCGCCGCATCCTCAAGAAGCCTAAAGCACCCGCCGAAGTTTCGGAACATCCGGGGGGCGCGGCGTGTGCCGATGGTTTTGCACGGCCCCGTTCGTGCCACGCGAAACGGGGTTGGAGCCTCACCCGAAGCCCTGGAAGGCGATTCAATGAACGCGATCCCGTGGAAGGCGCGCGGTGCCACCCATCTGGAGTGCACCTGGACCGGCGAGACCTTCGACAGCGAACAGTTGATGGGGCTCTCGCCCGCCGGAAGACCGCTGTTCGCCCGCTACGATCTGGACACCATCCGGCGCCACTTCCGTCCAGGTGACCTGGCGGATCGGCGACCGGATCTCTGGCGCTACGAGGAGGTGCTGCCGGTACGGGTTCCCGAATGCCAGCTGTCCCTTGGCGAGGGCTGGACGCCGCTCACGGACGCACCGCGGCTCGCGAAGCGCTACGGCATGCGCCGCCTCTGGGTGAAGAACGAAGGCATGAACCCCACGGGCAGCTTCAAGGACCGCGGGCTGTGCCTGGCCGTATCGCGCGCGAAGGAGTTGGGGGCGCAGGAGTTGGCGATTCCCACGGCGGGCAACGCGGGCAGTGCTGCCGCTGCGTACGGGGCCGCGGGCGGGCTCGCGGTGCACATCGTCGCGCCCAACGACACCCCGGCCACCATCGTGGAGGAAATCCAGGGATTGGGCGCCGACCTGGTGCTGATGGACGGCCTCATCACCGACTGCGGCAAGGTCGTGCGCGAGGGGGCGGACTACATGGGCTGGTGGGATCTCTCCACTCTCAAGGAGCCCTACCGCGTGGAGGGCAAGAAGACGATGGGGTACGAACTCTTCGAACAGCTCGGTTTCCGGCTCCCCGACGCCGTGATCTACCCGACGGGTGGCGGCACCGGGCTCATCGGGATGTGGAAGGCGTTCGACGAGATGGAGCGGATGGGCTGGATCGGCAGCGAGCGCCCGAAGATGTTCTCGGTTCAGCCGACCGGCTGCGCCCCCGTGGTGCGCGCCTGGCAGGACGGCACCGAGGCCGCCCGGTACTGGGACGACGCCGAGACCTATGCGGCGGGGCTGCGGGTCCCGGCGGCGGTCGGCGACTTCCTCATGCTGCGCGCGATCCGGGAGTCCGGGGGCGGCGCGGTCGCGATCGAGGACGCGGCGATGGCCGAGGCGGTGCGCGCGATGGGGGAGTGCACCGGCATCTTCGCGTGCCCGGAGGGAGGAGCGGTGTTGGCGGCCGTGCCGGAGCTGAAGGAGATGGGGCTGCTCGCAGATGACGACGAGACGGTGCTCTTCAACACGGGAAGCGGGCTCAAGTATGTGGGAATGACGCCGGTGGAGTCAGGGTGAGTCACGAGAGCTGCCGGCGATGACGGCCACCGAGCGGTAGTCATGCGGAACGCCCCGACAGCCCATGCTGGATCAACCCCATCGCATCCCGTCGGACAGTCGACAGGACAGGCCTTATGATGGCAATCCCTGCCGTCAGAAACACGGTACCGCACACGACTACCGCCGCCTCCATCCCCGGACCGTCCGCCCCGGGGAGAGCCGTCTGAGCGAGCCGGACCGCGGCCATCCCGCCCACCAACCCGAAGGGAAGTCCGGCGACCAGGCATATCGCTCCACGTCGCGACAGGAACCAGGTCAACCTGAGTGGACCGGCGCCCAACGCCGAGCGCACACCCGCCTCGCTCGCCTGCGCGACCAGGAATCCGGAGGTTGCCGCGTAGACACCCGACAGGGCGAGCCCCAGCGCCAGAAGGCCGATCAGGGTAGTCACCCAGGTGGCCGCCGCCCACGGTCGCCCGAGTCGACTGATCCGGGATTCCAGCGAAGACAGGTCCGAAGGCGCGACCCCGGGATCAAGGCCCATGATGGCGTCCGTGAGATCCGCAGCGATACTGTCCGCTGAGGAACCGCCTCGAGCAATCACATAGACGTGAGGCAGCGGCTGACCCTCAGCCTGGCCGTACGGGAGGTACACGGCTGGCGCCGGCGGTCCCGTATAGCCACCCTGAGCCACCCCTTCGGCGACGCCGACGATGCGTCGTGGCTGATCGGGCCAGGGTCCCAGCACCAGATCCCGCCCGATGACTTCCTCATCGCGGAACAGCATCGTTCTCAGCTCTCGGCTGATCACCGCCACAGGGGTCGCCCCGGTGTAATCCAGATCTTCGAATCCCCGGCCTTCCAGGAAATCGATCGAGAGCGTCTGGAAGTAGGCTCCGGCGACCGCGTTGAACGTGACCCCGATCGACTCCAGCTCGCTGTCGGGCTCCACGCCGGGTGGGCGCACATAGATGCCGCCGGCCATGTCGACGATCGGCAGTCGAATGGCAGCCGCGACGGAGGACACGCGCCGCGACGCTCGAGCTCGATCCAGTACCGACTGGAGGAAGGCATTCTGTTCGGTGATGCGAGGATATCGATCGCGGCGCAGCGTCAACTCCGCCACGGCAACACCCTCGGGCTCGAACCCGCGGTCGGCCGATCGGAACTGCATGTATGTGGCCGTCAGGACCCAGGCTGCTGTTCCGATCACGATGGCCAGCGCCACCTGGGCCGCCACGAAGACCGCGTGCGCCCTGCCTTGTCCCCCGGAGCGCCTGGTTGCTCCGAGGCCGGTCAGTCGGGCCGTGAGATCGAGCCGAGTGGCGCGCCTGACGGGCCACAGCCCCGTTAGCGCACCCGCGCCGGTCGCGATCAGGAGACAGAAGCCGAGCGACCACAGGTCCAGGCGAAAGGACCACAGGAAGCTGACCCTGTCAGGCATGATGGAGTTGAGAACGGAAAGACCGAACGCGCCCGTAGCCAGCGCGAGGATGCTGGCGAGAGACAGGATGACCGCCATCTCTCCCGTCAGCTGCGCGAGAAGATCGCGCGGGGAGGCTCCGTTGGCGACGCGGATCGCAAACTCCCGCTCCCGAACGACCCCGGTGATGAGAAAGAGGGAAGCCAGGTTGGTGCAGATGACCAGGAGAACAAGCCCGGCCAGGACGAACAGCAGGACCAGGTTCGGGCGTAGATCCTGGACCAGGCGCTCCTTCACCGTCGTGAGCGGAAACGTCATCCCCTCGTACGGGGGAGGCACGGCGTTCCGTTAGAGTTCGGCCACGCCGTTTGCGTCCACCTGTGCGTCTGCGAGGGAGCGTCCCGGCTGCACGCGCCCGACGACACCGAGGCGGAAACTGCCCCAATCGACAGACGCCCGGTCTCCGAACAGCAGTGGTAGCCAGACATCGGTTCGCAGCGGGAAATCGAATCCCTCCGGCGCGATCCCCACTACCGTGACCCTTCGCCCGTCGAGATGGATCGAACCGCCGACGAGATTCTCGCGCGCGCCGAACGCCTCCCGCCAGAGGCGCTCGCTGACGAACACCGCGTTGCCGTGATCCAGGCTCGAGTACTCGCGTGCTGGCCCGAGGTCTTCGACGGTGAGAGTTCTTCCGCGTATCGGTCGCGGAGTTACGAGCCGGAAGAAGCTGGGAGTTACGCCAGCAGCCCTCACGAGACGGGGTTGTTGTTCATCATCGATTGTCGTGAGTTCGATCGGCTGAAATGCAGCTACCGGATCGATGGTCCTCAGCCCCTGCTCCAGAGCCAGGTAGCCAGCGGGTGATACGGAATTCAGCCCGCTCCCGAGTCGAGGATTCCGCTGCGTGAGCATCAGGATCCCCTCGGAGCCGGGAATCGGAAGGGGAGCGATGAGCACCTGATGGACGACGGAAAAGAGGGCCGTGTTGAGCCCGATGCCCAGAGCGAGCGTCGCGACCGCAAAGAAGCTGAATCCGGGGTTTCGTTTCAGGCGCCGCAACGCGTTCCGAATCGTCGGACTCATGGAGCTGCCTGCTCGAACTCCGCGGCGGTCCTCCATGTTCAGGGACCGACCGTCTCCAGCACCTGCTGCTGCGCTTCGTCTTCGCTCACGATCTGCCCGTCGAAGAGGTGGACGGTCCGGTCGGCCAGGTGGGAATAGCGCGGATCGTGCGTCACCATGCAGATCGTGGCGCCATCGCCATGCAGTTCCTCGAGCAACCTCATCACAGCGCTTCCGTTCCGGGAGTCGAGGTTTCCGGTGGGCTCGTCCGCGAGCAGGATGAGCGGCTTTCCGACGATGGCGCGCGCGACCGCGACACGTTGCTGCTGGCCGCCCGACAGCTGATTGGGGTAGTGCCGGGTGCGATGGGCGAGCCCCACGCGCTCGAGCGACTCGTGCACGCACTTCTTGCGCTCCACGGCCCCCATCCCTCGATAGGTCAGCGGCAACTCGACGTTCTCGTACACGGTGAGATCACCGATCAGGTTGAACGCCTGGAAGATGAAGCCGATCGCCCGGTTGCGGACTCGGGCCCGCTGGCTCGCATCCAGGTTCTCGGCCGGGGTGCCGTCGAGCAGGTATCGCCCGCTCGTGGGGCCGTCCAGCAGGCCCAGAATCGACAACAGCGTCGTCTTGCCGCAGCCCGACGGCCCCGCAATCGATACGTATTCGCCACTTTCTATCGACAGATTGATGTTCGACAGCGCGTGGGTCTCCACTTCTTCGGCCAGGAAGACCTTGCCGACGCCGTCCAGTCGGATCAGCGCATCACCGGTCATCATCGTGCACCTCCGCGCCCCCTCAGCCGCACCCGGCTGAATCCGTCCCATTCGGACATGTCCGACAGAATCACGACATCCCCCGGCTCTAGTCCCTCGCGTACCTCGATGTCGTTGAGCGAACTGGCGCCGAGGCGGACGGTGACGCGTTCCGCGAACCGCCCGTCGTCGACCACCTTGAAGAGGCTCACCTGCTGATTGGCCTGCCCGAACGTCGGACGGCCCATGTGGACGACGTCGTCGAGGCGCTCGACGATCACGCTTCCGTCAACGCTGAGGTCGGGCCGCGCCGACGGCGGCAAGCTCGGCGAGAGCGCGACGTCGATCGTCACCGTGCCGCTCCGAACAGCGGGATCGATGCGCACGACCCGCCCCTGAATCGTGTCCGTGCGGGTGTCGATCATTGCGACCTGTCCGACGGCGATCTCCTGTGCCTGCGTCTGCGGTATGCGGATCTCGGCTTTCAGGCGGCCTGGAGCGACGACTCGCGACAGGGCCTGTCCCGACTGCACCCATTGTCCCTCCTGGAGCGGAATGTCGAGCGGCGCCAGGACGCCGCTCACAGATGCGGTCACATGCATGGACCGGATTCGATCGCGGCTGAACCGAACCAGGTCGGCGAGGCGCGTGATCTGTTCCTCCTGGGCGCTGATCTGATCCTCTGTCGTGGCCTGGATCACGGCCAGGCGCTCCGCCTCGGTCTCGAGGCGAAGCGACAGGGCTTCCACGGACTCGCGTGACCGGTCGAGGTCGGCCCGGGCGACGAGTTCCGGGTTCTCGTCGAAAAGCTGCTGGTTGATCCGGTGGATTCGATCCGCCTCCAGATAGTCCGCACGGACGGCCGCCGTGGTGGCGCGCTGTTGAAGCTCCTGCATCCTCAGGCTGGTGCGCAGTTGAACGAGGCTCGCGTGCGCCGCCGACAACTGCTGCTGGGCCTGCAGCAACTGCATGTCCACATCCGGGTTGCTCAAGCGCATGATGAGATCACCGGCTGAGACATCGGCGCCGGGCAGCGAGAGAATCTGCTCGATGCGTCCGGCGGTCACGGCGGTGATCCAGCGCATCTGCTCCGGGACGAGAGTGCCCGGACCCCGTACCTGCCGAATCAAGGTTCCGTGCGCCACCGTGTCGCTCCATACGATGGCGGCATCGACGGTCGGGACGCCCGACGGAAGCAGCTGCCATCCGAAGACGGCGATCGCGAAGGCGCCGATGGCCGTTGCGCTCCACGCCAGCTTCTTCTTCCGCTTTCGGGGGCCGGTATCGCGAATGATGTCCAAGTCTGGCTCCTTGGGGTTCTCATGAGGTCAGGACTGTGACCGGATCCACGCCGGTCGCTTCTCGTGCGGGAATCCAGCACGCGAAGATGGCCACAGCGAGGATTCCGGCCGCGGCTCCGCCGAGCGTCCTGGCGTCGGTGCCCGTGACGCCCCAGAGATAGGCTTCGAGCAGACCCGAGAAGGCCATCGCACCCGCGAGTCCAACGCCGATCCCGACGACGACCGGGAGCAGTCCTCGCACGACGACCAGCCGCAGTACCTTGTCGCCACTCGCGCCTACGGCCATTCGGATTCCGATCTCGCGACGACGACTTCGTACGGTCTGGGCGAGCACGGCGTAAACGCCGACCGCCGTCAGGATGAGCGAGAGAGCGCCGAAGAGCGTCACGAGCAGGGTGCCGAATCGTTCCCGGGCCATCGACTCCGCGACCGTCTCGCTCAGAGCGAAGACGTCGGGGCCGGGAAGCGCGGGATCCACCGTGCGTATCGCCTGCTCGAACGCCCGTTCGAGTCGCTCCAACGGCAGGGTGCTCCGCACGACGAAAACCGGCATCGCGGCCCGGATGCTGGCGATGTAGTCGCCGGCTTGAGCGTGCGGAAGGTACATGGTGCGCCGGACCTCGGTCCGGAACGAGACATCCTGCACGTCCGCGGCCACACCGACGATCAGGACTCCGGGCCCTGCCATCGAAGGGAATCGATACTCGTTGTTTATTCGCCCGAGATCGATGCGCTGTCCGACGGCGTCGCCGCCCGGAAAGTAGTTGCGTGCGAACGTTTCGTTGACGATGGCGACCGGGACTGCGCCCCGACCATCCGCCGGCGTGAACGGTCGTCCGCGGACCAGCGGGACCGCCAGCGTCTCGAAGTAGCCCCGGGTGACGGTTCGCAGCTCGACCGAACCACCGAACTCATCACGCCCCGCGATTGAAATCGGGAAGTTCAGGCCCCGCTCGAAGGGGAGGCTGCTCGCTCCGGCGACGAGATCGATCCCCTCCGAGGTTCGCACACCCTCGATTACGCCCTGCGCGAACTGATCGAGCTGCTCGGAAGTGTCGTAGTTCGGCGGTCTGATCGGCAGCTTTACGGCTACGAGTGCTTCGGGATCGAATCCGGCGTCGGCCTGCCTGAGGTTCGACCAGGTGGTGAAGAGCAGACCGGCGGCCACAAGCAGGATGGTCGAGAGCGCCGTCTGCCCCGACACCAGCGCCTCCTGCAACCGACGCTGCCCGGTCGTGGTCCGGGAGCCCTGTCTGAGCGCCCGCCACAGTCCCCCTCGCACCGCGGGCCACGCGGCCACCAGGCTCACCACGACGGCAGCCGTCAGCGAGATCACGGTCGTGAACGCCACAACCCTCCAGTCCACCGTGATCGAGCCTGCCAGCGGCAGCCGGACGGGTGCCCATGCGACGAGCACATTGGCGCCCCAGACCGCGAGCGCGACTCCGGCGGCGCCCGCCGCCGCCGCCACCACGATGGCCTCCGCCATGCCAAGGCGCAGGATCCGGCTCTGCGTGGCGCCGAGAGCAGCGCACAGCGCCATCTCTCCTCGCCGTCGCAGTGCCCTGACCAGGAACAGGTTGCCGACGTTGGCGCAAGTGATCAGCAGGACGGCCATGACGGCACCCATCAGGATCCAGATCGCATTCGCCGTCTGCCCGACGTACAACTCCGCGAAGGAGTCGAGCGTCATTCCGGGTTCAGCTTCGGCGGCCTGCTGCGGGTACGTCATCCCGAAACCGGCATTGAGCGACGCCACCTCGGTCCGGGCGTCATTCATCGTGTAGTCCTCGCCAAGTCTCGCGATGGCCGGCCAGTTCTCGCCGTGGTCGTCAGGATCGACGGGTGGTATCTCGGTGGGCAGGACCATCTCGACGGGTTCCGGGACGTAGGGGAACGCGAAGTCCTCGGGAAGCAGCCCGACGATCGCGTAGGGCTCTTCCTCAAGCCTGATCGAGACGCGGCCGGACACATCCACCGGTTCGCCGAAGTGCTCTCGCCAGAACCCGGGAGACACCACCGCGACCCTGGGCCCTCCGGGCCGGTATTCATCCGCGGCGAAGGCGCGACCCACCGTCGGCGACATGCCCACTACGCCGAAGAAGCCCGCGGTTACGCGCAGGCCTTGAGCGCCCGTGATTTCACCGACTTCGCCGACCCGTCCGAAAAACGACTGCCAGCTCGCGAACGTGCCCAGGGAGCGTGTGCGCTCCTGCCAGTACGAGAACCTGGCTGCCGTCAGGTAGGGAGAAACGTAGGCACCGTAGTTCCACGCCAGATTCACGACCCGCTGGCCGTCCGGAAACGGCACGGGCCGCAACACCACGGCGCTCAGCACGCTGAAGATCGCGCTCGTGGCGCCGATCCCCAGAGCGAGCACCAATGCGGCCACGACGGTGAACCCGGGGGTCCTCCGAAGGGACCTCAGGGAGTAGCGGACGTCATCGAGGATTGCGGACACGGTCTTCCTCTCAGAGCTCGGCGTCGGGCCGCAGACGCCGCCCGACCGCGGCTTCAAGCGACCAGATGGCGGCATGAAAGTCGTACACGGCAGCCAGGTGGTCGCGCTCCGACTGCGCCATCGAGTCTTCCGCATCCAGAAGCTCCAGGAACGGGGCCGCCCCGAGCGTATAGCGCCGGCGCGCGAGCTCGAGCTGCTCGGACGCGACCTCGAGATTGCGCTCCTGGATGCGCAGGGCCCGGTATGCCGTCGCCAGATCGTCGTAGGACTGCGTAACGGCCGCCCGGAGCCTGAGTTCCTCCGCCCTGCGAGCGTACGTGGCATCTCGCCGGTCCGCCTGGGCCTGGGCGATGTTGCGCTGTCGGGTGAAGCCCTCGAATACAGGGAGACTCACGCTCAGGCGAAGGCTCAGCGGCTGCCTGGTAAAGTCGAACGGGAACGTCTGGTTCGCCGCCAGGACCTGCTGGCGCATCTGCTCGGTGAGCACGTACTTCGAGCAGTCTTCCGCCGTGAGCCCCGGCAGGTCCTGCAGGTGGGCGAGAAGGGCGTTGTCGAACTGGCAGCTTCGCTGCTGGCGGTCGACGCTGCCCCGGGCCTGCTGAACGACGTAATCCCGGTTGCCGACCTGGCGGGTGAACCCCGACCAGACCGCTGACGCCGAGACGGTCGGAAAGTAGCTGCTGCGGGCCCGGTTGACCTGCGCCGAAGCCGACGCCTCCGACGCCAGAGCCGCCCGCAGGCCGGGATGTCCCGACATGGCCGTCTCGATCAGCTCTCTCCGGTCCCAACCTGGTTCGAACACGGCGAAGTCCGAAGCCAGCTCGAGCGGGGCTCCCAGATCCGTGCCGAGTTGCTCCATGAGGCGGGCGATCTCGGTGCGGTAGAGGTTTTCCGCCCGGAGAAGGGCCACCCGGGCTCGCCCCAGGTCGACCTCGGCTTGCTTTCCCTCGGTCGAAAGGGCGGCTCCCGCGTCAACCCGCGCACTGATCAGCGCAAAGTTCTGCTCCCAGCGGGCCACCTGACGCTCCGCTACTTCGACCGCGTCCCTTGCCCTCAACGCAGCGAGGTACTGCAGCGTCACGGCGGCCTCCAGGGCAAACTCGTCCGCCGCGCCACTGGCCTCGGCGGCGCGCTGGTTCGCACGCGCGGACCTGGCCTGGAAAAACGTGTTGCCGTCGATGGACCAGTTGACGGACAGGAAATAGCTGGAGAGCAGGTAGTCGGTGGTGCCCGCCGCGATGTCGGCCGACGAGAAGATGCCGAAGCGCTGCACGCCCGCGTACTCGTACTGGGCTCCTCCCCCGGCCGTGACCGAAGGCAGGAACTGACCCCAGGCCTCGCGGACCTGCCATGTGGCTCGATCCAGGTCGTTGGTCGCCGACAGAAAGGCCGGGTTGCCATCCTTCGCGATCCGGATGGCCTCTTCGAGCGAGAGGCTCATGCGTTCCTGGCCCGATGCGCCAGCGGGGGTTGAAGCGGTGCCGACCCCGGCTATCAGGGCGAGAGCCGCGCCAACTGCGGTGCCTCGAACCATTGATTCCCGCTCCACGTCCGGAGTGATCGATGCCTTCGTGGGGAGAACATTGTAAGAAGCGTGCCAAGGCGGTGTCTTCGGTCCTATATGATTTCAAGACAACAGGTTATGGAGTGTCTCCGGCCCGCGTGGGCAGTGCGGTCCGCCCGGTTGTGGGACTCGAACGTGCGATTGTGAACGGTTGACGATGGTGCCCAGGTACCGGTCCCGTGGGTGTTGTGACCCGTCGGAGGGACTACGGATGCGGTCTTCTTCTTCAGTCGTCCGAATCCATGGGAATCGCGATGCGCGCCCGCGCTCCGCCGCCGTCTCTCCGATTCTCCAGCGACAGGGTGCCGCCATGGCTCTCGGCGATCTGCCGTGACAGCACGAGGCCGACCCCGGAGCCCCCGGACTTCGTCGTAAAGAAGGGCACGAAGAGGTTGCCGGTGTCGCCGAGCCCGGGGCCCTCGTCTTCGACGATGATCTCAACCCTGGCGTCATGAACCTCCCATCCGAGCCGCACCCGGCGGCCCTCGGCTTCGAGGGTGGCATCGGCCGCGTTCCTCACGAGGTTGATCAGCGCCTGTTGCAGCTGATCGGCGTCCGCGGAACAAGTAGCCTCGGGGCCCGCCACCACCTCCACGGGAACCCGCGTCTCCAGGTCGGCAACCACCTGTACCAGACTGCCGACCGGGACTGGAGCAAGCCTCGGTGCCGGCAGCCGTGCGAGCCGGGCGTATGACGCCATGAACCGCCCCAGCGTCTCGGCCCGTGACGAGATCACGCCCAGGCCTCGCTCCACATCGTCCTCGATCTCGGGGGGAAGCCGGATGCGCCGCAGGAGGCTGTTGAGGCTGCCCGAGATCGATTTGATCGGGGCGAGGGAATTGTTGATCTCGTGGGACAGCACCCGGATGATGCGCTGCCAGGCTTTTCGCTCCTCTTCGTGCAACGCGCGGCTCAGGTCCGAGAGCGCGATCAGCCTGAGGGGATACCCCTCCTGGCGGACGACACTGCGCCGGAGTTCCCACCGGCCCGACCCGCCGGGAAACGACAGCTCCACGGTGCGCGGCGTAGTGCCGGTCAACTGGCTGGAGAGACGCAACTCCTCGGCTGTCCTGCCCCTGAGGCGGTCCGCCGGTTGGCCGAGCAGTCTCTCGCCGGCGCGATTGACGATGCGCAGCACACCTTGCGGGTCGAAGGCCAGCACCACGATGTCGATCTCCTCCAGGACCTTGCGGAGCGTCTCCGTGGCTTCGACGGCTCCGAGCCTCTGCTCCCTCAGGATCTCCTCGAGTGAGTTGAGCTCCAGGTAGGCCAGCGAGAGAGGGTCCCGGGCATCACCCACCCTGGCCCTGATCGAGAAGTCCCCCTCACGCAGGGCCGCAAGCATGTTCGCGATCGTCTCGTACGGACGGAGCGCATGATTCTTCGCAGCGGTGCTGAGCCCGAGCCAAACAACGATCAACGCCAACGACAGCGGCCACCGAATGGCCGGGTCGAACTCGCTCCGCCAGAGCAGCAGGAGTGCGACGACGACGGCGGGCAGGCCCGCCAACACGGTAAGGAGGAGAACCCGCCTGTCGTGTCGCGTACCCAGCCACCTGAGGCTCATTCCGTCTCCCGGCCTTCCATGCCGCGCGAACGCGATCAACCAGCCACGGGTTCCCGATCATCGTCCTGGGCCCTGATCCGCTTCAGACGCCGGTAGAGGGAGCTGCGGGTAAGCCCGAGCGCCCGCGCCGCCTTGCTCACATTTCCACCGTGGCGATCCAGCGCCTTCCGTACGAGGATGCGCTCGGCCTCCTCCAGCGTAACGTCGTAGAGGGCTGCCGAATCGCCTTCGCGCCCGCGCAGCCGCAGGTCGGCCGCCTGGATGTGCGAGCCGCGTGCCATGACCACGGCCCGCTCGACCGAGTGCTGCAGCTCGCGCACGTTACCGGGCCAGGCGTGCGCCGTGAGGGCAGCCTCGGCCCCCGCCGAAAAGCCGACAATGGCTCTTCCGTACCGGGCCGCCTGCCTCGCCAGGAAGTGCCGGGCCAGCAAGGGAATGTCTTCGGGACGGTCCCGGAGTGGCGGAAGCTCGATCTCGACCGTGTTCAACCGATAGAGCAGATCTTCGCGGAAATCACCTCTCGCCACTGCTTCGCCGATGCTGGCGTTGGTGGCGGAAATGACCCGCACATCGACGTGCCGCACCTTTGACGAGCCGACGCGCCGGATCTCGCCGCTCTCGAGCACGCGCAGGAACCTGGCCTGCTGTTGCAACGATACGTTGGCGATCTCATCGAGAAACAGGGTGCCCTTGTGGGCGAGTTCGAAGCACCCGACCCGCTCGGTCCTGGCGTCGGTGAAGGCACCTTTTACATGTCCGAAGATCTCGCTCTCGAAGATCCCTTCGCCAAACCCTCCCGCGTTCACGGCGACGAGGTCATACCCGGATCGATGCGACACGGCATGCAGCCGTCTGGCGACGACCTCCTTTCCCGTCCCATGCTCCCCGGTAATCAGCACGTTTGCGTGCGAGGGGCCGACGCGTTTGATGATCTCCAGCACCGGCCGCATGGCTGCGGACTCGGCGATGAGTGTCGGTGCGCTCTCCCCCTTGAGCCTGATGTTCTCGGTCTCGAGCCGCTGGGCTCGGCGCAGAGCCCGGCCGAGGTCCACCTGCGTCCGAATCGTGGCGAGCAGCCGCTCATTGTCCCACGGCTTCTCGACATAGTCCCGGGCTCCCCGGCGCATCGCCTCCACGGCGCCGCCCACGCTTCCCCACGCGGTCATGGTGACCACAGGGAGGGTTTCGTCCAGTTCGCGCAGGTCGCCGAGCAGGCCCAGTCCCTCCTTTCCGGAGGTGGTGTCCCGGGTGTAGTTCAGGTCGAGCAGGGCCAGGTCGAAGTCGCCCTTTTCGACCGCGCGCCGGGCCGCACCGGGCGACGTGACGGCCGTGGTCTCAAAACCCTCGGCTTTAAGCAGCAGGCGCAGTGCTTCAAGAATGTCGCTCTGGTCGTCCGCGATCAGGATACGCGCCGTCATGGGCTGCCTGCCTCATTCTCGTGCACGGGGAAGTCGCCAACTGGCACGACGCCCGGCCAACTGGCTTGACGTCCGTAAGATGATGCTGGCGCAAGGTGCCATCCACCCTCGGCTGCCCCCGACTCCGCTCGATCGTGAACTCACGAGAAAGCTTCGTGCCAATCAACGGCAGGAGGTCGTATCAGATGGTAGCCCAACAGCTTATGGGCCACCATCACCGCATAGCGCCAGGACGGCCATCGACCGATAGTGGGACGGGCTGTTCCGTTTTCGAACAAGTGGCGCAGGTCGTTCGGAGTTGTTGGGCAATGGTCCCGCCTGACAGTCGGCGCTCAGGACGGAGGTCGGTCAGTGGGCGTGCAGAAGCCGGGAGGATCGCCGGCCCTCAGCGCGGATCCGCGAAGCGGTAGTAGAAGGCAGGTAGCGGGACGATGCGCGTGCGCGGCGGGCGTTCGTCCACCGGGTCGGGGCGGCGCATGGCCAGGGCCCGGTTGAGGTTGAGTTCGAATCCGGCGGCGTGTCGCTCTAGCGCATGCCAGTCCACCCCGATTGGCGCCCGCGCGATCAGGGCGAATCCGGCGCGCTGATCGGCGGGGAAGGCGGCGACGCCCCAGAGTCCGGCGCCGGCGAATGCACGAAGGTCGCCCCCGCCGAGGTACTGCTTGCCGGTGACGGCCAGCGACAGGTCCCGTCCCGAGAAGGTCCCGAGCGCGATCTCCACCGCGCGGTTGCTGGATTCGTACTCGAAGACCAGGGAGATGAGGGCGGTGCCTCCCAGGGTCAGACCGTAGCGGTAGACGGGTGGATCGTCCGCCGGGTCGACAGGGGACATTGCGTGCAGCCAGCCGCCGGAGACGAGGCCCAGGATGGTGAAGAGCACCATCCCGGCCAGGAATCGGCTCAAGGCACGCCCCAGCGTGTGCCGAAGTAGAAGCTCCGGCCGGGGCCGGGCTCGTGAAAGCGTCCCCCGAAAGCGTTCACCACAACCGACGCGGTGTAGAGCGTGTCGAAGATGTTGGTCAGGCCCATGACCACGGCCACGTCCATAGCCCCGAAGGTCGTTTGCGGATCGGACTCGTATCGCGCATCCAGGAGCTGATAGGCGTCGGTTTCGGCCGTATTGCGGTCGTTGACCGGAATGGCCGAAACGTGGGCCGCGCGCAGCTCCCAGTTTCCCTTGAGGAACCCCTCCGCGACCCGCACCGAGGCGATGGCTTCCCCCCGGTGGGGGGCGAGCCCGGGGATCTGGTTGCCGCCGTAGTCGTTCCCGCGCGCCACGTAGTCGTCGAAGACCGCGTCCGTGTAGCTGTAGGTCGCGCGCAGGGAGGCACCGCCTCCCGGGGCCAGTGTGACTGCCGCCTCGAAGCCCCGATGACTGGCGGAGCCGGCGTTGGCGTAGAAAGTTCGGTCGATGTCGGGCACTTCGATGGGCACCAGCGCGTCGGTGATGCTGGTGCGGAAGACGCTGAGTTCGTAGGCGAAGGTGTTGTCCGAGACACCGCGCGTGCCGACTTCCAGGCTCACGCTCCGCTGAGGATTCAGTTCCGGGTTGAAGCCGCCCCGCCCGCTCGGGTCGTTGGCCAGCTCGGTGGTCGTGGGGCTCTCGAAGGAGGTGCCGACGTTGGCGAAGAGGCCAATCGAAGGGGTAGCCGCGACGTGCAACCCGACCGAGGGGCTGATCGCGTCCATGAGACGATCCCCCGAGTCGTCGCCGTTGGAGAGGAACGCATCCTCGACGGAGAAGTCCAGCCGGTCGTAGCGCACCCCTCCCACCAGCCGGGCGCGCTCGCCCAGCCGCAGATCGCCCTGGCCGAAGAACGCCAGGGTGCGGACGTTCTCCAACTGGTCGAGCCTCAGGTCGGACCGCTCGCCGCCGTCGTTGCCGTGGTTCTGGCGATCGTCGCGCTGCAGCGCATACTCCCCGCCGAAGTTCCAGGAGAACTGCTCGGATTCGCCCGCCTGTCCCCGCAGCGCGCCGCGCACTCCGGCCGCGTTGCGCTTGAGGTCGATGACGGCGGGGGGAATGGGGTTGTCCAGGTTGCGGAAGAGCCCCCATGCCGAGAGGTCCGCCTCCCCGGCGGCGGCGGTACCGGTCCAGCGCACCCCGAGCTGTCCCTGCGTGACCTGCTTGTTGGTCCCCTGAAAGATGTTGCCCCGGTGCGCCCGGCGGTCGCCCACGGCCAGCAGCGAATCGTTGATGGAGCCGGGATTGTCGCCGTCCAGATTGGCCAGATTCGCGGTCACGATCAGCTCGCCATCAGCCAGCGGCGAGCGCAACTGCCCGTTCAGGTGCAGCTTGCGCGCCTCTCCGAAAACGGAACCGTCGTCCGCAACCGGGTTTGTGCGGAAGCCCTCGTACTTGAAGCGCGAGGCGCTCAGGAGGTACTCCGTTTCACCGCTGACGCCGCTGGTGGTCGCTTGGAGCCGGCCCATGCCGTTGCTCCCGTCGAACACCGAGAGCTCCTGGCGGAACGGCTGGTCGGCCGCCCGCCGGGTCTCGAAGCGCAGCACCCCGCCCGCGCCGTTGCCGTAGGCGGACGAGCCCGGACCGCGTAGCGCCTCCACCCGCCCAAGGGTGCCCAGGTCGAGGTGGTCGAGGGTCGACTGCCCGTCGGGCAGGGTTGCGGGAATGCCGTCCACCAGCACAGTCACCCCGCGTACGCCGAACTGCGAGCGGGCGCCGAAACCGCGTATGGAAATGCGCTCGCCCACCGCGGAGTTGTAGCGGTTCTGCACCTGGACGCCGGGCAGGCCCTGGAGCGCCTCCTCAATTGAGAGCCCGGCCTTCCCGCGTGTGAGCGCCGAGGTCCCCAGCACCGAGACCGCGAAGGGGACTTCTCCCAGCAGGATGGGCGTGCGCAGCACCGTCACCTCGATTTCGTCGAGCGGAATCACCGCGGACGAATCAGGCTCCTGGCCCGCCAGTGGGGCGGAGAGGTTTGCCACGACCAGCGCCAGCGCGAAGCCCGTGAGGACCATTTGACGAACCGAAGACCGCCGCGCGGAGGAGCCGGAAACGGCCAGGGGCCCCGGCCGGACAGGGTCGTGATGCAGAGGATGAGTCATCGTCGGGTTCCGGTTTGGAAAGGGAGGCTGGGAGTTCCTGTCAGTTCCTGATGTACACGGTCATGAACTCGGGCCGGCCGGCCTCCTCCAGGACGAGGGTCTCGGGCTCGACCACGCGGTCCGCCACTGCCGTTTCGACCACCACGCTCGGTCCCACGGGCACCCGGCAGAAGAGGAAGCGCCCGTCCGCGCCGGTGATCGTCTCGTACTGGCCGTCCCGCTGCTCGAGCCGCACAAGGCCGGCGTTGGGGTCGCCCCCGCCGCGCGGGTTGCTTCCCCGCGCGATGGTGCCGATATCCCAGCCAGTCCAGGTAGCCGTGACGAGGGCGCCGTCCACGGGGACTCCCGAGACGCCGTCCACCACCCGGCCGGCCAGCACGGCGGTGCGATCCACGGCCTCCACCTCGGCGCAGGCATCGCGCAGCACCTCGCCCCGGGAGGGGGTCAGCAGCCGCAGCGGCGTGATCTCACCGCGGCGCACTTCCACCTCCTCGGGCTGGGGCGCGAAGCCCACCTCTTCGAGCAGCGGGTGGTGGTAGGAGATGCGATACACCCCTTCGTTCAGCCCGGTCAGCCGGTAGTTGCCGTCCTCCCCGGTCACCGCCGAGTGATCGGTGCCTTCCGCGAACACGCGCGCACCTCCCAGCGGGCGAGTATGCAGCGAATCCAGCACCGTCCCTTCGATGGTCCCGGTCTCGGCCTCGACCAGGGTCTCTCCCAGCGGGGTCATGATTCGCATCACCACGGCGCCGGTCTCCCGGATTCCGGCCAGGAACCGCTCCGGGATGTTGGTGAAGGGATTGGGCCGCATCCCGGGGCGGGGCATGCGGATATACCACTCGCGCACCACCCAGGTCCCGTTGGGGAGCCCCGCGAACATCACCTTGCCCCCCAGATGGCGCGAACGGAGTTCGGCGTCCAGATCCGCGTAGTTGTACTCCAGCCACTGGAGCTCCGAGGACTCGGGCTCCAGCCACATGACGCCCCGGATGTCGATGTGCCCGCGACGTCCCTCCACCGGTTCGAAAGCGAGCCCGATGAGGCCTTCGGTCTCGTCGTCACCCTCGCGCACGCGCAGGCAGTGGGTGTCGAGGAAGTCGTCCGAGAGCATCACGTTGGCGTCGGGGGCGTAGTAGTAGGTGCCGTCCTCCTCCTCCTGCACGAAGCCGTCCGCCATGAGTTCCTCGACGGGCCGCGAAACGAAGGTCTGACGCTGCATGAGGTCGCTGAAGTTGCGCTGCTCGTTCGTCACCGTGCGCGCGTCGGGGTCGAGGTCCCGCTCGTACCTCATGGTGACGTAGCGATAGACGGATGTCTCGTCGGTGAAGGCTGCGGCCGCGAGCGCCTTGCGCGCCTCTTCCCACACCCGGGCCACGTCGAGTCCACCTTCCGGACGCAGTACGCAGCGGCGCTCGCCTTCCACCGTGATGTTGTCCAGCGCGATCGCCTGCACCGGCACCACCATGTCGTGGAAGGCCGCGGCGCCGGAGGCCAGTTCGAGCGGCGGGGAGGTAATGCTGGCGTAGCCGATTCGGTCGGCGCGGAGCGTATAGGTGCCGGTCCGGGGAGCGCGCAGCGTGAACCTGCCCAGGTCGTCGGTGAGGATGCGTCCCACCTGGGTGCCCTCGGCGTCTACGAGCACGATCATCGCGCCGGGCAAGGGGGTGCCGGCGCCCTCCTCCAGCACCCGCCCGCGCACGATCTGCGCGGTGGCGGATGAGGCGGTGGCGGCGCAGGCGACAGCCAGCCAGGCGGCCAAAACCAACCACGAACCGACCCGGCCCGCAGTGCGGGGAGTCGATGCCGTGCCGCGGTGCATTGCGTCTGTCGTCATCCTGAGCATCCTCCTGACTGGACTGCACGGCATAGTTACCGCGATCCCGGCCCTCTTCCTATATTGAGTGAAATCACCGGTTGTTTCGTTGAGCGCAGGAGGTCCGGGATGTTCGGCCTGCCCCATGCATCGCTACACGATAGCGCACCACCTGTCCATTCCGCGAAAGTCGTGGCGGTGAGCCTGGCCCTGATCGCCGGGCTCACGTCGCCGCTGATGGCGCAGGAGCGCGGCTTCCAACCCACGGACTACTACCGCATCGTGGGCGTGTCCGAGCCGGCGATGTCGCCGACCGGCGCGTACGTCGCCTTCACCGTCACGCGCGTGATCGAGGCGGAAAACCGGCGCCACCGCGAGGTGTGGCTGCAGCCTCTCTCGGGCGGCAGGCCAGACGGCGAAGCGATCCGCTTCTCCGACCCCACCTCCGAGGCCAGCGGGCCGCGCTGGTCGCCGGACGGCCGCCTGCTCTCGTTCCGCTCGAGCCGGGGCGACGACCCCAACCCCATCTGGTTCCTGCGTGTGGACGGTCCCGGCGGGGAGGCCTTCCACATCGAGGGCGTGGAAGGCGCGCCGGTGTGGTCGCCCGACGGGAGCAGCATCGCCTTCACCCGCGCCCCGGATGCGGACGACGGGGACGACGACGGCAACCGCCAGATCGCGCCCGACGCGGTCACCGGCACGCTGGATGCGGAGCGCTTCGATGGCCACGTGATCACGGCCATGCGCTACAAGCGCGACGGCGTGCATCCCCTGCTGTCGCATTACTCGCTGCGTGACAAGACCCAGTTGTTCGTAGTGTCCGCCGACGGCGGCACGGCGCGCCAGCTCACCGACCTGGAGTTCGATGTGGGTGGGGTAGCCTGGTCTTCGGACGGCCGGCGCATCTACTTCACCGGCAACGAACGCCAGGACGACGAATACAACTCCGAGAACACGGGCGACATCTGGTCGGTGGCGGTCACGGGCGGGTCGGTTCGCCGCCTGACCACCAACCCCGGCAGCGAGTCGGCGCCTGCGCTTTCGCCGGACGGCGGCTCCATCGCCTACCTGTCCAGCCCCGCGCGCGGCGAGCAGTCCGACCTCATGGTGCGCGAGGTGGGGCCGGACGGCAGCATGCGCGGCCTTGCCGTCAACCTCACCGCGGGCTGGGATCTGCAGCCCGGAGCGCCCTCCTGGTCGGAGGACGGCAGCGAGCTCCGCTTCTCCGCCGGCATCGGGGGCAATTCCCACCTGTTCGCCGTTCCGGCGGCCGGGGGCGAGATCCGGCAGGTAACCGCGGGCGACCGCAGGCTGTCGGGCTTCTCGTTCACCGCCGACGACGGCGTGATGGCGTTCACGGCCACCGATCCGGTGACCCCGGCCGAGCTCTACGTGGCGGCCGGCGACGGCTCCACCGAGCAGAAGGCGACCGGCTTCAACGACGGCTGGCTCTCCGACATCACGCTCATGCCCGCCGAGCGCATCGCCTGGATGATGGACGACAGCATCGAGGTCGAGGGCTGGGTGGTGCGGCCGGTGGACGAGGTCCCGGGCCGCAGCTACCCGATGGTGCTCAAGATCCACGGCGGGCCGCACAGCGCCTACGGCAACACCTTCTTCCCGACCTTCCACGTGCTCTCCGCCGCGGGCCTCTACGTGCTCTACACCAACCCGCGCGGTTCCTCCGGCTACGGGCACGCCTTCCAGTACGCCACCCTCGAGCAGTGGGGCATCGTCGACCGCGAGGACTACCTCGCCGGCGTGGACGCTACCCTGGCGGCCTATCCCGCCATCGACCCGGAGCGCCTGGGCGTCTCGGGCGGGAGCTACGGCGGCTTCATGTCCAACTGGCTGACCGCCACCACCGACCGTTTCGCGGCCTCCGCCTCGAGCCGCTCGATCACCAACTGGGAGAGCTGGTGGGGCACCTCGGACGCCCAGGGGCTCACGGAGTACGAGTTCGGCGGCACCCCGTGGGAGGAGCGGGACCTGTACCGGCGCCTGTCGCCCATCTCGTATGTCGAGAACGTGACCGCGCCCACCCTGCTCATCCACTCCGAGCAGGACTGGCGCACTCCGATGCCCGACGCCGAGCAGTGGTTCATGTCGCTCAAGAAGCTGCGCGTTCCCGTCGAGCTGGTGCGCTACCCCAGGTCCAGCCACGGTCTCTCGCGCACCGGCGAGCCCTGGCTGCTGGTGGACCGGCTGGAGCGCATCCGCAGCTGGATGGTGCACTGGCTGATCGAGGAGGAGGAGACCGTTACGAGCCAGCCCCGGTAGCCGCGGAGGGAATGCACCAATCCCCGAGGGGCCTGCGCGAGCCCGGTAGCGGCATGAGTGAACCCGGAGCCATGCGCGAGTCCGGCCGCGAGCGCGCGGATCCGGCCCTGATCCTCGACGCGGTCCCGGCGAGTCCCGAGGACGGCTTGCGCATCGGCACCTCCAGAGATGGACGCCCCATCCACGCCTTCCGATTCGGATCCGGACCCCTGCGCGTGAGCCTGCTCGGAGGATGCCATGCCGACGAGCCCGTGGGGCCGGCGCTTCTCGCCAGGCTGTGCGGATGGCTGAACGGACTGGATCCGCATCATCCGATGCTCGAGCGCTTCGAGTGGTGGATCGTGCCGCACGTGAATCCCGACGGGGCGGCGCGCAATCGCGCCTGGCAGGCCCGCGGGCTCGACTTCGAGTTGGGCGAGTACCTGGCTCACGTCGTGCGTGAACTCCCCGGGGATGACATCGAGTTCGGGTTTCCAGCGGGCGCGGATGACACGGACGCGAGGCCCGAGAACCGGGTGGCCAGCGCGTGGTGGACCAGCGCGGACGGCGCCTTCGACCTGCACGTCTCGCTGCACGGCATGGGGTTCTCGTCGGGGCCCTGGTTCCTCATCGATCCCCACTGGATTGATCGGACGGCGCTCCTGCGCGCCCGCTGCGCGGAGGTTGTGCGCGACCTGGGATACCGGCTGCACGACGTGGAGCGGGAAGGGGAGAAGGGCTTCGTGCGCATCGCTCCCGGCTTCTGCACGCGCCCGAACCACAACGCCATGCGCGAGCACTTCCTGGGGCTCGGGGACGAGGCTACCGCGGGGCGCTTTCGCCCCAGTTCGATGGAGGCGGTGCGCTCGCTGGGGGGCGACACGCTCACGCTGGTGACGGAGATGCCGCTATTCATCACGCCGGGAGCCGGGGAAACGCTCGGTCCTCCGGATCCGGTGGCGGCTCGCTGGAAGTCCCGCATCGACGGATGGAGGGCGGAGCTGGCTGCCGGCCGCGCCGCGCCCGCCGAGGTTACACGCGACGGTGCCCGGCTGGGGATCCGGCCCATGCCCGTGGCAGACCAGATGAAGCTGCAGTGGACGCTCGTGGAGGCGGGGCTGGAGGCAGTCGCCGCCCGGACGCGCGTGTGATGTCGATCCACGGCTTCGAACCCGCCGCCGACATCTTCCACGAGCGCCGCGCGCTGGTGCTCGACGCATTGGGAGACGCCGCCATGGTGCTTCCGGCGGCGGCCGACGCGTGCCAGCGGGGCGCCGATCCCTCTCCCTACCGCCCGGACTCGGAGTTTTTCTATCTGACGGGCTTCACCGAACCCGGAAGCGTTCTCGTCCTGCGCGGCTTCGCCGAATCGAAGCGCTCCGTGCTATTCGTCCGCTCCCGCGATGCGACCGCGGAACTCTGGGGCGGGCAGCGGCTCGGCCCCGAGGCTGCCCGCGAGCAATTGGGCGTCGATGCCTGCCATCCCCTGGATGAGATCGGGCGGGAGCTCGGGCTCCTGCTCAAGGGAGCGAGCCACGTCTTCTTCCGGCTGGGATCCGATCCCTGGGTGGACCGGCTGGTGCGGGGCGCACTGGCGCATGCCCGCGCCCGCGGCGCGCGGAAGGGACTGGGGCCGCGCGGCGTCATCGATCCGGGCGAGATTCTGGATGAGATGCGGCTCCGCAAGGACGCAGGGGAAGTGGAGTCGCTGCGGAGCGCCGCCGCGCTGACGATCGGCGGGCACCGCGCCCTCGCCGGAGAGCTTCGACCCGGGGTGGGGGAGTGGGAACTGCAGGCCGCCATCGAGGCGGTGTTTCGCCGGCACGGGGGCGCGACCCCCGCGTATCCGTCCATCGTGGCGTCTGGCGCCAACGCCTGCGTGCTCCACTACGCGGCAAACCGGCGCCGGGCGCAGGCGGGCGAACTGGTGCTGGTGGACGCAGCCGCCGAACTCGGCCACTACTGCGCCGACGTGACCCGCACCTACCCGGTGGACGGGCGCTTCACCGCGGACCAGCGGGCCGTCTATGAGATCGTGGACGAGGCACGCGCGGCCGCGATCGCCGCCGCCGCGCCGGGCGTGCCGGTGAGCGCGGTGCACGGGGCCGCTTGCGACGTGCTGGCCAGGGGGCTGGCGTCGCTCGGCATCCGGGCCGGGAACAGTGGAAAACCGGAGGAAAGCACGGCCCTTCGCCGGTTCTTCCCGCACCAGACCTCCCACTGGCTCGGGCTCGACACCCACGACGTCGGCGACTACGCCGTCGACGGCACCTCCCGGCGACTCGAGGAGGGGATGGTGTTCACGGTCGAGCCGGGCCTCTACTTCCACGAGGACGCCGAGGGATCCGCCGCCCGCTTCGCCGGCATCGGCATCCGCATCGAGGACGATATGCTGGTGACTGCCTCCGGGGTGGAGAACCTCACCGCGGAACTGCCCACCGAGGCGGATGCCGTGGAGGCGCTGGTGGGCGGACGATGAGTAGAGTGCGGGGCAGCACCCTGCTGGCGCGTCTCCGCGCGGCCGAGCCGACCATTACCGTCGAACTGCGTCCGCCGCGCAGCGGGCTCTCCTACGCCGCGGGGATGGATGCCTGGATCGACATGTATCACACGCTGGAGCGGCTGGCGCGCGACGACCGCTACATCTTCCTCACCGACAACGCCGTCGATGCCGCCGAGGAGGAGAGCCTCGGCCACGTTGCCGCCAACCTGGCGCGCGGTGTGCCGGCTTCGCGCATCATCCCCTTCCTGACCGCCAAGCACTCCTTGGATTACTGCATGATGTTCGCCCGGCGAGCGGTCTCCAGCGGCTGCGAGGCGCTGGCCGTGGTGGGCGGCGACACGACCGGCCCGCCACCGCGCTGCGTCGAGCACGGATACCAGTTGCGCGACCTCATCCGGTGCGAGTTCCCGTCGCTCACGCTGGGGGGATGGGCCAATCCCCACGCGGACCTGGCCGCGCAGGTGGACTACATAGCCCGCGGCGACTTCGAGGCCGATTTCTTCCTGACCCAGATCGTGTCGCACCACTCGCTGCCCGCGGTCGAGCGCTTTCTGGAGGAGTTGGACCGCCGGGGCGTACGCATCCCCGCCATCTTCGGCGTCTTCTTCTACCGGAGCGCGAATCCGGGGACCCTGCGTCGGCTCAGCCGGTTTCTCCCGATCCCCGCGGGGCAGATCACGCGCGAGTTCGCTGCGGGGGCAAGCGCCGCGCAGATCTGCGCGCGCAGCATCCGGGCGCTGCAGGGAGCCGGCGTGCGCAACATCTACCTCGCGAATCTGGGCTTCCGGAGGGTGGACCGGCGCTACCACGCGATCATGCGGGCGCTCGAGGGGATGGGGGACTGAGGGGCGCGCAACGAAAAACGGTGCGCGGCGCTCACGCGTTACCCGGGGCTTTCGCCGATTCTTCCTACGGGTCCCCGTACTTCTCGATGTACCCGCGGACCCGGTACTTCCTCGCCGTGTTGGCCGAACTCATGTAGCGGATCTTGCCGAACACCGGGCGCTCGGGGCCCCAGGCGCGGTCGTGGAGGCCGAGGATCCAGAGCATCCCGGTATAGGAGTTCGGGTCGCGTCCGTCGAGCGCGTACTTGTCGTTGAGTTCGATCATGATGCGGAGCGCTTCGCGAGGGCTCTCGCTCCACTCCAGGATCTTCTTGCCCCAGAGCATGCGCAGGTAGTTGTGGATGCGGCCCTCACCCCGAAGCTGGTTCTGGGCCGCGTTCCAGAGGGGGTCACAGGTGCGCGCGTTCTCGAAGTCGCCGAGTCCGTATACAGCTTCCCGGGGATCCGAGGCGTGCTCCGCGAGCGTCTTTCGAGCCCAATCGGGCAGGGCTTCATAGGTATCGTAACGATCCACGTGAAGGCATCGATTGAACCCGAGCTCACGCCATGTAACCAGTTGATCCAAAAACGCTTCTGCACTCTCGCTCATGCCCCACCAACCGGCGCGGCTCCCCCGCGCGTCACGCGAGAGACGGGCAGAGGTCCATCCTTCGTGCGCCGCGATTCGGTCGAATACCTCGTGCGTGGAGGTGTGGCCGAAGTGGAGGTAGGGGGAGAGCCGGCTGGTCGCGTCGCGCTCCGGATGATTGGCGTCGGCGGCGTACCGGTGGAGGGGGGGCGCGCCCCGGGCGGGGAGGCGCCCGCGGGAGGGTTGAAAAAAAGACGAGCAACCC
>VXMG01000046.1:0-3274 GCA_009841185.1 Gammaproteobacteria bacterium
CCCCCGACCTCACCCCCACCGAAGCCCGCGTGCTCGCCGCCATCGACATGGACGGGCTGCTCGACACCATCTCGCGGCTGGTGGCGATCCCCACCGACCAGGGCCGGGAGACGCCCGCGCAGGAACAGATGGCGGAGTGGATGGCCCAGGCAGGCATGAACGTGGATGTCTGGGAGATCGACTTCGAGGAGCTGGCCGCCCACCCCCGCTTCAGCATCGAGATCGAGCGCGGGCGGTCGCTGGGGGTGGTGGGGTCGCTGGGAGGCGCGGGCGGCTCGCCCGGCGGCACCGGCCGGCGGGAGGGCCGAAGCCCCGCCCGCTCGCTCATCCTCAACGGGCACATCGACGTCGTGCCCGCGGGCGACCTGTCCCGGTGGACGGTCCCTCCCTGGCAGGGCACCATCCGCGACGGCAACCTGGTGGGCCGCGGAGCGCTGGACATGAAGGGAGCGCTCTGCTGCGGGCTGTACGCCGCCCGCGCGATCGCGGACGCCGGGGTGGAACTGGACGGGCGGCTTCTGCTCCAGAGCGTGATCGCGGAGGAAGACGGAGGCGCGGGCACCCTGGCCGCCATCCAGCGCGGCTACACAGCCGACGGCGCATTGGTCATCGAGCCGACCTGCCTGTCGCTCGCCCCCGCGCAGGGGGGCGCCCTCAACTTCCGCATCCACGTGCGGGGACGCTCCGCACACGGCGCTCTGCGCACCGAGGGGGTCAGCGCCATCGATGGCTTCATCCCCATCTACCGGGCCCTGCAGGCGCTCGAGGCGCGGCGCAACTCAGGGGTAGCGGACCCGCTCTTCGCCCATTACGAGGTGCCCTTCCCCCTCTGCGTGGGCACGGTGCGCGCGGGCGAGTGGGCCTCGAACGTGCCGGAGAGCCTCTGCTTCGAGGGCCGTTACGGCGTGGCCGTGGGGGAAGAGCCCGCCGAGGCGCAGGCGATGTTCGAGGACGCGGTCGCCGGCGCGGCTCGTGCGGACCCCTGGCTGCAACGCTACCCGCCGGAGGTGGAGTGGTGGGGCGGGCAGTTCCATCCGGCGGCCACGGACCCGTCCGACCCCATCGTGCGCACGGTCGCGGACGCCTTCCGGGACATCGAGGGACGCGAGCCCCGCGTCGAGGGGATGCCCTACGGAGCTGACATGCAGTTGCTGGTGAACGTGGGACACACCCCCACGGTGATGTTCGGCCCCGGGGACGTGCGCAACGCTCATCGTCCCGACGAATGGGTGCCCATCGCCGAACTGGAGACCGTCACCCGCACCCTCGCCCTGACGGCACTGCGGTTCTGCGGATACGGGGGCTGACGGCTCGCGAGCCACGCTCGGGCTTCACCGACTGGCGCCGACCGATTCCGTGTCGCTCAACCCTTCTCCAGTTCGATCGCCGCCCCGATCGCCTTCGTGTACCACTCGAGCGTCTCGATGAAGCGGGCGAACGCCTTCTCGTACCTCTCCTCGCGCGGCTCGCCGTCGTCGTCGAAGCTCCGGCCCACGGTCGTGACGGCCATGTGCGCCACCGGCAGGGCCTTGAGGCGAAGGAAGAGCAGCGGCAGGTGGTTGTGGACCTGGACACCGCCGAAGACGCCGACCGAGAGCGTGACGATCCCCACCGGCTTCCGCTCCCACTCGCCATAGATGTAGTCGAGCGCGTTCTTGAGAACACCGGGCATGGAGCCATTGTACTCTGGACTGACGATCACCACGGCGTCGGCCTCGCGAATCGCTTCCGAGAACGGGACCAGTCCGGGCGGGGGATCGTCCCGGCGGTAGAGCCGCTCCTCCATGATCGGGAGGTCGAAGTCGGCAAGGTCGAGAAGAGGGGCCTCGGCCCCGGCGCGCCGCAGCCGGTCGCTGGCGAATCGAGCCACCTTGATCGACTGGCGGCCCCTGCGCACGGAGCCCACGAGTACGGGGATTTGCAGCGGGTCGTTCATGAAGCGGCCTCCGGCCGGATGAGGGATCCCGGGGTCGAATGTCTCACTCCGCCCAGATATCGCCCACGGTGAAGCCCTCCGGGAAGGGATCGGTGTCGTCGACGACGTATTGGGCGATTCCTGTGATCCAGCCGGTGCCGCTCAGGGTGGGCACCACGGCGGGGATTCCACCCACCTCGGTCTCCTCGATCAGCTTACCCGTCCACACGGTGCCGATGATGCTCTCGTGACGGAACTCCTCCCCAAGCGCCAGTTCCCCCCTGGCGTGCATGACCGCCATCTTCGCGCAGGTCCCGGTGCCGCACGGGGAGCGGTCCAGGCAGCCCTTCCAGCTCTCGGGCCGGTCCCAGCTCGGCCTGCCCGTGGAGACCGTGACCGCGTTGCGCCGGTGGGCATCGCCCAGGGGCGGCCCGGAGAGCTGCGAGATCGATACCCCGCCGATCTCCGGAGTCAGAGGATGCACGACGGAGAGCTGCTCGGAGGCGGCCACCCGCAGCATCTCGCCCACCCGCGTGATCTGCCCGCCGTTTTCGGGCAGCAGTTCGATGCCGAACTGATCGGCATCGGCGATCACGTAGAACATCCCCCCGAACCCTACATCCACCGTGACCTCGCCGAATCCGGGCAGGTTCACCACCGCGTCCAGGTGGACCGCGAAGGCGGGCACGTTGCGGAAGGTGACGCTGGTTACCTTGCCCCCGCTGACCTCAGCGCGCACCCGGATGAGCCCGGCGGGCGCCTCCAGGAGCAAGTCCGTCACCGGCTCCTGCGAGGGCACCATTCCCGTCTCGATGAGCACCGTGGCCACGCAAATGGTGTTGCTGCCCGACATGGGCGGGTACTCGGTGTGCTCCATGATGACGTAGCCCGCGTCCGCTTCCGGACGTGTCGGCGGCAGGATCACGTTGCAGCAAAGCGCCGGATAGCCGCGGGGCTCGCGCAGCATGCGGCTCCGCAGGCCGTCTCCGTGGCGCTCCAGCCATTGCGCCTTCTCGAACATCGACTTGCCGGGAACGTCCATTACGCCGCCGACGATGACCCTGCCGGGCTCGCCGCCGGCGTGGGCATCGACCGCGGTCACCATCTTCGATACGCGCATGTGCCATTCCGTGATTTCGGGTGGGAAGGTCGGACTCCCGGGATCTGGTCAGGGCTTGCCGGGCGGTGACATGTAGGGATCGGTCGCGCTCGCGGGCGGAGGAGGCGTGAGGAGGCTCACCACCACCATCAGGAAGGCGGAAACCAGGAAGCCCGGCAGCACCGGGTCGATCGCGTCCGCCGGCCCCCACCCCTCCCAGGCGAGCGCGGTGGTGACAGTATCTTATAAACATCTACGAT
>VXMG01000149.1:0-33538 GCA_009841185.1 Gammaproteobacteria bacterium
TCCCCGGCTCGGTCCCCGCGCCCACCCCCCGGCCGGGCATCCTCGCCGACACCCGCTACGTGGTGGCGGTGAGCTCCGGCAAGGGAGGGGTAGGCAAGTCCATGGTAACCACCAACCTCGCCGCCGCCCTCGCGCGCCGCCGCCTCCGGGTCGGACTTCTGGACGCAGACATCTACGGCCCGAACATCCCTGTCATGTTCGGCGAACGCCGCCGGCCGAGCGTGTCCGGCGGCAAGGGCAAGGAGATGATCGAGCCGCTCGAGGCCCATGGCGTCAAGCTCATGAGCCTCGGATTCCTGCTCGCGGACGAACAGCCGGCGATCATGCGCGGCCCGCTGATCGCGGGCGTCCTGAAGCAGTTCCTGGAGCAGGTGCGCTGGGGCACTCTGGATGTCATGCTTGTCGACATGCCCCCGGGCACCGGCGATGCGCAGTTGTCGCTGGTGCAGAGCGTCAACCTCGACGGGGCCGTCATGGTCACCACCCCGCAGGGTGTGGCCACCACCGACGTCCGGCGCGGCATCAAGATGTTCGAGCGCGTCAACACGCGGATCATCGGCGTCATCGAGAACATGAGCGGGATGGCGTGTCCGCACTGCGGCGAACCTGTGGACGTGTTCGGCACGGGCGGAGGGGAGGTTCTGGCCAGGGAGCAGGGCGTACCCTTCCTGGGTGCCGTGCCGCTCGACCCCGCGGTCCGGCGGTCGGGCGACGACGGGCTGCCCACCGTGGTGGGCCGGCCGGAGTCACCGGTTGCGCAGGCGCTGAACCGAATCTGCGACCAGGTGGTGGTGGCGTTGCGGGAGGGGCCCGGTTGAGGTGGTCCCCGCTTCCGCGCGTCGGCCCGGATCGAATCCGGCGGCTGCCCGCGCACGTGATGGTGCGCGACTACCCCGAATCGCTTGCCCCGCTGCTGGCCCGCGACATCGATCTCGACCTGATGGGGACATCGCCGGTAGGAGCGTTCGCCGCCCCTGACCTGATCGCCGAGATCGAAGAGGTCAGCGCCTGGCGACCGCCGGCGCGGCCACCCGCCTGACCTGCGCGGCTATCCTTCCAGCCACTTGCGGTCGGCTTCACTCAGCTCCTTGCGCTTGCGGGGCGCGATCAGGCGGAGCACCACATACCCCAGTAGTGCGATCGGGGCGACCTTGAAGAGCAGGAAGCTGGCCAGGCCGAAGCCGATGGAGAACACCGTGCCCGCCACCGCGAGCAGCACTCCCACGACCAGCAGCGTCACGAGGCCAACGGCGAACAGGGTCAACAGGGCGCTGATCATGTCGAACATCTCCCCGGGCACAATGCCCGAATCCTGATGACGAAGCCCATCATGGGGTCCACACCACGTCGATCGCCCCGATGTGCGCGTCGATTTCGATCGTAAGCCGTGTCTCCGCGTCATCCCAATCCGCAGAGTAGTAGCTGTCGCCTCGCCTGAACATTTCCTGGGCATCCACGGAGGTCAGAAGCGCATCCACCACCAACTGCACGCCGAGGCCCCGCGGAAAGCGAAGTTCCACCGCGCCCAGGTCGAGGTCGAGATCCACATCGGCGTCGCGCTGCCATTCCCCATCGAAGTCCAGGGTCGCCTTGCCTGCTTTCGCCTCCAGCCGGATGCGGTCGGCGTTCAGGTTGCCGAGTCCGGTGGCGACCAGGTTGGCCGCGCCCGCCTCGAACGAGGCGAGTTCCAGCTCCACGGGGTTGGGCACCGACACCTCGATGCGTGTATCGGATGCCCCCGTCTCGACATTCAACTCCCGGATTGCGAGCCCTCCCAGATCGAGGTCCGCCCGCGCCGCGCCAAACTCGAGGTCCAGCAACAGGGGAACTTCCGGCGACAGTTCCAGATCCAGTCGCCCCGATCCGTCGCGTGAGCCCATGCGGATACCTCTGCCGACGCGATCCATGCCGATCTCGAGGACTCCGTCCTCATAGTGCGTCTGCGGCTCCATGAGATCGCGATCGTAGCGAAGCTCCATCCGGTACAGGGTGCCGGGCTCCCCCGGACGCAGGTCGAGGACACCCGCTCCGTATTCCACCTGGACCTCAATCTCACGCTCGCCACCCAGCTGGCGTGAAGCGGTCACGGTGCTCCAGTCCTGGGCCGCAAGTCCGGTGGCCGTGCAGGCCAGCCCTCCGATGGCCGCGCAGGTAAGTCGGCCCAGCCCGGCGCCCCGCCGCTCTCCATGTGCGCGCTGATTCATCCACGAACTGCTAGTCACCGGTGCCTCCGTCGTCGGGGTGTCCGGGCTTCTCGCGCGAGCGCCGCCGCGAACGCCTCCGCGTCCATGCCCTCGTCGCCCGAATTCCCCCGCCGTAGGTCGCCGCCATCCTGCCCGGGTCGGAAGTGCGGCCCGCTCCGGTGAGCAGCACGGCGCCGAAGCCGAGCATCAGCGCGATCATCGCAGTAGCCACCGCGACGAGGGTGAACAGCCCGCTCAGGAAGGAACCGAGCGTCGGCCCACCCATTTCCGTGACGTGGGAAAGGGCCGACGGAAGAACGAGCGCTGCCAGGCCGACGGCCAGCACGTGCAGCCGGTTCGAGGGCCGGAAGCGGTCCAGGGCCGGGATGCCCTTGCGCGCCAGCCACTCGCCGACGACGCTCGCCACGGCCAGGTATCCCAGCCCACCGGCCAGGAGTGCGGCCAGGGGGAAGAGGGGCAGCCAGGCGACCAGCAGGGGGATGCCGATGATCGACACGAGGAGAGCGAGACCTCCCAGCACCCACAGCGGCAGAAGGAGAAAGCCGCCTGCCAGACCGACCAGCGCGGCCCGTCCGGGAGCAGCTCTCACCACTTCGGCCACGTTCTGCAGCCGGTCTCCGGCGAAGTGGACGACCGCAGTCCCCACGGCCAGGATGACCACCAGCCAGAACACGTCCCCGAAGAGACCGCCCAGACCTGATGTGACGTAGCGGAAGGGCAGCCGGGCGCGCGCTTCACCCTGACGGGAGGGCGGGCCGCGCTCCTCGTCCCCCGAAGCTGCCGCATCCGGCACCATCCCCGCTCCCGCGATATCGCCGGCGTCCACGGTGAGGATGGTGCCCTCAACCGTCCCGCCGTCGCGCTCCAACTGTCCGTCGATCACGCGCACCTCGCCCCCGATGTACGCGTCACCCTCGATGCGCAATGTCCCCTCGACCACGACCACGTCGCCGGGGACTTCCCCGGAAATGGTGGCGTCGCCCTCCACCACGAGCAGGGCCCCCTCGATATCGGTGCCGGCGTCAACGGTCACGTCCTCGCCCAGATGAAGCGACAGCTCCGTCAGATCGACGTCCTGGAGCGCCTCTTCCAGCACCCGGCCCCGTTGCAGGAGGAGGCGAAGCAACGGGGGAACCAGGGCTGGTGCCATGCCTCCCAACTCAGCGCTCCCCGAAACGGGTGTCGGGCTGTCTTCCGGCCGCGGACCGGCAAGTGCCTCCTGCAGCGCTCGGTCGACCCGCTCGCCGACCGCCCGCGCGTCACCGGCCAACTGTCCGCCGGGCTCCCACGCGAGCAGAGTTTCGGTGAGGGGGCCGCCATCCAGCGGAACGACTTCGGAGAGCAGGGACCGCCATGAGGCAGCGAGCTCCCCGCCGGCCCGGTAGCTGCCTACCTCCTCGCCGTCGACGCGGACTTCGCCGTTCTGAAAGGAGATCTCGAGGGCCGGGCCGGAATCGAACTCGAGCGACAGAGTTGCATCCGCGTCCGACACGGTCACGCGGTTCGATACTACCTGCCGCTCCTGAGCGCCGGCGGGCTGTGCCGCACCCGCCGCCGAGAGCGCGAGCACCGCGCCGAACAGCGGATTCAGGCCGGCGGGGCGGGAGGGGTCAGCTGTAAACATGGCGAAGCGCGAAACGGGGGAAGCCGATGTTGCGGTGAAGAACCCAGATGGAACTGAGCATCAGGGTGGTGAAACCTGCCGCGGCGGCGACCGCGGTAGCGGGCGACGCGATCACGTATTCTGCGAGCGAATAGGCCCGGAAGGCCGCCCCGCTCTGCATGACCGCCGCCAGCAGCGAACTCCCGAACGCCGACAAGGCGTCGCGAGCCTGCCACCACAGATAGGTGACGAGGCCGCCGGTGGTAAGCTGTGGGACGGTTGAGAGGAAGGCCGCCACCGCGGCGAATGCGGCGACCGGCATGCCGGTCAGCGTCCCCGCGAGCACCCATCCACGCGGCGAACGAGGCACGAGTCGCCACTTTCGCGTAGCCTGGCTCTGGTCGGCGGCCTCTTCGGCCACCTCCCGCCAGCGCGCCATCACCCTCTCGGCGAAGCCCGCGGCAGGCGCGAAGGAGGGCAGGGCCTCCAGTGTGGCGATCAGGCGCCGCCAGCCCGCCAGCCTGCTCTCGCAGTCCCCGCACGTCGCGATATGCGCCTTCGCCAGGGTGGCGCGTCCCCGGGGCAGCGCACCGTCCGCCAGCTCCTGCAGCCGCCTCCCGGAGAGATGAGCGTCCGCGGCCCGTCCGGTCAGCCAGCGGCGCAGCCGGACCCACGACCATGCCCGGGAGGAACTCGAAGCCTCGCTGGGGAGATCGATCCCGGACAGGACCCGCTCGGCGAAGCGGCCGGGAGGGGCGAAGCGGCCCAGTCGGCCGAGCTCGCCGAAGACCTCCGCCCAGGCATCGACCCGGCCCTGGCACTCGGGACAGTCCGCCAGATGCCTGCGGGCGGACGCGGTCTGCGCGTCGGCAGGTCCTTCAGCGGCGTCGAGCAGGCTCTGGATCGCGTCATCGTCCAGATGCCTGCCGTAGCTGGATCGGTCCGAATTCATCTGCGGCCTGTCCCTGTCTCCGCCTTTCGTGGCGTTGCCATCCTCGCGGGATCTCCGGGATCCGGGGTCATCGTGGTCCAAGTGTCCATGCCGTCCATCGGTTCTCCCGGCGTACGGCACGAACCCGCGGGAAGTTTCGCGTCCATGCGCATCGAATCATGCCTCGGCGAGCCGAAGCTTGAGCTCGGCCCTGGCCCGATGAAGGTAGGTCTTTACCGTCCCCAGCGGGATATCCATGATGCGGGCGATCTCGTCGTAGGTGTGTCCCTCGATGTGGCGGAGCAGCACCACCACCCGATACTCCTCCCGCAGCTCCCCGATGGCGGCCTCGATCTGGCCGCCGAGCTCGCGGTTCTGAACGTACTCCTCGGGGCTCTCTCCGGGCGACCGCACCACCAGGCTGGTGCGCGCCTGCGCCTCCGGGGTGACCGCGTCCGGCGCGCCGTGCATGGAAACGGTGGGCACGCGCCGCTTGCGCAGATGATCGATGGTCAGGTTGTTTGCGATCTTGAAGATCCAACTGGAGAACTTGTATTGGGGATTGTAGGTATCGATCGCATTGAAGGTGCGGATGAAGGCTTCCTGCGCCAGGTCTTCGGCGAGGGTGCGGTTCCTCACCATCCTGTAGATGAGGGAGAAGACGGGACGTTCATATCTGGAGAGCAGTTCGCGATAGGCGCTCTCCCGACCCTCGGCGGCGAGGGTGACGAGTTCCGCGTCTTCGACGCTCTGGTAGTTCAAGGACATCCGCCGGATGAGGTTCGCGCCGTCCCGTACGAGAATCGATGATGAACGTTTCCGGAGGTCAGCCGTCGTCGGGTGAGGATCGCGCGCGCCAGGTGCACGAGATCTTCTCGCGCATCGCGCCGCGCTACGATCTGCTCAACCGGGTGCTCAGCCTGAGCGTCGACCGCTGGTGGCGGCGCCGGGCCGTGCGCGCGCTCGACTATTCCCGTCATGACTCGGCCCGATACCTGGATGCCTGCGCGGGCACCTGCGACCTGGCCATCGAACTGGCGACCCGCCCGGACTTCCGGGGCAGGGTGGTGGCGTTGGACTTTGCGGAACCCATGCTGCGCCGGGGCGGGACGAAAGGCGTTGGTCTGCCCGTGCATCCGCTGTGCGGGGACGCGCAACGTCTGCCCTTTGCCGACGAGTCCTTCGACGGCGCCATGGTGGCCTTCGGGGTGCGCAACCTTTCCCACCTCGACCTGGGGTTGGCGGAACTGCGCCGGGTGCTGCGCGACGGAAGCCCGCTGGTCGTTCTCGAATTCACCACTCCCCCGAACCCGATCGTCCGGGCCGCATACCTCTGGTACTTCCGGCACATTCTTCCGGCGGTTGGCCGGATCGTGTCGGGGCACCGCTGGGCGTACAGCTATCTGCCGGCTTCGGTCGGTGAATTCCCGGGACCGCAAGTCCTGGGCCAGCGGCTGCTGGACGCGGGATTCCGCACGGTCCGGTGGCAGCTGCTGACCTTCGGGATCGCGGCGATCCACGTCGGCGTGAGGTAGTTCGGGCGGCGGCGGACCCGGATGGCCCCACTTCACCCGGCGGGCGGTCCGACCGGCCGAGCCGGATCGGTAACTCCCTCCACTTCCCAGGTCGTCACTTCCCCGAGTGTCTCGACGGGCAGGTCGAACCGGGACGGATCCCCGAGAATGAGGATGACCATCCGGTCCGGGTCCAGATGCCTGCGCAGGACGTTGTGCACGTCGGCTGCGGACACTCGCTGCACCCCCGCCACATACCGTTCCAGCCAGTCTTCCGGCAGCTCCTGCGCGTCGTGCAGCACGCGCCGGGCGACGACCTGCATCGCTCCCTGGAAGTTGAAGGAGAAACCGTTGCTGGCCGCTTCCACGGCGGCTTCCACCTCGCCGCGCGCGGGAGGAGAATCGCGCATCTCTTCCATCACCTCGAGGATCGCCCGCGTCGCGGCGATCGTCGACTCGCTCTTCGTTCGCGTGAGCGCGCCCACGATGCCGTCGTTGTCGTCGGGCGTGGTCCAGAAGGAGCCCGCGCTGTAGGACAGGCCGAGTTCGGTGCGCACCCGGTTCAGGATCCGGCTCGAGAAGCCCCCGGATCCGAGGATGGAGTTGGCGATGCGGGAGGCGAAGTAGTCGCGCGAGTCCTCCTGGCGGATGGAGCTCCGGTGCGCCATGACGATGGTCGTCTGGTCCAGCTCCCGCGGGATCAGGTAGACCCCCGGATCGTCCAGGATGTCGGGCACCGGCGGTTCGGGCAGCTCCTCTTCGCAGGCCGGCCATCCGGAGAGGAATTCGAGCAGGTGGGCTTCGATTTCCTCCCATTCCAGGTTGCCCGACACCCCCAGCGCCAGGTTGTCCCGACACAGGATGCGACCATGGGCGGTGAGGAGGTTTTCTCGCGAGAGGTCCTCCGGTTCGAGATCGCCGGGTGCCATTTCCCAGCCGATGGGGTGGTCGCCGAACATGAGGCGGTTGAACTCCGAGAAGGCCAGACGACCCGGGTCGTCCGGGCGGCGCAGGGCGCTCTCCAGTTCCTGGCCGCGCCACACCTCGACCTGCACCGAATCGAAGCGGGGATTGAGGAGCATGTCCTTCCACAGGCGCAGGCCGGGCTCGAGGTTGGCGGTGAGCGAGTTGAGGGTCGCGGAGGTGCTCCCGCCCGAGGATCCGAACGCGAGCTGCAGCGCGTGCTGGTCGACCTGTTCGTCGACGGAGTCGGGGTGCAGCTCGATCGTTCCCCCGAAGCGCAGCAGCGAGGGAAGGGCGGTGGTCGCGGCGTACAGTTCGCGTCCGAGGAGTCCGAAACCGCCCGCAAAGCGCGCGTAGACGTTCACCAGGGGCAGGGAGTGGTCTTCCAGGAAGAATACGGTTACGCCCTCGATCTCGCGCTGCGAGGGGGTGGGCGGCGTGAAGGCCAGCGGGGCGAATCGGAGCGCCTCGATGGCCTCCCGGTCGGCGGGCGGACGCTGCGCAGTCGCTCCGTCCGGCGCTGCAACCGCCGCCGCGAGCAGGGTGGCGATGACCGCCTGGCGCCCCGGCCCGAGTCCGGTCACGGGTCGGTTTCCCCGGTGGGCTTCACGAGCGTGGCGACGGTGCGGTTGTCGCGCGTGAAGTAGGTTTGCACCACGCGCTGCACGTCGGCGGGCTGGACGTCGTAGAGCCGGGCGGTGCGCTCGAATGTGGTCCGCCAGTCTCCGTACAGGGTGACCGAACTGGCGAGCTGAAGCGCGAGTCCCAGGTTGGACTGCAGGCGCCGCACGCCGGACGCCACCAACTGGTTGCGCACGCGCTGCAGCTCCCTCTGTTCGGGAGGCTCCAGCGACAGGCGCTCGAGTTCTTCGTAGAGGGCGGCTTCGATCTGAGCGGGGGTGCTCGGCGCGCGTGGGGTTACATGCACGACGAACTGTCCGGGGAAACGTGATCCGGGCACCGTGGACGCAGTGACCGCGGCAGCCAGGCGGTCCTGCGTGATCAGGCGGCGGTAGAGGCGGGCGGTGCGCCGTCCCGACAGCACGGACGCCAGCATGGCGAGCGCCGGACTGTCCGGGTGATGACCGCTCACCGTATGCCAACCCACCCGCAACTGCGGCTCGGCGTCCATCACCAGTTCCACCCGGCGCTCGCCCCGCTGCGGAGGCTCGACGGCGAGCACCGGAGGCGGGGGGTCGCCGGGCCGGATGTCGCCGAGGTAGTCGCGCGCCCACGCCGCGATCGAATCCGGCACCACGTCGCCCACGATGGCGACCACGGCATTGCGGGCGCCGTAGAAGCGGCGGTGGTACTCCTCCACGTCGTGGCGCGACAGCCGCTCCAGGTCCGACATGTACCCGACCACCGGAACCCCGTACGGATGCATCAGGAACGCCGTCCCCAGGTGGACTTCGTAGAGCAGGCCCCCCGGGTTGGTGTCCACGCGGGTGCGGCGCTCCTCCATGACCACGTCGCGCTCGGTGTAGAATTCCCGGAAGACGGGGTTGTGCGCCCGGTCGCTCTCGAGCAGGAACCACATCTTGGCCCGGTTGGCCGGGAGTTCCACGAAGTAGGTCGTGGCCTCGGAAGAGGTGGTCGCGTTGAGGTTGCGGGCACCGTTTCTCGTGAGGATGCGGCTGAACTCGTTGGAGACGACGGGGGCCTGCGCCTGACCCTCGTAGGCTTCCACGCGCTCCCGGAGCGTCCTGAGGCGGGCGGTGTCGGGGGCGGTCGCGGACGACTCGAACAGCAGGGAGTCGTGGGCGGCGTCCATGCGCGCGAACAGATCGAGTTCGGCATCCACGTCGCGGGTGCCCACCGTGGTTGTGCCCTTGAAGAGCATGTGTTCCAGCAGATGGGCCGTGCCGGTGGTGCCGAGCGTCTCGTTCACGCCCCCCACCGCGTACTCGACGACGAACGCCACGGTCGGAGCCGATGGCTTGGGGAGGATAATGAGCCGCAGCCCGTTGTCGAGCGTCAACTCGTGCACGGGAAGGTCGGGAACCACGATGCCGTCCTGGCCCGAGGCTCGCTCGGGAGGCGCACCGAGCGAAACGAGGGCCACGGTCGCGAGAATCCCGGCAGCTCGCTCAGTGCTGGTCATTGAGGTGGCGGCTGGCAGTGGGGACAGTGGAACGCCGATCGGTTGCCGATCACCGTCCTCAGGACAACCCGCGGACACTTCACGCAGGGCTGACCTTCTCGACCGTATATCACCAGACGGGGACCGAACGATCCTTCCAGCCCGGCTGGGTCGCGGTAGTCCCGCAGGGTCGTGCCGCAGGCGGCGATGGCGGCCCGCAGTACTCTTCGTATGGCTCGGTGCAGGGGCGCGACCTTCGCCGCCGGGATCGCCCGCGCCGGCACGGCCGGATGGATGCCGGCGAGAAACAGCGCCTCGTTGGCATAGATGTTCCCGATTCCAGCCACGCGCCGCTGATCGAGCAGCCAGGATCGGATCGGCGAGCGGGAGCGGGCGAGTTCAGCCGCCAGGCGACGGGCGGTGAAGGACCGGCCGAGCGGCTCGAGGCCCAGCGTGCGCGACCAGCGACGCCAGGAGCGGCCGGAAAAGCGCTGCAACCGGCCGAATCGGCGCACGTCGCTGTAGACAGCCGCGTCGCCGCCCGCCAGATCGAAGGTGACGCCGGTGTGGACGGGGAGTGGGGTGGGATCGCCGCGCGGATGGAACAGAAGGCGGCCGGTCATCCCAAGGTTGATGACCAGAACCGTGTCCCGGGAACAGAACCAGACCACGTTCTTGCCCCTTCTGCCCACTTGCTCGATCTCGGCGTCCGCCATCCCGTGCGCGAAGGCACCGGCCGGCTCCGACAGCAGGTCGGGGCGCCGTACCCGCACGCCGGAGATCGTCCGGCCGGTGAGATGCGGTGCGAGGCCGCGCGCGATCGTCTCCGCTTCAGGAAGCTCCGGCAGTCTGACTCCGGCGGTTGGAGGTGGCGGGCGTGTCGGTGACGCTCAGGTTTCCACGGCGGTGCCCGCGGCGGTCACCATGAGCATGTTGTTGATCACCTCGTAGTCCAGGTCGACGGACACGACTGCGTTGGCGCCCCGGTCGGCGGCGCGCTCGGCCATCTCGCGCAGGGCATGCGCGCGTGCATCGCTCAGCGCGCGCTCGTATGCGTTGGAGCGTCCGCCCACGACGTCGCGGACGGCCGCGAACAGATCCTTGAAGATGTTGGCGCCGATGATCGCTTCTCCGGTGACGATGCCGAGATAGTCGCGCACAGGACGTCCTTCAAGCGTTGGCGTAGTTGTAATGATCATGGTTTCCCTTGTTCACGAAGTGGGGTTGTCGAAGTTGTATCGCCGGGTGTCTCCCGGCTCCGGCATCGGAGGAGAAGTCAGCTTCTCGCCAGTTCCCGCCATCCGATGTCGGAGCGGAAGTACCTGCCTTCGAAGCCGATCTCGCGCGCGGCGCTCCGGGAACGCTCCGCCGCCTCCGCCAGCGTGCGGCCGAGCCCGGTCGCGGCGAGCACGCGTCCTCCCGCGGTCAGCACCGCACCTTCGTGGTGCCGGGTGCCGGCGTGGAAGAGCAGCACGTCAGGGTCGTCGGCGAGAGATTCGGGGATCTCCATGGCTGCCCCCGTCCGGTAGGACCCCGGATACCCTTCGGCCGCCAGCACCGTCGTTACCGCGGCTCCCCCGGCGGTGCCGGCACGGTATCCCGCGAGTCCGCTCCCGTCGGCAATCGCCATCGTCGGATCCAGCAGGGAACCCTCCAGCAGAGGCAGTACGACCTGGGTTTCGGGATCCCCGAAGCGGCAGTTGAACTCGACCACCTTCGGCCCCTCGTCGGTAAGCATCAGGCCGGCGTACAGGAGCCCGCGGAACGGACAGCCCGCCTCCGCGAGGGCCTGCAGCACGGGGTCCAGGATTTCGTCGCCGACCCGCGCGATCAGGTTGTCGGTGGCCAGAGAGACCGGCGCATACGCTCCCATGCCGCCGGTGTTGGGCCCGGTATCGCCTTCTCCGATACGCTTGTGATCCTGCGAGGCGACCAGCGGAACGGCCCGTTCTCCGTCGGCCAGGGCGAAGACGCTGAGTTCCTCGCCGGTCATACGCTCCTCGATCACGACCTCGCGTCCGGCATCGCCCATGCTTCCCTCCACGAGCATCTGCCGGATGGCGACGCAGGCTTCTTCCGGATCGTCGCACACGATCGCGCCCTTTCCCGCCGCCAGGCCTGAGGCCTTCACCACGCACGGGCCGCCCCCCTCCATCACGTGCGCTTCGGCCCGGGCCGCGTCCGTGAAGACGCGGTAGTCGGCCGTGGGCACGCCCGCGGCGCTCATAAGGTCCTTGGCGAAGGCCTTGCTCGATTCGATGCGCGCCGCCGCCCGCGAGGGCCCGAAGGCGGGTACGCCCGCGGCTTCCAGGCGGTCCGCGAGGCCGAGTGCGAGCGGAACTTCCGGGCCGATCACCACCAGGTCCATCCGGTGCGACTCCGCCCAGGAAGTCAGTGCCTCCACGTCCGTCGGCGCAATGTCGACCGCCCGCGCCATTCCGGCCATTCCGCCGTTGGGGCGCGTCGCGAAGAAACCGGCAGCGGGCGCGTCCCGGCGGAGCTTCCAGAGCAGGGCGTGCTCCCGCCCGCCGTTGCCGACGATCAGAATGCGCATGCCAGTGGTCCCGGGGCTACCTGCGGATGTTGTCCCGTATCGAGTCGCCCATCCTGCGGGCCGCCCCGCGCATGGATCCGATGAAGCTGCGGGCCTCCTCGGCGTAGGCCTCGGCCGCCGAGGAAATGTCGTCGCGGTAGGACGGGTCGGGGTCGTCGCGGCGAGGGTATTCTCCCGCCACGATCCGGTCGTACTCGCCGCTCTCGATCCAGCTCCGTATCTCGGAGAGCCGCAGGACCCAGAACGGATGGGTGACGCCGAGCAGGTTGAGCACCTTGAAGACGTGGTCGGCCACATCTCCGCCCTCGCGGTAGTCCTCGGCCTGGCGCACGAACTCGCCGAGATCGAGGTCCGACGAGGTGCCGCCGCCCGCCATCTTCATCATGGCGTTCATGGCGACATCCGCGTCCTGGATGGAGAGCAGCCCGGCGCGGTCCGAGGAGAGCTCGCTCTTGCGGGACCACTCCAGCAGTCCCATGAGCACGGCCCGTGCGGCGAGTCCGACGATCGGGAACCCGAGGCTGGCAAGCTGGATCAACAGCACCATCATCGTGCGGTACAGCACGTGGCCGCTCATGATGTGGCCCACTTCATGGCCCAGTATGAACGACAGCTCATCATCGTTCAGGATCAGGACCGTCCCCGAGTTGAGGATGATGAAGGGCTGGTCCATGCCGTAGGCGCCGGCATTGGCGATGGGCGTCTGGGAGACGTAGAGCGGGTACTCCTCGGTGTCCAGCGTCTCCACGATGTCCCGATAACGCTCGTAGATGTGCCCGTACTGGCGCTCGCTCACCCGCAGGGCGTTCGCCTGGAACGCGAGCCGGATGGGCTTCTCGCCGAAGAAGCCGAACAGGGACTTCAGGACCTCGTCGAAGACGGGAAGCTTGCGCAGTGCCGCGAGCGCCGCGCGATCCGCGGGATGTTCCCACGAGCGCGACGAGATGCTCGTGAGGATGCGGCGCGCGTTCGCGTGGGGCGCGCTCCCGTTTCCATTGGCGTTCTCGGCCGCGCCGCCCGCACGCTCTGCGTCAGAACCGTCCATGGTGATTCTCCTTTGGCGGACATCTTCCGACGTCCTCGTATTCGTGTTGACCGCGCCGGGTTACCCCCGCCGTGGTCGGTTCTCGTACGCCCTGCCCTGAACCGAGGTTTCGGCACGTATTCCGCCGTATTCCCGGAAGGCCATCACCCGCCAGGTCCGCGCCCAAGGGCCCGGTCGAGATCTTCCAGCAGGTCTTGCGGGTCCTCGATTCCCACCGACAGCCGCACTACGCGGCCGCTTACCCCCATCTCCTCCCTGCGCTCGCGCGGTACCGACGCGTGGGTCATGAGCGCGGGCACCGAGATGAGCGACTCCACACCTCCCAGGCTTTCCGCAAGTGCGAAAATGCGCGTGCCCTCCACCAGCCGCCGCACCGCGGCTTCGGTCGGCAGGGTGACGGACACCATGCCGCTGAACCCGGTCATCTGGCGCGCGGCCAGTTCGTGCTGCGGATGAGAGGAAAGGCCCGGATAGTGAACCTCCTCAACGGCCGGATGGGCCTCCAGGAAGCGCGCCACTGCCAGCCCGTTGGCGTTGTGCTCGCGCATGCGCACATGGAGGGTCTTGGTGCCGCGCAGACAGAGCCAGCAGTCCATGGGCCCGGGCACCGCGCCGGTGGACTTGCGCAGGAAGCGCAGCCGGTCGTCCAGGTCCGGGTCGCGCACCGTGAGAACGCCGCCGATGATGTCGCTGTGGCCGTTCAGGTACTTGGTGGTCGAGTGCATCACGATGTCCGCGCCCGTCTCGTGCGGGCGCTGGTTGACGGGCGTCGCGAAGGTGTTGTCGACACACAGGAGAACGCCGGCGTCGCGGGTCGCGTCGGCGGCCGCGCGCAGGTCGCACAGGCGCATCATCGGGTTGGTGGGGGTCTCGAGCAGGACCAGCCGCGTGCTCGGCCGGAGCGCGTCGCGGATCCGCTGCGGGTCCCTCGAGTCCACGAACGAGAACGAGAGGCCGGCCCGGTTCAGCACCTGCGTGGCCAGCCGAGTCGTCCCGCCGTAGGTGTTCTCCTCGCAAACCACGTGGTCGCCGGCCGACAGCAGGCGGGCCACGCAGTCGATGGCGGCCATCCCGCTCGCAAAGGCGATGCCGTGGGACGCCCCTTCCAGGGAGGCGATGTTGCGTTCCATGGCCTCGCGGGTAGGGTTCTGGACACGCGCGTACTCCCAGGGCCATCCCTGGTCCAGTCCCGGCTGGACATAGGTCGAGGTCTGGAAGATGGGGGGCATGATGGAGCCGGTATGCGGCTCGGGCGCCTGTCCCCCGTGAATCGCGAGCGTCGCGAGCCGAGGTTCGGGCGATTGCGTCCCTGCAGAGGGCTGGGTCATGGATCCCGAATGTGTCCGAAGGGGTTCTGGACAGCGGTCACAGGCCCGAATGTAGCAGCCCGTGGATGAATCCGCCCGAGCACCGGGAGCCGCGAGGCTCCGGGAGAGTCCCGCTGCCCACCAGGAAGGTTCGCCAGCCATGCCAATCGTTCTTCCGCCCGATCTCATGGTAAGCGTCTCGGGTTTCCGGGGCCGGGTGGGAGATCCGCTCACGCCCGAACTGGTCACGGCGCTTGCCGCGGCGTACGGCGCATTCCTGCGCGGTGACGGGGGAGGGCGTTCCGTGATGCTGGGACGCGACTCGCGCACCTCCGGGCCCATGCTCGCGGCCGCAGCAGCAGCCGGACTGGCGTCGGTGGGGTGCGACGTGGTCGACATCGGCATCGTCCCCACCCCCACGCTCATGATGGCGGTTCGCGACGCCGGGGCGGCAGGCGGGATCGCGGTCACCGCGAGCCACAACCGGGCGGAATGGAACGCCCTCAAGTTCGCTACCGCGGAGGGAACGTTCCTGGACGCTCCCGGGATGGCCCGTTTCCGGCGGCTGCTCGCGGAGAAGATTCCGCGCGCGTCGTGGGATCGGGTCGGGGAGGTGAAGCAGGACGAGGGTGCGGCCGGGCGGCATCTTCAGGCAGTGCTGGATCTTCCCTTCGTGGACGTTGCGGCGTTGCGTACGTGTGGGTTCTCCGTGGCGCTCGACTGCGTTCACGGGGCCGGGGGTGCGGTCATGCCGGAGCTGTTGGAGCGCCTGGGGTGCCGGGTGCACGCGATCGGGTTGGAGATGGACGGGCGCTTTCCGCGCGATCCCGAGCCGACGGCGGCGAACCTGGGAGCGCTGGGCACGCTGGTGCGGGAGAGCGGCGCCGACCTGGGAATGGCGGTGGACCCCGACGTGGACCGTCTCTCGCTGGTGGACGAAAACGGTGATCCCGTGGGCGAGGACTTCACCCTGGCGCTGGCGGCCGCGGCCGTGACCCGTCGGCGTCCGGGCCTCGTGGTGACCAACCTCTCCACCAGCCAGGTGGTCGAGGATGCCGCCGCCGCGGCGGCGGCGAAGACGCTGCGCGCGCCGGTGGGCGAGATAAACGTCGTGCGCCGAATGCTGGCCGAGGGAGCCGTGGTGGGCGGGGAAGGGAACGGTGGGGTGGTCGTGCCGGCGCTGCACCACACGCGGGATGCGCTGGTTGGCGCCGCGCTCGTGCTTCAGCATCTGCTCGACGAAAAGCTGTCGCTGGCCGCCGTCATCGCCCGCTATCCGGACTACCGCATCGTGAAGGAGAAGGTCGCCTTCCCCAGGGAACGACTGGAGGCCGCCTACGCCCGCCTGCAGCAACGCTGGCCCGGCGCCGACCGGGACCGCACCGACGGGCTGCGGCTCACCTGGCCCGAACGCCGCGAGTGGCTGCACGTGCGGCCCTCCGGAACGGAGCCCGTGGTGCGGCTGATCGCGGAAGCGCGGGCGGGACCGCGGGCGCGGGCGCTCGCGGAGGAGGCGCGCGGCGAGCTGGCCCGGCTGGCGCGTTCCCACCCGGACGGGCGCACGGTAGCTTCCGAATGACGCCTCCGCGGAGGCCGCCGGGCGGCCGCAGGGGCATCCGGGCGACACCATCATCGACCAGGAAATGTGTGGAATAGTGGGATACGTGGGTCCGGGTGACGCGACCCCCGTGCTGCTCGAAGGCCTCCGACGCCTCGAGTACCGCGGATACGACTCGGCCGGTCTCGCGGTGGTCAACGGCGACGCCCGGCTGAGCGTGGTGAAGCGGGCGGGCAAGCTGGGGCAGGTGGAGGCGGCCATCGACCGCGACCCGCTGGAGGGGCGCTGCGGCATCGCCCATACGCGCTGGGCCACCCACGGGGCCCCGACCGAGCGCAACGCCCATCCGCATGTCAGTCAGGACGGCGGAGTGGCTCTCGTACACAATGGCATCATCGAAAACGCAGGCTTGCTCAGGCGCCAGCTCGAGGCGCGCGGCTACCGCTTCCGTAGCGATACCGACACCGAGGTCGTCGTGCACCTGGTCGACTTCTTCCTCAAGGAGGGATCCCCGCTGGAGGAGGCCCTGGCGCTGGCGCTGGAACGCGTCGAGGGCACCTACGGCGTTGCGGCGATCTCCGCGCGCGAGCCGGACAAGCTGGTTGCGGCGCGCCAGGGGAGCCCGCTCCTGCTCGGGGTAGGAGCCTCGGGCCAGTATCTGGTGGGCTCCGACGCGGCGGCCGTGGTGGCCCAGACGCGCGACGTCGTCTACCTCGCGGACGGGGACTACGCGAAGCTGGAGCGCACCGGCTACCGGGTCTACCACATGGGGCGGGGCACGGTGCGCCGCTCCGTGCATCAGGTGACGTGGGACCTGTCCGCCATCGAGCGCGGCGGCTTCGAACACTTCATGCTGAAGGAGATCTTCGAGCAGCCGCGCAGTCTGCGCGATGTGCTTCGGGGGCGGCTGCTGGAGGCCGACGGAATGGCTCGCCTGGGCGGGATCGAGCGGCACCGGGATGAGCTGCTCTCGCTGGATCGCGTGGTCATGACGGCGTGCGGAACCAGTTGGCACGCCGCGCTGATTGGCGAGTACATGCTCGAGGATCTCGCGCGCCTGCCGGTCGAAGTGGAGTACGCGTCCGAGTTCCGCTACAAGAATCCGGTTCTGGACGAGCGCACCCTGGTGGTCGCCATCAGCCAGTCCGGAGAAACCGCGGACACGCTGGCCGCATTGCGGGAGGCTCGCCGCAGAGGGGCCCGCACCATGGGCATCGTCAACGTGGTGGGCTCGTCCATCGCGCGCGAAACGGCCTTCGGCTGCCACCTGCACGCCGGACCCGAGGTGGGGGTGGCGTCCACCAAGGCCTTCACCAGCCAGCTCATGGTGCTCGCTCTGTTCGCCCTGTGGATGGGACGGCACCGGCAGATCTCGCTGCTCGGCGGGCGCCGCATTGTCCAGGCCATGAAGGCTCTTCCGGGACAGGTGGAGGAAGTCCTGAAGCTGAACGATTCCATTCTGGAACTGGCGCGCACCTACCAGGACGCGCCCAACTTCCTCTATCTGGGCCGCGGCTACCAGTTTCCGGTGGCGCTGGAAGGGGCGCTCAAGCTCAAGGAAGTGAGCTACATCCACGCCGAAGGCTATCCCGCGGCGGAGATGAAGCATGGGCCGATCGCGCTGATCGACGAGGCCATGCCGGTCGTGATCCTGGCTCCGAGCGACCCCGTCTACCCGAAGGTCGTCTCCAACATCGAGGAGGTGAAGGCCAGGAGCGCGCGCGTGATTGCCGTCGTCAGCGAGGGCAACTCGGAGCTCGAGGACAAGGTGGATCACGTCATCCGCGTCCCGGACACGCTGCCCTTCCTGCGGCCCGTGCTCACGACGGTGCCGCTTCAACTGCTCGCCTACCATATCGCCGTCCTGCGGGGCTGCGACGTGGACCAGCCCCGCAATCTGGCCAAGTCGGTCACAGTCGAGTGATGGCGCGGGCGCGGGGACGGCGGGTCACGCCCGCCGAGGCGGCTCGCGGGGGAGGCCCAGGATGAGGATCGTCCTCCAGCGCGTGGCGCGCGCCTCGGTGACCGTCGACGGGTCGGTGGTGGGCCGCATCGACGGTGGGCTCCTGCTCCTCGTCGGGTTCACCCGCGAGGACCGCGCCGACGCGCTCGAGTGGATGGCGAACAAGGTGCTGGGGCTGCGCGTCTTCAACGATGCGGAGGACAGGATGAACCTGTCGCTCCGGGATGTCTCCGGCGACCTTCTGGTCGTGAGCCAGTTCACGCTATACGGCGATACCCGCAAGGGACGCCGGCCGAGCTTCATCCGGGCGGCGGGGCCCGATGTGGCCGTGCCTCTATACGAAGACTTCGTGGCGCTCCTGCGGGAGAAGGCTCCGGGCCGGGTCGAGACCGGCGTGTTCGGAGCCATGATGGATGTGGAACTCGTAAACGACGGCCCCGTGACCCTGGTGCTCGAACGATGAGCGGGCAGCCGGCACACAGGCGGGCACCCCCTCTCGTGCTCGCGTCCCGGTCGCCCCGGCGGGCGGACCTGCTTTCCATGCTGGGTATCCCCTTCGAGGTCGATCCGGCGGACATCCCCGAGGAGGTTCTCCCCGGGGAGGATCCCGTCGCCCATACCCGGCGTCTGGCCGAGGGGAAGGCGCGTGCGGTGGCGGCGCGCCGGCCGGGAAGACTCGTGCTGGGAGGCGACACGGTGGTGGTGCGGGACGGGACCATCCTGGGCAAGCCCCGGGACGCCGATGACGCGGTCGCGATGCTGCTGAGCCTGGCGGGCCGGGCGCACGAGGTGGTCAGCGCGCTGGCGCTGGCGGAGCCCGACGGGTGCGTGCACGCCGGTGTCTCCCGAACGACGGTGTGGCTGCGGTCCTTCGGGGAAGAGCAGGCTCGAGCCTACGTGGCCACCGGAGAACCGATGGACAAGGCGGGAGCCTATGCCATCCAGGGCGCCGGCGCGGTGCTGGTGGAGTCGCTGGAGGGCGACTACTTCACGGTGGTAGGGCTGCCCGTGCCGCTGCTCGTGGGCCTGCTGGGGGCCGCCGGCGTCCCCTACGGGTTCGGTGACCGGGCAACCGTCTCCTCAGGGGGCGTGAGATCGGGAGCCGGAGCGCAGCCGTGAGCAGACAACCTGCGGTGCTCGCCCTCGACCAGGGCACGACCGGCTCGACCGCCCTGGTGGTGGCGAGCGACGGACGGATCCTGGGACGCGGCTACTCGGAGTTCACCCAGCACTTCCCCCGGCCGGGCTGGGTCGAGCACGACGCCGATGAGATCTGGCGGGTGACCCGGGGGGTCGCGCGCGCGGCGCTGGACGACGCCGGGGGACAGGTGCGGCTCGAGGCCATCGGCATCGCGAACCAACGCGAGACGGTGGTGCTGTGGGACCGCGCCTCGCTTGAGCCGGCCTGCCGGGCCATCGTCTGGCAGGACCGCCGTACCGCGTCGATCTGCGCGGAACTTCGCCGCGCCGGCCACGAGGACGAGGTGCGCCGGCGGACGGGGCTGGTTCTGGATCCCTACTTCTCGGGCACCAAGCTGACCTGGCTCTTTCGCGAGCGCCCGGAGCTGCGCGCGGCGGCCGAGGCAGGCGACCTCGCCGCGGGCACCATCGACGCCTGGCTGGTGGCGCGCCTGACGGGCGGTTCGGTGCACGCCACCGACCACACCAATGCCTCGCGCACCCTCCTCTACGATCTGCACCGCAAGGCCTGGGATCCGTCGCTCGCCGACCTGCTCGAGGTCCCGGCGGGCATCCTGCCCGAGGTGCGCTCCAGCTCCGGCGATTTCGGGATCGCGCGCGGCGAGCACCTGGGGACGGAAGTCCCGGTTGCGGGCGTGGTCGGAGACCAGCAGGCGGCCCTCTTCGGACAGGGCTGCGTCCGGGCCGGCCTGGCCAAGGTGACGTACGGCACCGGGGCGTTTCTGCTGCTGCACACCGGCCAGGAGGTGGTGACCTCGGAGAACGGGCTGCTCACCACGCTGGCCTGCGACGCGCGCGGCGGCCCGGCGTACGCCCTGGAGGGCTCGATCTTCTCGGCGGGCGCGTCCGTGCAGTGGCTGCGCGACGGCCTGGGCATCCTCGACCACGCCGCCGAGTCGGAGGAGCGCGCCCGCGAGGTGGCCGACAACGCCGGAGTCTACTTCGTGCCCGCGTTCGTGGGGTTGGGCGCGCCGCACTGGATCCCCGAGGCGCGTGGCACGGTGGTGGGCATCACGCGCGGGACCACCGCATCGCACCTGGCGCGCGCGGCGCTCGAGTCGATGGCGTACGGCACGGCCGACGTCATCCGCGCCATGGAGGAGGACGCCGGGCTGGCCACCCGTGAGCTGCGCGCCGACGGCGGGGCCGCGCGCAACCGCTGGCTGATGCAGTTCCAGGCGGACGTGCTCGGCGTGCCCGTCCGCCGCGCGGAGCGGGTGGAGACCACCGCGCTCGGAGCCGCCGGGCTGGCGGGGATCGCAGCCGGAATCTGGCCGGACGGCGAGGCGTTCGCGGCATCCTCCGGAGATCCCGCGACCTACTCGCCCGCAATGGGCTCCGAGGAACGCGATGCGCTCATCGCCGGGTGGGAGAGGGCGGTTGCGGCCGCGTGCAACTGGGCTCGCGGGGGAGACCCGCTTGGCCAGGTTTGAGAAACCGGGACTCCATCCTATATATTGAGAACGCTGGGAAGACCGGACCTGACGCCGTCGAGCCAGGTGCGGGACAACGGGAAACAAGGGGCGCAGCGAATGAAGAACAGCCGCTTCTATATCGGTCTGGTCGGCGTCGCGATGGTCGTGACCTTCCTCATCTGGACAGGCTTCGACAAGGCGATGGTCTACTACCTGACCCCGGTCGAGCTCATGGCCAAGGTGGCCGAGGACGACACCTTCCACGACATCGGCGTGAAGGTGAGCGGCCGGGTGGTCAAGGGGAGCTACCAGGCCGAGGGCGCGTTCGAGCACTACTTCTCGGTGGTGGACCTGGCACGCGAGGACGCCAGCTTCCGGGTGGAGTACCGTGACATCCTCCCGGACACCTTCAGCGACGAGACGGAAGTCGTCATCGAAGGGCGCTTCCGGCGGGACGGAGTCTTCGAGGCCACGACCGTGCTGACCAAGTGCGGTAGCCGCTACGAGGCGATGCCGGAAGAGATGGCCGGATGATCCTGCTCGGGGAGTTCGCCCTCTGGGTGGCTCTGCCGGTTTCGATCTGGGGCATCGTGCTCGCCTTCGTGGGCGGGCACCGTAAGCGCGGCGACCTGGTTCTCTCGGCCGAGCGGTCGGTCTACGCCGTCTTCTTCCTGCTTTGCCTCACCTCGCTGGGCATCATCCTGGCGTTTGTCGGGGAGCACTACGAGTACCGGTACGTGTGGGGGTACTCGAGCCGGGAGCTGGAAACCTATTTCAAGGTGACCGGGCTCTGGGCCGGCCAGCGGGGATCGCTGGTCTTCTGGGTGCTGCTGCTCGCCCTCTTCTCAAGCATCGCCGTCTTCCAGAACCGCCGCAGGAACCGCGAGTTCATGCCCTCGGTGGTGGGCGTCCTGCTCACGATCACGGCGTTCTTCCTCGGCGTGCTCCTCTTCGCCGACGTGAACCCTTTCGAGAAGCTGCCGTTCACGCCCGCGAACGGGCAGGGGCTGAACCCGCAGCTCCAGAACTACTGGATGACCATCCATCCCCCCACGCTCTATCTGGGGTTCACCTCCTTCTCGGTGCCCTTCGCCTTCGGCGTAGCCGCGCTCATCACCGGCAAGACCGATTCGCGCTGGCTGGTGGTGACCCGCCGCTGGACCCTGCTGAGCTGGTTCTTCCTGACCAACGGCATCATCTTCGGCATGCGCTGGGCCTACGAGGAGCTGGGCTGGGGCGGATACTGGTTCTGGGATCCGGTCGAGAACGCATCCCTGCTGCCCTGGCTCACGGCGACGGCGTTTCTCCACTCCGTCATGATCCAGGAGCACCGGGGAATGCTGAAGATGTGGAACCTGTCGCTGGTTTCGCTGACCTTCCTGCTCACCATCTTCGCGACCTTCCTGACGCGTTCCGGGCTCATCGAGTCGGTTCACTCCTTCGCCCAGAACACGCGCATCGCCTACATCTTCCTCGGCTTTCTGGGCGTCGCCACGATGGCGTGCCTGCTCCTCATCCTGTGGCGCAAGGACGATCTGCGCGCGGAACGCACCATCGAGTCGTTCCTGTCGCGCGAATCCGCGTTCCTGATGAACAACCTGATCCTGCTGGGGTCGGCGTTCGCGGTGCTCTGGGGAACGCTCTTTCCGCTGATCTCCGAGGGTGTCGCGGGGACCAAGGTGGCCGTGGGGCCGGCGTTCTTCAACCGCGTGAACATCCCCATCGGACTGGTTCTGCTGGCGCTGACGGGGATCGGGCCGGTCATCGCGTGGCGGAAGGCGACGCGCCGCAACCTCGAGCGCAACTTCGTGTCGCCGCTGCTGATGGCGGCAGCGGTCGTGGCCGGGCTCATGATTGCTGGAATGCGCGGATTCTACGCCCTCGCGACCTTCGCGATCTGCGGGTTCGTGCTCACGATCCTGGTCAACGAGTTCTGGAAGGGCACCCGGGCGCGGGCGCGCATCGAAGGCGAGGGGCTGGGCAGGGCCTTCCTGCACCTGATCGCGCGCAACCGCCGGCGCTGGGGCGGCTACATCGTGCACGTGGGCATCGTGCTCATGTTCGCCGGGTTCGCGGGAGCCTCGTTCCACACCGAGACCGACCAGAGCGTCGAGCCGGGCGACCAGATCCGGGCGGCCTCGCCCTATGGCCACGAGTACGTGCTGACCTACCAGGGCCTTTCTTCGTCCCGCACGCCCAACATGTGGCAGTGGGTGGCGCTCATGGACGTGTCCAGGGACGGCCGCCGGCTCGGCACCATCACGGCCGAGCAGCGCATCTACTCGACGGCGGACCAGCCGATCCGGGAGGTGGGCATCCGCTCGACGCCGCTCGAGGACGTGTACGTCATCCTCGCGGGGGTCGAGGACTTCGAGGGCGCCGTGCTGAACGAGTCTTCGGCCCAGGGCGCCGTCTTCCAGGTGCTGGTGCGGCCCCTGGTGGGCTGGATCTGGTACGGCGGGCTGGTCATTACCCTCGGGTCGCTGATCGCCCTCTGGCCCGGCGCGGGCGGACCGGCCCGGCGCAAGGTCCAGGCCACGCCCGCGAGCGCCCGGCTCGCGAAGGTCTGACCCGGACTGGCGTCCCGCCCGGTTCCTGCCGCTGGCTCCGCCGCATAGCGCCTGATGATCCTCCTGGGGGCAGTTCTGGTCGCGGCCGCGGTGGTCCTCTACGTCGTTCAGCCCGTGTTCAGTGGGGAGAAGGCGCCTCTCGTGAGCCTGGACGAGGAGTTCACCGAGGCGGAGGCGCGCAGGCACCTGAGCCTGGTGGCTCTGCGCGACGTCGAGTACGACTTCGCGACCGGCAAGATCGACGAACGCGACTACCGCCGCTTGCGCGACGAGTTAGCGCGCGAAGCACTGGATGCGTTGCACGAGGTGCGGCGAAGCCGGGAGCAGACGGAGAGCGCTCCGACGGCGCAGGACGCGCTCGCGGACGACCTCGAACAGGAAATCGCCGCCTACCGGGCCGCCTTGAGGGCGGGGACGCTGTGCGACCGCTGCGGCAGCCCCAACCCGGCGGAGGCGCTCTTCTGCGCGGCCTGCGGCATAAGGCTGGAGTCGGAGCGCGGGGAGGAGGCCGCGCCGGCCGCGCAGGGTTGATGAGCTGATGCCCGCCGCCGCTGCCGCCGCCCGCGCCGGTCCCCCGGTCCTCGAGGCCGCGTCGCTGGTGCGGGACTATGGGCCGGTGCGGGCCGTGAATCACGTCTCCTTCCGCCTCGGCGCCGGTGAGTTTCTCTCGGTGTTCGGCCCCAACGGCGCGGGCAAGACCTCCCTCTTGCGGCTGCTCGCCGGAGGGCTCCGCCCGACGTCCGGCGAGGTCCGCGTCTCCGGGACTCCCCTCACGGTCGGAGACCGGGCGGCGCGCGCCCGGATCGGCATACTGTCGCACTTGAGCTTTCTGTACGGCCGACTGACGGCCCACGAGAACCTCCGCTTCTACGGCCGCCTGCACGGCCTCGGCGACCTGGACTCGCGGGTGCCGAACCGCCTGGCCGACGTCGGCCTCGAGCGTTACGCCGACAGCCCGGTGGACACGCTGTCCCGAGGCACGGTGCAGCGGCTGGCGGTGGCGCGCGCGCTGCTTCACGATCCCGAGATCGTGCTGCTCGACGAGCCGTACACCGGTCTCGACGCCTACGCCGGCGCGATGCTGCAGGAGCTGCTCTCGGCGCTGAAGGAAGGGGGCCGCACGGTCGTCATGGTCACGCACAATCTGGGGCGGGGGCTCGAGCTGGCCGATCGCGTGGCGATCCAGGTGCGCGGCAGCTTCGTGTTCGAGGCCGAGCGGACCGACCTGGATACCGCTGGCCTGGAACGGTCGTATCGGCGCGCGGTGGAGGGCAGGGCGTGACCGTCTACCTGCGGCAGGTGGCGGCGATCGTGCGCAAGGACCTGCTGCTGGAGCTGCGCACGGGGGAACGGCTCGCGGCGATGGGTGCGCTGACCGTCCTGGTCGCCATCCTCTTTCATTTCGCGATCGATCAGGGGCTGGTGCGGATGCAGCTGCTGGCCGCCGGCCTGATCTGGATGACGATCCTGTTCGGAGGCATGCTGGGCATGGGCAGGACCTTCGAAATGGAGCGCGAGCAGGGCGCGATCCAGGGGCTGCTCACCAGCCCGGTCCCGCTGGATGGCATTTACCTGGCGAAGGTGGTCACCAATTTCATCCTGGTGACCCTGATCGAGGTCGTCGCGATCGCAGCCTACTGGCTGTTCTTCGGGTTCACCTACGGAAACGACCCCCTCCTGCTGGCCGGCGTGCTGGGGGTGGCGACGCTCGGGTTCGTGGCCGTCACCACGCTGTTCAGCGCCATATCGGCGCAGACGAACATGGGACAGACCCTTCTTCCCATCCTGATCTTTCCACTCCTGGTTCCTGTGGTCATCTTCGGTGTCACGGCCACGGGACGCATCTTCGCTTCGCGTCCCGTGCAGGAGGTCGAGGGCAGCCTCTATCTGCTGGCAGCCTTCACGGTGGTGGCGCTGACGGCGGGAACGATCCTGTTTCGATACGTGGTGGAGGAATGATGTCACTCGCTCGCATCCGATGGATGGCGACGGTTCTGGGGGTTCTGGGCGTCGCCGGAGTACTGGTTCTCCACTGGCTGATCTTCTTCTGGGTAGGGACGGAGCGCACCATGGGGATCGTGCAGCGGATCTTCTACGTGCATGTCCCCTCCGCCTGGGTGACCTTCCTCGCCTTCGGCATCACGGCGCTGTGCGGGGCCGCCTATCTCTGGCTGCGCGACGAGCGGCTGGACTGGGCGGCGCAGTCCGCGGCCGAAGGGGGGCTCGTCTTCGGGGCGATCATGCTCACTTCGGGACCGCTCTGGGCGGCGTACGCCTGGGGAACGCCCTGGACCTGGGAACCGCGCCTGACCCTGACGCTGCTCATGTGGTTCGTCTTCGTCGGCTACTTCCTCGTACGCGCTTCGGCCGAGGACCGGCAGGCGGGCAAGCGCATGGCGGCGGTGATCGGCGTGCTGGGGGCGCTGCTGATTCCGCTCGTGCACGTGAGCGTGCTCTGGTTCCCCTCGCTCCATCCGCAGCCCGTGGTGCTCAACGTCGAGGAAGGGCCGACGCTGGACGGGGACATGCTGATCACCCTGATGACCGGGCTGCTGGCCTTCACCCTCATCTTCTTCTCCGTCTTCTGTCTCAGATACGGCCTCGAGCACATGCGTTACCAGCGCGCCCTCGAAATGCGCGAACAGCCTCGGGCAACGTAAGGAAACCGACCATGCACATACTCCGTTCTCGACCCGGACTCGTTCCCGTTGCCGCTCTGGCAGCGTCGCTGGCATCGTCGGCTCCGGTGGTCGCTCAGGTAGGCACCGAAGTGCTTGCACAGCAATCACTTAGGCCGTACTGGTACGTGTTTATCGCCTACGCGCTGGCGTGGCTGCTGCTCTTGGGCTGGATGTTCTCCATCGGTCGGCGGATGCGCGGACTGGAGGACGGTGGAACCGGGGAACGCGACGCTTGAATCGCCTCCCGCTCGCTGGCCTTCCGAACTGGCCGGCGCTAGTTTTTTGCGAATCCGAGGATCCGATGGGCGGCAAGGCTCCGGAGCACAAACCCAGGGAGTGACAGGATGAGAGGACGTGAGAATCGGGGACGTTGGATGGTGCTGTTCCTCGTGGCGCTGGCCGGGGCTGCCCCGGTTCAGCCGCTCGACGCGCAGAGCACGAAGGTGGGCAGCACGCTGCGGTACGGTTCCGGATTCTTCAACGTTCCGGCCGCTTCCACGCTCCCGCATCTCGCGATCACGGGCACCTATTCGGGGTTCGGAATCAGCGTGGATGAGCGCGTGTTCATCTCGCAGAGAGGGATCGAGAAGGGTCGTCTCGCGGGCGAATGGAGCCAGTGGCTGCAGGACGCGTCGGTTGCGGTCGGCCTCTTCGACCGCGTCGAAGTCGGGGCCTCCTTCCAGAACTTCGCCGATGCCGAGAACGGTGGGAACATGGTCGGCGCGTTCGGCCGCGTCGCGCTGGTGAAACCCGAGTCGTCCGGGTTCGGGCTGGCGGTGGGCACGCGCTTCGTGAGCGGTCCTTCCTTTGGAGATGGGCGCGATCACATTCCTCCCCGCCTCGGGTTCCCCGACATCCGGTTCTACGACCAATACGAGGGCGGCCTGGTCGACGACATGTCGACCTCGTTCTCTCCCTACGTGATGGGGTCCTTCCAGCTCGCCGGCCTCGACAGCGACGCCCTTCCGGAGCACGACCTGACCTTCGGACTGGGGTACGGAACGGGGATGTTCGGCGGGAGCGGAAGCGATCTCGGCTGGTACGGAAGGCGCTATTCGCACGGCTGGCTGGCGGCCACCGCGCTGCATGTCCAGCTCGCCCAGGGGATTCTCCTGAACCTCATGGGGGAATACGACGGATGGGACTTCAACACCGGGCTGCAACTGGATGTCGGCGGGATTCGCGCCGGCGCGTATGTGCTCGGGATCCAGCACGTCGAGACCTCCACCATATACCGCAGCTCGCGCTTCGGGGTGATGGCCTCCCTGGCGCTCTGTCCCAACGGCAGCGGCCTGCTTTGCAGCCCTGAGCTGATGCCGCGTCCGGAGCCGATCCAGCTTCCGGCTCCGCCGCCGGATACCGTCGTCATCGAGCGCACCACCGAGATCCCGATCGAGCTCAGCATGGAGCGGACCCTGTGTCTCGCTACGGGCGAGAACGGCACGGTGATGGCCACGCCCGAGGGCGCGGAAGTGATTGCGCTGGATGCGCTGGGCGGCGTTTACGCGGCGGACGCCGAGTGGTTCAACAACGACAGCGAGATCGAGCACGGGGACTACCCGTACGAGAAGGTGGGCGAACAGATCAGCCCGAACTGCACCACGATCACCCGGGTGGGCGAGTGGCTGGGCGTACCGCTCTTCGCGGAGTCGGCCGCAGCGGGCGAGGACCCGATTCCGATGATCTACGTGCCTGTGACCCCGGGACGCTGGCAGCCGTACGAGTTGCCGGCGCGGGTCCGCGGCTGAGGGCCTGGGAGAGCGTCCGCCCGTTCCAGGTCTTCGACGGTATCGATGTCCGGCAAGGGCTCGAGCGTGGCCGTGCGCAGCTGCAGGGCTCGGGCCCGAGCGAGCGTCGCCGTCATGACTCCCTCAGTGCTCCAGGGCACGTCGCGGAAGAGTTCGGGCCAGCAGGCGGTCGCGCCGATGAGGTAGTATCCACCGTCCAGCGCGGGACCCAGCACGAGGTCGTTCGCCGAGAGTTCATCGAAAGCGCGCTCGACGACGCGACGATCCACTGCGGGAGCGTCGGTGCCGATCGCGCACACCTGCCGCGCCCGCTGGAACTCGCGCCGGAAGGCTTCGGCCAGACGCTCGCCCAGGTCGTCGCCTTCCTGAGGTCTGAAACCGACGTCCCCAGCTCCCAGCCACTCACGCGCCGCGGCCAGTTCATTCGCGGGATCGATGTAGACGATCAGGCGATAGCGCCCGCCGCGAACGCCATCCAGCACCCGGCGTCCCATGATGCCGTACAGCGATGCGGCCTCGACGTCCCCGATGGCGGCGGCCAGTCGCGTCTTGACGCGCCCCGGACGGGGCACTTTCGCGAAGACGATCAGGGTGCGCTCCACGTCGCGCGTCACCGGTTGCGCCCATTCTCCGATGCCGGCACACGCTCGGGGTACCAACGCGCCAGGCGTTCGGGCGCGACGCCGGCCAGATACAGGGAGGTGGCCGCCCCGTTGCGCAGCCAGACCTTCCATCTGCCGAGGCGCCGGTAGGTTCTGGGGCTGGTCAGCAGAGGCACGCGCAGGCGCGCGATCCTGCCGGAGCGACGCAGTCGGCGAACCATCTCCACATCTTCCATGAGGGGCAGTTCGGGGTAGCCACCGACCGCTTCGAAGGCCTCGCGGCGCACCAGCAGGCCCTGGTCGCCGTATACCAGGCCAGTCAGGCGCTCGCGCACGCGCTGTCCGGTCTCGACCAGGCGCCAGAACCAGCCCCGCCCGCTCAGGCGGAACGGGAAATACGCCGCCGCCGGGCCGTTGTCGGACTGGAGCACGGAGACGAGCGCCGAGCGGGAGGCTGACGGGAGCCGGGAGTCGGCGTGCAGGAAGAGGAGCCAGGGTGTGTCGAGAGCGCGCGCGCCCGCGTTCATCTGGGCGGCCCGCCCCCGGGGCCCGGACACGCACACGGCGCCTCCGGCGCGCGCCAGGTCGAGGGTTCCGTCGGCGGAACCTCCATCGGCGACGACGACGCGAAGCGGCAGCGGAACTTCGGCGAGATCCGCCAGCAGTCGAGGCAGATGACCCGCTTCGTCGATCGTCGGGATCACCACCCCCAAGGTGGCGCCGTTCACGGGTCGAGGTCGTTCAGCGTCCAGTCGTACTCGAAGAAGCGCACGTCCAGGCCCGGGTTCTGGAGGTATCGGGCATCCTCCTCGGACACGTACCGGGCAAAGAAGTCGAGCAGGCCGTCCCGTCCTCCGAAGTCGTCTCCGTACCAGTCCAGCACCCGATTGAGAGTGAGGGATCCGGCGCCCGAGCGGTCGATCAGGAAGTGTTCGGGATTCGCCACCAGCCCGCGCACGGCTCGGTCGAGCTGGTCGTCGAGACGTTCCGGCACGTAGGCCTCGGCCGCCAGCGGAGGGCAGCTCAGTGCGGCGCAGTTGACCGCGAAGTGGATGCGCGGCTCACCCCACGTGGGCCGTATGATCTCATGTTCGATCTCGTCGAGGGAGCGGGTTGCTCCTGCGACGTCGCAGAAGGCTCCGGTGAAGACATCGCGGATCTGCCAGACGGAGTTGTCGGGGCGGTCGGCGAACGCGTTGCGGATCGAGCCCACCAGCCCGGCGTTCTTCCGGATCGGATAGTTCGCCGACACCCGGTCCAGCATGCAGGCGTTGTACGCGTTGATCCAGAACGCGAGCTGGACGTCGTCGGGCGCCGACTCGAGCGCGGCCAGGTCCGTACCCGCGAGCTGATCCAGGTAGGCGGCCAGGTCCGCCCGGCGGTCGTGCAGGGCGGCGTAGTCCACCCGCGGTGCCCGGACGACGTCCTCGAGGATCCGGGTGAAGTCCGCATGGTTGGTAATGTCCTGCGCGGCGACCGGTGACGCCGCGAGCGCGCAGGCGAGCAGGGACGCAAGAAGAGCTTTTGCTGTGGTCATTTTCTGGCAGCTCCAGCGAGTGTTTTCCACCAATCAAACGCGGGCCGGTCGGGGCGGCTCCTGGCAAAAAGAGAACAGCAGTCGCCGTGGCTCCGCAACGGGGTCCCGAGATCGTCCCGAACTGACATTCCAGGTGTCAAAGGGGACCCGTTATGTTTCATCCCGCGCGAGTCCTTTCGCTTTCTGTTCGGGTCTCGTATCTTGGATTGCACCTCTTCGTTCACGCGAACCCGACGGAGACATACAGCGATGGCTCGCAAGATCCAGACCAACTCGAAGGACAAGGCGCTGAAGACCGCTCTCACGCAGATCGAGAGGGCCCACGGAAGGGGGGCGATCATGAAGATGGGGTCGGACTCATCCCGAATTCAGATCGAATCCATCTCCACCGGTTCGCTGAATCTGGATGCGGCCACCGGAATCGGCGGTGTGCCGCGAGGACGGATCAGCGAGGTCTACGGGCCGGAGTCGAGCGGCAAGACCACCCTCTGCCTGCACGTAATCGCGAACGCGCAGCGCGCAGGCGGCATTGCGGCGTTCATCGACGCGGAGCACGCCCTGGACATCGGCTACGCCCGCAAGCTGGGCGTCGATATCGACGAGCTGCTGGTGGCTCAGCCCGATACCGGCGAGCAGGCTCTGGAGATCGCCGAGGTGCTGATCCGCTCCAACGCCATCGACGTCATCGTCATCGACTCGGTGGCGGCGCTGGTGCCGCGCGCGGAGATCGAAGGCGAGATGGGCGACTCGCACGTCGGGCTGCAGGCGCGCCTGATGAGCCAGGCCCTGCGCAAGCTTACGGGGGCGGTGAACCGCTCGCACACGTCGGTGATCTTCACCAACCAGATTCGCGAGAAGGTGGGAGTCATGTTCGGAAGTCCGGAAACCACCTCCGGCGGCCGGGCCCTGAAGTTCTACGCCTCGCTCAGGCTCGACATCCGGCGCATCGGCGCCATCAAGGACGGCCAGGAATTCCTGGGCAACCGGGTTCGCGTCAAGGTGGTGAAGAACAAGTGCGCGCCACCCTTCCGCCAAGCGGAGTTCGACATTCTCTACGATCTGGGCATCAGCCACTCGTCGCTGCTGATCGACCTCGGGGTGGACAAGGGAGTCGTCTCCCGCTCCGGTTCCTGGTTCTCCTTCGGCGACCTGCGCCTGGGGCAAGGCAAGGACAACTCCCGCAAGTTCCTGGAAGAGAACGAGGACATCGCCGGCGAGATCGAGGCCAAGGTGCGGATCGCGCTCGGTCTGGATCAGCCCGATGAGAAGCTCGCGGCGGCGGACGCGAAGGGCGCCGCGCCTTCCGGGCAGGGTTCGCGCGCCAATGCCAGGAAAGCCCCCTCGGCGGGTCCGCGCCGGAGCCCGGCCGGCAAGGTCGGCGGAGCGCGCGTGGTGGCGTAGGTCACGAAGGGAGCCGGCCCCGTGTATTGAGCCCGGCTGCGGGGCGCGGTTATTCTAAGGGCTGGCGTCCCGTATCGGGCGGCGGCGCCTTCCCGCCACCGGCCCGTTGCAGATGGAAACTGCTGAAATCCGCCAGCGCTTTCTGAGCTTCTTCGAAGAGCGCGGACACGGCGTAGTATCGAGTTCTTCCCTGGTTCCCGGGAACGATCCCAGCCTGCTGTTCACCAACGCGGGCATGGTCCAGTTCAAGAGCGTGTTCCTGGGCGAGGAGCCTGCGCCGCACCGCACCGCGGTCACCTCCCAGAAGTGCCTCCGCGCCGGCGGAAAGCACAACGACCTGGAAGAGGTCGGGCGCACCGCGCGCCACCACACCTTCTTCGAGATGCTCGGAAACTTCTCGTTCGGGGACTACTTCAAGCGCGAGGCCATCCGTTACGCCTGGGACTTCCTGACCGTCGAGCTGGGCATGGATTCGGACCGGCTGTACGCAACGGTGCACTACACCGACGACGAGGCGGCCGAGCTGTGGCACGAGGTGGCGGGGCTCGAGCGGTCGCGCATCTACCGGCTGGGCGACAAGGACAATTTCTGGCAGATGGCCGACACGGGGCCCTGCGGACCGTGTTCGGAGGTGCACTACGACTTGCGGCCGAGGAGGGAGCGGGGTCTGGATCTGCCCGTCGACGAGTTCGAGGAGAAGGGGGAGCGGGGCGAGTTCCTCGAGTTGTGGAACCTCGTGTTCATGCAGTTCAACCGCGACGAGGAAGGTGTGCAGCACCCGCTGCCGGCGCCCTCCATCGACACCGGGGCGGGGCTCGAGCGCCTGGCGACGGTGCTGCAGGGGGTGGACTCCAACTATCATATCGATCTCTTTCGGCCGCTTCTGGAGCGCGCTGCCGAGGTCGTGGGGAGGCCATACGACCCGGATGCGCCGGAGGGGGTGAGCTACCGGGTGCTCGCCGACCACAGCCGCGCCGTGGCCTTCCTGCTCGGCGACGGGGTCTATCCGTCCAACGAGGGGCGGGGCTACGTGCTGCGGCGGATCCTGCGGCGGGGGGTGCGGCACGCCTGGCTGCTGGGGCGCCGCGAGCCCACCCTGGTGGAGGTTGTGGACGCGGTCATCGCGGCCATGGGCGACACCTACCCGGAGCTCGTCGAGCGGGCGGGGCACATCCTGTCGATCACGCGGGGGGAGGAGGAGCGCTTCCTGACGACCATCGAAGGGGGGATGGAGCGCTTCGAGGTTGCCGCCTCCAACGCCCAGGACGACGTAGTCGGTGGCGAAGAAGCCTTCCGCCTGTACGACACCTTCGGCTTTCCGCTCGATCTCACCCAGGTGATGGCCCGCGAGCGGGGGTATTCGGTGGATGTGGAGGGGTTCGAGGCGGCGCTGGAGGAGCAGCGGGAGCGGAGTCGGGTCAAGGTCGCCAGGGAGTTCCTTGCTGGCGACGCGGAGACGGCGGTGCGAGATCCTCGCGCTTGGCGGCAACTGACCAAGGACCCCGGGCAAACCTTCGTCGGGTACGATCTTCGAGGCGTGTCCACAGACGTCATCGCAGTGCGCGATGGGGACGCTGAATGGGGCATGCAACTTCGCGAGAACCCCTTCTACGTGGAGGCCGGCGGCCAGATCTCCGATCAGGGCACGGTCACCGGCGACGGGTGGCGCCTCACCGTCGAGCGGGTCGAGCGGGTGGAGGGGCGAACGGCGCTGATCGGGCCGCTGGAGGGGGATCCGCCGCCGCTGGATGTGGGGCCGCTGCGCGTGCAGGCCCGGGTCCCGGAGGACGACCGGCACGACACTGAGCGGAACCACACCGCGACTCACCTTCTGCACGCGGCGCTTCGGTCGGTGCTGGGAGAGCATGCGACGCAGCAGGGGTCGCTGGTGGCCCCGGACCGGCTGCGCTTCGACTTCGCCCACTCCGGGCCGATGACGGCGGACGAGGTCGAGCAGGTGGAGTCCTTCGTCAACGAGGCGGTGTGGCGAGACTATCCGGTCGAGGTGGGCGAATCGACATACGACGAGGCGATCGCGGCGGGCGCGATGGCGCTCTTCGGCGAGAAGTACGGCGACCGCGTGCGCACGATCGCGATTCCCGGCATCAGCATCGAGTTGTGCGGCGGAACACACCTGCGCCATACCGGGGAAGTGGGGCTCTTCAAGGTGGTGAGCGAGGGCGGCGTGGCGGCGGGCGTGCGCCGCATCGAGGCGGTCACCGGGCCGGGCGCCCTCAAGCACTATCAGTCGATCGAGGCGGAGCTCGAGGAGGTATCCGGCCTGCTGCGGACGCCGGCGCGCAACGCGGTTCGGCGGACCCGCCAGCTCATCGACGAGAAGAAGGAGCTCGAGCGGTTGCTGGACGAGATGAGCAAGGCGGGAGGGGGGCGCGAAACCGTGGTGGTGGCCAGCGAGCTCACCCTCGGCGACGGCGACCCCTTCCGGGCGGCCTACCGGGCGGTGCGGATGCGGGCGCGCCGCGCGGACGAGGTCCGCAGCTACGGCGACGAGTTTCTGGCCGCCGAGCCGAGTGGGGTGGCGGTGGTCGCCGCCGAACTCCCCGGCGGGAAGCAGACCCTGTTCAGCTTCGTCGGCGCCGCCCTCATCCGCCGGGGGATCAAGGCGGACGAGGTGGTGCGGGGGGTGGCGGCGGTGGTG
>VXMG01000076.1:0-32622 GCA_009841185.1 Gammaproteobacteria bacterium
CGTTGGCGCGCAACTGGACCTCTCCCATGCCGATGTAGACGATGTCGGGGTCGGACGGCGCCATCGCGACCGCGCCCACCGAGGCGCTGCCGACCTGGCCGTCGGTCACCGGGGTCCAGGTGGAGCCTCCGTCGGTGGTCTTGAAGAGCCCGCCGCCGGTCGCGCCGAAGTAGTACTCGAAGGGGCGGTCGGCGTGGCCGGCCACCGCGATCGAGCGACCGCCCCGGTCCGGCCCGATGGAGCGCCACTCCATGGGGGGGAGGAGGGAGATGGGGTCCTGAGCGGTGAGTTGGGCGGGCTTCGCGGCGAGGGAGATCGCGGCCAGTGACATCGCGGCGAGCAGCGAGATCGCGAGCAGCGGGGCTCGAATGATCGGCGAGGGAATGCTGTCGGTCATGCTGCCTCCGAATCCATGGTCCGGCCCCTCGGTTGTGGGCCGATTTTTCTACCGTAGGTGGGCGCCTGTGGCCCAGCAACCGGGGGCTGGTTGCGGCTAATGGAGGACGGGTGTGGGTAGATGAACGTTTGCGCGCTAAAACCCTGACGTAACGTTAGGGTTGGGACGGGACGGCAGGAGCCGGGTCGCGGATTCGCGGGTGGCGGTGATCGAGCCGGCACGGCAAGTTTCCATCCCTGCGCGCTGCGCGGCGACAACGAGGCCTTCCGCTCGAAGGGGGATGCACCGATGAGCGAAATCACGCTCAGGGTGAACGGCGAAACCCATACGCTCGATGTCGATCCGTCGACGCCGCTGTTGTATGTCCTTCGCAACGATCTCAGATTGCGGGGACCGCGCTTCGGCTGTGGGCTGGCTCAGTGCGGGACATGCACGGTGCTCATGGACGGGCGCGCGATCCGTTCCTGCAACCGGCCGGTGTCGCGCTCGACGGGCGAGATCACGACTCTGGAGGGGCTGCCCGAGAACGGGGAGCTGCATCCGGTGCAGCAGGCCTGGATCGACGAGCAGGTGCCGCAGTGCGGGTACTGCCAGAACGGGCAGATCCTCACCGCGGCGGCGCTGCTGAGCTACAGTCCCAACCCGCGCGACGACGAGATCCGCGAGGGCATGAACCGGGTACTCTGCCGCTGCATGACCTACTACCGGATCCAGTCGGCGGTGAAGCGCGCGGCCGAGGCGATGGCCGAAGGGGAGGACCGATGAGCGGCGGGCGGCAGGTGCCCAAAGCGGTGGGCGACGCCCTCGCGCGCTGGGGCGGAACCACATCCCGGCGCGACTTCCTCAAGACTTCGGGGCTGTTCGTCTTCGGGGTGAGCGGTGTGGGCGCAGCCGGGGCGGGCCGATGGGGTTTTGGGACGGAGCCATCCGGGGGCGAGTCCTCCGAGCCCGCTTCCTATCCCGACCCCGACTTCCTCCAGCTCGACTCGTGGCTGGTCGTGCACGAGGACGGCACCGCGACCTTCTACGTCGGCAAGACCGATGGCGGCCAGGGAACCGGGACCGCCACCCAGCAAATGATGTGCGACGAACTCGACCTCGCCTTCGACCAGGCGACGGTGGTCATGGGCCGGACCGACATGACCGTGGACCAGGGTGGCTCGGGCGGCTCGGATGCGATCGAGCGTGACGCCATGGTCGGACGCCGGATCGCGGCGGAGGCCCGGCGCGTGCTGCTGGAGATGGCGTCGGAGCATTTCGGCGTGCCCGTGGAGGGACTCAGCGTGAGCGAGGGCGTGGTTTTGCTGCGCGACGATCCCACGCGGACGGTCACCTACGGCGAGCTGATCGGCGGCGGGCGCTTCGATGTCGCGCTGACCGGGGGCAACATCAACGCGACCACCGGTGTCGCGGGCATCAAGCCGGTGCAGGACCTGAAGCTGGTCGGCCAGTCGATCCCGCGCTACGACATCCCGGGGAAGGTCGATGCGTCGCTCGAGTGGGCCGTCGACGTGAGGCTTCCGGGGATGGTGCACGCCCGGAATGTGCGCCCGCCCTTCGCGGGGGCGACGCTCGCGGCCATCGACGGGTCGTCGGTGCGCGACCTGCCCGGCTTCATCCGCGTGGTGAGCGAGGGCAACTACGTCGCCGTGGTGTGCGAGCGCGAGGAGCAGGCGATCGAGGCTGCGGAACGCCTCGTGGTCGAGTGGGAGAAGCCCGCCACGGCGCCCTTCCCGGCATCCGACGACCTCTTCGACTACATGCGGAGCGCGGAGCGCGTGCCGGGCTCGGGCGGACGCGGCGCGGCGCAGGCGCAGGGGGATCCCGACGGAGCGCTGGCGAGCGCCGCGACCGTTGTCGAAGCCGCGTACGACATCCCCTTCCACGGGCACACCGCCATCGGTCCGGCCCACGCCCTGGCCGACCCCTCGGACGGCCAGATGACCATCTACACCAACGACATGAAACCGTACAGCCACCGGACCGGGATCGCCGAGTTCCTCGGGATGGATCCGGAGCAGGTGCGGGTGATCTGGATGGACGGGCCGCAGCTCTACGGGCGCACGGCGGCGGACGACGCGGGTTTCGAGGCCGCGTACCTGGCCAGGGAGCTGGGCCGCCCGGTGCGGGTGCAGTGGATGAGGCACGAGGAGACGGCGTGGGACACGAAGGGTCCGGCGTTCGCCATCGACCTGCGCGGAGGGCTGGATGCGGAGGGCAACGTAGTCGCGCTGGACTATCGCGGCCGGATCGCCAACTACGCGCACGTCGGGTACAACCAGGCCCGCACCGTGCTGATCGCGCAGTTGATGGGCTTCCGGCCGGAGCGGCCGTCTCCGGGCGGCGCGCGCGGTCCCGACGAGATGTATTACATCCCGAACCGGCGCCAGGAGACGCGGGCGGTCCGCTTCCCGCTGGCCTTCGAGACGCCGCTCCGCACCGGCAACCTGCGCGACCCCAACGGCCCGCAGACGACCTTCGCCGGGGAGTCGTTCATCGACGAGCTGGCCGCGGCCGCGGGTGCCGACCCGGTGGAGTTCCGGCTGCGCCTGCTGCGCGGGGCGACCGACGACGACGAGGCCTTCCGCCGAGCACGCTCGATCGCGGTGGTCGAGGCCGCGGCGGAGGCGTACGGGTGGGACGCGCGCCCGTCACCCGGGACGGTGGGCAGCGGGCGCGTGCTGACGGGGCGGGGCATCGCGTACGCGTATCGCGCCCGCACCACGATCGCCGTGATCGCCGAGGTCGAGGTCGACCGCGAGACCGGCCGGGTGTGGGTCCGCCGCATGGTGTGCGCCCACGACTGCGGCCTGGTGATCAACCCGAACAGCCTCGAGAGCACCATCCAGGGCAACCTCCTGCACGGCATCAGCCGCACGCTCTATGAGGAGGTCCGCTTCGACGGCGAGCAGGTCACAAGCGTGGACTGGCGCACCCACCCGACCCTCACGCACATGGACACGCCCGAGCGCATCGACGTCGTGATGGTGAACGGCGATCCGAATCCGGATCGGCCGGATCTGCGGCCTTACGGGGCGGGGGAGCCGTCGCATCGGCCGGTGCCGGCGGCGATCGCGAACGCGGTTTTCGATGCGACGGGGGTGCGGATGAGGAGGTTGCCGTTGCGGCCGGAAAGGGTGCTGGAGGAGTTGGGGTAGGGGGGTAGAGGGGACCGACCGCATCCTGCAATGCCGAACTCGCAGGACGGGTGCAACCCTGATGTAACGTTAGGGTTTGGGCGGGGATGGCAGGGGAATCTGCTTGACCGAACCTGGCTTCCCCTCGAAGACCAGTTCCTTAGGCGTGGGCCGATAGATCTTCGCGACCGCGGGCGGTTCCATGATCTCCAACAGGTGCTCGATCTTGGGCAAGGTGTTGATGAAGTTGCGCGCTCGCTCATGGGCAGGGACATGCGTGCCTACAACCACCAGCATCACGGCCCCAGACTCCCGAAGGGCAGCCACCTCCAACGGTTGACGCAGAATGTCCTGGTTTCCGGAGACGCCGATCCAGCCCTCGTTTGCGACTCGCCGGAGCCACTCCGTATCAGGCGTCGTCGGATCCCCAAAGACATCGTCGTGTCGTACGACCGTCAGGCCCGCCTTTTCCAACGCGTCGGGAAAGATCCGGTAACCCAGGTCCCGGTCGGTGAAGTAGACCCTGCTCAAGCGGCCCGTTCGTAGAACACGGCGTCTTCGACCTGATCGATGCTCAAGCGATAATCATCGGCGAGCGTCTGCAGGTCTTCACCGGCGTCCACACGGTCCACCAGAGCGGCGGTAGATATACCGGATCCAGCGACCGTCGGGCGACCGAATGAAACCCGGGGATCGATCACAATGGGCTTTCTGTCTCCCGACCATGCCGGGCGAAGCGGATAGAGTCGGAATGGGAGAGCGTCATCATCCCGGTCGACGCGCTTCAGATAGGCTGAGAGCATCTGCTTCATCGCCAACTGCCCGGACCTGGAGAGTGTGATCAACTCACGAAGCCGGTCCAGGAAGATGTCCTGACCCGACGTCCGAAGCTCGTCACTCAGGAGGAGCCGTTCTATGCCGAGGGATTCCTCCGCATACCTGATCGCGTCCCGAACCGCCGCCATCCTCACACCATCCTTGGTCCGGATCGCCCGAAGGACATGAGCCTCGACGAGGTTGTTGAAGGAGATGAGGTTCCCGCTTCCCGCAGGGGCTCGGATCAGAGGCGCGGTCACAACCGACACTCCCCCCCGCCGGTAGGTCCGACCCACCACCCAGGAGCGGAGGGTGGCCGGTGGCATCCCGAGATGTCGGGCCGCCGCCGGGAAACTGTAGGCCGGTGCGTTACGGATGTCGCCGGAAGTCATGGCCTCTTGCGGTCGTTCACGTGTCTTGAGGATCGTCCTCCGTCTGGTGGGGAATCGTATGTACCCTAACGGGGCTGTTCTCTCTCGAGCAACGGGCGCGACGGGTGGAGTCGTGGGTATTGCTCCCATTGCTCGTCCGACTTGTCGCACTCCTCCGGCTGCCGGCAGCCTGGGGTCGTCGATTCCGTTCCCCCGGAATGCCAGGATGAACGAGACGACGTGACTTCACGCTCCTTCCATTGCCGCCCGGTGGGCCTCCGCCGATTCCTCCGAGAAGCAACAGAAGATGACGTCCGTGATGCTGGGCGAGGCACTCAGGAAGCTCGCAACCGTGCGGACCGCGATGTGCGCGGCTTGCTCTACCGGAAACCCGTAGACCCCGGTCGAGATCGCCGGAAAGGCAATCGTCCCCAGGTCGTTCTCTACCGCGACTTCCAGAGACCGGCGATAACACCGTGCGAGAAGGCGATCTTCATCCGTGTTTCCGCCCGACCAGACCGGGCCGACCGTGTGGATGACATGATCCGCGGGCAGGTGGTACCCACGCGTGATCTTCGCGTCACCCGTATCGCATCCCCCGAGCGTACGGCATTCATCGAGCAAACCCGGCCCGGCGGCCCTGTGGATGGCTCCGTCCACCCCGCCACCGCCCAGCAATGACCGGTTGGCCGCATTGACGATCGCGTCCACCGCGAGCTTCGTGATGTCCCCGACGACCACGACCATCCTGGCCGAAGATCCCACAGCCATACCTCCCAATTCAGCAGCAGCCATCCCCGATCATCCCCCCGGACTCGGCGTCAGCGTGACCGACGCGCGAGTGAAATAGACATCCGTCCGGCTCTCGAATCCCGAATCGGCGCCCATCAGGAGCCAGGCGCGGCCATCGGCGGGTACGGAGATGCCCGCCGGTGTCGATTGCCTCTCCAGGGCCTTGAGTTCCCATTCGGGGGACTGCTCGCACGACCGCGAGTTGGCGACGTTGCCGAGCACCACCGCTTGGGCACCGCCGTTGGACTGATTGCCGATGTCGATGTTCATGCGCACGTAGGTATCCTCCATGACCGCGAGCGGTTCTTCGGTGGTCACGCCAGCCTTGATCCAGACGCTCTCGCCCGGCGCACCTCCGACGCCGACGCAACCGGACGGTGTGCTGGTCGCGATCTCCACGCTGACCTCGACGGCGTAGCTCGCCCCTGGCGTCAGGCCGGCGATGGGTCCCTTGAAGAACATGAACAGGTCGTCGCTCCTGTTGACCCCGGAAATGAACAGGCCGGACTGCGACTCCAGAGGCGGTGGGAGCGTCCGGTGCCCGGATGTCAATTCGTAGATGTCCTCATGCGCGGGAGGATAGTCGGCGAAGCCCGCGACGAACCCCAGCGGTCCCTCATCGAAATCGAAATGGAGGGTCATGACATCGACGGTGTCCGTCGGAAGACTTCTGCAGCCGCCGGAGAGCGTAACGATCGCCACGCCAACGAACAGCATGACGACGGGGTAGGGTACGAAGCCTCGCCCGTTGAGCTTTCCAACATCCGCTGGCCAAATGATCATTGCGCTACGCAATCTTGAGGTGAGCAAACGAGGTCGGCTTCTGGTCTGGTGGCCGGAGCAGGCCATGGCGAGAGCTCAACATCTCCTTCGCAAGGACTCCTAAACATGAAAACCGTCTCCAGTTTCCAAATCACCGGCTGGGATGCCGTGCCCGACGCCGACGAAGGCGAAGGCCCATTCCTTTCGGAGGCACGCGTCTCCAAGCGATATCAAGGCGATCTGGATGGAGAGGGCCGCGTGCGGCTGCTCATGTGCCGTGCAAGCGCCGACGGCCCGCTGGAGAACGCGGGATACATCGCGTCCGAACAGGTCTCGGGCACGCTCGGTGGCCGCGAAGGCACGTTTGTGCTCCATCACTGGGGAGTCGCCGAAGCCGGAGCCCCGCCGCGCACCGACGGCCACGTGGTGCCGGGGTCTGGAACGGCTGAGCTGGCGGGCCTGTCGGGCACCATGGAGATCCATGTGGATGCGGACGGCAAGCACACGTTGACCCTGGACTACCAAATCGGTTAGCAGCCGACTGTCGCGCCCAGCTGCACGTCGCGCCCGCAAGCGTCCCTGCAGACGCCTCCGTGGACCGGCTCCCCAGCTTGTTGCATCCTTCGTCGCCCCGATAGCTTGACCCGGCCCATCCCCGCTCCCGAACCCACAGGAAACGCCACCGTGAAGCGCCTCTCACTCAAGCCGTTTCTGTTCGTCGCGACACTCTCCGCATTCGCTCCCGCCCTGACCGTCGCGCCATTCGGCGTACGCGTCCCGTCCCTCGCGACCCTCCACGCCCAGACGCCTGTCGTCCTCGATTCGGCCTTCCTGGCCGGTTACTCCTGGCGCAACCTCGGTCCGGACCGGGGCGGCCGCTCCACCGCCGTCTCCGGCGTGAAAGGGCGCCCGCAGGAAGCCTATTTCGGCGCGACCGGAGGCGGACTCTGGAAGACCATCGACGGCGGCGAGGAATGGTTCCCGGTGACGGACTTCAAGATCACGTCGGCTTCGGTGGGCGCGGTTGCAGTCGCCGAAACCGATCCGGATCTCGTCTTCATCGGAACGGGCGAGACCTGCATCCGCGGCAACATCCTGCCCGGCGACGGCGTCTACCGCAGCCGTGACGGGGGCGAGACCTGGGAACACATCGGCTTCCGGGAGTCGGACGGGATCTCCAAGATCCGCATCCATCCGACCGATCCCGACATCGTCTATGTGGCGTCGTTCGGGAAGTACGGTGTGCCGAGCGAGGAGCGGGGCGTCTTCCGGAGCACAGACGGCGGCGACAGTTGGGAGCGGGTGCTCTTCCGCGACGAGCGCACCGGCGCCATCGACATCGCGATCGACCGCAACAACCCCGACGTGATCTACGCTGCGGTCTGGGAGGCCTTCCGCAAGGAGTACACGATGTCGTCGGGCGGGCCGGGCAGCGGCATGTTCAAATCGGTCGATGGCGGGGACACCTGGACCGAGATCACCCGCAACCCCGGCATGCCGGCGGAAGGCGTCGTCGGCAAGATCGGCCTGGCGGTGTCAACGGCCAACTCAAACCGGGTCTACGCCCTCTTCGAGCACGACGACGGGGGCCTCTTCCGCTCGGACGACGCGGGCGCCACTTGGGAGCTCATCAACGACGAGCGCCGTATTCGGCAACGGGCTTTCTACTACACGCACGTCTTCGCTGACCATCACGACGAGGACGTGGTGTACGTGCAAAACACCTCGTTCTTCCGTTCCACCGACGGCGGGGCCACGTACGAGGTCATCGACAACGGCACCCACGTCGACTTCCACGACTTCTGGATCGACCCCGACGACCCGGCGCACGTGGTGGTGGCCAACGACGGCGGCGGCGCGGTGAGCTTCACCACCGGCAGCGACTGGACCGATCAGGAGTTCTCAACCGCCCAGTTCTACCACGGCGTCACCACGGCGCACGTCCCGTGGCACATCTGCGGCTCGCAGCAGGACAACAGCACGCTCTGCCTGCCGTCGGACTGGAACGCGGGCCGTTTCGAGCAGGCCCTGGCGGCCGCCGCGGATGCCGACGACACCGACACCACCGCCAACGCAGGCGCTGAAGCCCGCGCTCCCGCGATCACCGCGGGCTCGATGGGGGTTCACTACGTCGCCGGCGGCGGAGAGCCGGGCTACATCGCACCCGACCCGAAGGACCTCGACGTCTTTTTCTCCGGCACCAACAACGGCCGCTACATCGACAGGTTCAACCGGCGGCTGGGCACCTCGCGGGAGGTCAATCCCTACCCCTGGTTCTACTCCGGGGAGCCGGCCCTGGACATGGTCGAGCGCTGGCAATGGACCTTTCCCATCATCTTCTCGCCCATCGATCCCAACGTGCTGTACGCGTCGTCGAACCGGCTCTGGCGGACCACCGACGGCGGCACCAACTGGGACGTCCTGAGTCCCGATCTCACCCGCGCCGACCCCACGACGCTGGGGCGCTCCGGCGGCCCCATCACCGGCGACATGAACGGCCCCGAGGTCTATGCGACGATCTTCGCAGTGGGTCCCGGCAAGGTCGACATCGACGTGATCTGGACGGGTTCCGATGACGGGCTCGTGCACGTGACGCGCGACGGGGGCGAGAGCTGGACCGACGTGACGCCCCCGGACATGCCGGACTTCGGACGCGTGAGCCTTATCGACGCCTCAGTTTTCGACGCGGGGCGGGCTTACGTTTCGGCGCGGCGCGCTCTACTCGATGATTTTCGGCCCCACATATGGAAAACCGATGATTTCGGGGCGACCTGGACCCGAATCGTTGACGGAATCAGGGACGACGCCTACGTGAACTCCATCCGCGAGGACCCGAACCGGGCGGAGCTGCTGTACGCCGGCACCAACCACGGCGTCTACATCTCCTACGACGACGGCGGTTCGTGGCAGGAGCTGAACCCGGACTTGCCCGACATCCCGATCACCGACGTGATCCCCGAGCACGACGAGTTGGCGATGGCGAGCCACGGGCGCGGCTTCTGGGTCCTCGACAACATCGCGCCGCTGCGGCAGATGCAGCCGGGGACGACCGGGCGCGACTTGGTGCTGTTCGAGCCCGCGGCCGCGTATCGTTCCGCGAACGGGGTGGTGCTCTCGTGGTGGCTCGCCGACGAGCCCGCGGATGCGACGCTCGAGATCGTGGACGCGTCGGGTGATGTAGTGCGCACCTTCGCGCCCGCCGTGGAAGGCGAGGAGCGGGATCGCTGGGCGGGTCCGGCGCTGCCGTTGGAGGCAGGGCTGAACCGGCTGCGCTGGGACCTGCGGACGGATCCGCCCGCGACCTTCCCCGGGATGATCCTCTGGGGCGTGCGCACGATGGCGCCCGCGGTCCCGCCGGGAACGTACACGGCGCGGCTGGCGGTCGGCGACCGCAGCGAAGCCACCGAGGTGGAGGTCCGCCCCCACCCCTGGATCACCGACGTGACCGAGGAGGATCTGGTCGCCCAGTACGAGTTCGGCGTAGAGATCCGCGACCGGGTGCACCAGGCCAACTCGGCCGTGATCGCCATCCGCGACGTGAAGGCGCAGCTCGACGAGCGGCTGGAGGCGTCGGACGACGAACGGCTGGCCGGCGCGGGCGCGGGGCTGCGGGAGAGCGCGTCGGCGGTTGAGGCGGACATCTACCAGGTGCGCAACCAGTCGAACCAGGATCCCCTCAACTTCCCCATCAGGGTGAACAACCGCCTTGCCAACCTGCTGTCGATGTCCGAGCAGGGCGACGGGCGCCCCGGAAGCGGCATGTACGCGGTCTACGAGATCATGGTGGAGCGGCTCGAAGGCCACCTGACGCGGCTCCAGGCCGTTTGGGAGGACGAGCTGGCCGAGGTCAACAGCGAGCTGAGGCGGCTTGGGATGGATGAGATCGAGGTGGCGACGGCGGCGGGGCTGGTGTCGTGAGGGGAGGCCAAGCTTGGCGCCGCTGTAAGGAAAGATTCGAGGCGTTTGCTTTCGTTAGCGTCTTCGTTGGAAAGGACTAACGAAAAGTTCCGGCCGTTCGCTTTCTTTAGAATCCCGCCAAGGAAGAAAGTTTTCTTAAGCGGGCTCAATCGATCCCCACCGATCCTCATCGATCCGACCCGATCCCCATCGATCCGACTCCATCCCCCCCGATCCGACCTCCTCACGGATCCCGCCACAGCGACCTGAGCAACCCGGCGATCATGAACAGCAGCACGACGCTCACGGGCAGGGCGGCGGCTATGGCCGCGGTCTGCAGGGCCTGGAGGCCATCAGCGAGCAGGAGCACGGCGGCCACCGTCCCCACGCCGAGTCCCCAGACGATGCGGAACCGCCGCGGGGGGTGAGCGTCGCCCATGCTCAGGAAGGTGGTGATGACCAGGGTCCCGGAGTCCGACGAAGTAATGAACCACGTCGCCAACAGGAGGGTGGCCATGGCGGACATGGCCCACGCGAGCCATCCGGCGTCAGTCATCTGGCCGATGGTCGCGTAGAGCGCGGCTTCGTAGTTCGCACCCCGTACCAGATCCATGATCCCGGCGGTACCGACGCCGCCCGCGGCGTTGAGTTCCAGATGGAGCGCGTTGCCGCCGAAAACCCCGAACCACAGCAGCCCCAGGCCGGTCGGGACGAACAGCACCCCCAGGATGAACTCGCGCAGGGTGCGTCCGCGGGAGATGCGGGCGATGAACGTGCCGACGAAGGGCGCCCAGGAGATCCACCATCCCCAGTAGAAGATCGTCCAGGCGTTCTGCCACGCGGCTTCGCCGGGCTCATCGGCGATCCGGAATCCCATGGGCACCACGTGCCACAGGTACGCGCCGACGGAGGTGGCGACGAATTCGACGAGCCAGGTGAAGGGGCCCAGGAACAGGAAGCATCCCAGCAGGACGATGCTCAGGACGATGTTCCACTCGGACAGCAAGCGGATCCCGCGTCTTACGCCGGAGACCGCCGACAATGTTGCCGCCAGCGAGATGGCGGCGATGAGCCCGACCTGCGTGACGACACCCGGATCCACGTCGAACAGCACGTTGAGTCCGGTGGCCATCTGGCTTGCCCCGAGACCCAGGGAGGTAGCGATGCCGAAGACCCCGCCGAATACCGCCAGCAGGTCCACCAGGTCACCGATGGGGCCGTAGATCCGGTCGCCGATGAGCGGGTACAGAGCGGAGCGCAGCGTCAGCGGCAGCTTCTTGCGGAATCCGAAGTAGGCCAGGCACAGCCCGACGACGACGTACGCGGCCCAGCCGTGGATGCCCCAATGGAAGTAGGTGACGCGCATCGCGTGCACGGCGCGCTGCTCGTCCGGCAACACGGCGCCCGCCATGTCCGCGAATGGGTTGTTCGGATAGCCGGCAGTCTGGCTGGTGTCGAAATAGAAGAGCGGTTCGGAAACCGAGAAGAACAGCACCCCGATCCCGATTCCCGCCGAGAACAGCATCGCGATCCAGGACGACGTCCTGAACTCGGGTTCGGATGCGTCGTCGCCGAACCGGATCCTGCCGAACCGGCTGCACACCAGGAACAGGCAAGTGAACGCGGCGGCGCAGACGGTGAGGATGTAGAACCAGTCGAGCGTGCCCTCGACCCAGTCGCGGATGCGGCCGAAGACGGCACCGGCGGCGTCCACGTCCCGGACCGTGGCGAGCACGAAGACCAGGACGACGCCCTTGGCGGCCAGCGCCATCGCGGGATTGAGCCCCTTCCACAGCCCGCCGCGCGCCGTCGCTCGTCGGTGCCGCTCGCTCTTCATGGGTCGATGATGGCCGATTTGCTCACCACGGGAAGATCAAGGCGCTGCGCGACATCAGAATGCGGCTGCTGCCGGTCGCCGGGCAGCAATATAGGTTGGGGCTGGTGGCGCAAACCAACCCGACCATCGGAAAGGCGCGGTGAACACATGACGAGTTCAGCAACAGGACATGCAACTCCTTCGCAGACGGGACGGGCGGCTCGCCGGGGGGCGCTCCTCGGCGGACTCGCAGCGGTCGCGGCCGTGCTCGCGGCGTGCGAGAGCTCCCCGGTCCCCGACGACTCGTTCCTGACGCGCGCGGAACGCACGGACTATCGCGAGACCAGTTCTCACGCCGATGTCCTGGACTTCCTGCAGCGCGCGGCGGCCGTTTCGCCGTCGGTCCATTACACCACGTTCGGCCATACCAACGAGGGGCGGGCGCTTCCCCTCGCGGTAGTGGGCGACGTCGCGGACGCGAGCCCGGCCTCGGTCCGGGCTTCCGGCAGGACGGTCGTCTATCTCCAGGGCAACATCCACGCTGGCGAGGTGTGCGGGAAGGAGGCCCTCCAGATGCTCCTGCGGGACATCATGGCGGGCGGCCACAGCGAATGGCGGGAGTCGATGGTCCTGCTCATCGGGCCCATCTACAACGCGGACGGCAACGAACGGGTGACCCTCACCAACCGCGGCCGCCAGTACGGGCCCTTCGGGGGAATGGGGCAGCGGCCCAACGCCCAGGGCTACGACCTGAACCGCGATCACATGAAGCTCGACTCGCCCGAGGCGCGGTCGGTGGCGCGGCTCTTCGGCGAATACGACCCGCACGTGGCCGTCGATCTGCATACGACCAACGGGACCCAGCACGCCTACCATCTCACATACTCGCCACCGCTCCACCCCAACACGCCGGCCGGAATCGACGACTTCCTGCGGGATGGGCTTCTACCGCACGTGACCGGGGAGATCCGCGACAAGCACGGCTGGGAGTACTACTACTACGGCAACGCGTTCGCGCGCGGCGGGGGCGAGCCCGGCTGGTACACCTTCGACCACCGCCCGCGCTTCAACAACAACTACCTCGGCCTGCGCAACCGGATCGCGATCCTGAGCGAGGCCTACTCCTACGCGTCCTTCGAGGAGCGGGTGCTGGCGACGCTGTACTTCGTCGAAGAGATCCTGGACTATGTGCACGAGCACGCGAACGAGGTCCGGACCATCGTGGCGGAGGCCGATGCCGTCACGTTAGTGGGCGATTCGCTGGCGCTCCGCGCCGTGCCCGAGCGGTCACCCGCGCCGGTCGACATCCTCATGGGCGCAACCATTGAGGAAGCACATCCGCTCACCGGACGCCCGCTGCTCCTGCGCGCCGATACCCAGTACGTCGCGCCGATGTACGAGTACGGGACGTTTGCGCCGACGCTGCGGGAGCGGGTACCCGAGGCCTACCTGGTTCCCGCGGATCTGCAGGACATCCTGACGCGGCTCGCGGCGCACGGCGTCGCTCTCGAGCCGGCGGGAACGACGCCCCTGGATGTGGAGGAGTTCCGCATCGATTCGGTGCAGACGGCCGAGCAGCCGTTCCAGGGTCGCAACGAGCAGACCCTCTTCGGGAGCTACGAAACGGCCCGGGTCACCCCGGAATCAGGCGACGTGCTGGCCCGGGTCGATCAGCCGCTGGGTCGGCTGCTGTTCAGCCTGCTTGAGCCGCAGTCCGACGACGGCTTCGCCAACTGGGGATTCCTCGCAAACCGGCTGAGCGCCGGGGAAGCGTATCCGGTTCTGCGGGTGCCGGGGGAATAGCGCCGGCGCGCTACACCCCCTCCCAGCCCTCGGTCGCACGCCGCAGCAACAACTCCCCTTGCGCCCGATCCCGCTTCGGCACCTCGTGGCAGCGCCGGCAGCGCGCCTCGTAGGTCTCGGCCCCGCCCACCTTGATTGTCGGGCCCTCCGCGGGCGCCGGCTTGCCGTCGATGAGGCGCTGATTCCGGGTCGCCGGATCGCCGCACACGACGCAGATGGCGTTCAACTTGTCGATCCGCTCCGCGCGCGCCAGGAGCAGCCCCATGGGACCGAAGGGCTCGCCGCGGAAGTCCATGTCGGTGCCGGCCACGATCACGCGCATCCCCGCGTCCGCCAGCGCATCGACAACCTCGCAGATGCCGTCATCCATGAACTGGGCCTCGTCGATGGCGACGACCTGCGTCTCCGGCCGGACCTTCTCGGCGAGTTGCACGGAGTTGGAGACGGGTTCGGCGTCGATCTGGCGGCCGTCGTGCGACGAGATGCGGAACTGGCCGCCATAGCGGTCGTCGAGGTGCGACTTGAAGAGCTGCACTCGCCTTCCGGCGATTAGCGCGCGCCGCACGCGCCGGATCAGCTCCTCGGACTTGCCGCTGAACATGACGCCGGCGACGACCTCGACCCATCCGTGTCTCGCCCCGTGCAACGATCAATACCCCAAAACGCCGTAGGTGCCGTCGAGAATCAGACGAATGGAGACGTACAGGCCGAACATCGGAATGAACACCCAGACGGCGTTGAGCCCGAGGACGTAGACCAGGAGTTCACGCCTGGTGAGGCGGATGTGCCTCCGGGCCATGAAGAAGCTGACCCAATAGAGCGACGACGCGTAGACCCACTGCCAGAAGAGCATCGCCCCGATGATTCCGGCCACGATGGCGGGCAGGAATTCGAGGGTATAGGCCGCGTAGAGGATCAATGTCGGAAGGGGCGTCACGAACCCGTTGCCGATGTCTGCAGCGAAGCCGAAGCTGCCGCGCTTCTCGTACGCCGAATCGATCATCGAGTACGTCGCCCAGACGTCGGCCCAGACCGTCGGGGACAGGATCCGGCGCAGCGGAACCCTGGCGGTCAGGAACTCGACCGCCGGGGTGCGGCCGGTCTCACGCCGCCATTCGCGCCAATGTTGCGCGCGCGCGGCGACGTAGTCCCTGCGGAAGAACAGGCACATCTCCCAGTAGCAGATCAGGAGATTGGTCGAGAAAAATACGCTGAACAGGCAATGGATGGCGTTCACGTCCCCGTGGACGTAGTAGCGCGTACCGATGCCGAGCAGCGCCAGGAGGCCGATCACCACCGCGATAATCAGTCCCACGGGGATCCCCGAACCGCTCACCGGCGCACGCCGGTCCGCCGTTGCCCGATCGGAGTTGTCTCCAGCCATCGCCTGTGATCCTGGTTGGCTCGTGGTCCTCGGCGAACTCGACACCATACATCATGACAGTAGATTCATCCATGCCAACCCACTGGGCCGTCGACCTCGGCACCTCCAACACGACCATCTGCGAAGACCGGTCGGGCCGGCCGCACATCGTCAACCTGCCGGACCTCGCGAAGCTCGAACCCGTCACGCAGACGCCCGTCATGCCCTCCTGCGTATGCGTCATGGACGGGGACGGCGACAAGGTCCTGATCGGCCAGGAAGCCGTCACCTACAACTGGGACGGGCAGGCGGCGGGCTTCGTGCGCGGCTTCAAGCGCCATCTCGGGATGGAGAGCGGCCGCGTCATGGCGCGCGTGGGCGGGAGGAGCGTCACCGCCCAGGACGCCGCTTCGCTCTTCCTCCGCGAGGTCGTCCGCGCCCTCGAGGCGCGCTTCGACGAAGAGGTCGCCGATATCACCATCGCCACGCCCAGCGGCTTCTACGAGACGTACCGGGCCGAACTGCAGGCGATCGTCCGGAGCCTGAAGCGGCACGGCTGGTGGGAGCGGGTCTGGGCGCGCCTCCAGGGCCGGCCGACCGGGGTCGTGTTCCGCACGCTCGACGAACCCGTTGCGGCCGCGCTCGGCTACGGCGTGGACGTCGGACGCCCCACCACCCTGGTGGCCTTCGATTTCGGGGGCGGATCGATGGAGGCCGCCGTGGTCCGCACCCACGGTGCACGGACGATGGAGACCGGGCGGGCGGAGGTCCTGGCGAAGCAGGCCGTGGAACTCGGCGGCGACGACGTCGACGGCTGGATTCTGGAGCGGTTCGTGCCCTCGGCGCTCCACGACTGGCCCGAGTGGGAGGTGGCGCTCCGGTGGGAGGCCGAGCGCGTGAAGCTGGTCGCGAGCGCGGGGAGCGAGGGCGACTTCACCTTCCGGAACGAGTCGTTCGGCACGCTGGACTACGACGTCCTGCACGACATTCTCGCCGGGAAGGGGCTCTACGCGCGCATGCGGGAGCTTCTCGACGCCCTGCTCACCGAGCTCCGCGCCCGGCATGGCGTCCCCCGGGACGAGATCGACGACGTGATCCTCGAGGGCGGGTCCACCCTCCTTCCCGAAGTAAGGAACGTCGTGGGCGACGTGCTCGGGCGGGAGAAGGTGCGGGAATGGCTCCCCTTCGCGAGCGTCGCGCGAGGTGCGTGCATCTACGCCGGAGGCACGCACGTACAGGACTTCATCTACCACGACTACGCGCTTCGCCTGCTGCCAGACGATGGCGGAGAGGCCGAGTACGAACTGCTGATCCCCGGCGGCACCTGCTTTCCGACGGCCGACAACTTCGTGACGCGCTATTACGCCCCCGGATTCGATGGCCAGCAGCACATCAACCTGTTCGTCTGCGAGGTGGGGCGGGTCGCCGGTCGTCCGGTCGAATGGACCGAGCGCCCGAACGGCTCGCGGTACTTCACGCCCCGGACCGCGGGAGAGCGAGCCTTCTGCCTTTGCCTCAACGAGGCGGATCCGGCGCTGCCACTGAACCCGCCCGGCAGGGGCACGGCGCCCCGGCTGCGCGTCACCTACTCGGTTGACGAGAACCGCTGGCTGTGCGTCACCGTCCACGATCTGCTGCGCAAGACCGACCTCAAGGTCAAACACCCGGTGGTGCGATTGCGATGAGCTTCCTCAAGTCCCTCTTCGGGCCGAGCCGGAAGGAGATCTGGCAGAAGCTCTCGGGTGAGGTGGGCGGCCGTTTCCATGAAGGAGACCTCTTCACGCCTACCGCCGTCCAGGTTCGCGCCGACGACTGGATCATCACGCTCGATACCTTCACGGTGAGCACCGGCCAGTCGAGCCAGACCTACACCCGCCTCCGGGCTCCCTACTTCAATCCGGAAGGCTTCAGGTTCGAGATCTACCGCGCGAGCCTCTTCAGCGAACTCGGAAAGGGGCTGGGCATGCAGGACATCGAGGTCGGCCATCCCCGTTTCGACGACGACTTCGTGATCAAGGGCAATGCGCCCGGACGCGTGCGACGCTTCTTCGACAACCGGAAGATCCGGCGCCTCATCGCCGCGCAACCGAAGATTCGACTTTCCGTAAAGGCCCACGAAGGATGGCGGAGCAAGTTCCCTGCGGGTGTGGACGAACTCCACTTCCAGTCGACCGGCGTCATCAAGGACCTGGCACGGCTGCGGACTCTTTTCGACCTCTTCGCCGAAGTCCTGCAGGAACTGTGTCACGAAGGCGAGGCCTATGAGGATGATGTGGAGATCCACATCCGGCGCCTGTCCGCGCCCGGGGGCGAGATCAAGGACAAGTACCTCCTGTGGGAGGGCGATGGACCCCGCCGCGATGCGGCAGCCGCGCTCGGACGGCTGGGGAATCCGGCAGCCGTTCCGGCCCTCTCGTCGGTCCTCCGGGACGAGGATGCGCTGCTCAGGGCCCGGGCGATCGAAGCACTCGCGGCGATTGGGCACACTGATGCGGTCGGTCCCCTGATCCCCCTGCTGGGTGACACCCGGGACGCGGACGGCGAGCCCGTTCAGGAGAGGGTCGCCGCCGCGTTGAGGCAGTTGGGCGCAGGGGATCGGGTCGACGTCGCCCTCGCGGCGCTCCGCGGCGATCTCGGGCCTCTCAAGGCGGACGACGGGGCGTACAGGGCGCAGATGGTCGCGGCCCTCGAGGGTGCACTCGAAGGGCCCTCGGGCACGCACGCCGCCAACGCGCTCGCCGGGATCCACGCCGTGGAGGCGCTCCCCCGGCTCCGCGAAGTGCTTAGGAGGACCGGCTCACAGGAGGCTGCGGGTCCGGCGGTCGCGGCCGCGGTCAGGAGGCTCGAAGCCCGGGCTGCGCTCCCTCGCGCAGCGTCTGCGGCCAGGGTTGGACTCGACACGCTGCCAAGGTCCGCGCGGGCCCCGGGCCCGGATTCCAGAACACTGCCGCGCGGTTCGGACGCCCCGCCCGAAGAGGATCGAGGGAACCGAATTGACCGGACGCCACGCGAAGACTAGTCATCAATATTGCTCGGTCCCGACGGGCTCAGGCGGGCCGGCCGGGTTTTGGAAACGAGGCGATTCACGCAGGGGTGACAAATGGGGGGTTCCGTGAAGGCAATACTCGGTACAATGGGGCTCGCGGCCGTCCTGGCCACTGGTGCGGGGGCCCAGCAGGCGACCCGGACCCAGCCGATTGAGGGCATGCGCGACAACGGCACCGGATTCCACGCCCTGGTTGGGGCGCGGGTTGTGACCGGGCCGGGACAGGTCATGGACGATGCCACGATCGTGATCCGCGACGGCCTCATCCAGGAGGTCGGGCGAGGCGGCGCGCCGGCGGGCGCACGGGTCTGGGATCTCAATGGGCTCACGGTCTATCCGGGCTTCATCGACGCGCACGCGGACCTTGGCATGGACGACGTACCGGACGGCGGTGACGTCGGTCCCACGCACTGGAATCCGCAGGTGCGCGCGTGGTTCTCCACGACGCGGAACCTGCAGGACGACGCCGACCGGCGCGCGGCACTCCGCTCGCAGGGGTTCGGGGCGGCGCTGGCCGTTCCCAGCCAGGGCATCTTCCGGGGCACCGCCTCGCTGGTCAATCTCGGGGAGGAAGGCGTGCGCGACCGGGTGCTGCGCCCCGACATCGCCCAGGCCATCGGCTTCCAGCGCTCCTTCGAACTCGGCGGATCGTATCCCAACTCCGCCATGGGCACGATCTCGCTCATGAAGCAGACGTTCATGGACGCCGACTGGTACGAGCGCGCCTGGAATGCCTACGAGGCGAGCGGCCGCGCCTTCCTGCCTCCGGAGACCAGCGAAGCCCTGGCGGCGCTCGAAGACGCGGCGGACGGCGATCAGCCGGTCATCTTCGAGACCGGCAGCGAGGAGGAATACCTGCGCGCGCACAATCTCGCCTCGGAGTTCGGGCTCGATGCGTGGTACCGGGGGAACGGCCTGGAATACAGGCTCATCGACGTGCTGCGCGGGCGCACCGAACCCCTCATCGTTCCGCTCGATTTCCCGGACGCCCCTGACGTGGGTCATCCGGGGGCAGCGCTGGATGCGTCGCTCGCCGATCTGCGCCACTGGTATCTGGCGCCCACCAGCCCGGCGCAGCTTTCCGATGCAGGGGTCCGCTTCGCCATCACCACCGACGGCCTCTCGTCGCTGAACGAGTTCCTGCCCAATCTGCGCGTCGCGGTGGCGCGGGGGCTCGAGGCGGACGATGCGCTGGCGGCGCTCACCACCACGCCCGCATCCTGGCTCGGCATCGATCGGACCCACGGGACCATCGCCGAGGGCAAGGTGGCCAACCTGATCGTGAGCGAGGGCGACATCTTCGCCGAGGAGGCGACGGTCCGCGACGTATGGGTGCAGGGAAGGGTCTACGGCGTGACCCGCCCGGCGCAGATCGATCCGCGCGGAAGCTGGGAGATCGCCTCGGACGACGAGTGGGGCTTCGAAGCCGTTCTCGTCCTGGAGGGTCCGTTGAACCGGCTGCGCGGCTACCTCGATATCGCCAGCACCGGGCCCGAACTTCCGGGCGGCGCACGGATCGACCTGGAGTCGGCCAGCGCGGTCGCGGAGACCGGCCGGATCGACGTCCGCTTCAACGGCGAGGTCCTCGGCTATCAGGGCATGGCGCTCCTGTCGGGCTCGGTGCGCGGCGACGATTTCTTCGGATGGACCTCGCTGCCCAATGGGGCTGACCCGTCCTTCCGCGGCATTCGCAGCGAACCCTTCGAGGGTGCCGCGCGCGGGACGGTGGCGATGGACGTGCCCGAAATCGACCTGCCCTTCATCCGGCCCATGATGGACTACGGGCGCACCTCGATCCCGGAGCAGCCCGCCGCGGTCGTGGTGCGCAACGCGACGGTCTGGACCCAGGGGCCGCAGGGCATCATCGAGGGCGCCGACCTCCTGGTGCGCGCCGGGACGGTCGAGGCGGTCGGCATGGACCTCGACGCGCCCGGCGGGGCGGTCGAGATCGACGCGACCGGCAAGCACGTCACGCCGGGGATGATTGATCCGCATATCCACTCGGGCGTGAGCGCCGTGAACGAGAGCGGCTTCGCGATCGTCCCCGAGGTGCGCATGGGCGATGTCGTGACCCACAACAACATCTGGATGTACCGGCAGTTGGCCGGCGGGCTCACCACGGCCCACATCAAGCACGGTTCCGCGAATCCGATCGGGGGCGAGAACGTCTTCGTGAAGATGCGCTGGGGGGCGCTGCCCGAGGATCTCAAACTCGAGAACGCGCCGCGCACCGTGAAGTTCGCGCTGGGCGAGAACCCGAAGCGGCGTCAGGGCCGCTATCCCGACACCCGCATGGGCGTGCAGGAGATCATCCGCGACCACTTCATGGCCGCGCGCGACTACGAGCGCGAGTGGCAGCAGTGGGAGGAGAACCAGGAGGGACTGCCCCCGCGGCGCGACCTGCGCATGGAGGCGATCCTGGACATCCTCGACCAGCAGCTCCTGATCTCGTCGCACGGCTATCGCGCGGACGAGTTCCTGGCGCTGGTCCGGCTGGCCGAGGAGTTCGGGTTCCGGGTCCAGACGCTGCAGCACGGGGTCGAGGCCTACAAGATCGCGCCCGAACTCGCCGCGTCCGGGGTCGCTGCCGTGGTCTGGAGCGACTGGGGCGCCTTCAAGATGGAGGCCTACGACGCGACGGTGTACAACGCCCGCATCCTGATCGAGGCGGGAGTCGTGACCTCGCTGCACTCGGACAACAGCGAGATCGCCAGCCGCATGAACTGGGAGGCGGGCAAGCTGCTGCGCACCGGGCTCACCCCGGAGCAGGCGATGTCGACGGTGACCAACCAGGCGGCGCAGGCCGTGGCGATCCAGGACCAGGTCGGCTCGCTGGAGGCCGGCAAGGACGCCGACTTCGTGATCTGGAGCGGCAACCCGCTGTCGCAGTTCTCGCGCGCCGAGCAAACGTGGGTCGACGGCCGCCGGTACTTCTCGCTCGAGGAGGACGCGGCCCTGCGGGACCGGATCGCGGAGGAACGCACGCAGCTCATCCAGGCCATCCTGTCCGTGGAGGGCAACGGCGACCGGAACGCTCAGATGGAGAGAAACTGATGACGACGATCGAGCGACGGGCGATGAACGGAACCCGGACACGGGCGGGCGGCACCGCCTGCGCGGCCCTGGCGCTTTGGCTGTTGGCGCCGACGGCCGTCGAGGCCCAGGTGCGGATGACGGTGCCCCCGCAGGCCGAGCCGATGGCCTTGCAGGGGGCGACAATTCACACGGTTACGAGTGGTGTCATCGAGAACGGGACCATCCTCTTCGAGAACGGGGTGATCACCGCGGTCGGCGCCGACCTGGAGATTCCGGACGGGACCCGCGTGGTCGACGCGACCGGGAAGCACATTTATCCCGGGCTCATCGACGCCTACAGCACGGTGGGGATCGCCGAGATCGGGGCGGTGGGGGTCTCAAACGACATCAATGAACTGGGGGACTTCAACCCCAACGTGCGCGCTGATGTCGCCGTGAACGCCGAGAGCCGACACATCGGCACGACGCGTTCGGCCGGCGTGCTGACCACGCTCACGACCCCCGACGGCGGCCTCGTCTCCGGCATGTCCTCGGCGATGGCCCTCGAGGGCTGGAGCTGGGAAGAGATGTCGATGCAGTCGGCCGCGGCGCTCAACGTGAACTGGCCCAACCCGAACCCCCGCCGCTTCTTTGGTTTCGGCGGCTTCGGTTTCGGTCAGCAGGAGGACCCGCCGAGCTACGAGGAGCAAGTCCAGCAACTCAAGAGCTTCTTCGCCGAAGCGCGGGCGTATCGGGACGCGGTCGCCGCTGGCGAAGAGGTACGCAGCGACTCGCGTTATCTGGCGATGATGCCCGTCTTCGAAGAGGAGCTTCCGGTCGTGGTCGCGGCCGACGGCGCGGCGCAGATCAACGACGCCGTCACCTGGGCGCAGGAAGAGAACCTCAGGATCGTCATCCGCGGCGGCCGCGACGCCATCCACGTGGCCGACCGCCTGGTCGCCGAGGACATCCCGGTGATCCTGACGTCGACGATGGCCGCCCCCGGCCGTGACTACGAGGGCTACGACGGAGCGTACTCGATGCCGGCGCGGCTGCACCAAGCGGGGGTGCGCTTCGCGATTTCCGGTGGCTCGGGCTCACTGTACTCGAACCGGCTGCCCTTCGAGGCCGGGGTGGCGGTTGCGTTCGGGCTTCCGGAGGACGAGGCGTTGAGGGCGGTGACCATCAACCCGGCGGAGTTCATGGGGCTCGACGACCGGGTCGGCTCCCTGGAGCCGGGCAAGCAGGCGACCTTCCTCATCACGACGGGCACGCCGCTCGACATGACCACCGACATCGAGCAGGCCTACATCCAGGGCCGCGAGCTCGACATGAACGACATCCAGAAGCACTTCTTCGAGAAGTACATGGAGAAGGTGAGGCAGTACATGCGGCGGGTGATCATGTAGCCTCGAACTGCCGGAGTTGCCCGGCGTTCCCAATCACGGATCCGCACCTATGAACGCTACGCGCCAACGTCCTCCAGGCCGCCCCGTCTCCGTGGCATGGCTGGCCGCCTCGGTCCTCGTGATCGGGGTGGCGGCTGCCTGGGCGCCAACCCCCGCCACCGCCCAGCAGCCCGCCGCCGACCCGGCCGACGTCGCGTCCATCGACGGCATCATCACGGCCCTCTACGACGTCATCTCCGGCGACGCGGGCGTGGCGCGCGACTGGGACCGCTTCCGGTCGCTGTTCGTGTCCGGCGCGACTCTCAGCCCGGTGGGACGCCCCGGCGGCGGGTCCACCTGGGCGCGCAGGGTGATCACGCCCGACGAGTACGCGGAGGTGGCCGGCGAGTCGCTTGAAGCCAACGGCTTCCACGAGGTGGAGATCCACCGGGTGACCGAGGAGTACGGCGTCATCGCGCACGCGTTCAGCAGCTACGAGTCGCGCCGGAGCGCGAGCGACCCGGAGCCGTTCACCCGTGGCATCAACTCGATTCAGCTGATGAACGACGGGTCGCGCTGGTGGGTGGTGTCGATCTTCTGGCTCGGGGAAGGACCCGACCACCCGATTCCGTCAAAGTACCTTCCCGGGGGTGGCGGCTGAGTCGGCACGCGCCTGCACGAGACAGCGGGAGCGACGCCCCCAGGTTGCTCTCGCGCGCTGCGAGCCGGATCCTGCTTCTGATGGCGATGGCGGCGTGCGCGGATGTGCCGCCAGACTCGGAGTCCGGCACAGTGGTGATCACGGGGACGGAGCAGGCTGCCGTTCCCGGCACCGAAGCGGACGCGGCCGGCCCTCAGCAGCAGGCTCTCCCATCCCAGGCGACGCTCGACTCCCTCGCCGCCCAACTGAGTGATATCACTGCGGCACAGCAGTTGATACTATCCCGGCTGGACGTGATGGAGCAGGGCGGCGCTGTGGCCGCGGGCCAGCCGGACACCGCCGGCGTCGCCCTTGATCTGGAGGAAGCGACCGAGGAAGTCCGGAGTCTCGGGGTGGGCATCTTCTGGTCGCTGGTCATCATCGTCGTCTTTCACTTCCTGATCCGGGCGCTGGCATGGATCCTTGAGACGCTGGCCGAACGGAGCGTCAGGCGCCGGCTCACCTTCAAGTGGCTCATCCCCATCACGCGCATGGCGCTCTGGGGAATCGCAGCCTACCTCATCCTGCGCACCGTCTTCCGGGTGGACGCCCAGGGACTCCTCGCGGCGAGCGCGGCGCTGGGCCTCGCCCTCGGCATCGCCGCGCAGGATCTGCTCAAGAACGTGTTCGGAGGCCTGATCGTCGTCTTCGACCAGCCGTTCCAGGTGGGCGACAAGATCTCGGTCGGGGGCACCTACGGAGAGGTGGTGTCGATCGGCCTCAGGTCGACGCGCATCGTGACCGCCGACGACAACCTGGTGACCGTGCCCAACTCCCAGGTCGTGGAGGAGCAGGTCGCCAACGCCAACGCCGGGCAGTTGAACTGCCAGGTCGTGACCGATCTCTACCTGCCGGGACGGGTGGACGAGCGCAAGGCCAGGGAGATCGCCTTCGAGGCGGCGGTGACTTCCCGGTACGTCTTCCTGAACAGGCCCATCGTAGTGCTCGTCGGAGACGAATTCCGCACCACGTTCGTCACCCGCGTGAGAGTGAAGGCCTACGTGCTCGATCCCCGCTTCGAGTTCCTGATGCAGAGCGACATCACCGAGCGCGCCCGCGACGGCTTCCGCGGCGCGGGGCTCATGCCGGAACACGACTGGTATCCGATGGTCGAAGCGCCGGAAGCGTCCACTCCGGTTGAGCGGAGTGCGCGATGAGCGACGCCGCGCCGAACACGCACGGCACCGCGCCAGGGCCATCCACCGACTCCGACATCGTCGCCCGCATCTCCGCCGCGGTCCACGAACCCTTCGCGGAGGTCTGGCGGCGCTACGAGGCGGTTTGGCTGCCCGTCCGCCGTGCGCTGGAGCGGGCCGCGGGTGCGCACGAACGCGCGCTGACCGCAAGTGCCGGCGAGGGAAAGGAGGATGCACCCCAGGCCCTGGCGCGGTATCGCGAACTGGTCGCCGATGATGTAGTCGAGCCCCTGCGGGCCGCTCTGACCGGGCGCGCTGCCGCCACCGCGCTGGAAGAATCCCTCGCCTCGGCCGCGGATCGCGCGCGGGCGTCGGCGCGCGAGCTGCCGGCCGTGCTGCAGGCGCCGGCTTCCCGGTCGCCCTCCGCGAGCGTCTCCGGTGTCGGTACCATACGCGCGATCAAACGAGCCGCCGCGCGCGTGCTCGGCCTGGTGGTTTGGCGGGGCCGGGCGCGCCGCGTCCCGGTGGCGCGGCTGGCCCGCCAGCACCTCGACCAGGTGGTGCTTCGCGACCAGGCAAACGCCTTCCGCCGGAGCCAGCACGACCGGGCCGAATGGCTCGGGCACCTCGAGCGCGCATGGGCCGACTGGGCGGCCGCCGTGCTGCAGCCGGCCCTCTCGGCCGAGGTGTCCCCGCGCGGTGATGACCGGGATGCGCGCTCAGTGCCGTCCGCCGACTCCGCCGCGGAAGGGCGGCTCCCGGAGGGCACCTCGGCCCACCGGGCGACCGGCGCGGCGCTTCAGGCCGAACTGCAGGCGCTCATCGACGAGGTCGAACGGGCTGCCGGGGCCGGGTGGAGCGTCGACCTCAGGCAGTTGGAGGAATCCCTGGCCGCCTCGGTGGCGGTAGCCGGCACCTTCGCGGCCGATCCGCCCTCGAGTCGTCCGGGCCCCGGACGCCAGCGGGAGTTGGCCGCACAATGGGATGCCTGGGCGGAGGGAGTGGCGGCCCGGCTGGAGCTGTACCGGGGTCTGGTCGCGATGCGCCATGATGTCGAAGGGATTCTCGGCGAGCTCCGTGGAGACTGGTCGCGTACCGTCCGCAAGGCGGATGCCGTGCTGGCCGAGGTCGCGGTCGAACTGGGCCGAGGCAGGGAGCGGGCCGCGGGCTTGGCCGCCTCCGAAGACGACCCGGCCACCGGCGAGGAGGACCTGGCTGGCAACGAGGGGGACCTGGCATCGATTCTGGAGGCCGAGCGGCGACGCACAGATGCGGCGCTTGAACAGCTCCATGGCGCGTTGCCGGAGCCCGACGCCGTGTTCGAGGCGCTGACGGCCGCGGTAGAGGAGACGATCCACGGTCTGGACGAGGTGCGGGAGCGGATGCCCGGCGCCCTGGCCCTCCACGACATCCCGGCGCCCGGAGATCCCCCGAGGAAACCGGGGGCGGACCCCCGCACCGTGCGTCTGCGCGAGACCTTCCTCCACGCGTTCGATCTATTGCGCCGCGAACGCATGCGCGCCGCGCCTTCGGCAATCCGTGAAGCCATGTACCGGATTGGCTCGGAGGTCGCCGAGCTCCGGGAGGTGTCGGGATACGGCTACGAGGCCGCCGTCGCGGAGGCGGGGGATCGGCGCGATCTCGCCGCGCCACATCCCGCGGTGCTGGTCGTCAACGGCCTTGCCCGCGCCGGCAACAAGGCCGCGGATGCGCGCGAACTCCTGCGCGAGGCGCTGCTAACGGCGGAGAGCAGGGTCGCTGCCGAAGTCGGCGGCGGTTCGCGCCAACTGATCGAACAGGCGACCGCCGACCGGATGACCGCGGGCTATCTCGAAGCGCGCACAGTTCTGTCGGCCACGCTCGTCCGGGCATGGAACCGGACGCGGCGGCTGTCCGCCCAGGCAGCCGCCGCCACGACCGCGGCCGTGTCGTGGGCCCTCGGATTCCTGCGGCCGCTCGGCGCGAGGATGGGCCTCGCTCCATCTGCCGCGGACATCATCGATCGCCGCGAACATTCTCTCGCATACGCAGATGAGTACCCGGCTGCGCTTCCGGTCGTTTACCGGCGCCTCTTCTCGCTGGAACCGCTGGTCGATGCGCGGCTGCTCGCGGGGCGCGAGGACGCCCTGGCCGCGGTGGAGGCAACTCGAACCCGGCGAGCGAACGGGGAGGCCAGGTCCCTGGTCGTCATCGCATCGCCCGGCGTCGGCGTGACCAGTTTCCTGAATGTCGTCACAAACCGCCTGTCCGAAGAAGCTCCGGGCGGGGTGAGGCAGAGGTTCACCACCCGCGTCCAGGAAGAGGCGCATCTCGCGAGATCCCTGGCCGGGTGGCTGAGACTCGGGGAGGCCGGTGACCTTGACTCGCTCGCGGATCGGGTGCTGGAGGCACCGCAGGGGTCGGTTCCGGGCTTCGCCATCCTGGAGGCGACGGAACATCTGCACATGCGCGCGCCCGGAGGAGCCAGGTTGTTCGAGCGGCTTCTGACCTTCATGTCGCGCACCGAATCGAGGGTCTTCTGGATCGCGGCCATGACGTCGACGGCCTGGCAGCTCCTCGAGAAGCGCGCCCCCGCCTTCGTACACGACATCGAGCGGGTCACTCTGGGGGAACTTTCCCCCGAAGGGTTGCGTCAGGCGGTTCTGGCGCGGCACCGGCTGAGCGGGCTCCCCCTGCGCTTCGCGGAACCACACGACGGGAGGGCGCTGCTGCGGCGCCGGGCGCGACGGCTGCGGGGTTCCGGCAAGCAGGAGGGCCTGATCGAATCCGACTATTTCCAGCGACTGCACCGCGTTTCCCGGGGATCCCCCCGCCTGGCGCTGTTCTATTGGTTGCGCTCGGCGGACTTCACTTCGACCGCCGGAAGTCTCCTCGTGCAGCCGCTGAGCACGCTGGAGTCGGGCATCGACAACCTGGATCGAGAGCAGAGCTTCGCCCTCAAAGCCATCCTCGACCACGGGACCCTGACTTCGGACGAGTACTGCGAAATCTCAAGGATGTCCGGCCCCGAGAGCTTGCACATCCTCCGGTCGCTTGAGGAGTGCCGGGTGATCGAGACGGTCCCGGCCGCGACCGGGGAGAAGCTCTCCGTGGAGAAGGGAGCGGGAGACAACGCAGCCCGGCCCCGCTATCGCATCCGCCCCCTCATGATCGGCGCCGTGACCGCGCATCTCAGGTCAAGCAATCTCCTGCATTAGAGAATAGGGCGTAGCTGCGGGACTGGCGCGCCCGCCCCGCGATCCCCGCCGCCTCGGCCCGGACGATGCGCAGCGCGGGACTGTTCTCGCCGAAGGCTTCCAGCGCTTCCGCGAGCGAGACCCGCGGCACGCCGTCCTGTCCCGACAGGGCGGGAGGCCCCGGGCGAAACAGCGCAAACGCCGGACGAACGGCGCCCCGTCAGACCTCTGGAGTGTGCCCGCCCAACTCCGGGAAACAGGTCCTGTAGAACCCGCGGTCCCGGGTGAGGAAGATGTCGGCCGTGCTCAGCCGCCGGTTGATGATGCCATGGACCTGATCTACACGTCACTCGGGGGTTTGCCATGCACGAATGAGACGACTTCCGGCACGCGCCGGCCAACGACACCATCTGCCGGCAGCCGGCCGCCCCTATTCCCCCAGCGCCGCCCTGGCCGCGGCTGCCGCGGACGCCGCGTAGCCGCCCCCGAAGAGGCGCGCGTGCACCAGCAGCGGGTAGAGCTGGTACGCGGGCCGCCGCCGCAGATGGCCGGGCTGGAGCGGCCAGGCATCCTCGTAGTCCTCGCGGAAGGCCCCCGAGAAGCCGCCGAACAGGTCGGCCATGGCCAGGTCCACCTCGCGGTGCCCGACGTACACCGCCGGATCGATGAGCACGGGCGCCCCACTGCGGCCGAAGAGCACGTTGCCGGACCAGAGGTCGCCGTGGAGGAGGGAAGGGCCGTCGGCCGCCGCCGCCGGACCGAGGAGTTCGCCCGCGCGCTCGGCAACCGCTTCCACGATGTTCGCCTGGGCCGCCGAGAGGGCGCCCCGCGCGCGCAACTCCCGCGCCAGGGGTCGGATGCGGCGCTCCGCCCAGAAGCCGGCCCAGTCGTCGCTCCACCCGTTGGGCTGCGGCAGCGATCCGATCAGGTTGTCGCCGCTCCACCCGAAGCGCGTATCCGGCCCTCCCGGGCCCGGGTCCCGGTGCAGCGCGGCCAGCTCCCGGCCCAGCCGCATCCAGCCAGTTCTGCCGGGCCGGCCCTCCTCGATCCACTCCAGGAGCAGCCAGGCGACCTCGTCACGGGGCCCGCTCGCTGCGACGACGGACGGCACCCGCACCGCGCCCGATGCCGCCAGCGCCGCCAGGCCTTCGGCCTCCACGCCGAAGAAGTCGTGATCCGCCTGCCGGTTGCACTTGAGAAAGAAGTCGCCCCGCGTGGTGCGAAGTGCGGTGCCCTGGTTGATGCATCCACCTCCGACGGGGCGCGTGCTCAGGACGTCGGCCGATTCCAGGCTGATCGCGCGGCAGGCGCTCTGCACCGCGATCGCGGTCGGACCGCGGCTCGGCTCCACGGCCTCGAGGCCCCGCTGCCCGCCGGTCCGGAGCCTACTCGTCGGGTTCGCTCGAGCTTCGCTCGACCCGCGGACTGCGGCTCTCCAGCACCTGCCGCAGCAGGCGCCCGGCGACGCGCAGGAGGAACGCGTCCTCATCCGCCATCCCCCGGATCGAGAGCCGGATGTCGGAACTGACTTCGACCTGCGACCAGGTGTCGATGGAGTCCGGAGCGAGTTCGCGGCGGCGCCGGGCCTGGGACCGCAGCTCATTCAGCACCCACGACAACTGATTTGCGAGGGTATCGGCTTCCTCGTCCGGATCGCCCGTGCTCCGATGCCGGTCAACGGCGTCGGCCGCCACGTCGTCTTCGAACCGGGATGGGGACCGAGGGGCGGCCAGGTACATCGCGCCGGGGTCCTCGATGTCCCGGTGCATCGCCACCCTGAGTTCATCCATGTCCCCCGGGGGTTCGAATTCTTCCATGGCCCGCACGTCGGGCGTCCGGTCTTCGTCGAACGGGCGCCTGGGAGTCGGCGCGGGCCCCTGGGCCAGGAGCCGCTTCCTGAGCGCGGTCACCCGGTCGACCATGGAACGCTGCTCGACGGACGCGAGGGAAACGACGTCGGCGGTCATCGGGGTGTCGCCGGCGGCGACGCTCGCGACCAGCCCGGGGGGCAGGGCCTCGAACAGTTCGCGCAGGTCGCGGAGGGGCACCGGCCGGATCTCGCTCTCCGCCTCCGCCTCGCGTACGCGCCGTATGAAGAGGAGTCGATCCCGCACCAGCTCGGGATAGCGGGTGCGGGGCCCTCGCCGGCCGACCCGCGGCAGCAGGCCCTCCTGCACGTAGTACGCGATCGTCCTCCGGCCGAACCCGGTGTCGCGCTCCAGCTCGCTCGTCGTGTAGCTGCCCATTCTCTGCCTCTCAGGACCGCCGGCGTCTGCTCGCCTGCTTCAAGTGTCGTTTACTGGTCTAAGCTGACAACTACTGTTGACATGGGCCAACCGAGTCTGTATACTGATGACAACTGGTGATTACTGACAATATACAAGGAGAGACGATCATGCGCCATCAATCCCCCGCCGAAGCCACCCCGCGTACCGCCGAACCCACCGCCCGCACCACCGAACCCCCCATCGCCAGCGCCAGGACCGCGCTGTCCGACCTCTCGATCGGAAGGGCCACGCACTTCGCCGGGTTGACCGTTTTCCCGTTGTCCTCGGATCTCCGGAGTTCCGTCCGCTACCTGCTTCTGGAAGAGGGGTTGAACTCCGGGCTGGTTTCCGTGCGCGAAGTGCAGAAGGAGGGCAGCGTCCCCAATCTTGCGGTCGAGAACCGGTCCGATTCCGACGTGCTCATCGTCGACGGCGAGGAGCTGGTGGGCGCCAAACAGAACCGCATCGCGAACCTCACCCTGCTGGTGCCGGCCGAGCGCACCACGATCATTCCGGTGTCGTGCGTGGAGGCCGGGCGCTGGAGCTACAGCCGGCCCGATTTCGGTGTGACCGAGCGGGTGCAGTACAGCCGGGGGCGCGCGGAGCGACTCCACGGCGTACACGCGTCGATGCGCACCACGGGGACGCGCGTCTCCGACCAGGGCGCGGTGTGGGATGCCCTGCGCGAGAAGGCGGCCCGCATGGAGGCGCACTCGCCGACCGAGGCGATGAGCGCGATCTACGAGCGTCACGGGGCCACGCTGGACGACTACGTCGAGAAGCTCTCCCTGGAGGCTGATCAGGTCGGGGCCATCTTCGTCACCGGTCCGCGGCAGTTGGGCATGGATCTCTTCGACAAGCACGAGACGTTCGCGGCCTTCTTCCCCAAGCTGGTGCGCAGCTACGCCATCGATGCGATGGAGCAGCCACCGACTCGTGACGGGGCTGCGAAGCCGGAGCAGGCCCGCGCCTTCGTCGACCGTCTGCGCAAAGGGGCGTTCGATGTCCATCCTGCCGTCGCGCTGGGGCATGACGTGGGGATTGTGGCGACGGGCGCGATCGCGGGGGCGCTGGTCCATCAGGAGACTGCCCTGCACCTGACCGCCTTCTCCGATCCCACGCGCGCCACCACCGAGGACCAGCCGGGGGCTTACGCGAGCTACCGGCAGCGGCGGGCGTCGCTTCGGCGCCGGCGCGGGAGGGAGTAGGCATCCACCTTGCTCGGGAAGCTGCCCGCGCTCTATCTCCAGAGGTGCCACCCGAGGGCATCACCGGAACAACAGCGCGGAAGTGGAAGCCGATGACCAGGACGCCCCAAGCTCGGACGGTTCCCCCAGCCGGCGCCCTCGCGGCGTCGGTCGTCACGCTCGTCCTCGCGTGCGGGGCCGACAACGGCATCGGACCCGACCTGCCGCAGGTCCCGGAGTGGATCCGGCTGTCGACGGAGTCGGGGTCCGGCGTGAGCATCGCCGTCGTGCGCCCGGAGACCCCTCCCATGGGCGTCGTCGTGGCGTTCCCGTGGGGGGCGGGCGATGCGAGCCTCCTGCTGGGGCTGATCGACTCGTACTGGGATCAGGCGGCGCCGGCGGCTGGATACGCGGTCGTAGGCGTGGAGACCTACGGGCCGGGCCTGGATGAGGACGCCGCGAGCGTGATGTCTGCCGTGATGGGCTGGATCGACGAGAACTTTGCCGGCGCGTCGGGCGACATCGTGATGACCGGCGCGTCCGCGGGCGGGATCGGGGTCTTCCACGCGGCGCTTGCGGTACCGGACCGGGTCGGAGGCATCATTGCCATGCCGGGCCGCTACGCGGGTGAAGGCTCGCTGGAATCGCTGGCCGGGGTGCCCGTCTGGATGATGGTGGGCGAGGGCGACGCCCGCTGGGTCGAAGGCTCGGAGACCACGGCGGAGCGCCTGCAGGACGCGGGAGCGGAGGTCACGCTCGACATCCTCGCGGGGCAGGGCCACGTGCTGATCGTCCCGCAGGATGCGCTGGTGCAGTGGATGGAGGGGAGATAGGCGATGCAGCTTCGCGTCCCCCATCCCTTGGTGCTGCTGACGGCCGGCGTCATTCTCGCCGCCGCCGCCAGCTACGTGCTCCCCGCCGGCGAGTACGAGCGCCGCGACGACGAAGCCACCGGCCGCGTCGTGGTGGTTGCGGGAACATACGAGGAGGTCGAGCGAAGTCCGGTGAACCTCTTCGAGGCCATGGTCGCGCTGCCGCGCGGAATGATCGACGCGGCCGACATCATCTTCCTCGTTTTCCTGATCGGCGGCGCCTTCACGGTCGTGGACGCGACCGGCGCGCTACGGCGGGGTGTGACATCGCTGACCAGGGCGCTCCAGGGGCGGGATCTGCTCATCATCCCTGTGGTGGCCGTGCCCTTCGCCATCGGAGGCGTCGTCCAGAACCTCCAGGAGGAGATCATCCCGCTGATCCCGGTGCTGTTGATCCTCACGCGCCGGCTGGGCTTCAACGCGATGGTGGCGGTGGCGATGAGTGCGGGGGCGGCGTTCGTGGGCTCCGCCTTCAGCCCCATCAACCCCTTCCAGGTGGCGATCGCGCAACAGCTTGCGGAGCTGCCGCTGGCCTCGGGCGCGCTGTTCCGGATCGTGTTCCTGTTGATCGCGCTCGGGTTCTGGGTCGCGATGACCATGCGCTACGCGCACCGCACGCGGGATCGAGGCCGGGCCGCGGGTGGGGCAGCGGCCGGGTTCAGCGGGATGATGTCCTCCTGG
>VXMG01000050.1:0-32296 GCA_009841185.1 Gammaproteobacteria bacterium
GGCGGTTCAGGGTCGCGCTCGTGCTCGCGCACGAAACCGGCCACCGCATCGGCGCGATACGCCACCTCCGGTGGCTGGACATCGACTTCGAGGACCGGACCATCTGCTGGCGCGCCGAACACGACAAGTCCGGACACGAACACGTCACGCCCGTTACCGCCGATGCGCTCGAAGTTCTCGAAGAGGCGAGGAAGCGGAACCCCGGACCCGGGGAAGCCCCGGTGCTGCCCGCGCCCAAGAGTCCCTCGAAATGCATGGGACCCTCGTTGGCGCAAGGGTGGTGGGGCCGGGCCGAGAGGCTGGCGGGGCTGGAACCGAAGCGCGGCAGGGGCTGGCACTCGCTGAGGCGGAAGTTCGCCTCGGACCTGATGGACCAGCCGCTCAAGGTGCTGTGTGAGCTCGGAGGCTGGAAGGAGGCCAGAACGGTTCTCCAGTGCTATCAGCAAGCAGACGAGGGACAGCTCAGGACGGCTCTGGAAAACCGCCGGAGGGCTCGCGCCTGAGAGTTCGCGATCAGCGGGAACGAAACGGCGGGAACCGGACCCTATGTTCCCGTAACGTCAATCACCCCAACGAGATGTGAATCCAGTAGGCTCCGCCCGTCGGGCGAGACCGCGGGGCCCGTCACCTTCATGTTGTCGGGCTCCGAGACGAGCTCGATGCCGCCACCCCCGTCCACGTGGAACATCTTCAGCTTCGGCAGATTCCCGCCCCGGAAGTTGCCGATGGCCGCGACGACGTAGTCCCCGTCGGGCATCCACTCGGGCGATTCGGTGCGATTCGATGCCCCGCGCGACACCTGCACCGTGTCGGAGCCGTCGAGCGACATGATCCAGACGTTCTGGCCGCCGTCGTAGTCCGAGGTGTAGACGATGCGCGTGCCGTCGGGCGAGAAACGAGGCTGGGCGTCGAAGGCCATCCCGGAGGTGAGCTGGGTCGCAGTGCCGCCCCCGATGGGGATGGTGAAGAGATCGCCCAGGAAATCGAAGACGATGGTCTGCCCGTCGGGGCTCACGTCCAGCGAGATCCAGCTCCCCTCGGTCATGTCGATGGACACGGTCCGGTCGACGGGAAGGGGAAGATCCTCGTTCTCGGGGGCGTCGCCGTTTTCTTGCGCATCGGACGGCTCCTGCGCCAGCGCACCCTGCGGGGTGAGGGCCGAGACGACGAAGAAGGCGAGGGGCAGGAGAACTTCCCGAGCGGGCGGACGAAGGTAACAGCTGTCCATCTGATGTCCTTCCTGAAGGGAGTCTGCGTGCGAGACACGGCTGGACGGTGCGGAACTCATGAAGTGAACGCGCATAGAGCCCGGATGCAACGCATGAATCGACGCGACTTCCTTCTTCGCGCAGGCGGGCTGGCGGGGCTCGGGCTGGTTTCCTGCAGGGATCTCGTCGGCCCGGAGGAATCTCCCGGAGTGCTGCCTCCCGCTGCCCGGACGCGGCGCGTCGTCGTGGTCGGCGCCGGCATGTCCGGCCTGGCGGCGGCCTACGAACTCGTCCGCGCCGGGCACGACGTGACCGTGCTGGAAGCTCGCGACCGAGTCGGCGGGCGGGTGCTCACGCTGCGCTCCCCGTTCGCGTCCGGGCACTCGGCCGAGGCGGGCGCCGCGCGCATTCCGCCGGAGCACGACCTGACGCTCGGATACGCCCGTCACTTCGGATTGGAACTGGACCGCCTCTACCCCGAGAGCGGGCTCTATCTTCAAGTCCGAAGCGGAGATGCTGCGTTTGTGCCAGCACCCTCCTTTCTTTCCCAACGCCCTGACTACGTGAAGATCCGCGGCGGAACCGACCTCCTCCCCGCCGCCTTTCGGGCAGCGCTTGCCGAGCGGGTGGTCCTGGGATCTCCGGTGACCGACATCGCCGCCGGCACTCCGGTTCGCACCACGTCCATGGGCGGTCGAACCTGGGAATCGGACCGGGTGCTCGTGACCGTCCCCGTGCCGCTTCTCTCGCGCATCCGCTTCTCGTCGGCGCTTTCGTCTGCCAAGGCGGAGGCGATGGGCGGCGGCTTTCACTATCAGAGCGCGACCCGCGTCTTCGTCCGCTTCCGAACGCGATTCTGGGAAGCGGAGGGACTGAACGGCTGGGGCACGACCGACTGGCCGGAAGAACTCTGGCATCCCACATGGGACGCCTCCGGACCCGAAGGCGTGCTGCTGACCTACGTGCGCGGCGCGCGCGCCGAAGAACTGGATGTCCTGGACGAGACTGCCCGCGTCGCCCGCGTGCTCTCCCACTGGGAACGGTTCCTGCCGGGAGCCTCCAGCCACGTCGCCAGCGGGACATCCCACTCATGGCAACAGGACCCCTGGAGTCTGGCCGCGTGGGCCGAGCCCACGCCGGAGCAGGACGGAGAACTCGGCAGTGCGCTCGCCGCGCCCGAAGGACCAATCCACTTCGCCGGAGAGCACCTCTCCGGAGCACGCGGATGGATGAACGGTGCCCTCGAGTCGGGACTGCGCGCCGCGACCGAGATTCACGGCGGTTGACTGCCGCGAACGTTACGGGATGGCCCCCTGTCCCTGCTTACGCGGGGAACTCGCACCGAGACCATTCATGAAGTACGATGTGCTTCTGCCCGTGCACTCGGCTCGTTCAGGCTCGTGCACCTATCGCGAACCAGGAGGAAGGATCATGCGGACCACTCTGCTCATCGGAGCCCTGCTCGTCACCGCGACCGCCGCCACGGCCCAGCAGCGACCCGAGCGCGACCCGAACAGCATGGGCGGCGGCGACTGCGCCGCCAATGTCTACAACTGCCGGGACACGCCCAACCCGCTGCCTGAGGCAAACACGGTGTGGATCGAGGAGATGACGTGGATGGATGTCCGCGACGCCCTCGCCGACGGCAAGACCACGGCCATCATCCCGACCGGCGGCGTCGAGCCCAACGGCCCCTGGCTGGCCACCGGAAAGCACAACTTCGTGCTGCGCGCCAACTGCGACGCCATCGCTCGCGAGCTCGGCGACGCGCTGTGCGCTCCGGTCATCAAGCTGGTGCCCGAGGGCAGCATCGACCCGCCCAGCGGTCACATGACCAGCCCCGGCACGCTCAGCCTGCAGCAGGAGACCTTTGAGGCACTCCTGACGGATGTCGCGCACAGCCTGAAGATGCACGGCTTCCGCAACATCATCTTCATCGGCGACAGCGGCGGGAATCAGGGTGGCCAGCGCGCCGTCGCCGAGCGGCTGAACGAGCAGTTCGCGGGCGCTGCCGTCGTGGCGCACGTTCAGGAGTACTACGACTACAACTCCGTCACCCGCTACATGGCCTTCCGCGGACTCGAGGACGGCGAGGGCGACAGCCTCCACGACGATCCGATCATCACCCTCAACATGTTCTACGACGATCCCTTCTCGGTGCGCTTCGACGAGCGGGTCGCGGCGGGCAAGGCGACCATCAACGGCGTGTCCATCGAGGACCGGGTGCAGTCGCTGGAGTGGGCCCGCGAGATCGTAGAGTTCCGCGCCGAGCATACTGCGGGCGCCATCCGCAACGCGATCGCCAACCGGGGCACGCTGCCCGCTCCCGACAGGTCCGCGATGCGTGCCCGCTTCGAGGCCATGCGGGCCGCGGGCGGTGGCGGTCCGCCCGAGCGCCCCGCACCCGATCCCCGCTCCATGGGCGGAGGAAACTGCAGCGCCAACGCCTACAACTGCGTGGACACCCCCAACCCGCTGCCCGAGGTGAGCACGCCCTGGATCGAGGAGATGACGTGGATGGACGTCCGCGACGCCCTCGCCAACGGCAAGACCACGGCCATCATCTCCACCGGCGGCGTCGAGCCCAACGGCCCCTGGCTGGTCACCGGAAAGCACAACTACGTGCTGCGCGCCAACTGCCCGGCCATCGCGAAGAAGCTCGGGAACGCGCTCTGCGCCCCCGTCATCGAGACCGTGCCGGAAGGCAACATCGATCCGCCCAGCGGCCACATGACCAGCCCGGGCACCATCAGCCTGCGCCAGGAGACCTTCGAGGCGGTGCTGACGGACGTCGCGCACAGCCTGAAGGTGCACGGCTTCGAGAACATCGTTCTCATCGGCGACAGCGGCGGGAACCAGCGCGGCATGGAGAACGTGGCCAATGCCCTGAACGATGCCTGGGGCGACGAGGCCGCCGTGCACTTCATCCCGGAGTACTACCGCACCCCGCCGGGCACCCCGAACGTGCTGCGCGACCTCGGGATCGTCACCGACGACATGCCGCGCGACGGCCTGCACGACAGCCCGGGCATCACGTTCAACATGATGCTCGACGACCCGGCCTCGGTGCGCTGGGCAGAGCGGGTGAGGACGGGCCAGGCGGTCATCAACGGCGTCTCCATCGCCGACCTGGGCAAGTCGCTTGAGATCGCGCACCAGATCTCCGATGCCCGCGCCGAGCGCACCGCGCGCCTCATCGAGGAGAGGATCAGGAGCAGGTAGGGCAATCGCGGGACAGGGAAGGAGAGCGAGCATGGATCGAAGAACCTTCATAAGCACGACCGCGGCAGGCGGTGCGGGACTGGCGATGACCTCCGCGTGTTCCCCGCCCGCCTCCGACTCGCCCGGCGGCGCACAGGCAGCGGGGGAGATCCCGCCCTTCGAGTTCGACGAAGTCACGGTCGACGACCTGCAGCGCATGATGGAGTCGGGCGAGCATACCGCGCGCTCCATCACGCAGGCCTACATCGAGCGCATCGAGGCGATGGACCGGCAGGGCCCGGAGCTTCGCTCGATGATCGAGGTCAACCCGGACGCGCTCGAGATCGCCGACGAGCTGGACGCCGAGCGCCGCACCGGCGGGCCGCGCGGACCGCTGCACGGAATCCCGGTCGCCCTCAAGGACAACCTCGACACCCACGACCGCATGACCACCACGGCGGGGTCGCTCGCGCTCGAGGGCTCCATCCCGCCGCGCGACTCCTTCGTTGCCGAGCGCCTGCGCGCCGCCGGGGCCATCCTGCTGGGCAAGGCCAACATGAGCGAGTGGGCCTACTTCCGGGGGGAGCGGGCCACCAGCGGCTGGAGCGCGCGCGGCGGCCAGTGCGTGAACCCCTACGCCCTCAACCGCAACCCCTGCGGCTCAAGCTCCGGCTCCGGGGTGGCGGCCTCGGCCAACCTGTGCGCCCTCACGGTCGGCACCGAGACCGGCGGCTCCATCATGTGCCCCTCCTCGAGCAACGGCATCGTCGGCATCAAGCCCACCGTGGGCCTCTGGAGCCGCTCCGGCATCATCCCCATCTCCCACTCCCAGGACACGGCGGGGCCCATGACCCGCACCGTGCGCGACGCCGCCATCCTGCTGGGGGGAGCCGTGGGCGTGGACCCGCGCGACGAAGCCACCGCGCGCAGTGAGGGCAATTCCCACACCGACTACACCCAGTTCCTCGACTCCGCCGGCCTCCAGGGGGCGCATATCGGCGTGGCGCGCTCCTTCACCGGCTTCGATCCCCGCGTCATGGCGCTCTTCGAGGATGCCATCCAGGCGATGCGCGACGCGGGCGCTGTTATCGTGGATCCCGCCAACCTGCCCGTGGCCAACTGGAGAGACGAACTGCCGCTCATCGTACTGGAATACGAGTTCAAGACCGACCTGAACGCCTATCTGGCGACACTCGGACCTGACGCGCCGGTGCGCACCCTCGCCGAGATCATCGAGTTCAACGAGCAGAACGCCCAACTGGAGATGCCCTACTTCGGCCAGCAGCGCATGATCGCGTCACAGGCGCGCGGGCCCCTCACGGACGAGGTCTACCTGAACGCGGTGCGCACCATCCAGCGCGGCAACCGCGAAGACGGCATCGACGCCCTGATGAACGAGCACCAGCTGGACGCCATCGTGGCCCCCACGCGCGACCTCCCCTGGACCACCGACCACATCAAGGGGGACCGGCTGGACGGCGGAAGCAGCGCGGGGCCAGCCGCGATCGCAGGCTACCCGGACATCAGCGTGCCCATGGGGTTTGTGTCGGGGCTGCCGGCGGGTATCTCGTTCTTCGGACGCGCGTGGAGCGAGCCCGTGCTCATCCGTATCGCCTACGCGTTCGAGCAGGCCACGCAGCACCGCCGGGCACCGACTTTCGCACCGACTCTGGGATAAAGAGCCCGTCCGGGGACCGTACCCCGTGTCGGCCCCGGCGGGCTTGCGCCCGGGTTACCGCCCCATGCTCTCCCGGATGGCGCGCACCGTGATCTCGGTGCGGTACGCGATCAACGCCTCGCCGATCTCGATGGTCCGCTCCACCGGCCCCAGCTCCACCTCGTTGATCGAGTAGAGTCCGGCCTCCATCCGCTGCCGGGCGCGGATGCGCTCCGGATCCGTGGTGGCCACGATCGAAGAATAGTGCACGTCGTCGTGATAGATGTCGCGCGTGGCGGAGCAGATGTCGGGCTTCTGGAAGATCCCGAGTTCCTCCTCTAGGAACTCGCAGCTCCAGATGTCCTCCCGGTAATACTCCTCGATGTAGTGGGCTCGCGCGGTGCCGCCCCAGTACTCGTTGAGTTTCTCCGCCGTGGCCGACATGCCGTTCTGATTCCCGCCGCTGTCGCCAATGAAGACGATATCCGTGAACCCCTGGCTCTTCAGGCTGTTGGCCACATCCTCGAGCACCATGCGGAACGTCTCCTGACGCACGCTCAGGGTGCCCGGATAGCGGATGTTCTCCGGATCCCCCTCGGGCACGTACTTCATCACCGGCGCGCACAGCGCGTTGCCGAGTTCGCGCGCGATCGCGTCGCACATCGCCTCGAGCACGTAGTTGTGCTTGCCGCCCGCCATGTAGGGCCCGTTCTGCTCGACGCCCCCGGTCGCGATGATGCCGGTCGTCTTCCCCGAGGCGATCTCGTCGCGGGCTTCCATCCAGGTCAGCTCGTCGATCCAGATCGAGTTGATGCCCTCGATGGGCCGTGCGGCGGTCCTCATTTCCTCCATGCGGCGCTGCCGGTCGTCCTGCTGCTCGGGAGTCAGGTTGCGGCGGGCCTGCGCTTCGGCCGGGGAGGCCGGGAGCAACGTGAGCACCAGTATTCCAAGGATCCACTTCGCCGGTTTCATTTCTTCCGCTCCTGTCAGATGACTGCGTCCTGGCCATCCCCGCAGCCGGGGATTCGGGTATTTTGCGCCGGAAGTCGTCAGGGGTCAAACGGCGCGCTGTCGCCTTGACACCCTGCGCCACCGAACACAGCTTGCTGCATCAACTCGGAGTGCCCTCCGGCGGCACCCGGATGTACCCAGCCGGCGTAGCTGTGAAGTCGATTTCTCCTCGATTGCTGGACCTTCGCCGCTTCGGCGTCCTCTCCCTCTCGGTATTTCAGTTCGCTCTGTTCGCCGGTCTTCCGGCGGCGGATGCGGTGCTCGAAATCAGAGGGCTGAGCACCGTTGTGCACATTGAAGGGGAGAACAGCGAGCACAGCGACACCGGGCACAGCCACCTGCTGTGCCAGTTGGCGCGCACGTTGTCGTCAGAGGTTGCTCCGCTGATTCTGGCCGACCTCCCGCTGGTAGTCGAAACCAGCCCGGACACCCCGGCCGCGACCGCCTGGCAAAACCGCCCGACTCCGCCCGGCGGCAGCGGTCCGAGGGCGCCTCCGCCGGCCTGACCCTCTACCAGGGTTGGCTGTCCCGGCAACCATCATCCGCTCGTTACGCGGCAACAGCCATTCCCGCAATTCGCGCTAACCGCTGATGCATTTCGGCGAGACACACCGCACTGCCTGGCGCAGGAACGAAGGCACGCCGGTGGGACTCGACCAAGGCTGTCCATGACTTTGAAGCTGCTGGCCGGTGCCATTCCGACAGTTCTGGCAATGGCACTGGGAGCCGTCGGTTCGCCCGCGCAGGTCGAGCACGAGGGCGAGATCGAGGGCGTCGTACGCGACGCGGACTCGAGCGAGCCTCTGGCCGGCGCTGTGGTGTCCGTCCATGCGGCGGCGGGGATGGCGGTTTCGCATGGTGACGGCACGTTCCACGTCCCGGTGCCGGGTCCGCGCATATACACCGTGAGGGTCGAGCGTCTGGGCTATCGCACGATTTCGCTTGAAGTGGATGCGTCGAGCGCGGAGCTCGTGGTGGTGGAGATGGAGGCCAATCCCATCTCCCTGCCGCCGGTTGTGGTCACCGGATCCCTCGTGGCGCGGGCTGCCAACGAGGTGTTGCGCCCAACCAGCGTATTCGCGGGAGAGGATCTGCAGCGCCGCCTGGCCGGAACCCTGGCGGAGACGCTGTCCTCCGAGCCGGGACTTGCGGTGAGCACCATGGGTCCGGCATCCGCGCATCCGGTGATCCGGGGCCTGAGCGGAGACCGAATCCTCATGCTCGAGGATGGCGAGCGGGTGGGCGACGAGTTTGCGAGCGGTCCCGACCACGCCACGGCCATCGACCCTTCGTCCGCGCGCCGGATCGAGGTCATCCGCGGGCCGGGAGCCATCCTCTACGGAAGCAACGCCCTCGGGGGCATCATCAACGTCGTGCGTGACGACGTGCCTTCCTCCGTGCCCCACCATTTCACGGGCGCGTTCACCCTTCAGGGACAGAGCGTGAGCAACGCGGCCGGCGGAAGCCTGAACGCCACGTACGGCCTGGCCGACCACATTCCCGTGCGGCTGGAGGTGGCGCGGCGTACCAGCGGCGACCTGAAGACCCCGGTCGGAGTGCTCCAGAACACCAGCACCGATGTCTGGGAGCTCTCGGCCGGAACATCATGGGTGGACGGCTGGGGCCACGCCGGCGCCACCTTCCGCTACTACGGCAACGACTACGGCATTCCCGGAGGATTCGTCGGGGGTCACAAGGCCGGGGTTCGCATCGAGATGGAGCGGACCGCGACCCGGCTCAGGAGCCTTCTCAGGCCCCAGGGCGTCTTCGAGACCATCGAGATCGACGCAGGGTACACCTGGTATCGACACAAGGAGATCGAGCCCCCCGACATTCTGGGAACGCTCTTCGAGCGCCAGACGGTAAGCGCCGAACTCCTGGCCCGCCACGCGGACTGGGGAGCGTTCTCTTCGGGCGGAGTGGGCGCGAGGGCTTCCTGGGAAGACTTCGGGTTCGGAGGCGCGCTGTACACTCCGAACTCGACGCACGCTTCCCTGGCGGTATTCGCGCTGGAAGAAATCGATCTGAGTCCGATACGCCTGGAAGCCGGCCTTCGCTACGACTGGGCGCGCGTACAGCCCGAAAGGGAAGATCGCTCCTCCGATATCGGCCACATCCGTACGCGATCCTTCGGTGCGGCATCCGGATCGCTGGGGGCGCTTGCAAGGCTGACGCGGCACCTCACGGTGGGCGCCTCCTTCGCCCGGGCCTTTCGTACCCCGAGCGTCAACGAGCTCTTCTCGGAAGGGCCCCACCTGGCGGCCTATGCCTTCGAAGTGGGGAATCCGTCGCTCGATACCGAGCGCGGCGCCGGCGTCGACGCATTCGTACGCCTCACGGGAGACCGGCTCAACGCCGAGATGACGGTGTTCCGCAACGCCATCTCGGGGTACGTCTTCCCCCTCGAGACGGGAGAGCTGAGCCGGGTGCGGCTGCCCATCTTCCAGTTCCACGGGGAAGACGCCGTGCTCGCAGGCTTCGAGAGCGCGCTGGAATGGGCGGCGGTCGGTGATCTGACCGTGGAAGCGGTGGCGTCGTATGTCCGCGGCAGGATTGAAGCAACCGACGAACCGCTTCCGTTGATCCCACCGTTGCAGGGACGTTTCGCGGTCGGGTATGCGCCGCGCGCCTGGTTCGTCGAAGCCGAGACCCGGGTTGCGGCACGCCAGGACCGGACGGGCCCCTTTGAGAGCGCAACCGATGGATATGCTGTTTTCGATCTCTCCGCCGGAATCCGGATCACGGTCAGGGGGCGGCTGAACGTGATCACCGTGCGGGGAGAGAATCTTGGCAACACCGAATACAGGAACCACCTGTCGCGCGTGAAGGAGATCATGCCCGAGGCGGGCAGATCCGTCAGCGTGGCATATCGAGTCGTCTTCTAGAGCGGAGCCCCCGCCGGTTGCGGGGACGCTTCGCGCCGGGGACGACGGACATCAACCCAGATGAGGAAAAAAAAGATGAGACATTCGAGACTGAAACTGCCGTTCGCCCTGCTGAGCGCGGGCATCCTGGCCCTCTCGGCGTGCGAGAGCGCAACCGAACCCGAAGAAGACCACGCCGAGGAAGTCGAGGGCGTGAACCTGATCTTGAGCGGCCAGACGATCGCGTCCTACGATGGGCACGACGGCGAGTGGACCGGTGAACTCGAGGTCGAGCCGGGCGAGGAAACCGCCCACATTACCGTACAGTTCGTGGACCACGACGGAATGGCGGTGCACCTGGATGACGACTTCTACCTGGAAGTGGACGTAGAGGACGAGTCCATCGCCGAATTCGAGCAGGACACCCCCGGGGAGTTCGGGGGACACCTGCATGGAGGGGCCGAGGGCGACACCGACATCGTCTTCAAGCTGATGCACGGAAGCGTCGGATCCGGACACGCGGACTTCGTGACCGAACCGCTCCACGTCCACGTGCACGAGCACTAGACGCGGCTGGCCGGGCTCAGCCGGTCGAAGCAGTTCCGCGAACCCTCCCCGGAGTGATTCCCGGGGAGGGTTCGCCGTTGTTCGCCACGCGGGATCCGCCGGCCCGCGCCGGATCTCTTCCCGCCCTTCCCGGAAGGGTCGGCGCGGGCGCATCCTGCGGGCGTCGGGCGGAAAGCCCCTGCGCGCGCTACAATGACGGGGCATCCCCCATCCCGTCCTGAACCCCGGACCGACCCATGCGCGCATCCAGACCCGACCGCTCAGCCCGGCGCCCGGAACCCTGCCCGCCTGGGGGACCCGGCCCGATCACCGCGTTCTTCCTGGGCGTCCTGCTGCTCGGCTCCGCCGCGTGCGAGCAAGGGACGTCCGCGGGCGCCGTCACCCCCGACCGCATCCTGCACAACGGCCAGGTCGTCACCGTCGACGACGACTTCTCGATTGCGCAGGCCATCGCGTGGCGCCAGGGCCCGAACGGCTCGGAGATCATGCGGGTCGGCGGCGACGAGGAGGTACTCGCCCTCGCCGGACCGGACACGCGCGTGACCGACCTGGAGGGACGCGTCGTCCTGCCCGGGTTGATCGATTCCCACCTCCATTTCTCCCAACTGGGGATCGAGGCGGAGTTCGAGAACGACCTGCGCTACGCGATGAGCACCGACGAAATCGTGCAGCTGATCGCCGACCTCATGGAGCGTCTCGATCCCGAGCCCGGCGAGTGGGTCACGAGCCGCGGATGGGACGAGCACAAGTACGAGCGGCCCTTCACCCGCTGGCAGATCGACGAACATACGCCGGACAACCCGGTGCGGCTCGGACGCGTGTATCGCGGCGTCGCGGTCAACACCGCCGCCTTCCGCCTCATGGGCATCGACGACTCCGACTCCTCCACCTGGCCGGACTGGTGGCTCCAGGACCTGGACTGGTTCAACTACGAAGACAAGGTTTTCCGCGAGATGCGCACGCTGACGGTGGACGGGCAGACGCGCGAGGTGGAGGTCCCCACCGGGATGTTTCTCGGCAACGCGGTGCGGCTGGTCACGGTGAACCCGTCCCAGCGCGACTACGAGGCCCGGATACGCGCCATCGACTACGGCAGCCGCGAGATGACCCGCCTGGGCGTCACCGCCATCGTGGACCCCGGCGGCGGGGGGCAGGTGATGCGCGCCTACCAGGAAGCCCGCGACCGCGGCATGCTCCACTTCCGCATCCTGCAGGTGTACGAAGGCATGTTCAACACCCAGTCCCCCGAGGAAATCGACGCCCATTTCGCCTCCCTCCCCTTCAACAACCTCGGCGACCGCTTCCTTCGCTGGCGGGGAACCAAGTGGCAGATCGACGGCGGAGCGGGCACGCGCAGTTCGTGGGTCTCGCAGCCCTTCGTGAACTGGGAGACCATCGAGGGCGAGCCCAACTACGGGTACCACTGGGTGGAGGACGACGTGCGCGAGGCACAGTTGCGCCCGACCGTCGACCGTGGCTGGGAGCCCCACATCCACTCGACCGGCGACCTGGGCATGAAGCAGACGGTCGACGTCTTCGCGAAGCTCATGGACTCCATCCGGGCGGAGGACCCCGACGCCGACCTGCGCTGGAGCGTCATCCACGCCTACCTGCCCATGGAGGCTGAGACCAACATGCTCGACAAGATGGCCGAATACGGCATCATTGCGGCCGTCAACCCGTCGTTCATCTACCACCAGGGCCGCTCGTTCTCCGCCAACCTGAGCCCCGGGCGCATGGCCCGCCTGAAGCCGCTGCGCAGCTACCTCGACGCCGGCGTGCGCATCGCGGTGGGCTCCGACTACGGCACCTCCCCGTACAGCCCCTGGATCGGGCTCTACGCCATGCTCACGCGCACGGATCTCTGGGGAGGCGAGCACGGACCGCTGCAGACCATCACGCTCGAAGAGGCGCTGCGCGCGATGACCATCGACAACGCCTACCTGACCTACTCGGACGACTGGGCGGGCAGCCTGGAGCCGGGCAAGGTCGCCGACATGGTGGTGCTCGACCTCGAGGATGTCTGGGAGCTGGAGCGCGAGCCGGACGGGATCCTCGAGATGGACGACCGCGTCCTGCTCACGCTGGTGGACGGCAGCCCCGCCTTCCGGAGGGCGGGGTTTGCGTTCTGACCTGCGCCCGCTCTAGACTTAGTCCGATAGACTAAGCTAACTCCCCGCGATCGCCTCGCGGATCAGCTCCACGGTCTTGTTGTTGCGCCACTCCATGAGCTGCTCGCCCAGGGCGATGGTCTCCTCCTTGGGAGCGATCGAGACGCCGTTGATCGTTGCCTTCCCGGCCGCGACCCGCTCGTCGTAGCGCACGGTCGAGGGATCGACGGTCATCTGCATGGAGGTCAGCCAGTAGGTGTCGTGATAGCCGTCGCTGGGGCCTTCCTCCACCCCCAGCTCGTTCATGCGCGCCACCACGCCGGCGTTGTCGTAGTAGCCCGCGATGTGGTGCGCCTTGGCCTCGCCCCAACGCTCGTTGAGAGCGGCGGCCGCGGCAGCCATTCCGGCCTGGTTCCCGCCGCTGTCGCCGATGTAGATGATGTGCTCGAAGCCGTGTACGTGAAGGCTGTGCCCCACGTCCTCGAGCATCATCTGGAAGGTCTCGTCGCGCACGGTGAGAGTGCCGGGATAGCGCATGTGCCCGGTTTTGGGCTCGAAACCACCTTCCGGCACCAGCTTGATGATCGGCGTGCAGAGGGCGTTGCCGAGTTCGCGCGCGATTGCGTCGCACGCCCCCTCGAGCACGTAGTTGTGCTTGCCCAGGGCGACGTAGGGCCCGTTCTGCTCGACGCCCCCGGTCGGAATGATGGCGGTGGTCTTGCCGGCGGCCATCGCATCGCGCACCTCGATCCAGGTCAGTTCCTCGATCCAGACGGAGTTGAGCGGAGCGATGGGGTTGTCCATGCGGAACTCGGCCTGGAAGGCGGCCTCTCGCTCCTCCGGCGTCGGTGCCTGCATGGCGGTGGGCGCCTGCGAGTCCGGGGCCTGGTCGGGACGCATGACGAGGAAGGCGACTGCCGCCAGGATGAGAACGGATATGGCGGACCATGCTTTCATCTTGATGCTCCTTATGCGCGGAGGACATGCCGGGCCAGGTCCTTTCGGACCCGGCCGCCCCTGGGGCCGAGGGGCGTACCGGCACGTTAGCACACGGCGTTCTTCCGTGCGAGCCGAGAGTGCGCCGTGCGCGTGCACGTGTGGGCCGGCGCGCGCCTGGACGCGCGGTAGACATGGGCGAATGTTGCGGAACCGCGCCTCGTGACAGTACTGTGTATGCTGGTTAGTCGTCTCCTGCACCCTCGTCCTGCCCTCAGGCGGAACGATGGGCGGCCGGCGGCGGTCGGCACCGGTCCGAGCAACCGGGTCTCATATCCGGAGTTGTCATGAGGCTACCCATCATCAGCCTGATGGCGGTCGCCGGCTTCACCGCGGCGGTCGGGCATCAGTCGGGGCCGGTTGCGGAGCAGCACGCGGTGCCCGTCCCCCTTTCCTCAGCCGCCGAGGTCGCGCGGGACGTCTCCCCCGAAGACCTGACGGGCGTTGTGCGCATGTACTGCCAGGTGTGCCACAACGACGCGCTGTTGACGGGCAATCTCACCTTGGCGGCGTTCCATGTGGAGAACGCTCCGGAGTCCGCGGAGACGGCGGAGAAGATGATCCGCAAGCTGCGCGCGGGCATGATGCCGCCGCCCGGCATGCCGCGCCCCGCCGGCGACACCCTGGTCATGCTGGTCGAAACCCTCGAGCAGCTCATCGACGATGCCGCCGCGGACAACCCGATGCCGGGCAACCGGTCGTTCCAGCGCCTGAACCGGGCAGAGTACGCGGCATCCATCCGCGACCTGCTCGACCTCGAAATCGATGGCGGCGACTATCTGCCGCTCGACACCAAGAGCGCGAACTTCGACAATATCGCCGACGTCCAGATGCTCTCTCCGACCAATCTGGACGCGTACCTGCGGGCCGCAGACGAGATCAGCCGCCTGGCCGTCGGGATACCTGACGCCCCCAGCAACTCGGTGACCTATACGAATTCGGGCTACGCCTCGCAGTGGGGCCGCGTGCCCGGCGCGCCCCGCGGCACCCGGGGGGGCGTCAGCGTGGTCCACAACTTCCCGGCGGACGGCGACTACACCTTCCAGCTCTGGTTCGAGCACACCACGACGGGCGAGATCACCGGCGGCGTGACTCCCGGCGAGCAGATCGAGATCTCCATCGACGGCGAGCCGCTTGCCCTGCTCGAGGTGGATCGCTGGATGCACGTCGCCGATCCCAACGGGATGAGCTTCACCACCGAGCCGTTCCATGTGACCGCGGGACCGCATCGGGTGAGCGCCGTCTTCCTTCGCCAGACGGACGGACCGGTCGAGGACATCCTCTCTCCGCACGACTGGTCGCTCAGCGACCGCAAGATCGGGAGCGGGTCGGGCTACGGCATCACCGTGCTGGCCCACCTCAAGGACCTCGTCATTCTCGGTCCCGACAACCCGACCGGGATCTCGGACACGCCCAGCCGCCGCGCCATCTTCAGCTGCGTGCCTTCGTCGGCGACCGATGCTCGTCCGTGCGCGCGTGAGATCGTGGCGAGGCTCGGCAGCAAGGCCTTCCGGCGTCCGCTCGATTCCTCCGAAGTCGAATCGCTGATGGCCTTCTACGACCTGAAGGCCGATGACGGCTTCGAGGATGGCGTTCGCACGGCGCTGCAGGCGATTCTGGCCAGCCCCGACTTCGTGTTCCGGGTGGAGGAAACGCCGAGGGGGGCGCGGGCGGGCGATCTTTACGCGATCTCCGACCTCGATCTGGCTTCGCGGCTTTCCTACTTCCTGTGGGGCACCCTGCCCGACGAGACTCTGGTCAACCTGGCCGACCGGGGCGAACTCTCCGATCCGGTCACGTTGCGCGCGCAGCTTGAGCGCATGCTGGCCGATCCGCGCGCGGAGGCGCTCGGCTCGCGCTTCGCGGCCCAGTGGCTGCGGCTGGAGGACCTGGAGAAGGTCAATCCCGACCGCCTGCTCTTCCCTGACTACCACGAACAGCTCGGCAACGCCATGCTCGCCGAGACCGAGCTCTTCTTCAACAACATCGTCCAGGAGGACCGCAGCGTCCTGGAGCTCTTCGCGGCGGACTACACGTTCGTGAACGAGCGGCTCGCTCGGCACTACGGCATTCCCGGCGTTGCGGGCGAGGCTTTCCAGCGGGTCCAGTACCCCGACGACAAGCGTCGTGGCCTGTTCGGACACGGAAGCATCCTCACCCTCACCTCCCATGCCAATCGCACCTCACCGGTGCTGCGCGGCAAGTGGGTGATGGAGGTGATGTTGGGCACGCCGCCGCCACCGCCGCCTCCGGGCGTCCCGGATCTCGACCAGACCGAGAGCAGCGACGGTGGCCGCATGCTGACGACCCGCGAGCGCATGGAGCGGCATCGGGCCAGCCCGGTGTGCGCCGCCTGTCACCAGTTCATGGACCCGATCGGTCTCGCCCTGGACAACTACGACGTGACCGGCCGCTGGCGCATTCGGGAACACAGCATGCCGCTCGACACGCGCGGAACCCTCTGGGACGGCACCCCGGTGGAGAGCCCGGCCCAGTTGCAGGAAGCGCTCCTGGAGCGGCCCATCCCCCTGATTCGCAACTTCACGGTGAACCTGATGGCATACGCGCTGGGCCGTCGCGTCGAGTACTACGACATGCCCGAGATCCGCGCGATCGTGGCGGCGGCCGAAGCCAACGACTACAGGATGTCTTCGTTCCTCACGGGCGTGATCGAGAGCGACGCCTTCCGCTACAGCCAGGTACCCGACGTCGTCGTCGAGGAGGCGTCGAGCAGATAACGCGATCGCGGCCCGCGGCAAGACCCGCATGGGGCGGCCCGGGTTGCGTGAAACGGATACAGGAAAGAGAGTCGCTTCGCCGACCAGCGGAGCCTACATCGCAGGACCGAGGGAGAAAACGATGAGACTGATCACCGGCAAGCACATTCCGCGCCGCATCTTCCTGAAGGGCATGGGCGCCACCGTGGCCCTGCCCATGCTGGACGCCATGATTCCGGCGGGTCTGGGCGGACGGGAGGCCGTCCGGGCCATGGATGCCACGCGCCTGATCGCGATGGAGATGTCGCACGGGGCGGCCGGCTGCACCACATGGGGCGCGAAGCAGAACTTCTGGAGCCCCTCCACGGTCGGCCGCGACTTCGATCTGTCGCCCACCTCCCTGCGCACCCTGGAGCCGTGGCGCCGGTACCTCACCATCGTCAGCAACACCGACGTGAAGATGGCCGAGGCCTTCATCCCCGAGGAGATCGGCGGCGACCACTTCCGCTCGACAGCGACCTTCCTGACGCAGGCGCACGTCAAGCAGACCGAGGGATCGGACGTCTACGTGGGCGCTTCGCTGGACCAGATCTACGCGGACCGCTTCGGTCAGGACACGCCCATCCCCTCGATGCAGCTGTGCATCGAGAACATCAACCAGGCCGGAGGCTGCGCGTACGGCTACACCTGCGTGTACACCGACTCGCTGAGCTGGGCCTCTCCCACGGAACCCCTCCCCGTGATCCGCGACCCGCGCGTCGCCTTCGAGCAGCTGTTCGGGGCGGGATCGACGGCGGAAGAGCGGCTCGCTCGACGCTCAACCAACCGCAGCATCCTGGACTGGATCGCGGAGCGGGTGGCGCAGATGCAGCAGACGCTCGGACCCGGCGACCGGCAGCGCATGGACCAGTATCTGGAGAACGTGCGCGAGATCGAGCGGCGCATCCAGATGGTCGAGGAGCGCAACACCAGCGGCGACCCGCGCGACATGCCGGAGGCGCCCGCCGGGGTGCCGGATTCCTTCAGCGAACACATGCAGATGATGTTCGACCTGCAGGTGCTGGCGTTCCAGACCGACATGACGCGGGTGTTCTCCTTCAAGCTGTCCCGCGACTCCTCCGCGCGCACCTTCCCGGAGAGCGGCGTCGACACCCCGTTCCACCCGGCTTCGCACCATGGAGACAGCGAAGAGGCGATCGCGGACTTCGCGGTGATCAACAACTACCATGTCAGCATGCTCCCCTACCTGCTGGAGAAGCTGCACAAGGTCGAGGAAGTCGACGGGACGCTCCTCGACAAGAGCATGATCATTTACGGCTCGCCCATGGGTGACCCGAACGTGCACAACCACCTGAGGGTGCCGTTCATCGTCCTGGGCGGCGCCAACGGCCAGATGGAAGGCAACACGCACCTGCACGCGCCCGACGGCACGCCGCTGGCGAACGTCATGCTGACCTTGCTGCACAAGCTGGGGCACACCGACCTCACCAGCTTCGGCGACAGCACCGGGGCCTACAGCCTGGGTTACTCGGTCGGGTTGGCCGCCGACGCGGCCTCTTCGAGCTGAGGCGTCCGGTGAAGGACAACAGGATCCATGTGAACGCGTGGGTTTCAGCGGTGATGCTCGCCCTCCTGTGGGCGGCGCCACCGCCGGAGTCGCCGATCGCCGATGCCGCCATGCGCGACGACATCGAGTCGGTGCGTTCGCTGCTCGAAGAGGGCGCCGAGGTCAACCTGGCGCAGAGCGACGGCATGACCGCGCTTCATTGGGCCGCCGAACTGGGCAACGTGGAGTTGGTCGGCCTGCTCGTCGGCGCGGGGGCCGACCTCGAAGCCCCCACCCGCCTCGGCGACCTCACTCCGCTGCACATCGGCGCGGAACTGGGACAGAGCGGCACGGTGCGCGCCCTGCTGAAAGCCGGCGCGAACGCGGAGTCGCGCAACATCAACGGTACCACCCCTCTCCACTTCGCGGCCCTGTCCGGGAACGTTGAAACCGTGGAGGCGCTGGCCGACCACGGGGCCGACGTCAACGCCCGCGAGGCCAGCTGGGGCCAGACCCCGCTGATGTTCGCGGCCTCCCGCAACCGCGTGCCCGCGATCGACGCGTTGATCCACCGGGGAGCGGACGTGGGCATTACCAGCAAGGTGGTGCTGTTCCAGGATCTCGCGGACCGGGAGAAGCTCACGGCCGCGGTGCGCGACTCCGTGCTCGAGATCTACCGCGCCAGGTCGCCGGATCCGGAGACCTGGGCGCCGACCCTGGCCCAGACCCAGGAGGCATTGCGGGCCGCGCGCGCCGATGAAGCCGTAGCGCCGGTAGAGGCGTCGGAGGTGGTGCGCATCGACTGGGATTCCGCGCAGACCGCCGGAAGAGCCCCGACTTCACAGGAGAGAGCCGGTTACCACGGCGGTCTCACAGCCCTTTTGCACGCGGTGCGCGAGGGTCACCGGGAAGCGGTGTTTGCGCTTCTGGAAGGCGGCGCGGACATCAACCAGCCCAGCGGCGGCGATCTCAATACGCCCATAAACAGCGCCATGATCAACGGGCACTACGACCTTGGCCTGGAGCTGCTGGAGCTCGGAGCCGACCCGAACACCGCCAACTACCCTTCGGGCATCACCCCGCTCTACGCGGTCATCAACACCCGCTGGGCGTCCAAGTCCCGGTACCCACAGCAGCGTGCCTTCGAACAGCAGGAATCGAGTCACGTCGAGACGATGAGGGCCCTGCTGGAGGCGGGAGCCGATGTCAACGCCCGGCTCACCATGGATTACTGGTTCCTGGCGTACAACTTCGGCGGGATCGGTGTCAACACGTGGGGCGCCACGCCCTTCTGGCGGGCGGCGCACGGGCTCGACGTTCCCGCGATGAAATTGCTGGTGGAATACGGGGCCGACCCCCACATGCCCACCAAGGCGCCGGCGGGGAATCTCTACGTTGGCCTTGAAATCCCCGAGCCGGAGGCAGATCAGTCTGGCGTTCCGCCCATTCCTCCGGGCGGCCCGGGCACCTATCCGATTCATGCGGCGTCCGGGAACTCCGGCGAGGGTGCGGGACGCGCCGGCAACTTCCACCGCCACGTTCCTGACGGATGGCTGCCAGCGCTGAAGTACCTGGTCGAGGAACTGGGCGCCGACGTCACCCTGCGCGACCACCTGGGCTACGGAACCATCCACGGCGCGGCGGGGCGGGGCATGAACGACGTGATCCTCTATCTCGTCGAGCATGGCGCCGATCCCCTCATCGTGGGGCGGTCGGGCCGCACGACCATCGACTTGGCCAACGGTCCCGCGAACGGTCTGACGCCTTTCTTTGACACGATCGACCTGCTCGACAGCATGGGCGTGATCAACAACCACCTCTGCGTCTTCTGCTGATTCTCGCGCGCGCGTGTGTTCGCGCGCCAAGGTAATGGACGGGCCCGTTCGTGAAACCATCCGCGAACGGGCCCGCTTTCGTATGAAACTCCGGGTCCCATAGGCGCCGCATGGCTGCTTCGTCTCCCGCCCCTGCCCCCTCGCGCCGCCGCGCCATCGCCGCAGCGAGCGTTGGCAACGCGCTCGAGTGGTTCGACTGGACCGTCTACGCGACGTTCGCAATTTTCTTCAGCAGCCAGTTCTTCCCGCCGGGCAACGAGACCGCCGCCCTGCTGGCTGCCTACGGAATCTTCGCCGTGGGCTTCATCATGCGTCCGCTCGGCGGCTGGGTCATCGGCGTCTTCGCGGATCGCCGGGGACGCAAGGCCGCGCTCGTTCTGAGCATCCTCATGATGGCGGGCGGTTCGCTGGTCATCGGCCTCTCTCCAACGTTCGCCGCAGTGGGGATCGCCGCGCCGGTCATCCTGACCCTGGCGCGCCTGGTGCAGGGACTGTCGCTGGGTGGCCTCTACGCCTCGGCCACCACCCTGCTCGCCGAAATCGCGCCGGCCAAGCGCCGCGGCTTCTACTCGAGCTTCGTGTTCTTCAGCCTCGCCGCCGGCATCCTGGTGGCCTCGGCGCTCGGCTGGGGGCTCACGACGACCCTCACCGAAGAAGCGATGCGCACGTGGGGCTGGCGGGTGCCCTTCATACTGGGCGGGGTCGGCGGGCTGGTCAGCCTCTGGATTCGCACCGCGGTCCCCGAGCCCGAGGCGTCGCCGGCCGCGTCCGGCAAGGACGTCGTGAAGCGCCCGCTGCACGTCCTCGTGACCGAGCATCCGGTCGCGCTCCTGCGGATCGTTGGCTTCGCCACCCTGACGACCTTCGCCTTCTACATCTTCGTCCCCTACCTGCCCACATACGCCATCCGCGCGGTCGGCGCCGAGGCCTCGGTGGCCTTCGCGGCCAACACCGTCGGGCTCGTCGTGTTCATGCTGGTACAGCCGCTGTTCGGGGCACTCTCCGATCGCATCGGGCGCAAGCCGCAACTGATTTTCTTCGCCCTCGGCTACCTCGTCCTCTTCTATCCGCTGATGTCGGCGATCCAGCCGACCTTCGTCTCGATTCTCCTGCTGCATTTGTTCGGCCTGGTGCTCTACGCCATGTACTCCTCCATCGCCCCCGCGATCATGTCGGAACAGTTCCCCGCCAACGTGCGCGCCGTCGGCATCGGCATCCCCTACAACCTGACGGTCGCGCTGCTGGGTGGTCTGACGCCGTACCTGCTGACCTGGCTGCAGAGCATCGGGAGGGAGCAGTCGTTCTTCCTCGTGGTGCTGGCGGGCGCCGTAGTCTCGCTCGTGACCTTCGTGCAGATGCCCGAGAAGGTCGGCCAGCCCCTGGACTGACGATTCGGTCGCGTATGCCGGCAGGACAGCAACCAGCCCCGCCCGCCCCACCGCCAGAGCCGGAGCTCCCCCTGCATTCTCGCAGCGCCCTGGAACTCGCCGATGCCATTCGGACGGGCGAGACGGACTCGCGCGCGCTTACGCGGATGTTTCTCGACCGGATCGAGCACGGCTCCCGGCTGAGGGCGTTTACGCACGTAGCCGCGGAACGAGCCGAAGCGCTTGCGGATGCGGCCGACCGCCTTCTCGGGGCGGGCATCGACCTGGGACCGTTCCATGGGGTTCCGGTTGCGGTAAAGGACAGCCTCGCGTGGGAGGGGACGCCGCTCTCTGGAGGATCGCTGGCACGTGCCAATCGCATCAGCGACCACAACAGCGCAGTGGTTCGGCGGCTGATTGCGAGCGGCATGGTGGTCCTGGGGAAGACGTCCATGACCGAGTTCGCCTTCGGCCTTTCCGGTCAGAACCCGACCTCCGGGACCGCCCGCAATCCCTGGGATGTGCTCCACGACCGGGCGCCCGGCGGGTCGTCTAGCGGCTCCGGCGTAGCGGTCGCGGCTGGCTTGGCGCCGATCGCCATCGGGGGAGACACTGGTGGTTCGGTGCGTGCGCCGGCGCTCATGAACCACCTGGTCGGGTACAAGCCTTCCTCGGGTCTTATCAGCCGGGCCGACTGTCTGCCGCTGAGCCCCACGCTGGACGTATTGGGTCCCATCGCGCGCTCGGTTGAGGACGCGCGCATCCTGACCGCCGTGCTCACGGGTCCGGACTTCGACGACCCCGTCACGCTGACCCCGCAGCCGCCGTCGATGCCTCCGGGCACGCGCACGCTGGCGGTGCTGGCTGAAGAGGCCTGGCCCGTCCCGATGCACCCGGAGGCGGTGGACCACTGGCGCCGGGCACTGGAGCGCGTGGCCGGCTCCGGCTGGACTCTGGAGACCTGGTCTCCGCCCGGCATCCTCGATTTCGACCGTCTGGGACGAGACAACTCCGCCGTCCTCGGCCATGAGGCCTACCAGCGCTACGGCGCCCTGGCCCGGGATGAGACGGCGCCGCTCTGGAGCGTCATTCGATCGCGCATCCGGGCCGGTGCCGACGTGGGCGACACGGCCTATGAGGCTGCGCTCGAGCGCAGGAAAGCGGTCCAGGCGCGCTTCGCCGGGGAGATGGCTTCCATGGACGGCCTACTGATGCCGGGTTCGGATCAGAGCGCCCGAATGCTCGATCCCGAGGACGAGCGCCACGCGGGGTTGGGCGCCCTTCTGCGCCCCGCCAACTTCCTTGGGGCAGCAGCCATCGCTCTGCCCACCAGCCGTGACTCGGAGGGCATGCCCCTGGGACTGCAACTGCTGGCTCCCCACGGCTACGACGCGTCTCTTCTGAATGTTGCTGCCGAGCTGGAGGGGGCGCTCGGCGCTGGACGGCCGGTTCCGGATCTCGCGTCCTGGAGGCTTCCGTAGCGTCGGTACGAGGCGCGGCGTACCCTTGGCGCAACACGTTGATACCACGAATGGAGAATGCGAACGATGCACACCTTGATACACTCCACGCCGCGAATGCAGACGCTCGTCCAAGGGTGGATGGCTGCGCTCCTCCTCTTCTTCGTCAGCGTGGTATCGATCGAGGCCCAGTCGCCCGCGGAGCCGACCGGAATCGGATGGGCCACCATCGAGGATCTGAACGCGGCGTTCGATTCCGGCTAGCTGACCGCGGAGCGGCTCATCGAGATGAGCCTGGCGCGCATCGAAGCCTACGACCAGGCCGGCCCCGAGCTCCACGCAATGCTGTGGCTGAACGACAACGCCCTCGAGCGGGCCCGGGAGCTGGATGAGGAGCGACGGCAAAGCGGGCCCCGGTCGCTGCTGCACGGCATCCCCGTGGTGCTCAAGGACAACGTCGACACGGGCGACATGCCCACCACCGGCGGATCGGCCCTCCTGGCCGGCGCGATCCCCCCCGACGACGCCTTCATCGTGCAGAAGCTGCGCGACGCAGGGGCGATCATCCTCGCCAAGACCGCCCTCAGCGAACTCGCGTCCGGCGGCATCCTCAGCTCGCTCGGCAACTACTTCCCCAAGAACCCCCACGACCCTGCGCGAACTCCATCCGGATCATCGACCGGGGCCGGCATCGCCGTGGCCGCGTCCTTCGCCCAGCTGGGTGTCGGAACCGATACGGGCGGCTCCATTCGCGGGCCGGCGACGGACAACGGCATCGTCGCTCTCCGCCCCTCGCATGGCCTGGTGAGCCACGATGGGATCATTCCGCTTTCCATCACGCTGGACATGGCGGGTCCGATGGGCCGTCACGTGTACGATGTCGCGGCGATGCTCGGGGTCATGACCGGCATCGATCCGGCCGACCCGACGACGCGGAAGAGCGAGGGCCGGTTCGAGACCGACTATACGCAGTTCCTCGACGCCGGCGCGCTCGAGGGCGCCCGAATCGGGATCGCACGCGACTTCATGGGCGAAGACGACGGGGTCAACTGGGTCGTCGAGGCGGCGCTCGGGACCATGCGCGCCCAAGGGGCGACTGTCGTCGACGTGCGCTTTCCGCCGTGGCTTCTGGCCGTCAAGGGCGACTGGTACTTTACGGTTCGCTACCCGGAGTTCCGGTCGCAGATCGAGGACTACCTCGCGACCCTCGGGCCCGAGTATCCGAAAACGCTACGGGAGATGATCGAGCGGTCGGACAGGATCGTCGCGCTGATGCCGGACGGATCCCGCCCGAACCCGGTCCGCTGGAACATCTTCAGGGAGGAGGAGGCCGGCGGCGAGCTCACCGACTACCAGTACGTGGCGATGCGCGAGCACGGCTTCCCGATGGTTCAGGCGATCGTGCACGGCATGCTGGACGCCCAGGACCTCGACGCCATCGTCTATCCTCCCTCGAACACGCCGCCTGCCCTGCGTTCCGCCGTCAACCACTTCGGCGGCATGGTGGGCACCAACATCGCGAGCCTTGCCGGCCTGCCCGACCTCATCGTGCCGGCGGGATTCACCCGAACGGGTCTGCCCGTGGGGATTTCCTTTCTCGGCCGCGCCTTCAGCGAGCCCAGGCTGTTCGCGCTCGGCTACGCGTTCGAACAGGCTACGAACGCGCGGCGGGATCCGATCCATACGCCAACGCTGCCGGGGGAGGACGTGCCTCGGCCGGCCGGCTCCGGCGGGAGCTGAATGGAGGCTCCCGCCCGGGGGCCTGCAGAACGGATCGACCTGGGAGACTGAGGAAGGCTGCCCGCACCCCTCGCTCCGGACGCATGCTTGTGTCAGGTCTCCAAATCCGCTAGAATGTTGGATTTAAGTCTGTACGTGGTCCCGCGCTCCTGAGGTCCTCTCCTTTCGACATCCTGTCGATGCCCGCGGGGCCACTCGTTGTGAGGAGGTGCGGTATGAGTCGTCGCGGGTTCTTCGTTGGTCTCGGTCTGTTCGCTTTCCTCCTCCTCACAGCGACTCCCGCGCTGGCGCAGGGCGGCACCATCACCGGCACCGTCGTCCACGGCGAGACGCTTCGCCCCCTGGCCGGCGCGCAGGTCTCGATCCCCGAAACCGGAATCGGCGCCGTGGCGAACAGCCAGGGACGCTACCTCTTCCTCAACGTGCCGGTCGGCACGCACCCGCTTCAGGTCCAGATGATCGGGTACGGCACGCAGGAGACCACGGTCACGGTGGGATCCGGCGAGACTGCAACGGTGGACTTCCAGCTCGACATCGAAGCTCTCGGCCTCGACGAGATCGTCGTCACCGGCACCGTCGGCACGATTCAGCGCCGAGCGGTCGCGAACGTGGTCGGGACCATGAACGCGGCCGAGGCGCTCGAGACCAGCGCGCCCGCGAACATCCAGCAGATGTTGACCGGGCAGATCCCCGGGGTGTCCGTCCAGGTCGGCAGCGGCTCGGTCGGGTCCGGCAGCGGCATCATCATTCGCGGACGCAGCACGGTGGCGCTTGGCACACAACCCCTGCTGTACATCGATGGGGTCCGCGCCAACGGTGGCGTCGTCGGCTTCGGTCCGTGGACCAGCGACGGCACTTCCCGCCTCAATGACCTCAACCCGGAGGAGATTGAGCGGATCGAGATCATCAAGGGTCCGGCGGCAGCCACCCTCTACGGCACGGAGGCCTCGGCCGGCGTGATCCAGGTCATCACAAAAAAGGGCATTCCGGGTCGCGCGACGGTCGAGGTCGTTGCCAGGCAGGGAGCCAACTGGTTCCACAATCCGGGCGGACGACTCCCGACCAACTACGGGATCGCCTCGGACGGACGGACCATCATCTCCCAGCATCCCTACCAGGACGAGACGGCAGCGGGACGGGACGTGTTCCGCACGGGCATGGTCCAGGGCTATGTGGTCAACGTCAGGGGTGGACGGGATAATCTGACTTACTACTTCTCCGGGGCCTTCGACGACGAGGAAGGCTACCTGCCAAACAACGACAAGACCCGGACGAACGTACGGGCGAACGTTCAGGCGGCTGTGACCGATGAACTCGACATGGCCGTCGATCTCGGCGTCGTTCGGAGTCTGAGGCACACGGCGAGGGACATCGATTTCGGCCTGATCGCCACCCACCAGTTCGGCTCTCCCGTGACCCAGGACACGCCTCTGCGCGGGTTCTCCAATGCTCCCCCCGAAATCACGGCGCTGCGCGATTGGCAGGATCGGCTGAACCGGGGCACGGTCTCGACCACGATCAACCACCGACCGACCGACTGGCTGAGCCAGAGAGTCGTCTGGGGACTGGACTTCACCGACTCCAGGCTCTCGACGTTCGTGCCCCGCATGCCGGACACCGAGGAGGCGTCATACTTCGGCTTCCACGGCTCCGAGGGCGGGGGCCAGGGCGCGAAAGGCGTCGAAGAGAAACGCGACGTGAACCAGACGTTCGACTACAATCTCACCGCGTCGTTCGAGCCGTTCTCCGAGGTCACCGCGGCATCCTCGTTCGGGATACAGTATTTCACGCGCGAGTTCCGGGTGACCTCCGCGAGCGCCATCCAGATGCCGACCCCGGCCGTGTCCACGGTCTCTTCCGGATCGGTGGCGACAGGCGGAGAGTCCTACGTCGCAAACAAGACCTTCGGGGTCTTCGGCCAGCAGACGGTGGGATGGCGCGAACAGCTGTTCCTTACCGCCGCGCTGCGCGCCGACGCCAACAGCGCCTTCGGTGAGTCCTTCAACGCCGCCTACTACCCGAAGCTGAGTGGAAGCTGGGTGATCAGCGACGCCGACTTCTTCAACCTGCCGGCCATCGAGACCCTTCGTCTGCGGGCCGCGTGGGGGAGGTCGGGGATGCAGCCGGACGCGTTCGCTGCGGTCCGGACCTATGTCCCCTCCGTGGGCCCGGGCAACGTGCCCACGGTCAGGCCCGGGGAAGTGGGCAATCCTGACCTCAAACCCGAAGTCGGGTCGGAGCTGGAGGTGGGGTTTGATGCCAGCCTTCTCGGCGACCACGTCAACCTCGAGGTGACACACTACCGGCAGACAACGAACGACGCGATCCTGATCGCGGCGTCGGCGCCGTCGGGCGGCTTTTCCAGCAGCCGCTTCGTCAACGCGGGCAGGGTGGAGAACAACGGCTGGGAGCTTTCGCTCACCGCGCGCCCCATCCAGACGCGGGCGCTGGGCTTCAGCCTGACCGGAACCGTCTCCCACAACACGAACCTGCTTGCGGACAACGGCGGGCTCCCGCCTCTGCAGATCGACCGGCGAGGCCGTTTCCAGCACATCGAGGGCTGGCCCCTCGGCGCAAACTGGAGTCGGCATGTGGCTTCCGCGCAGTGGGGCGGGCCCCAGGGCCGGAACCTGGTCAACATCATGTGCCATGGAGGCCCGCCCGGCGTCTTCAACATGGACGAGTCCGAGATCGGCCAACACCCGCCGGTCCCCTGCGGAAACGCGCCCTACTTCTTCACCGCCCAGGCCGGGCCCGGATGGCTGGGCAGCCTCTCCTCGCAATTGACGCTCGGCGACAACCTGACGCTGAACGCACTGTTCACGTGGTACGCGGACCGTACCAGGTTCAGCACGACGCAGTGGAAGCGGGACAACTCGTTCGGGAACTCACTCCAGGGCGCCCAGGCCCGCATTGGGGAACTCGATCCGATCCTGGCGGCCTCCTTCCTGACAGCCGGAGTGGAGTGGCCGCACCACCAGCGGGAAGACCACATCCGCCTGCGCGACGTCTCCCTCAGCTACAGCCTGCCGACCAGCCTGGTAGAGGGCTTCGGCATGTCGCGGGCGACCCTGACCGTGACCGGACGCAACCTCTGGACCCCTTATGTGCACGAGAGCTTCACCGATCTGGACCCGGAGGCGAAACACGCGCGAGACCGGGAGTACGGGTGGCAGCTCAATCCCCCACCCCTGCCACACTCCGTCATCACCACGCTGAGGGTGAGGTTCTGATGACCCGCTTTCAGCCGAGTGACCGAGCACGCAATTGTTTCCTGCCAGCGCTGCTGGCGGGTGAAAGAGGGGGTCGCATGCGCAATCGTCTTCAATACCATCGCGGTTATCACCTGAGCGTCGGCGGGCTGACGCTGGTTCTGACGCTGTCACTCCTCGGGTGTGACAACCTTCTGGAAGTGGAACTCCCCGGGGCGACAACTGCCGAAGCACTGGATGATCCGGGGTTCGCCACCCTGTTGACCACCAGCGTACAGGGCGAGTTCGAATGTGCGTACTCGAGCTTCGTCTGGGGCACCTCCCATTTGGGAGGCGAGATCATCGGCGGGTTTGTCGAGGCGGGAGGCGCCGAGTGGCTGCAGCGCAACATCACGCCCGCGAGCAGCGACTATGTCGGGAGCGGCTGCGGCGGCACCGGCGTGTACGCGCCGATGGCGACGGCTCGCGCACTTGCGGACGACGTCATCGGGAGGCTCCAGGCCTGGACGGACCAGGAGGTGGCGGGCCGAGGCGAGCTGCTCGCGAAGGCCAACCTGTACGCGGGGTTCAACTACGTCATCTTCGGCGACGCAATGTGCACCGCAGCCTTCGACAACGGCCCCGAGCTGCAGCCGGCGGCCATGTTCGAACTGGCGAAGGATCGCTTCAGCGAGGCCACCTCGGCGAGCGACGCGGAGATCAGGAATGCCGCCTACGTCGGGCTCGCCCGGGCCAATCTCTCGCTGGGAGACAATCAGGCGGCGCTCTCCGCAGCCGAGCAGGTCTCGCCCGGTTTCAGCTACGACGTGAGTCGCTCGTCGGCCAACAATGCGCGCCGCAACATCATCTACCTGAACAACAACCAGAATCGCAGGATTTCCGTCGACCCGCACTACTGGGACGTGACCTGGATGGGCGTTCCCGATCCGAGGGTGGCCGTCACGAACACGGGCGGCAAGACCACGGACGGCGTGACGGACTTGTGGCTCCAGACGAAGTACGGTTCGGATTCCGCGCCCTACCGGCTCGCAAGCCATGTGGAGGCGCAGCTGATCATCGCCGAGGCTGCGGGAGGCCAGAGGGCCGTTGATATCATCAACGAACTGCACGCCGCGGCGGGCATCCCACCCTTCGAGGGCGGTTCGGAGGCCGAGATCCGGGCTCAGGTCATCGAAGAGCGGCGGCGCGAGTTCTTCCTTGAGGGGAAGAGGTTCGGCGACCTGCGCCGCTACGGCGGTTTTGACGAGTGGACCAAGGGCACGCATCCGTTCACCCCCATCACATATGGGGGCAACGAGTGCATGCCCCTGCCCAATGTGGAGCGATTCAACAATCCCAGCCTCTCGGGCTGAGGAGTGGCATCCCGGATCCGAGGATACGCCTGCCTGACTGCCGTCCAGCTCCTCTGTTCAGGATGCTTCGGCTACGTTCCGGCGGAACGCGGGTCCGTGCCGCCTGGCGAGAGGGTGCGGGTGCACTTGACGCAGGAAGGGCTTGACGATCTCGCGGAGTTCGCTCCCGGCCTCACGATGGACGGCACGCTCGTTCGAGCCGACAGCGACCAGGTCATCCTCCGCGTCTCGGTCGTGGACCAGACGGTGGGAATCATGACCAGATCCCTGGGGCAGGACCTGACGATCCCGGCTGGCCGCATCGCTCGACTGGAGCACCGCGAGCTCGACCGCAGGCGAACCTGGCTGACCGCCGGGGTCGGCGCCGCTGCGGTGGCCGCATTGCTCACGAGTTTCGGTGAAGGAGTCCCGAACCCGGAGCTTCCACCCGTTGAGGAGGATCCCGCCGGATTCACGGCCATGAGGGCGGTGATCTCTCTGTTCATGATTCGGGCCCGCTAGCGCGGAAACCCATGATGAACCCGGAAGCACGTCGGGCAGCGCGCGGCTCCTCGCCCTCCTCGCGTTCGGGTTGGGCACCAGCGGTGCTCACGACGCTGATGTGCGCGACGGCGGCCAGCGCTCAGGAGCCTCCGTCCGGTTGGGAGGAGATGGTCGCCTCCGAGGAAGCCATCGTTCAGGTCTCACCTCACATCAAGCGCCTGGGCCACTCGACCCTGAACCTCCACCTGCCCGATGAGTCCACCCGGACGGTGTTCGGAGACGTCGTCAAGGTTGTGGATCTCGTGGCGGTCGAGCGCCCGGGTGGAAATGCGCTCGGCGTGGTCGGGCGGAGTTCCCACGATCCCGCGGCGAGCAACGTTTCCCGACGGGATCTTGCCCTTTGGCGACCGCTTCTGGACCGCGTCGACTACTTCGAACATGCCAGGTTCCAGGTGATCCGAGGTCAGCTGTCCGCGGACGACCCTGGACGCCTCGAGACCGACCTGGGCTTCGAAGCCCTTGCTCGCGTCCCGGACGGCCGGCTCTGGTTGCGCGGCGACCTCACCGTCACCTGGGCGGCGGGGGCCCCGCTGCAAGAGGACGGACCGCCCACCTGGAGCATCGTGGAGTGGCGAACCGGAGAGCTGCGGACCATGGCGGCCGATCGCCTCCTCTTCGCCGAGGTCCTCGATCAGGTCCTGGAGCCTGAAGCGCTAGTCCCGGCCCGTCGCTCGATACACGAGGAGTTCGTTCTCGAGTACCTGCTCGATCCGGACGGCTTCCAGCTTCCCACGCCCTATTTCGATCCGCAGTCGGCGGATCGGCATCCGGGGGTTGCCGTCACGGATGTAAACGGAGACGGCTTCGACGACGTGTACGTCATGGCACGTTGGGGTCAGAACCAGTTCTTCCAGAACCAGGGTGATGGAACGTTCGAGGAGGTCGCGGCCGGAATCGGTCTGGGCGTGTCCCATTTCACTTCGTCTGCGCTGTTCGCGGATTTCGACAACGACGGCGACCAGGATGTCTTTCTTGGTCGGACGCTCGAGCCGAGCGTCTATCTGGTGAACGAGGGCGGCCGGTTCGTCGATCGTTCGCTCGACCTGTTCGACAGTCCACTGCCGGCGCTCGTCTCTTCGGTATCGGCCGTCGACTACGACGGTGACGGCCTGCTCGACCTGTACGTCTCCACCTATGCCGCCGCCCTGCATCCGATCGAGACGACGGCGTTCCTCGACCAGCAGGATGGACAGCATCTGTGGGCGCTCGCGACCCCCGGCGGTGAGAATCACGTCATCAAGAACAAGTTCGGGCCGCCCAACGTCCTCCTGCGGAACCGGGGCGGCGGCCGGTTCGCACGCGTGGAGGACACCGCGCTCAACCTCTTCAGGAACACATACCAGTCGACCTGGGCCGACTACGACAACGACGGCGACATGGACGTGTACGTCGTGAACGACTTCGCGTCCAACAACCTCTTCCGCAACGACGGCCGGGGCGCGTTCACGGACGTCACGGCGGCGACCCGGACCGCCGACCTCGGCTTCGGCATGGGGGCATCCTGGGGAGACTACGACGGCGACGGCCTTCAGGACCTCTATGTGACGAACATGCACAGCAAGGCTGGCCGCCGGATCGCCGCCCGGTTGAAGAACATCGACGAGACCTTCGGACGAATGGCCCGTGGCAATACGCTGTTCCGCAACGGGAAGGAGGGGTTCGAGCAGGTCTCCGGCCTCGAGCCGCCCGGACTGCTTGTCGAGGCCGCGGGTTGGGGATGGGGAAGTCAGTTTCTCGATCTGGATAACGACTCGGATCTCGACATCCATGCGTTGAGCGGGTTCTATACTGCTCCTTCGGCGGTTGAACTGCCCATCGACATATGAAGTGACTTCTGGCGCGCAGTTGTGCGCTCGGACGAACATCCAGGGGCACTTCTGCTCCAAACCCGCCTCTATTCGCGGGCGTCGGAACGGCTCCAGTCCGGTGCATCGTTCAGCGGACACGAGCGTAATCACGTGTTTCTCAACCAGGGCGGCGACGACTACGTCGAGGTCTCCGGAATCTCCGGTCTGGATCATTCGGGAGACAGCAGGGCCTTCGCCGTTCTCGACTTCGATCGAGACGGTTGGCAGGACCTGGCGGTGGTCAACGCGAACGCACCGCTGTTCCAGCTGTTCCGGAATCAGATGGACGAGCGAACCGATGCCGGCCGGATGGTGGCCATTCGCTTCGAGGGTGGAAACCGGTTTGCGTTCCCGAGCAACCAATGGAGCACTCGCGACGGGTACGGAGCCCGCGCCCTTCTGGAGGTCGGGGGCCGCGAACTGCTGCGCGAGCATCGCGCGGGGGAAGGGCTCGCCGCGCAGAACTCGGCAACGCTGCACGTCGGGATCGGCAACGCGGAAGTGGTGACCAGGCTCGAAATCGAGTGGCCGTCAGGCCGGCGGTCGGACACCACGGCTGTCCCCGCGGGGACGCTGGTCACCGCCTACGAGGATCCTTCGAAATCGCCCACGGGAGCGCCGTTCGTCCTGACGCCGTACCGCGCGCGCGGCCAGCAGCCCGCGGTCACCGCGTCCGCCCCGAAAGCCATGGCGGCCGTCAATGCCGTGAACGGGCCGAACGGGTCGATCCGGGCTGCGCAGGATGTCCTTCCCGGCAAACGCGCCCGTCTCATCCTCTATACGACCGTGGCCACATGGTGCGCCCCGTGCCTCGCCGAGCTTCCGAGCCTCAACCTCCTGAGAAGCTCCTTCACAAGCGCGGAGTTGGAGATCTTCGGGGTGCCCTACGACCCGGAAGAGTCGCCCGAGGTCCTGGCGGCCTGGTCGGCGCGATACGAACCACCATATCGCATCCTCTCCGAGCTGAAACCCGGGCAGCGCGATGCGGTGATTCAGGGCGCACTAGACCCAAAACAAGCGTGATTCGTCGCGCGGGGTCTGTTAAAGAGTACCGGAAAGGCT
>VXMG01000109.1:0-6031 GCA_009841185.1 Gammaproteobacteria bacterium
CGCCCACGTTGCCCGCCCGCGGCAGAGTCACCGCGAGCGCCAGGCCAACCGCCACCCCCGCGTCGATGGCGTTGCCGCCCCGGCGCAGGATGTCCACCCCGATCTCGGTGGCCAGGAAGTTCTGGCTGGCCACCATGCCGTTGCGCCCCACCACCGGGTGGTGGATGGCGTTGTAGGTGTTGATGGGGGCCTGGGCCGCCGGTGCCTGGGCGACGGCTGCCCCGGAGAGGGCGATTCCCGGCAGTGCAGCGATCGCGGCGAGCGCGACGAAAGCCAGTGCTGCGGAGCGTCGTGCGAGCGGTCGTCTGGTCATCGATTGCATCGTGTCGTCATCCTGTGTTGCGATGGTCCGGATTCCCGGCGCGCCTGGTGGAGCCGGCCGCCGCGCCCGCGTCCGGGGAAGGATTTCCTGTGCCCTTTGGGGGTATCCTCGCTATCTTACCGCTACATCCGGGGTCCCGATACTCCCGACCCGGAGTTCCGCAGGTCCCCACGAGCACAGGAAGGTGGCCGATGGCACGCAACTCAAGCGGATCGCAAGGCGGAAACGGGCGCGCCGGAGACGGCAACGGACAGCGCGAACCTGCGACCGCTCAAGGCGGAAACGGACAGGCCGGAAACGGGCGCACCTCCGCCCGCCGCATGCGCCGCGTCGACCGAAGCCTCCCCACCAGCTCCGCCGCCGCCGACTACGGCGACGCCTTCCCCAACTCCCGCAAGGTGTTCGTGGACGGGCCCGGCGGCATGCGCGTGCCGATGCGCGAGATCACCCTCTCGGGCGGCGAGCCGCCGCTCAGGGTCTACGACACCTCCGGCCCGCAGGACACCGACGTGCGCCAGGGCATCCCCAGGCTGCGCGCAGATTGGATCGCCGAGCGGGGCGGCGTGGGCCAGTCGCTCCCGCAGGCCTCGCTCGCGCCGCAGAGCGCCAACGGCGCCGAGATGCCTGCCGCGCTCCACAACCGGCCCCTGCGCTCCACGGGCGGGCCCGTCACCCAGTTGCAGTACGCGCGCCGGGGCGAGATCACGCGCGAGATGGAGTTCATCGCCATCCGCGAAGGCATGAGCCCCGAGTTCGTGCGCGACGAGGTGGCCCGCGGGCGCGCCATCATCCCCGCGAACATCAATCATCCCGAATCCGAGCCCATGATCATCGGCCGCAACTTCGCGGTGAAGATCAACGCCAACATCGGCAACTCCGCGGTCTCCTCCTCGATCGAGGAGGAAGTGGCGAAGCTGCAGTGGGCGACACTCTGGGGCGCGGACACGGTCATGGATCTGTCCACCGGGAAGAACATCCACGAGACGCGCCAGTGGATCCTGCGCAATTCGCCGGTGCCCATCGGCACGGTGCCCATCTACCAGGCGCTCGAGAAGGTGGGCGGCGTCCCCGAGGACCTCACCTGGGAGGCCTACCGCGACACCCTCATCGAGCAGGCGGAGCAGGGGGTTGACTACTTCACCGTCCACGCCGGGGTGCTGCTGCGGTACGTGCCCCTGACCGCGAATCGCGTGACGGGCATCGTCTCCCGCGGCGGCTCCATCATCGCGCACTGGTGCCTCGCGCATCACCGGGAGAGCTTCCTCTACACCCGCTTCCGCGAGATCTGCGAGATCATGGCGGCGTACGACATCTCATTCTCGCTGGGAGACGGGCTGCGCCCCGGGTCGATCGCCGACGCCAACGACGAGGCCCAGTTCGCGGAGTTGCGCACCCAGGGCGAGCTCACCCGCATCGCCTGGGAGCACGGGGTGCAGGTCATGTGCGAGGGACCGGGTCACGTGCCCATGCACATGATCCAGGAGAACATGGACAAGCAGCTCGACTGGTGCGACGAGGCGCCCTTTTATACCCTCGGGCCCCTCACCACCGACATCGCCCCCGGCTACGACCACATCACCAGCGCCATCGGCGCGGCCCAGATCGGGTGGTACGGCACAGCGATGCTCTGCTACGTCACCCCCAAGGAGCACCTCGGCCTCCCCAACCGCGACGACGTGAAGGCTGGCGTCATCAGCTACAAGATCGCCGCCCACGCCGCGGACCTGGCCAAGGGCCATCCCCGTGCGCAGGAATGGGACGACGCCCTCTCGAAGGCGCGCTTCGAGTTCCGCTGGGAGGACCAGTTCAACCTCTCGCTGGACCCGGTCACCGCGCGCGCCTTCCACGACGAGACCCTCCCCGCCGAAGGCGCCAAGGTTGCCCACTTCTGCTCGATGTGCGGCCCCAAGTTCTGCTCGATGCGCATCACGCAGGACATCCGCGCCTATGCGGAGGAGCAAGGCTACGAGACGGCCGAGCAGCTGGTGCAGACGGGCATGGAGCAGAAGGCGGAGGAGTTCCGGGAGCGGGGAAGGATCGACTGAGCGGGAAGGTCGCGAAAGCGACTCGGCCCTCTCGCCAGCTCGGTAGTTCTTGACATCAAGCTGTCAAGATCACACCGCAGGTATGGGTATCACGCAACGCAAGACGCGGATGTGTGATCTACGCAATCAGCTTTCTTGCAATAACTTACGTGTCCGAGTTGATCGCCGGATCCGATTGAATTATCAATTGATGTCAAATTGACAGTTCACGGAACCTGGAGCAGGAATGCGAAAACCTCTCGAACCGCCGGCGATCAGCCAACTTTTCCCGAAGGCATCTCCCGACCGTCTGCCCATCATCGCGCAAGAAGGCAGGATTCTGGTCGCGGGAAAGTACATCCACTGGGACAACCTACGCCACAGGGCGCCGCCGGAGGGGCTCAAACACGAGGAATGGTGGCTTGGCATCAAGATGGCGCGAATGGGAGCACAAGAGCGGTTGCCGTTCTTCGCCAAGAACGGATGGCCGTTCACATTCGTCTTCGCCGCACCCGTCCGAGAGGGACTACACAAGATTGACCAGAAACTCGGTGTGTGGGGTCAGCGTTCCGATGTTCGGGACATCGTAGACGGGCAGGGGAGGGAGTACCTGTTGATGAACTCCCTGCTCGAAGAGGCGATTACTTCCAGCCAGCTCGAGGGTGCTTCAACGACGCGGGCCCGGGCCCGGGATATGATCCGCTCAAATCGCGCGCCGAGGTCCAAGGATGAGCGGATGATCCTCAACAACTACATGGCGATCCAACGAATCGAGACCCTGTCTCAGCGGGACTTGACCGAAGCCGATGTATTCTCGCTTCACCGGATGTTGACGGAGGGTACCCTCGATGATCCCGGAAAGGCGGGGGTCTTCCGGGAATCGTCGGACGACATCGTCGTTGAACTCATCAACTCGCATGAGACGGCGCATGTCCCACCACCTCCGTCCCAGCTTCCGGAGCGTCTGCATAGGCTGGTTGCGTTTGCGAATGGAAAAACTCCTGACGACTGGCTGCATCCAGTGCTTCGGGCGATCATCCTTCATTTCATGATCGGGTACGATCATCCTTTCGTGGATGGCAACGGCCGTGTGGCACGAGCGCTCTTCTACTGGGCGATGGTCCGCAATGGCTACAGCTTGGCACGGTTTCTCTCCATCTCGACGATCTTGAAGAAAGCCCCGGCCAAGTACGCACGAGCCTACTTGCTTACTGAAACGGACTCGGGAGATCTCACCTACTTCGTTGACTACCACCTTGGGGTAGTCAACCGAAGCATCGAAGCCTTGCTTGAGTATGTGCAGCGGAAGACCGCTGATATTCGCAAGCTTGAGCGGAAGCTGCTGCGCTCCAGGCATCTTAACAACCGACAGGTTCGACTACTGAGCCACGCGTTGCGCAATCCCGGGTTTCGATACACCGTGCGATCACATCAGACCAGCAACCGAATCACCGCAAATACCTCGCGAACCGACTTGGTGGATTTGGCGGAGCAGAAACTGCTTGTCTGGGTTAAGCAGGGACGCAGGCATGAATTCATGGCGCCCGCTGACCTGGCGGAGCGGCTGTAGACCTCGCCGGAGACCGGTCGGCACCGGTCGTCTCCTAACGCCGCCAGGCCTCCGCGGCCGGCATTCCTCTGCTGAACAACACCTCGAAGGCCGGTCCGGGGGCGCCCGGCGCCGCGGCTGCGGCCACCCGGTTTTCGGGCGGTGGATCGCGCAGCATGCCCCGTACCTGCCCGCTGCGGGGATTGCGCAGGATCGCCATCGCGAGGTCGGTCTCGCCGTCGAGAGTGATCGTACCGCCGGGCCCGTCGAGCGTGATGGTCGCCAGGCTGCCCTCCCATCCGGCCTGCACCGGCAGCACGAAGGCGAAGCTGGAGCTGCCGTTCCCGTCGGGCACCTCGGGCATGGCGAAGGCCAGCGAGAAGAGCTCCGCGCCGGTCGCCGTTCGACCGATGAGCCGATGGTCGCCCACGGACCGTGGCAGCGACGCCGGCGCGTCGACGACGAAGGCGGGTTCCAGATACGGCACGCCGTCCGGGTCGATTCCACCCCACAGAAGGAGGGACCTGGCAGCGGTGGCAGCCACGGGTGGCGCGCGCAATCCCACCCTGTCCGCGTCGTCCAGCCGGAAGCGCAGCGCGCTGGTGAAGTAGTAGTCGCTGACACCGTCCGGGGGCCCGCAATACGACATCAGATCCGGCGTGCTCGGATGCACGAGGCTGCCGGCCGCGCGGAAATCGTAGCCCCACGCACCGATGGAGCCGTCAGGGTACGGGTACGAAGGGTCGGGGCCGCCGGCGCCGCCGCAGGGCGCATGGCGCAGGCTCAGGTTGTGGCCGATTTCGTGGGCGATAGTGGAGGGGAGAGGTGCCGAGAAGCTCGACCGGCCGGGCCGGTAGGCCACTCCTCTCGCGCCGGTGACCGGCCAGCCCATCATGCTCATGTAGTGGCCCGTGCGGCCCTCCATCGCCCGAATGGCGACGGTCTGGCCCAGCAGGTCGAACGCGCTGTTGCGCGAACTCAGGACGGGTTCGTGCGCCGTCACCCGCATCTCGCCGATGGGAAGAAGATGCATGTCCCCGAACATCTCGTGGCCCCTGGGGTCCGCGGCCATCGCCCGCGTCAGGTCCACGATCGACGAGTCGTGGGTCTCGGTCCAGATGAACGGAATGAGCGTCAGGTCAAAGGGCGGCATCTCCTGGACGTCCACTTGCAGCCTTCCGGTCTCAGGAATGCGCTTCGCCACGCCCAGCTCGGGGTCCAGCATTCCCGCCGGATCCACGTCGATCACCATCTCGAGCCCCGGCTGCACCACATGGTCTGGAATCTCGGCGTTCGCCGAGTTCATGAGACTGCTCTCGTCCACGTCGGTCGGGATCGGCGTGAACGTTCCGGGGATCTCCTCGACATGCGTCTCCGTGCCGTCGAGGTAGAAGTTGGCCCGGACCGTCGGCATGCCCGCGCTGGTAGTCTGCCGGCCTGTCACGAACACCCGCAGCAGCGCCTTCTCGCCCGCGACCAGCGGAACCGGGAACTGTCGCGACTGGACCGCCTGGACCAGGTACGCCGCCGCCGGGGCTTCTTCGACGCAGGATACGATGCGGCGCCGGAAGATCCCCGCCAGCCAGTTCTGGAATACGGGATTCGCGGGAGCGCACAGGTCCGTGCCTCCGGCGACCAGCGCCTCGAGGTGACGGAGCTCCGTCAGTTCGACCGGAAGTGCTCCCGCCAGGTCACCGTTGAACGACAGCCCGAGTTCCTCGAGGCTCGACATGCTTCCGAACTCGGGAGGTACCGAGCCCTCGAGGTCGTTGTAGTCCAGGAACAGCGCTTCCAGCGTCGAGAGGCGGCCAAGTTCGCGGGGAATCGTGCCCGAAAGCCGGTTCGATGCGACGTTGAGCCTTTCGAGGTCGCCAAGGTTGCCGAGCTCCGGTGGGATGAAACCCGAGAGCCGGTTGCCGTCGAGCGACAGGTTTGTTGCGCTCCGGAGGTTGGCGAGTTCGATCGGGATTCCTCCCGCCAGGTCGTTGTCTCGCAGGAAAAGCCGCTCCACGCTGGTGAGGTTGCCGAGTTCCGGCGGGATGGGGCCGGTGAGATGGTTGTCACCGAGGTGGAGGTACGTCAGGTTGGCGAGCCTGCCGAGTTCCGCGGGGATCGGCCCCGTGTGATCGTTCCCCC
>VXMG01000109.1:6131-16347 GCA_009841185.1 Gammaproteobacteria bacterium
TTCCGCGGGGATCGGCCCCGTGTGATCGTTCCCCCAGAGAGACAGTTCCGTCAGGTCGGGGAGGCTGCCGAGTTCCGGCGGAATGGAACCGGTGAGATCGTTACCACCCAGGTACAGTTTGGTGAGGTTGGCGAGCCTGCCGAGTTCGGGCGGGATCGAGCCCTTGAGATTGTTCCGCCAGAGATACAGTTCCGTCAGGCTGGCCAGGTTGCCGAGTTCAGGCGGAATCTCACCGCCGAGCGCATTCCCGCCCAGCGCCAGCATGGTCAGGCGCTCGAGGTTGCCCAGTTCCAATGGAATAGTGCCCGTCAGATTGTTACTCGTGAAGTTTATCCACCGCAGGTTGACGGGGTTGCCGAGTTCGGCCGGGATCCGACCGGTGAGATTGTTGTACGCGAGGTCCAGGCTGGCGAGGTTGGTGAGGCTGCCGAGTTCGGGGGGAATCGAACCCGACAGGCCATGTGGTATCGGCAGCCCGGCTTCGCTGTCCCACTCTCCGCTCAGGTCGAGACTCACGATTCGTCCGCTTTCGTCGGTGTCCACGCCGTACCAGTCCCCCAGGGGCCTGTCGGTCAGCCAGTTTTCGGCGTCAACCCAGTTCGGGCCGTCCGTCGTGTTGTAGAGCGCTATCAGCGTCGGCCGGTCCGGGCTCTCGAGCACCACAACCGTCGCGCGGCCGGACACGGATCCGGCCGTGGCCGTGATCGTGGCCCTGCCGTTGTCGATCGCCGTCACCAGCCCCGACCCGTCCACCGACGCCACCGACGGATCATAGCTCGCCCAGGAGACGGCGACATCGGACATCAACCTGGCCCTCTGGTCGCGCACCTGTGCCGTCAACTGCACGGTCGCGCCGCGGACCCATAGCTGGGTGGTTTGGGGGACGATGCCGATCACCACCGGCCGCGGGGCTTCGGGGGGCGGCGCTTCCGTGGCTCCATCCCCGCAGGCATAGGCCCACAGGGCGGCTGACAGCGTCGCGGCGACGAACGGGAAGAGTCGTTGACGCCTCACCTTTCAGGTGGCTACTGCCTCAGGATCGCTACCCCGCGGTCCCGTTCAGCAGATCGAACATCCGCTGCATCGCGATCGCCGGCACGCCCGGCCCGATGATCTGCGGGTAGTTTCCGGCGTGGTCGCTCATGTCGATCTGCACTGCCGCCTCCTCGTAAGAGAGCCCTTGCGCGTGCAGCGCCGTTGCCCGCTCCTCGAAGTCGCGCAGGTAGGCCTGCAGATGGTCGATGATCGCGCGATCCTGGAAGGGATCGCCGTGGCCCGGCAACACCCAGTCGAACTCCAGTCCCTTCAGATGCTCGAGCGTCTCGGCCCACTCCCCGGGGTAGCCGTCGCCCATGAAGGGCAGCCGCGGCAACAGCAGGTCCCCGGTAATGAGCACGCGCTCGGCGGGGAGGTGGACCACCACGTCTCCCCCGGTATGACCGCGCCCGAAGAAGAGGATGCGGATCTCTCGGTCGCCCGCGAACAGCGTCATCCGCTCCGACAGGGTCGTGTTGGGGCTCTCGGGGTCGAGTCCCTCCTGGCTCGCATAGTAGTTCTCCAGGAAGGCGAGCTGGTCCTCCAGCTCGATCCGCTCCTCCTCGATGTCGGTGCGCATGACCTGGTCCGCGAGCTGGGCGATCTGGGCCGGGAGCCCACCCACGAAGTTCTCCCAGGAACGGCCCATCGAGCCGCCGTTCTCGATCATCTCGCGCGTGAACTCGTGCCCGATGACATGCACGTCGTCCGGGTAGGCGCTGTTGCCGTGCGCGTGGTCGAAGTGGAAGTGGGTGTTGACCACGTAACGCAGCGGCTTGCCGGTGAGCTCCATCACTTCGTCGTACGCCGCCCGCGCCGCCGCGGGAGAAATATGCGACTCCACGAGGAGCACGTGATCGTCGTTCACCACCACCGCGCCGTGGGAGCCGACATTGAGTGAGCCGGTCCCGCGGGCGTGGAAGATCCCCGGCACCACTTCCTCGAACTCGAAGGCCGGGACCTCATACACGGATCCCGGCGGCAACGGCATTTCAGCTGAAACTTCCGGCTCCTGAGCGGCCTCGGGAGCTTCGGCGCAGGTCCAGACGAAGAGGCAGAGGAGAAGGGCGGCGAGATGGCGCATGGGGTCCTTCCTGTGGTTCGGTTGGTGAGCGACAGGCGGCACGCGGCTGACCGGGAGCGACTTGCCGGGCGGCGCGCCCGCGGACGGGCGCTCACATGCAAGAATCCGACGCGCGCACCGGCTCGGCAAGTGAGCGCCGGATCGCCGGACCGCTACGGAATCACCCTCGCCGGGGCCAGGTTCATGACCCAGAGCCCGGTGCGCATGTCGGACACGAAGATGTTGCCCTTGTAGGGCTGCGGGCCCCACGCCATGGTCGTGTTTTCGCCTTCGGGGGTTGTCATGAAGGACGCCACTTCGCGCCCCTGCGCGAGCAGATCCCCACGCAGCTCGCCCGACACGTCGACGATGCGCAGGCCCCCCTGGTAGTAGGCGATGTAGAGCAGATCATCCTCTACCCAGAGGTTGTGGCTTCCGGCGTCGGGCAGCCTGAACTCGGCGACTTCGCGGGGATTCTCGATGTCGCTAACGTCCACGACGTGCACGTAGCCGCGGGGACCGTCGCATTCCGGGCATCCGAAGATCTCGTCCCCGAGGAACACGTAGTCGCCGTAGCGGATGGCGTGGTGGGTGTTGCCGAAGAGGGCGCCGTTGATGTCGTAGAGATAGCTGTAGGAGGAGATCGGCTGCGGCTCGGTCGGCGTCCCGCCCCAGCGCCCGTCGCCGACGTCGAGCATGACCAGGCCGTCGTTCCAGTACGACAGATAGGCGATGCCGTCGACAACGCTCACGTCGTGCAGGTACTTGTTCGGCTTGTCGAGGCCCCAGCGCCCGGCCTCGAAGGGGTTCGCCGGGTCGGAGATGTCGATGATGTGGACGTCGAGAGTGCCGTCGTTGATGGCGTAGACCAGATCGCCCACGAACCAGACGTTGTGGATGCCGCCGGTGAGTCCCTCCGTGTAGTGGGTGATGATCTCCGGATCGGCGGGGTTGGTGATGTCGATCAGGGTGATGCCGTTGCGGCGGTTGGAGGCGTTCTCGCTGGTGACGATGGCGATGGTGCGGTCGTCGTTGATCTTGACGTCGTTGACGCGGCGGCCGTCCACCATGACGGAGTCGACGATGACGGGTGCGGCGGGGTCGGTGACATCCCACGCGTACATGGTGGCCGCGGACATCGTGCCCGTGTACGCATAGTCGCGCCCGTCCAGCCCCTCGAAGACCCAGAGATCCGAGCTCGTTGTGCCCAGCGGACCCTGTCCCACCAGCGAGACCTCGCGGGTGGCCTCCCGCGGGAACACCTCGATGTCGACCGCCTCGGCTGCGGTGCCCGCGTCCACGTGCACGAGGTATTGCCCGGGCTCCTTGGCGACGAAAGCGCCGTCCCCGTAGGCCGTCGCAGCAGCCGCGGCGGCTCCCCCCCTCTCGACCTCGTAGGCCAGCGCGACATCATCCACGCGCTCGCCGGAAGCGTCCATGGCGGAGACCGCCATCCGGACCACGTCGCCGGTGCGCACCCGGGACTCGGGCGCGGACACGGTCACGCGTTCCACCGGGTTGGCTACCACGTCCAGGGCGAGCTCACCCCGCACCCCGCCCGCCTCCCCGACGACCGTAACTGTACCGGGTGCGACCAGCTCCAGCCGGCCGTCGGCCGTCACGGTGGCCACGGCCTCGTCCGCGGAGGACCACTCCACCACCACCTCGGCGTGCTCCTCCCCCGCCGTGGTGATCGCCCGCCCCGCCAGCGCGAAGGACGTCCCCGCGTAGCTGGCGTAGCCGGGCGGGTCGATGTCGATGCGCGCCACCGGGTAGTCGTTCACCTTCACGGGGATCTCGGCGGCCGGCGTCCAGTTGGGCTGGTCCGCGGACGGCCCGGCCAGGCCGAGGAACACGCCGATCACCGCCTCCCCGTACTCCGTGCCCCGCAGGACGTAGGTCTCGGGAATCTCGTCCTTGATGGAGCGCAGCTCGAAGGGCCCGACCGTGCTCACCCCCCACAGCGCTCCCTCGACCACGTTGCCGGCGTCGTCGCGCAGGATGCCGCGGAAGGTGATGGAGTCGCCCCGCTGCACCTCGATGATGGCCGGCACGATCTCGATGGTGGCCACGCGGGCGGCCAGATCGGACGGGCTCGGGTCGGGAGTTGCGGCTTCCTGGTCGGGAATCGCGGTCTCCGCCGCATCGGTTGCGTTGGCGGGCGCGGGCGGGGCGGGTTCCGCGTACCCCCCGCAGCCGGCGGCGAGTACGAGGACGATCGGAAGTGCGAGGGCGGAACGCGTCATGAGTCCAACTCCAGGTTGATGGGTCCGGCCCGGGACCGGAGAATCGCCATTGCTGCTCGTACACCCGAACAAGATACGCGAGCCGACTCGCCGGGCGACGCCTGGGGACGGTCGCGGGCGCGGGAGTTTTCAATCGCCGCGCGGTTTTCTAGCTTGACCTTCCGCCTGCAATCGCAACCACCACCCCGGAGCCCGCCGAATGCCGACGCCCCAGGATACGCTCGACATCCTTCGCGGCATGCGCGAACAGAGCGGGGCGAGCTCCTCGCCGGGCCTGCCGGACGCGGTGATCGAGCGCTTCGCTGCGGGGGATGGCCTTCTTCGCCAGGCGGTCGCCGAAGCCGCGGAATCCCATCGCCGCTTCCGGCGGGAGTTGCCGGACACCGCCGGCCTCGACGAAGCGGAGCAGGTCAGGCGGCTGCAGCGCGGCTACCTCAACTTCTACCCCGACGACCTCGTCAATCCCTACGTCGCCCTGGCCGCCCGCGGCCCCTGGATCGTGACTTCAATGGGCGCCGTGATTCACGATTCGGGCGGCTACGGCATGCTTGGGCTCGGGCACTCGCCGGAGGCGGTCCTCGACGCGATGAGCGAGCCTCGTGTCATGGCCAACGTCATGACCGCGAGCCCCAGTCAGCCCCGGCTGATCCGCGCGCTCGAGGCGGAGATCGGCCACCGGCGGGCGGGCGCATGTCCCTTTGAGCACTTCGTGTGTCTGAACAGCGGTTCCGAGGCGATGACCTTCGCCTCCCGCCTCGCGGACATCCACGCGAAACAGATGACCGAGCCCGGCGGATCCCGTGATGGCGCGTCCATCCGAACCCTCGCGCTCGAAGGCGGCTTCCACGGGCGCACCAGCCGGCCCGCCCAGGTCTCGGACTCGACCGCGTGCTACTACCGCGACAACCTCGCCAGCTTCCGCGGCCACAACGCCCTGACCGTGCCCGCCAACGACGTCGGCCGGTTGCGGCATCTCTATGCCCTCGCCGACGACGAAGGCTGGTTCATCGAGGCCTTCTACATGGAGCCGGTGATGGGCGAGGGGAATCCAGGCAAGGCGGTAACCCGCGAGTTCTACGATGCGGCGCGCGCGCTGTCCCGTGCCCACGGCAGCCTGCTGGTGATCGATTCGATCCAGGCAGGACTACGAGCCCACGGATGCCTTTCCATCGTCGACTATCCCGGCTTCGAAGACGCCGATCCTCCTGATGTCGAGACCTACTCGAAGGCACTGAACGCGGGCCAGTACCCGCTCTCGGTTGTAGCGATGACGGCCCGGGCCGCCGCGATGTACCGGCGGGGCGTCTACGGCAATACCATGACCACCAACCCGCGTGCTCTCGAAGTGGCCCTGGCCGTGCTGTCGTCCCTCACCGGCGAGTTGCGCGAGAACATCCGCTCGCGCGGCGCCGAGCTCCTGGCGAAGCTGGAGCACGTGGCATCCGATCTCGACGGACCGATTACCGCGGTGCAGGGCACCGGCTTGCTGGTGAGCTGCGCCTTCGAGCCGGCAATCAGAAGCCACGGGTCCGGGAGCGTCGAGGAGGAGATGCGCCGGAACGGCGTGGGCGTGATCCACGGAGGCGCCAACTCCGTCCGCTACACCCCCCACTTCGCGGTCACTTCCCCCGAGATCGACCTGATCGTCGACGCGACCCGGTCCGCCGTGGCTTCCCGCTTGACGCCCGCCGGAGGGGAAGCGTACATACCCCCTCGATGAGACAAGACTGCGGCGTCCGACGGATGCCGATTTACGCGCGTGTCCCCGCGCCGTCTGCCATGACATTTCATCCCCGTTCCCCGTCCCACGCGAGACCTGCCATGAACGCCTTCGCATCCCGCATCCCCGCCTTCTTCCTCCTCCTGGCCCTGGCCGCCGCTTCCGCGCCAGCCACCGCCCAGCAGGCCCCTTCCCCCGAAGCCTACGCCGACCTCGAGTGGCGCTACATCGGCCCCGAGGGCAACCGCTTCTCCGCGGCCGCCGGCCTGCCGAGCGACCCCTACACCTACTACGTCGGCGCCGCCTCCGGAGGCATCTACAAGACCACCGACGGCGGGGTGAACTGGGACGCCATCTTCGACGACCAGCCGGTGCAGTCGATCGGTTCGCTGGGGGTGTCCGTGACCGATCCCAACATCGTCTGGGCCGGCACCGGCGAGGGAAAGATCCGCAGCCACATCTCCATCGGCCAGGGGGTCTACAAGTCCACGGACGCGGGAGCGACCTGGACGCTGATGGGGCTCGAGCCGACCGGGCGCATTCCCCGGCTCGCCATCCATCCGACCGATCCCGACATCGTCTACGTCTGCGCCCTCGGGCATTCCTACGGGCCACAGCAGGAGCGCGGCGTCTACCGCACCATGGACGGCGGCGAAAGCTGGGAGCGCATCCTCTTCGTGGACGAGAACACCGGGTGCTCCGACATCGCGCTCGACCCGGTCAACCCGCGCAACCTGTTCGCCGGCACGTGGCAGCTCGAGATCCACACCTACGGCCGCACCAGCGGCGGGCCCGGCGGAGGCCTGCACGTCTCGCGCGACGGCGGCGACACCTGGGAGAAGCTCAACGGTCCGGACAACGGCATCGGGCTGCCCAACCTGCCGGTCGGCAAGGTTGCGGTGGCCATCGCGCCGTCGAACAACCAGCGCGTCTACGCGATGCTCGAGACCGGCGACGGGATCCCTTGGGACGGCCGCGAGACCGAGGACGGCCAGGTCTGGGGCTCCACGGACGGCGGCCACACCTGGACGCGTATCACCCGCAACCGCAACGCCATGGGCCGCCCGCACTACTACTCGCGGGTCGTGGTGTCGCCCGACGACGAGGATGAGGCGTATTTCCTGACCGCTTCCTTCTCGGTCTCGACCGACGGGGGCCGCGCGATCAACGTGATCCCGCGCGAGGACGCGCCGGGCGGCGACCACCACGACATGTGGATCGACCCGGGCAACGGCGACCGCATGATCGTCGCGCACGATCAGGGCCTCTCCATCTCCATCAACCGCGGCAGCACCTGGTTCCGCCAGCGCCTCACCAACGCGCAGATGTACCACGTCACCGTGGACAACGAGATCCCCTACAACGTCCTCGGCAACAAGCAGGACGAGCCCACCTACCGCGGTCCCAGCAACAGCCGCATTCAGGGCCAGCGGCGCATCACCGGCATTCCGCGCGGCATGTGGCACCACGTGGGCGGCGGCGAGAGCGGGTTCGCCACCCCCGATCCGGTCGACCCCAACATCGTCTGGTCCTCGGCCTCGGGGTCGGGCATGGTCGGCGGCATCGTGGTGCGCTACGAGGAGGATCGGCGCCAGTGGCGGGGCGTCGAGGTGTGGCCGGAGCAGAGCCGGGGCGCGGCGGAGGGTGTCCGCTACCGCTTCGTCTGGGATGCCCCTGTGCACATCTCCCCGCACGACAACGAGACGGTCTACGTCGGGAGCCAGCACGTGCACCGCACTCGCAACCGCGGCCAGAGCTGGGAGGTCATCAGCCCGGACCTCTCCCTCAACGACCGCAGCCGCATGGGCTTCTCGGGCGGCCTCACGGGCGACAACATCGGCGTGGAGTACGCGGGCACGGTATTCGGCATCGCCGAGTCGCCCATCGAGCAGGGGCTGATCTGGGCGGGCACCAACGACGGCCTCCTGCACGTCACCCGCGACAACGGCGCCACCTGGACCAACGTGACCGAAAACATGTCCGATCTGCCCGAGTGGCTCGCGGTGCGCAGCATCGCCCCGTCCCGCTTCGACCCGGGCACGGCCTACGTGGCCATCGACGGGCACCAGATGAACGTGCGCGATCCGTACATCTACCGGACGCGCGACTACGGCGAGTCGTTCGAGAAGATCACGGACGGCATCCCGCCCAGCATGCTGAGCTACACGAAGATCATCATCGAAGACACGAAGCGGCAGGGCCTGCTCTACGTCGGCACCGAGAACGCCATCTACGTGTCGTTCGACGACGGCGACAACTGGCAGCCGCTCCAGAACAACCTGCCCGCCGCCCCGGTGTCGGGCATTGTCATCCAGGAGCACTTCAACGACCTGGTGGTGGGCACCTACGGGCGCGGCTTCTGGATCTTCGACGATCTCGCGCCGCTGCAGCAGCTGACCCCGGAGGTCATGGCGTCGGGTTCGCACCTGTTCGCGCCCCGCGATGCGTACCGCTTCAGGTCCATCACGCCGCCCTCGATTCCCTACGACGATCCTACGGTCGGGGTGGATCCCGAGTACGGGGCGTACCTCAACTACTGGCTGGCGGCACCCGCGGGCGAGACGCCCACCGTCGAGATCGTGGACGGCATGGGCGCCGTGGTGCGCACCCTGGAGGGCAGCAACAACGCGGGCGTGAACCGCATCTACTGGGATCTCCGGGACGAACCCAACGATCCCATCATGCTGTACACCAGCCCGATGTACGCCGAGCACATCGTGGTGGGCGCGGAGGGACGCCCGGCCGGCGGTGCCCAGATTTCCATCCTCATGCCCCCCGGACACTACACCGTGCGCCTGAACGTGGACGGCGCGACGCACGAACAGCCGCTCACCGTCATCAAGGATCCGCACTCCGCCGGGACCGAGGCCGACATCGCCGAGCAGATCGCCTTCCTGCGCGACGTGCGCGAGGACGTGGTGGCCGCGGGCGAGGCCGTGCACCGGGTGGAGGCGCTCCGGGTCCAACTCGAGACCATGGCCCGCTTCGCGGAGGACGAAGCGCTGTCCGACGCCATCGCCGAGCTGGAGGACAAACTCGAGGAGCTGCAGGGAACCCTGGTGGACCTGCGCCTCACGGGGCAGGGGCAGGACGCGGTCCGTTTCGCGGCCCGCCTGCTGTCGAAGCTGGGCTACCTCACCAACGCGCTCACCAACGCCGACTTCCCGCCCACCGACCAGGAGATGGAGGTAAAGGGCATCCTGCACGAGCAGTTGCAGGCGCACCTCGCCGCCGTGGAGACGGTGATCGCGGAGGACGTGGCCGCGCTGAACGAGATGCTTCGGAGCAGGGGGCTGCTGTTGATTACGGACGGGTAGGGGGGACGAGGGAGGACGATGATTGTCTTCCAGATGCTCGCATCCCTCCCGGCTGGCCTGACGGCGCTTCGGCGCGCCACCCTGCTTCCAAGGGCCGCTACTGCGGTTCTGATTACGTTCTTCGTGTTCTCATGTGGGGACCGGGGAGTCGAACCATCGGTCCCGTCCGAGCCGAAGGCGACCCGGATAGCGATCACCCCCAACCCCCCAAACGCTGTCCAGCTCGAACCCGGAGCGACCGTTCAGTTCTCCGCTGAAGTCCAGGACCAGAACGGCCAGGCGATGGCGGGCGCGCAGGTGTTGTGGTCGTCCTCGAACACCCAGGTGGCCACGGCGAGCGCCTCCGGGCTCGTCACGGGGGTCCTGCCGGGTTTTGCCGAGATTGAGGCCCGGTCCGGATCGGTGGCGGAGGTCGTGAACGTTGCCGTGGCCACCAGGCCCCTCCCCAGTGATCGGGCCAGGAAGAGAATCCTCACCGCGCTTTACGAGGCGACGGACGGTGACGACTGGTCCAACAACACCAACTGGCTCTCCGGCGCCCCTCCCGGGGCATGGTTCGGAGTCAATACCGGGGCGGGGCTGGGTGCGCCAACCTCCAAGGTCGAGCAGCCGGTTATTCAGATCGTATTGCAGGAAAACAACCTGGCCGGTTCAATCCCGCCCGAAGTCGGCAACCTCGCGAAGCTCACATATCTGTGGCTCGGCGACAATCAGTTGACCGGTCCGATCCCATCCGACCTCGGCAACCTCCTGGATCTCCAGGAACTGTTGCTCCACCACAATCAACTGACCGACCCGATCCCGCCCGAGTTCGGCAGCCTCACGAATCTCGAGA
>VXMG01000109.1:16447-32237 GCA_009841185.1 Gammaproteobacteria bacterium
CCGCCCGAACTCGGCAGCCTCACGAATCTCGAAAGACTGGGGCTCGCCAACAACAACCTGACGGGCCAGCTTCCAGAGAGCTTCCTGACCCTTGGGTTAACGAGCTTCGATTGGTACGGCAACGCGGGCCTGTGCGCACCCGACACGGTCGTGTTCCGGGCGTGGCTGAGCGGCATCCAGTACCACCGGGCGGGACCGTTCTGCTCTGCGGGAGGATGAGGCGGCGACCGCTCACCCCTTCCGATAAAGCGAGACCGAAGGACTGGCGGCGTGAAGGAAGGTGCGCCCGGCGCTACCTCAGGCCCAGCCTTCCCGCTCCATCAGCCGCTCGATGTGGGCCAGATGGTGCCGGCCGTGCCAGGCGTAGAGCCCGACGTTCCTGGCCAGCGGGATCGCGCCGGCGTCCGGGTGCACGAACTCGAGCTGGAACTGAGGCCAGCTGAGCCGGCGCAACAGGTCTTCCCAGCGGGCGTGGAGGGCCTCCAGGGCGTCGAGCGAGGGGCCGACCGGGCCGCGGGCGTCCGGCAGCTCCGCCCAGGCCTTCTCGTCGTAGGCCTTGATTGCCGGCCGGTCCTCGGTCAGGGTCCACTTGAAGCGGACGTAGCTGTTGGCGTGGCTGTCGAACAGGTGGTGCACGACCTGGCGCACGGTCCAGCCGCCCGGCCGATACGGCGTGTCCAACTGTTCGTCCGTGAGGGGCGCGACCGCCGCCCGCAGGTCGGCCGGGAGCGCCGCGATCTCGTCGATCCAGGCTTCGACCTGGCGCTCCGTGATCTCGACCGGAGGAGCGTACCGGCCGATGGGATAGCGCAGGTCTGCCGTGCCGGAATTCGTGGGTGTCATCGGGTTCATTCCCTCTGCGTTACCGCGTGCCCAGCACGCAGAATTGATAGACGCTCAGCCCCTCGTCCGTCGCCATGTTCTCCGCGATTTCGTCGATGCCGTACGCCTCGCCCAGGTCTCCGATGGGCCCGGAGTCCAGCACCTTGAGCGGCGTCTCCGCCTCGAACACCGCCAGGTCTTTGAAGCCGGTCGGGAACGATGCCCCCATGGCCCGCTCCACCGCCTCGATGCGCTCGAGGTCTTCTTCTCTCTCGAACGCCCGTTCCTGCAGATCCTCGGCGAAATAGTCGAACGCGATCCGAAACGAGGAAATGCCGGCGCACAGGCTGTTCAGGAAGGGGAAGATGGTCTCGGTGGGCAGATACATGGTGTTGCCCTCCCACACGATCACCGTCGGGGCGTCCAGGTCGAATCCGGCCTCCGCCAGCTTCTCCGGGAGGTCGACTTCCAGGTAGTTGAAGGGGAGCGCGGGCGAGGGCGTGATTCCGTGTCCGCGCAGGACATCGTGCTTGTAGCGGACCACCGCGCCCTGGTCCACCTCGTAGTGGGTCACCCCCGGTGCCGCGAAGATCTGGGCGCGCATGTCCAGCCCGGCCCCCAGCGAAACGACCTGGCGCGCGCCCTCGGCGATCCCACGCTCCACAAAGCGGTTGAAGAAGCGCGTGCGGAAGCGGAGCATGTGCGTGGACTCGGGCACCGCCTCGGCCAGTTGCCGGGCCATTCCCATCGCCTGGTCCGTGACGAACCACTCGGCGTATGGATCCTCGAAGAGCGGTCGCTCCCTTTCCTTCTCCATCGCGCGGAAGCAGGCGATCACGAACGCGGTCGTGCCGACTTCGTTGATGTCGACGGTCATGGTGTCTTCTCTCCTCCTCTGCTCTGCCTCGGGTTTGCGCCGCCGCGGTGTCGTCCGGCGCGGCGAACTCTAGCCCTGCGGGTGTCTCGATGGCAACGACCTGACGACGCGACGGTGCCCGGGACGGGATGGCTACCTCGGCAGCTCTCGGCGCCCGCGGTCCTCCGGCAACCGCGTCAGCGTGAGCGCCAGCTCTGCGGCGAACTCCTCCGCGATCAGCCGGTCGGCCCGCTTGATCCTCAGCACGAGCTTCGAGGGATGCTTGAGCTTGAGGCCCTGCGGCCCCGCGATCTTCTCGAAGGCGAGGAGGTCAGCAGCGGTGATGGTGAGCTTCGGGCCAGCCAGCCTCCACCATTTCCGCTCCGGCACGGACGCACCCGCCACCTTGGCAAGCGGGATCACGATCTCCCTGACAGGCTCGATCGCTTCGCGCGTCTCGTACCCGCTGCCTTCCATCGATTCCGTGCGCACGGCGAGACGCCACTGAATCACCAGGCGGTCCTCCTCCAGCCGCACGAGCCCGTGGGCGGTCTCGGTGGTGGATTCGTATCCTCCGCCGGACGTGTAGAGGTCGGAACTGCGTTTCAGGGTGAAGGGAACGGCGCTCACGACGGCCATGACGCCTCCGGACGGGACGAGTGCTGAACGTGGTACGTTCGCATTGACGCGGGCGGCGACGCAATGAGAAAATGGCACTCATGTCGCACTCCGTTCGCCGTCACCTGCGCGTCGAAGTCGATGCGTACGACGAAATCATCCGCCGCTTCATTCCGGGGTACGAGACGGCGCTGGATGTCGCCTCGCGCGCGGCCGCAGCCGTGCGTCCCGGCCTGGTCCTCGACCTCGGAGCGGGCACAGGCGCTCTTTCCGAGGCGATTCTCCAGCACGATGCCGTCGGCACGGTCGAGCTTGTCGACGTGGATCCGGAGATGCTCGACCAGGCGCGGGTCCGGCTGGAGCGCTTCGGGAGCCGCGCGCGCTTTAGCGAGCAATCCTTCCTCGAGCCGTTGCCGGTGTGCGACGCGGTCGCGGCGTCGCTTGCCCTCCATCACATTCCCGAGATGCGCGACAAGCGTGCCCTCTACCGGCGCATCCACGCATCCCTGCGCCCCGGGGGCGTCTTCGTAAACGCGGATGCCGTGATGCCTTCGGACCCTGAGAGGCGGGAGGCGGGGTACGCATTCTGGGCGACCCACATGGTCTCCCGGGGCATCCCCGAGGCACGGGCCTGGCAGCACTTCGCGGAATGGGCCGAGGAAGACACCTACCAGCCGGTCGAGCAGGAGTTGGCGGCGATGGCGGCAGCAGGATTCACGGCCGGGATCGCCTGGCACGAAGGGCCGATGGCGGTTCTGGTGGGGCACAGGGAATAGACGGGAAGGCCGCATCGATCGCGGGGCGGGGCCCGGACAGTTGGACCGGGCATGCCCGCCTTCGCTATGGTTGATCGCCGGACCGGTCTAAACACACGCAGCATTCGTTGACGATGATCCGCGCGCGCAGACATTCGACGGGATTCAGATTCGCAGGCGCCCTGGTGCTGCTTGCGCTCGTCCCGTCGTTCGCGCCGGACACCTGGGGCCTGTCCTGCCTCCATCACGCGTCCCACGACGTCACGGGCGAACACGAGTCGCCCGATGCGCATCCCCATCATCCGGCCGCGCCGGAGCATGAGCGCGGACACGACGCAGCTGCGGAAACGGACCACCGGGGCGGTGACCACCACCACGGCCGGGCGATCGCCGCACATGCCGGCGACGACTTCGATCACGGCCCCGGCCACCACGATCCCGAGGCTCCTCCGTGCACCTGCGCCGGAGAGTGCCCGACTTCGACCGGCCCGTCGGCCCCGGTCCATGCCGGCGTCTCCGGGCTGGTTCCCGACTGGCCCCAGCCGGTTCGGTGGTCGCGCGCCATCGGTGCTCCGGCAACGAACCGCACTCCCTACCTCCTCCCCTTCGCCAACGCGCCCCCTCTTTCCTGATCCAACCCATGCATCCCGCGGCCCATCGCCGCGCGATGAAGGCCGGTCGTTCGTGCGCTGCCGACCGAGCGCGTGCGGCGACCGAAAGGGTCAACCGCTGGTTGGCGCCTCCCCGACGCACCGGGAACAGGCCTTGCTGCCTGCCCGCCGTTCGCCGGAGCCCGACCGGGTCAGGCATCGGATCTCAACGAAAGAGGAGAAGTCATGCATATCAGAAGCTGTTTCTGTACCCTGGCGGCGATGGCCGCCGCCGCCCTGCCCGCGCAAGCGCAGTTCGAGTGGACCTCTTCCCGCCCGGACGGGCACGCGCCCATCGGCGTGATGGGGGATCACGCGCACGAACAGGGCGAGTACATGCTCGCGTACCGCTACATGCGGATGTCGATGGCGGGGAACCGCGACGGAATGAGCGAGCGCACCACCGAGAGCGTTCTCGACCACTTCATGGTCGCCCCCCTCGACATGTCGATGACCATGCACATGGCCGGACTCATGTACGCCCCGAGCGACGCCGTCACGCTGATGGCCATGGCGAACTGGGTCGACAACTCCATGAACCACAAGACCCGCATGGGCATGAACTTCGCCGCCGAGTCCTCGGGGCTGGGCGACGCCAGCCTGGGCGCGCTCATCGGGCTGAAGCGACAAGGGGCGACGCGCGTTCATCTGAACGCCGCCGTGTCGCTCCCGACCGGCTCCATCGAAGAGACGGGCGTCACTCCCATGAGTAATGGCAACGCGGTTCAACTGCCCTATCCGATGCAACTGGGCTCGGGAACCTGGGATGTAACGCCGGGCATCACCGTGCTGGGCATGAGCGAGGGCTGGTCGTGGGGCCTTCAGGGAATGGGACGCCTGCGCATGGGCGAGAACAGCCGGGGCTACCGGCAGGGCCACAGCGCCATGGGAACCGCGTGGTTCGCGTTCAAGCCGTCGGACATGCTCAGCCTCTCGGTGCGCGCGGATTGGCGGCTGTGGGGCGATTACGCGGGCCACGACGCCGCCTACATGAACCCGATGATGGTTCCGACCGTCCGGGAAGACCTGCGCGGGGGAAGGCGGCTGGATGTTCCGCTCGGCCTGAACCTGTACTTTCCCGAGGGCGCGCTGGCGGGGCATCGGCTTGCGGTCGAGTGGCACCTGCCCGTCTGCCAGTCGCTGCACGGCCCGCAACTGGAGTCCGACTGGATGCTCACTCTGGGATGGCAGAAGTCGTTCGATCCGCACTGATGCGGTGATGTCTGGCGATGACGAAGTCGACACCAAAAGGATGCGGCCGACAGCGCTCGCAGATGCCCTTGCGGAGCGCACTCGCCCCGGCCGTGGCACTGGCGTGTGCCGGTGCCGCGGTCGCGGGTGGGCCGCCGGAGGCTCATGCCCAGCTTGCCGGTGACGCGCGTCTTTATGAAGCGCCCAGAGTCCCGGTTGCCCCGGTCATCGACGGCGATCTGGACGAGGAAGCGTGGCGGGTCGCGCCCCGGACGGAGTCCTTCGTCGATATCCGGGGCGAGGGTTGGCCAACTCCGCAGTGGGCCACCCACGCCAGGCTCACATGGGACGCGTGTTGCCTGTATGTGGCGGCGGAACTCGAGGAGCCGCACCTGTGGGCGACGCTCACGGATCGGGACGCGATCATCTATCGTGACCACGACTTTGAGGTCTTCCTCGATCCCGACGGGGACGGGCTGGCGTATTACGAGCTGGAGATCAACGCGCTCGGAACCGAGTTCGACCTCTTCCTGGACAAGCCCTACCGCAGCGGGGGAAGTGCGCACATCGCGTGGGACATGGAGGGGCTGCGCACGGCGGTGCGACTGGACGGCACGATCAACGATCCGTCGGACGAGGACCGGGGCTGGACCGTGGAGATCGCGATTCCGTGGGCGGCGCTCCGGCCCCCGGATGGGGTTGCGGCCGGCCCGGAAGCGGTGCCGGACAATGCACGGCCCGGTGGCGCGCCCGAGTCGCCGGATACCGGGAGTCGCGAGCCGGGGACAGCCCCGAGCCCCGGTGACGAATGGCGGGTCAACTTCTCCCGGGTTCAGTGGCCGCTCGTCATCGAGGACGGGGGCTACCGCAAAGCGCGCGAGCCCGTCGACTGGAGCGATCATCCCGAAGACAACTGGGTCTGGTCCCCCCAGGGGGAGATCGACATGCACCTGCCGGAGAAGTGGGGCGTAGTGCGTTTCGTTGAGGGTGCGCCGGATGACGTAGAGGGTGTGCCTGAATGAACCGTCGCGATTTCGTTCAGGCTGCCGGCGGCGCGCTGGCGCTTGCGCCGCTGCTGGGCTGCGCTTCGGGAGCCGATGAGGGCTCATCCTTCAGTGTCTGGAGCTGGGTGCACGGCGACCGCGACCGCGACGAGGGCGAATGGCGCCGCCGGTTCGCGCGCCTGCGGAAATCCGGAGTGGAGGCCGTGCTGGTTGGCGGCGGAGACATCGAACTGGTCTCGAGCGCGGCCCGCGCCGAGGGGCTGGAGTACCATCGCTGGTTCTGGACGATGAACCGGAACGGGGATGCGTGGGCCCGTGCGAACCATCCCGAGTGGTTCACCGTGAGCCGCAGCCTGCAGAGCTCACTCGAGCATCCGCCCTATGTGGACTACTACAGGTGGGTCTGTCCCTCGCGGGAGCCGGTACGGGCATACCTGCGCGGCCTGGTGGGTGACTTGGCCGCCAACCCTGCTGTAGACGGCGTGCACCTCGATTACGTGCGCCACTGCGACGTCATCCTGCCGCGCGGGCTCTGGGAGACCTACGACCTGGTGCAGGATGTCGAGCATCCCCAATTCGACTTCTGCTACTGTGCCGTGTGCCGCGAGCAGTTCGCGGCCCTCGATGGGCGGGATCCGCTCGAGATTCCCGATCCTCCGGCCGATGAGGCCTGGCGCCGCTTCCGCTGGGACAGCGTGACCGGAGCTGTCCGGGGACTCTCCGAGGCGGTCCGCCGGCACGGCAAGCCGATCAGCGCGGCCGTCTTTCCGACGCCGACCATCGCCCGCACGCTGGTGCGGCAGGCGTGGGACCATTGGCCTCTGGACCGCTTCTTCCCGATGCTCTACCAGGGTTTCTACCTGGAGGACATCGCGTGGATCGGGGATGGGGTGAGGGAGGGGATCGCGGCTCTCGCGCGGCGAGGCGGTACGCCTCTCTGCGCGGGGCTCTATCTCCCGTCGCTGGAGCCCCGGCAGCTGGTCGAAGCGGTGTCCACGGCGAGGGCTGCGCGGGCGGCCGGCGTTTCGCTCTTCGAAATGGACGGATTGAGCGACGAACATCTGGCTGCGCTGCAGGCGGCGCTTGTGTAGTTGGCGCACGCGGATCTGCGACTATAGAGACAGTTGGACTGTCTGCGACCGACCCCCCACGCGGAGCCCTTCGACCCGACCCCATGTGCGAGCTGAGACGCGGCCGCCTCCTCCTTCGGTGGCCGCGTTCCCTCCTGCGTCCCGGGCGGCGCACGCGGCCAGCCGGGAGCCGATGCGCAGTCCGCGCTATGGACAGGCATCGACGAACTCCTCGATGGCCCCAAGCGCGAAGAGCGGTCCCCAGCTCTGGAAGCGATGGCCCCGTCCTCGGCCGCTGCGCGCGTCGAAGTTCTCGCGGCAGAACCCCGTGCGCCGGCGGTCGGCCAGGAACATGAGCGCCCCCTTCCACGCCAGCTCGCTGGCGAGCTCGTCGAAGCCGTAGCGGCGCAGCCCCTGGAGCACGAGGTAGTTCATGGGCGGCCAGATCGAGCCGCGCCAATACTGCTGATCGTCGAACGCGGCGTCGTCGCGTGAGATCGTGGGCAGCACCCATTCTCCCCAGAAGCGCGCGGGATCGCGCAGCACGCCGACCATGCGGCGCGCCTGACGCGCCGACGGCACGCCGGCGATCAGAGGAAGGAAGTTCGACGCCGCCACGCGTGGAGAGCGACCCTCTGGAAGCTCGTCCAGGTAGAGACCGGCAGTCTCGGACCAAAGCACGCGGTTCATCGTCGCGACGAGGCCGCGGCGCTCGGCCTCCAGCTTATCTGCGGCCGGCGGCTCGCCCAGAATGCGGCCAATCCGCGACAGGCACTCCAGATCGAGGGCGCGGTAGCTGCACAGGTCGACGGCGGACATGGCGAGGACTTCCCGCTCGGGATCCCACTGCGCCTCTTCCCACAGCGGCAGGTCGTCCTGGCCCGATTCCCAGGCCGCGCGCTGGTGGCCGCTGGCCTCCACTTCCCACTCGGGGAGTTGCTCGCGTTCCGGAACCGCCGCCGTATCCGAGCCCCACGTGAGCAGCCCCGGCGTGAGTCCCTCACGGCGCGGTCGTCCACCCTTGTCGGCTGTCCACCAATCGCTCCACGAGAGCAGCCCGGGCCACGCGGCGGCCAGCGCGTCCTCATCAGGGCACGTGAGATGCAGCTTCAGCGCCGCGAACGATCCGACCGGCGGCTGGGAGCGGTCGGGCGTGCCGGAACGCCGACTCCTCCAGTTGGGCACATTTCCATTCGAGTAGCGCGATTCGAGTCCGGCCAGGAGAGCGTCCCAGGCCAGGCGCCCCGAAACGGTGGCGAGCGCCAGGGCGTTGAAGAAGGAGTCCCACCCGAACACCGTCCAGTCGTCCCGCGTGCCATCTCCCCGCCTGCCATCCCCCGGCTTCGGAAAGATCCAGCGGCGGCCGGCCGGGGCGTACAGGCGGCCGGTTTCCGGCTGCAGGAGGACTGTCCACATCAGGTTGTCGGTGACGGCTTCGACCAGTCCTTCCGCGGCCCCGGACGAGCGAGGCCGGCGGCGGTCCCAGTCCGCGCGCGCGTCATCGATCCAGCGGTCCAGCCCGGGGAGAAGGCGTTGGGCGTGGGACAGGGCGGCGTTCCCGGCCCCCGGACATGCATCGTCCGCACCCGTGGACCAGGACGGCGCCCCTCTCGGCGCCCAAGCGACTACTGTGGCCACCCGGTCTTCCGCCGGAGGCTCGAAGGCCGCGGCGATCGCCACGCTTCCGAGCGCTTCACACCAGCCGTCGGCCATCTCTTCCCACCGCGCCTTCCATCCCCACGGAGCATCGCCCACCAGCTCCAGCTTGCCCGGCGCAAACGCCACCGCCCGCAGCGCCACGGCGTCCTCGCGGCGCGACCATTCCAGAATCAGCGTGCTCTGCACGGGACGGGACGAGGGCGACGGCTCGGCGGCGAGGTCGAACTCCATGCGCGCGTAGCTGCCGTCCGGCGCGTGGGGACCGACGCGGGAGACCATCCAGTACCAGTCCTCCAGCTCCCGGCGCCGGCCGTCGGGTGTGGTGAACACGAGGCGGAGGCCGATCCCCTCGTCGGGTCCAGACGCGAACACGAGGCCGGCCCATCGCCGTGCCTCGAGGGCCCCGACGCGCACGCTACCGAATCCCCTCCAACTGGATCCCGCGCACGAAGTACCGCTGGGTGAACAGGAACAGGAGCGCGATGGGCAGGACCGCGGCGACTCCGGCCGCCATCTGGTAGGGCCAGTTGATCTCATACGTCGAATGGAAGGCGGCGATCCCCACTTCGACCACGCGCATTTCCATGGACCGGGTGACCAGCAACGGCCACAGCAGGTTCTTCCACGCATCGATAAATGCGAACAGCGCGAGCGTGGCCGCGGCGGGCTTGGCGAGCGGCAAGGCGACGCTCCAGAAGATGCGCAGGTGCCCGGCCCCGTCCACGCGCGCGGCGTCCTCCAGTTCGCGGGGGACGGTCCGAAAGTACTGTCGCATAAGGAAGATGCCCCACACCGAGACCAGTTCGGTGGAGATGAGCCCCTGGTAGGTGTCGATCCAGTCCAGGGCGTCGATCACGAGGAAGCGGGGGATGAGCACGACGACCGCCGGAACCATCATCGTCGACAGGAAGAGCAGGAAGAGGCCCTCCCGTCCCGGAAAATCGAGGCGGGCGAAGGCGTATCCGGCCGTGGCCGAAGTCGCGACCTGGCCTGCCGCCACGGCGGTCGCGAACACCAGCGAGTTCAGAAAGTAGCGCGCGAAGGGCTGCGCCGTCAGCGCTTCCGGATAGTTCGACCAGCGAGGCGCCTGCGGCAGGATACTCCCGCCCGAGAACACCTCGAGCTGTCCCATAAGGCTCGTCAGCCCCATCCACAGGAAGGGCGACGCCATTGCGAGACACGCCCCGGCGAGCAGCAGCCCGCGGGCCATCCCGGGCGCGACGGCGCGGTCAGCCATGGGCGCGGCGCGCATCGAGGAAGCGGAAGTGCAGCCAGGTGGCGGCGAATACGACGACAAACAGGAGCCAGCTCATCGCGGCGGCGTTGCCGAACTGCAGGAACTCCCACGCCTCCCGGTAGATGTGGTAGACGGCGACGTCGGTGGCGCCCAGCGGACCGCCCTCGGTCATCACATAGACGAGCCCGAAGACCTGGAAGGATCCGATGATCGACGTGACCAGCACGAAGAAGAGGGTGTGGCGCAGGCCCGGCAGCGTGATATGGCGGAAGCGCTGCCACGGTCCCGCGCCGTCGACCCGGGCGGCGTCGTACCAGTCGCGCGGGATTGCAGCGAGGCCGGCCTGGAAGACCACCATCTGATAGCCCACGACCATCCAGATGCCGATGATCATGAGGCTCGCGAGCGCGGTGTCGGGCGAGGTCAGCCACGGGACGGATCCGAGTCCCGCGCGCTCGAGACCCCGGTTCAGCAGCCCGTACTGGTCGCTCAGCAGCCACTTCCAGACCACCGCGATCGCGGCCACGCTGGTGATGCCGGGCAGGAACAGGGCAAGCCGGGCCCAGCGCAGCGCGCGCCGCGATCCCCGGGTCAGGATCGCGAGGGCGAGGGCGACGGCCATCGCCACGGGGACGTGCAGCGTGAACAGCGCCGTGTTCCCGATCGCCGACCACCACTCCCGGTCCAGGAGCAGCGCCGCGTAGTTGTCGAAGCCGCGGAAGAGGGGCGCGGGGTCGATGAGCCGCCATTCGTGCAGCGAGATCCACAGGGAGAAGAGGAGCGGTCCGAGAGTGAAGGCGACGATGAGGGCTGCCGCCGGCGCGAGGAGCCCCCAGGCCGCCAGCGTTCTTCCGAGGACGCGGGGGCGCGACGCGAGCTGCGCGAGGTGGAGGCCGAGTGCCACCAGCAGGCCGGCGAGCCCTGCCGCGGCCGCCAGGCCGAGGGCGGGAGAGGCCGTGCGCTCGTATCCGAGCAGGGCCACGTGGATGTCGGCGGTGCGCGCCACGTGCCAGGTGGCGCCGTTCGCCTCCACCGAGTGCGGGCTTCCCTCCACATCCCGTTCGGACGAGGCGGCGATGGCTGCCACGACCGCGGCCGGCATGGTCCACTGTTCGGTGGGAGAGTCGGGCGACGAGTTCTGCGCCCATGGGAGCTGAGCGACCCGAGCGGCGTCGGCCGGATCCGCGCCGGCCGCCAAGGCGATCTGGACGGCCCGCGCGCCCTGCGCGGCGGTGGCGGCGCTCAGCGACCTGAGTTCGCCGTGCGTCCACCGCCCGGCAGCGACTGCGGTCAGGGCGATGCAGCCGACGGAGAGGAGCGCAATGCTCACCGGATAGCGGGTCCGTGTGGGCCCGCGGCGCCGAGCCAGGACCCACCCCGTGACGACCGTCAAGCCCGCCAAGGCGATAGCGATGGCGGCGACCGGGAGAGCATCACGGGGGCCGTCCGCGGGAGGCGGCGCGGCCGCGATCCACACAGCGGGGTCGAGCTCGCCGGCCTCGTAGGCGTACGCCGCCGGTCCAGGTCCGGCGCCGCCGGCGTCAGCGCCGGTGATGGTCGCCCGCGCACCGAGCAGCCCGACCACGGCATCGGCACCGCCTCCCTCTTGCTCCCAGAGCGCGGCCGCCATGCGCGCCTCGGTTTCGGCCGCGCTGACCCGCGCACTCTCCAGCCGGCCGGCGGCCACGACCAGAACGAGCGCCAGACCGGCCGCGAGCACGACGGCGGCGAGGGAGTCCAGAAACGGCTGACGCACGCCGCTCACCACTCGAACTCCGCGTCGATGCGGCGGGCCACGTCCGCGGCACTCGATGCGAGCGATTCTCCCCGCACCAGGCGGCGGTCCATGATCTCCACCGCCAGTGCCTCGATGCGGGAGAAGTCGCGCACCCGGGCGCCCCACGTCATGCGCGCGCCCCCCACCAGCGAGAGGAACGCGTCCTCGACTCCGGTGCCGTCCGCGGCCGCAATCTCCGCCGCCACGTCCATCCGCGAGGGAATGGCCAACCCCGACCGCGCCCGGATGCGCTGCGCTTCGGGCGAGGCGAGGAAACCCGCCAGGTCGATGGCGCGGCGCAGCTCGGGGGCGTTGGGCGGCACGGCCCACCCCGACGCGTAGAGCACGCTGGTCGCCGCTCCCTGGGACGAGTGGTGCGGAATCGGGACGATGGCCAGGTCGAGCGCGCCCGCTCCCACGAGATCACGGAACACCGGGAGCGTCCAATGACCCGAGAGCAGAAAGGCCTGTCCCCCCGACGCGAAACGCGCCTCGCGCGCGGGGTCTCCCTGCTGGACGAACTGCGCGCCCGGGGTGAGGCCGTCCTCCGCCAGGCCGGTGAGGAAGCGGTAGGCCTGGAGCGCTCCGGGCCCGTCCAGGTGCCCCGCCGCCCTGCTGCCGCCGGGCGCGAGGATGTCGCCTCCCGCCGACCACACGAAGGGGATCCACTGGTACAGGTTGCGCGGGAAGTCGAACCCGAACACGTCCGTCCGGCCATCGCCGTCGGTGTCGGCGACGACCGCCTCGGCGGCCCGCCGGAAGTCCGCCCAGGTCCAGCCGGGCGCTGGCGAGACCGGCAACAGGTCTTCAACCCCCGCGGCCGCCAGCACTCCGCGATTCGCGTAAAGGACCATCGGCGTGAAGTCCTTCGGCAGCGCGAACATGGATTCGCCCCGCCGAAACGCGTCGTCCACCTGCTCGAACACGCTGTCCGGCCGAAAGCCGAGCGCCTCCTGGTACGGCGCGAGATCCAGCGCCAGTCCTCGCTCCACGAAGGTGGGGATGTCGGGCGAGTCCAGGAGGTAGACGTCGGGCGGCCGCCCTGCGGCGATCGAGGTCAGCAGCCGCTCTTCATATCCGTTGGGGGCCGACTCGAGCACGACCCGCACGCCGGGGTGCAGGGCTTCGTAGTGGTCGGCCACCTGCCGCTCGATCTCCAGCTCGTGGCCGCCGGCCCAAAGCGCCACGCGCAACGTGACGCCCGACTCATCGCGGACGCAGGCGCCCGCCGCCAGAACGAGAGCGGCGAGCACGGGGTCCTGCCATCGCCTGCTCCTCATCGCGAGACCCGCTGCCCCGCCGGTCGCGGCGCGCCCCCCTCGCGGCGGCCATCCGCACCGAACAGGTGGCTGCGCTCCCAGGCCACGGAAACGCCCACCCGGTCGCCGGGCGCAACGCGCAGCGCGGGCGATGCGCGCACCACCCACGCGGCATCCCCCGGGCCGTCCAGATGCACGCGCTGCTCGCTGCCCAGTGCCTCCACGCGCAGAATGGTGGCCTGGAAATCCCCCTCTTCCCCTCCCGGCCCCGCCACCGCGAGATCCTCCGGCCTTACCGCCAGCGTGGCTCGACTCAGGCTCGACGGAGCCGCGAGCGCAAACGGACCCCCCGCCAGGCGTCCCCGGTCATCGAGGGACAGCGCGATGCGATTGATGGGCGGCGAGCCCACGAAGCCCGCCACGAACAGGTTGCCCGGTCGGCGATAGACCTCGGCCGGCGTGCCCACCTGCTGGAGCCGGCCGCGGTCCATCACCGCGACCCGCTGGCCGAGCGAGAGCGCTTCCACCTGGTCGTGCGTCACGAAGATCATCGTCGTGCCGAGGCGCCGGTGAAGGGCGGCGATCTCGTCGCGGGTCCGCAGGCGCAGCTCCGCGTCCAGGTTCGAGAGCGGTTCATCGAACAGGAACACGCCCGGATCGCGCACCATGGCGCGTCCAAGGGCCACCCGCTGGCGCTGACCCCCCGACAACTGGCCGGGCTTCCGCTCGAGCAATTCCCCGAGCCCGAGCGCCGCGGCAGTCTCTGCGACGCGCTGCTCGAGTTCCGCACGCGGCGTTCCGCGCATGCGCAGGCCGAAGCCCAGATTCCGGGCGACGGTCATGTGCGGGTAGAGCGCGTAGCTCTGGAACACCATCGCCACGTCGCGCGCGCCCGGCTCGACCTCGTCCACCCGCCGTCCCCCGATCCACACCTCTCCCGAGGTGGACTCCTCGAGTCCGGCTATGAGGCGCAGCAGCGTGCTCTTGCCGCATCCCGAGGGACCCACCAGCACCATCAGCTCGCCGGGACGAACCTCGAGGTCCATCGACTGAACGGCCACGACATCGCCGAACCGCTTCTCCACGCCGCGCAGCACGACGCCCTGCCCGGCGCGACTCACAGAGCCCATGGCACCCGCAGGGGCTCGCTACGCGATCCTCCAAACTGCTCGCCGTCCACGGAGACGCTCACTCGCCCGGGTTCCACTTCGACCTGCAGCGTCCGGCCCCGCGCGATGACCGGCCCCAACGACACGCGGGCGGGACCCTCCGGCAGCGGCCGCACCTCGATGCCCGACGCATCCACGTGGAGCCCGGCGAATCCGCGCGCCATCAGATCGATGATCCAGGAGTGCTGGTAGTCGTCGATGCCCCGGAAGTGACAGGCACGACCCGTGTACGGGTTGTAGTGCTCGAAGCAGTTGGGCCGGGCGGGGTCGCCATCCGTGAACATCATGCGCGCGAAGCGGATGAGCATGTCGGCCGCGAGCCTGCCCGCCCTCTCGCTGCCGCCGCGCCAGCAGCGCAGCAGCCCTTCGATCACGTGGCTCGTGGTCATCGGCCACACCCGTCCGTTCCAGGGACAGTTGCGTCGCTTTCCGCACCAGATGCCCTCCGCGGAGAATCGCGGATCGTCCACGCTGGACGAAGGCAGGGGGAATGGCGTGCCGAAGGTTCCGGGGTCTTCGAGGTGGTCGAGCAGGGCGTCCAGGCGGGCGCCGCCCACCCGTCCGGTGAGCAGCGGGTAGAACCCCACCGCCGCCTTCACGCCGGTACGCTCGCCGGTGCGACCATCCACGTCGGTGAACAGACGGGCCTCCGCCGACCACATCCGCTCATCGATCGCCCTCCAGCAGCGGTCCGCGAACTCCAGCCACCCCACCTCGTCGCCCGGCCGCTCCAATCGGCGCGCCACCGAGCCGAGGGCGCGGAACAACTGATGCGCGTACACCGTGACGTCGATCCCCTGGAGGCGGAGCCGCGGACGCCACCCCGCCACGTCGGCCTCCTCGTCCACCGCCATGTACCGCGACATGTACTCCTGTCCCGTCTCGAAGTGGTTCGTGACGGTGAACATCCCGGACCCCTCCGGATCGCGCGCCGCGGTCAGCCAGCGGGCGTAGCGGGACAGCCCCTCGTAGCAGCGCGCCAGTGCCACCGCGTCAGGGTGCATGTCATCGACCGCGAGCAGCGCATCGCCCCAGTTGGCGTGGTAGAAGTCGGTTCCCTCGAGGCGTTCGGGATAGAGGCGCCCATGAAACGAGCCGTCGGGCTTCTGGTTGTCGACGAAGTTCAACAGCGAGCCCCACGCCTCACGGCCGCCCTTCTGCCAGCGCATCTCCATCATGTGACACTGCGCGCTGTAGGTGATGGGCACATGGAAGTACTCCGGGCCCTCGGCGATGGCCGGGTGCCGGATCGGGCCCCATCGACCCTCGATGCGGTTCAGGCCGAGGCCATGGATGCGGTAGTCGAAATAGCGGTCGAGAAACGGATCGCCACACTGGAAGTGGGGAAAGCCGTCGAAGAAGGACTCCCAGGGGGAGGATGAGGAGGTTGCGCCGACGGAAGTCCCGGAGGTTGCGCCCTGGGACGTCGAGAATCCCGACGCCGGCCGCCGAGCCCCTGCGGTCTGGAGTCCCAGCGTCAGCCGGACGGTCAGCACACCATGGTCGTCAATCCCCGCCAGCGGGACGGCGACGGCGATCCAGATCCATCCGGAGCGGTGCGCGTCCGGGTCGGACTCCGCGCCGAGGGGAGGGTCGGAGCCCCCGCCGACCTGGCCTTCCGCAAAGGGCGAATGCCGCCATTCGGGTTCGCTGCGCCCCTCGGAAGGAGCGATGCTCGGACGGTCGTTTAGGTCACAACTCTATGTGGCACCTGGCGTTACAT
>VXMG01000047.1:0-15091 GCA_009841185.1 Gammaproteobacteria bacterium
GGCGGCCGTCGCCCGCCTCCCCGCCCCCGGGGGGGGGGGGGCGGTGGCGGGCGGCCGCACATGGCGCAGGCGGGTGTCGCGGATCCCAGCCGGCTCGACGAGGCGCTGGCGGCGGGTGAGTCGGTAGTGCGCGAACTCTCCGGCCGCGGCGACCGGACGTGACCGCGCTCCGGGACTGGCTCGACGCCCGCCGTCCGGCCGCACCGGACGGGCTGAAGGAGTGGCTCGCGGTCGGGGGCGAGGTTCCCGTCTCGGTCGCCGACCTCGCCGACCTGGGCATCGCCGCGCTCGACCGCGCCCACGTGGCGCAGCAGCTCGACCGCCACGCGGCCTTTCAGCTCCTCGCGGCGGACGCGTTTCTCACGTACGCCTGCGAAGCCGCCGTCGACGAGCCGGAGGTCACCTCGGAGCTGCACCTCATTCTGGATCGCTGCGCGGCTGCCTGGCAGTGACGGACGGGAGGGAACTGCCGGCCGCCCCAGACCCGGTCCGGTGGGTGATTCGAAAACTCGAACAGGCCGGCTTCGAGACGTGGGCGGTGGGGGGCGTCGTACGGGATGCGCTGGCGGGGCGTCGCGCGGACGCCGACTGGGACCTGGCCACCCGCGCCCGGCCGGAACAGGTGCGGGCGGTGTTCCGGAGGGTCGTGCCCATCGGGTTGGAGCACGGAACCGTGGGGGTCCTCACGCGGGGGGAGATGTACGAGGTCACCACCTTCCGGCGCGACGTGGAGACCTTCGGGCGCAGAGCCACGGTCGAGTTTGCCGACGACATCGACGAGGACCTTGCGCGGCGGGACTTCACCATCAACGCCATCGCCTGGCACCCTCTGCGCCGCGAAATGCGCGATCCCTTCGGCGGCGCCCACGATCTTGCCGCCGGTATCCTGCGCACGGTCGGAGACGCCAGGACGCGGTTCGCCGAGGACTTCCTGCGCATCCTGCGAGCGTTGCGTTTCGCCGGACGCTTCGCGCTGGCCGTTGAGCCGGAAACGTGGTCCGCACTCTGTGAGCACCGGCAGCACTTGGCGGACCTGTCGCCCGAGCGGGTGCGGGAGGAGTTGACGAAGACGCTCGGCTCCGCGCATCCATCGCGCGCGCTCTCTCTGTACGCCGCTTCCGGCGTGCTCCCCTTCCTCTACCCGGAGTTGGCGCGATGCCTGAACCGGAGCGAGGACAGCCGGCTCGACTCGTGGAGTGCCGCGCTTCAGATGGTGGACATCGTCTCCCGGAGATACCCGCTCGCACGTCTGGCATGCCTCCTGGGCGCGATCGGCGTGCCCTCGGGGGGTGTGGGCGAGGAGCTGCCTCCGGAGGAGCGCGCAGGGATGCGCGCGGCCGCACTGATGGAGCGCCTGCGCTATTCCCGCGCCGACACCGAGGGTGTGAGCGCGCTACTGCGCGCGGTCGCGACCGGCCCTGAAATCGGCACCGGACCGGCGTTGCGCCGCTGGCTTCACCAGACCCGGGAGGTGGACCGTCGCCACCTGTTTCGGATCTGGATCGCCCGCGCCCGACTGGGAACCGCTCTGGGAGCCCGGGACCCGGAGCGGGCCGTGCTCTCCTGCTGGAGGGCGGTCAGGGCGGAGCTGGCCATGGATCCCCCGCTCGCGCTGGCGGATCTGGCGCTGAGCGGGCGGGATCTCATCGAGATGGGTATGCGGCCCGGTCCCGGTTTCGGCGCCGTGCTCGCTCATCTGCTCGATCTGGTCCTGGATGATCCGGCGTTGAATCGTGGTTCGATTCTGGCACTTCGCGCCCGGCGCTATGTTGACGCCCGCGCCCGGGCCGCGCGCACCTCCGAGAGGCCCCGATGAACGAGCCCACGCTCTTCAGTGATTTCGCAACCGGGGTGGGCTCCGGTGGGTCGCGGGGAGCGGGGCCGGCCGGCCGTGACGTGCGTCCAGGGCGGGCATCCACGGCCGCGGCGCGGGCCCCGCTCGCGGCCCGCATGCGCCCGCGCACGCTCGCCGAGTTCGCGGGACAGGCGCGTCTTCTGGAGGACGGAAGCCCGCTCAGGCGCATGCTCGAGGGGGGTGCTCTCTCCAGCCTTATCCTTTGGGGTCCGCCTGGCAGCGGCAAGACCACGCTGGCCCGGCTCCTGGCCCGCCGCGGCGATGCCGCCTTCGTCGCGTTCTCCGCGGTGACGGAGGGGGTGGCGCGCGTCCGCGCGATCATCGCCGAGGCCCGGGAGCGCATCGCCGCGACCGGCCGCGGAACGATCCTTTTCTGCGACGAGATTCACCGCTTCAACAAGGCGCAGCAGGACGCCTTCCTCCCCTTTGTCGAGGAGGGGGTGGTCTGCCTGGTCGGTGCCACCACCGAGAATCCGAGCTTCGAGGTCATCCGTCCGCTGTTGTCGCGGGCCCCGGTGTTCGTGCTGGAGCCACTCTCGGCGGAGGAACTGACGGACATCCTGAGGCGCGCGCTGGAGGATGGCGAGCGGGGCCTGGGGCGGGGGCCGGAAGACGCCTGCGCGGGCGTGCTGGACTGGATCGCCGGACGCGCCGACGGGGACGCGCGGCGCGCGCTCGGGGTCCTCGAACGGGCTGGCGACCTGGCCGGCGCCGGGCGCGCCATAACCCTGGAGCACGCACGGCAGGCGGCCCAGCACCGCTTCTCGCACTTCGACAAGGCCGGCGAGGAGCACTACAACACCATCTCCGCCCTGCACAAGGCGGTGCGCGGCAGCGACCCCGATGGCGCCCTCTACTGGCTTGCGCGCATGCTTCAGGGCGGACAGGACCCGCTCTACATCGCGCGGCGACTGGTGCGCATGGCCTCCGAGGACATCGGCCTCGCGGATCCCCGGGCACTGGCGGTCGCCCTCGCCGGACGCGACGCCTTCCACTTCCTCGGCTCACCCGAAGGGGAGCTGGCCCTGGCCGAAGTCGTCGTGTATCTGGCGTCGGCGCCAAAGTCGAACCGCCTCTATCGGGCGTGGCTCGATGCCGGACAGGCGGCGCGGCAGACGCCCGGGGCGCCGGTGCCCCTTCATCTGCGCAACGCGCCCACCGACATGATGAAACAGCTTGGGTACGGTGCCGGGTATCAGTACGATCCCGATGCTCCGCAGGGCGTCGCCGCACAGAGCTACCTCCCCGGCGAGCTCGATGGCCGGCGCTTCTATGCACCCGGGACCGCGGGCGAGGAACAGAGTATTGCGGCGAGACTCGAGCGTTTCAGAGCACTGCGCACCCGGGCTTCATCGCGTGGGGAAGAGCGCGGCTCGAAACCGCCACCGGCCTCGGGGACGTAGGCGAGGGCCGGATGCTCCAACTTGCCACGTGCGGTCCCGGTCCCGAGGCTTGCAGGCGCAGGCGGAACGAGCCCGGGGAAGCCCGCCACCCACGGAGGCACTGCCATACCTGATCGATTCATCGACAACCGTCCCACGACCGATCGCGCGATTCTGGTCGGGGCGCCGCGCGGGCGCATGCGCCAGGTCACCGCGCGCGAGCACCTCGAGGAACTCGCCCGTCTGGCGGATACCGCCGGCGCGGATGTCGTGGGGACGGTGCAGCAGCGTATCCGCAGCCCCCATCCCCACTTCTATATCGGCAAGGGCAAGGCTGGCGAGCTGCGCTCGACGGCGCGGGCGGCGGAGGCCGACCTGGTCATCTTCGACGACGAGTTGAAGCCGGATCAGGCTCGCCACCTGGAGGACTTCCTGGGTATCCGGGTGATGGACCGTGCCGAGCTCATCCTGGATATCTTCGCCACGCGAGCGCGCACGCGCGAAGCGCGCATGCAGGTGGAGTTGGCGCAGCTAGAATACCTGCTGCCGCGCCTCAAGCGCATGTGGAGCCACCTCTCGCGCATCCGCGGCGGGATCGGGCTCAGGGGGCCTGGCGAAACGCAGCTCGAGACCGACCGCCGTCTGATCGGCACCCGGATTTCGGAGCTGAAGCACAAGCTGGAGGGGGTCGCCCGGTCTCGTGCCACCCAGCGCAAGGGACGCGCGAACTCCTTCCGGGCGGCCCTGGTCGGATACACCAACGCCGGCAAGTCGTCGCTCCTCAGGGCGCTCTCGGGAGCCGACCTGCTGGTGGAGGACCGGCTCTTCGCCACCCTCGATTCGGCCACCCGCGTCGTGCCTGTGGGAGAAGGGCACCAGGCGCTGCTGACGGACACGGTGGGCTTCATCCGCAAGCTCCCGCATGATCTCATCGCCTCCTTCCGCTCGACGCTCGAGGAGGCGGGCGAAGCGGATCTGATCCTGCATGTGGTGGATGCCGCGGCTCCCGACTGGGAAGGCCGGCTCTCGGTCGTGCACGAGGTGCTGGAGGAGCTCGAGCTCCTGGATGCGCCCCGCGTCCTCGTGTTCAACAAGACCGACCTCATCACCCACGGCGAAGAGGAGGTGCTGAGGGAACGCGTTCGCGGACGCGAGCATACTCCCTCGGTCTTCCTGTCGGCCTACCAGCCGAAGACGCTCGAGCGGCTGCGGAGCGTGCTGCTGACGCGCATCCGGGCAGCGCTGCAGAGCGTGCAGGTGGTGCTGAAGGTGACGGACGGGGGGACGCTTGCAGCGCTCTATCGCGAGGGTGAGGTTGTGAGGACGACGCGAAACGGCTCCGCCCTGATGGTCACGGCCCGACTTCCCGCGCCGGCCCTGGGCCGCCTCCAGGCCCGCGGGGACATCGATATCCTGGAGGTCGCCTCTGGAGCGGCGTCCGAGGACATCGTCCCTTCATCCGGTTGAGGCACGCCATGCGCTTCTACGTAAACATCGATCACGTGGCCACCGTCCGGCAGGCGCGCCGGACGGACGAACCCGATCCCGTGCGCGCGGCGGTACTGGCCGAACTGGGAGGTTGCGACGGGATCACCGTGCACCTGCGCGAGGACCGCCGCCACATCAGCGACCGCGACGTGCGTCTGCTCATGGAGACGACGCGCACGGGGATCAATCTCGAGCTGGCGACGGCCCCCGACATCCTCGGCCTTGCGTGCGAGTTGGCGCCGATGCAGGCCACGCTTGTGCCCGAGCGCCGCGAGGAGGTCACCACCGAGGGCGGACTTGCGCTCGGTTCGGCGGAGGTGCGCGCCGCCATGCGGGACGCGCTCGGCCGGCTCGCGGACGCCGGGGTCCGGACGTCGCTCTTCATCGACCCGGACGAGGACGCGATCGAAACCAGCGCCGAGCTGGGCGCCGATGCCGTGGAATTGCACACCGGAGAGTACGCGCTGGCCGACATGGAAGGCCGTCCCGCGCAGCTCGATCGCCTCGTGTCGGCGGCGCGCGCCGGGCGGGCCGCGGGACTGGCGGTGCACGCCGGGCACGGGCTGACCTACGAGAACGTCATCCCGGTGGCCGCGGTCGGCGAGATCGAGGAGCTCAACATCGGTCACAGCATTGTCTCGCGCGCGGTGCTGGTGGGGCTCGAGCGGGCGGTGCGGGAGATGAAGGAGATCATCCGGCGCGCTCCCGGGATGATGAGCGCCGAGGGCTGGCTGCCTCCCATCGGCTTCTGAGGCCGCGCCCGTGACATCGTCCTGGAAGCCCCTCCTGGGGCTTTCCGTCAGCGGCCTGCTGCTCTGGTGGGTATTCCGCGGCGAGGACCTGGGCGCCATTGCCGCCGAGGTGGCGGCCGCCGACCCGTGGTGGCTGCTGGCGGCCGTGTTCGTCGCGACCGCCGGCTACCTGTTGCGCGCCATGCGATGGCAGGTGCTGCTTGCCCCGCTCCGGTCCCGGATCGGCCTGCGGGCCCGGTTTGCCGCCACCGCCATCGGCTTCATGGTCAACAACCTGCTGCCCGCCCGTGCCGGCGAATTCGCCCGCGCCTGGTCGCTCGCGCGCTTGGCGAAGATGCGGACCTCCGCGTGCCTGTCCTCGCTCGTCGTCGAGCGCCTGTTCGATGGCATCACGGTTGTGGCGCTGCTGGTGGTTTCGCTGTCGCTGCCGGGGTTCCGCGCGGACTCGGAGTTCGCCGGCGAGCTTGTCGGGGGCGCGGTTGCCGGATTCCTGGCCGTGCTTGCGATCGTCATCCTGGTCGTGGTGCTGGTGCTGGCGCGTCCGAACGTGGTGCGGGCTGTTGCTCGTGCGCTGGCCTCCCGACTGCCGGGCGCGGCCGGGGACAGGGCGCTGTCCATTCTGGACGGGCTCATCGAGGGGCTGGGTGCGCTTCGAAGTCCAATGCTGGTAGCGCGCACCGCGGTGTGGAGCCTGGTCTTCTGGCTCTGGCATTCGGCGTCGTTCTGGCTCGGCTTCCGCGCCTTCGGCATCGATGCGGGATATGCGGAAGCGCTATTCCTGAACGGGATCACGGCGCTGGCGGTCGCACTGCCCTCGGCGCCGGGGTTCTTCGGTCCATTCGAGGCCGCGGTGCGGGTCGCGCTGGTCGGTGTCCTCGGGGTCGGCGAGAACCCGGCGCTCGCGTTCGCCGCGGGGTACCACGTCACGACGTTCATTCCCGTAACTGCGATCGGGCTCTGGTACTTCTGGCGCATGGGGTTTTCGTTCCGGCAGATCGGGCTGGCGCGGAAGGGCGGCGAAGAGGCGGTCCCGGCGCTGTGAAGCGCGCGGTCGTGGTCGAGGCTCCGGCCAAGGTCAACCTCATGCTGCGCGTGGGCGGGCGGCGCGCGGACGGGTATCACAACGTGGACACCCTCTTCGCGGCGGTCGGGCTGTGCGACCGCCTGCGGGTGGAGCGCGCTCGGGCGGGCATCACCGTGGAGGTCACGGGCGCCGACCTGGGCGACCCGCGCGACAACCTGGTGTACCGGGCGGCACGGGCGTACCTCGACGCGCGCGGTGAGCGGGGCGGGGTGGCCATCCGGCTGGAGAAGCGCATTCCGGTCGGTGGCGGGCTGGGGGGTGGTTCCTCGGACGCGGCGGCGACGCTCCGCTGCCTGGACGAGCTGTTCGAACCGCCGGTGGGCGTCGCCGCGCTCACCGGGATGGCGCGCGGCCTCGGCGCCGACATCGCCTTCTTCCTGTCGCCGTCGCCGCTCGCACTGGGTGGGGGCCGAGGCGATCACCTCACGCCGCTGCCTCCGCTGCCGCCCCGCCCGGTGCTTCTGGTGGGATCGCCGGAGGGGGTCGGGACGGCTTGGGCGTACAACCTGCTCGCGCGCGGACGGCGCAGTGGCGTGGAGTTGCCGTCCGCCGGGCAGCCGGTCCCCCTCACACCGGCCCGCTGCCGGGACTGGCCGACCGTGGCCGGGATGGCCCACAACGACTTCGAGGCGCCCATCTTCGCCGTCCGGCCCGACCTCCGCGACACGATGCTCTCGCTGCGCGACACATCGCCCCTGCTGGCGCTCATGTCGGGCAGCGGCAGCACGATCTTCGCGGTCTACAGCCACGAGGAGTCGGCTGCGCGAGCTCACCGCCAAGTGCAGCCGCTGCGCGGAGACGGACACGTCCATCTGACGACCACCCTTTCGAGGTTTCCCGCGCTGCAACCGACGTAGCGCGCCCCGGTTCACTCTTGAGACCGCAGCGGCGCGCGAGTAGGATTCCGAGAGCCATCGTGGGTGGCCCGTCGTCTAATGGCAGGACACCGGTCTTTGGAACCGGCGGTGGTGGTTCGAATCCACCCGGGCCAATCCGCTCCCGCCTCGAAGGAGGAGCCCTCATCGCGAGTCCGGTTCTCGCCCCCGCCACGCTCGCGCTGGCCGCGACCCTTGCAGTGTCGTCCGTTGCGGCCGCGGTTCCTCCGCGGGAGGACCGCAACCTGCCTTCGGATCCATCTCCGCAGGAGGCGCGGGCGCAACCCGACTCCTCCGCGATCCACGACCGGGCCCGCGACGCTCAGCGGCGCTTCGAGCGTGTGCGCGTGCAGCATCTGCCCCTGTCCATGGAGCCCGGTTCCTCCCCGTGCGACGAAGTCATCGGCCGCATGTGTTACTGGCACGGGGACAATCATCACGAGCCGGATCCGGAGGCCGTGGAGATCGCCGTGGCGCGCGAGGAACTTCTCGACACCCTGGCGCACGCCGCGCGGCGGCTGCCCGGCGACGGCTGGATCGCGGGCCAGCGCGTCTTCTACCTGGTGGAGGCGGGCCGGGCGCACGAAGCGCTCGAGGTTGCCCGCGACTGCGCCGCTCCGGAGCCCGACCTGTGCCACCTGCTGCACGGTCTCGCGCTCCATCGCCTTGAGCGGTTCGAGGACGCGGAGCGTTCCTATCGCCTGGCGCTGGAAGCGATGGATCCTCGCGACGCCGAGGAGTGGCTTTCACTGGCTCTCCTGCTGGAGAGGACGGATGAATCCGGCCTGGATGGCCTCGATCCGCAAGCGCGGGAAGCGGCGAGCCGCAGGCTGTGGGCGCTCGCCGATCCCTACTACCTGGTGCGCGGCAACGACCGCTGGACCGAACACATGAGCCGGCACGCCGTCAGTCGCATTCAGCGGCGCGCGCGCAATCCCCACGGGCTGCCGTGGACATCCGGCCTCGATGAACTCGCCATTCGCTACGGGCAGGAAACCAGTTGGACCCGATACGTACCCACCAGCGGCTCGAGCATGCGTCCGCGGGTGACCGGGCGCCATCCTCCCCACTCCGAGCGCTACATGCCCCCGGACGGCGTGCTGACCGGCGTTGCGAGCCTGCCCCCGGGCATGGTCTGGGGCGACCCGGTCGAACGGCCTCGCAGCGCGTATGCGCCATCCTATGCCCCCGAACTGGGAACGATGTACACCGTGCTCGCCCGCTTCCGGCGCGGCGACTCGCTGCTGGTTGTGGCTCCGTTCCGGTTCGAACCGCGGGACACGTCCGGAGCAGTGCCCGGCCAGGGCAGCCCGGAAGCAGGGAGTGAGCATCGGCGCGATGTTCAGGCGGGACTGTTCCTGGTGCCCTGGGCGGAGACGACCGGGGAGGTGCGTCCGCCGACGCAGCGGATGCTTTCCGACAGGGGCACGCTTTCGCTCGTAGTGCCGCTCGGCAGCTACGTGTACAGCGTGGAAGCCCTCGACCGCCGGGCCGGCCATGGAGCGCGCTTTCGGGGAGACCTCGCGCTGGGTCCTCATCCGGGTGACATCCCGGATCTCTCCGACTTCCTGATCATCGAAGCTCCGGACCGGATGCCCGAGTCGGTCGATGACGTCCTGGAACATGCGCTGCCTTCCATGGCGCTCGGCGGGTTGCAGGAGCTGGCGGTCGCGTGGGAGGCCTACGGGCTCGGAACGGGCGAAAGCCGGATCGCCTACAGCCTCGGAGTCGAGCCGCTCGACCGGTCGTTCTTCCGCCGGCTGGGAGAGTTCCTGAGGCTGGTGGGGAGAGGGGATCCCCTGACGCTGGAGTGGATCGAGCCGAGCCCGGGGCAACCCGGTGCACACTTCCGCTCCGTCGATCTCGATTTCAGAAACCTGGAACCCGGGATCTACGAGCTTCGGCTGGAACTCCGCGTCGACGACTGGGCTCCCGTGATACGACGCCGGCGCGTGCAGATTGTCGGGTAGCGCGGGCGCGCTTGCGCCCGAGCAAAGCGCGCGTTGACGCTTCTCTCCGGGGTATCTACACTTAACGGCTACCGTCACGTCGAACGCCCCCTGAACGCCAGCTTACGGTGACGCCCCCATGGACGATCAATACCGCCGCGGTCCGCTGTTGCTCCTGGCTGGCCGGGCCAACCGGCCGCTGGCCGCGGAGATCGGGGAGAGGCTGGGCGAGTCGGCCTTCGGCGCCACGGTGCGGGATTTCGCGGACGGCGAGATCTTCGTCCGGCTGGACCGCAACGCGCGCGGCCGCGACGTCTTCATCATCCAGCCGACGACGACGCCGGCCGACAACATCATGGAGCTCCTGCTCCTCGTCGACGCTGCCGTCCGCGCCTCGGCCGCCCGGGTCACTGCCGTGGTGCCCTACTTCGGCTACGGACGCCAGGACCGCAAGGACCAGCCGCGGGTCTCGATCGGTGCCAAGCTGGTCGCCAACCTGATCGTCGCGGCCGGGGCCGACCGGCTGCTGGGCGTCGATTTCCATCAGCATCAGATCCAGGGATTCTTCGACATCCCCGTGGATCACCTGTACGCCGCGCCCGTGCTGACCCGGTACTTCAGCGACATGAACCTGGATGATCTGGCCGTCGTCGCGCCGGATGCGGGGTCCACGAAGATGGCGCGCGGCTTCGCGCGCCGCCTTGGGGCGTCCCTGGCGGTCATCGACAAGCGGCGGCGCACCGCGAACGTGGCGGAAGTGGTCAACGTGGTGGGCGAGGTGGAGGGCAGGACCTGCCTGATCGTCGACGACATGGTCGACACCGCGGGCACCCTCACCAACGGCATCTACGCCCTCAAGGAACGCGGGGCGGCCGCGGTCTATGCCTGCGCCACCCATGCCCTCCTGTCGGGAAGGGCGTCCGAGCGGTTGCAGGGAGCGCCGGTCGAGGAAGTCGTGGTCACCAACACCATCGGCATCGCCCCGGAGTTGCGCTTCCCCAAGCTCAAGGTGCTGTCCGTGGCCGGGCTTCTCTCCGATGCCATCCGCTACATTCACTCCAACGCCTCGGTGAGCCAGCTGTTCAGGATGCCGGCCCGCGAGGCGCCGATCGTGGTTGAAGCCGCTGACGGCGATCCCGCGTCGGCAGGCGCGTGGATCGACGCGCGCAGCCAATCCTCCCTTACAGCTTCCTGAAACCGACCAAGAGCCCGAAATGAGCGTAGCAGAAGCATCCCTCCAGGCGAGCCGCAGGGACAAGACCGGCAAGGGCGTCGCACGCCGCCTGCGGCGAGCGGGGCGTATCCCGGCGGTCGTGTACGGCAAGGACATGGACCCCATCCCGCTCTCGCTGGACGAACAGGAGGCGGTCAACCTGTTCCAGTCCATACCGGTGGCAAACACCGTTCTCCAGCTGGACATCGGAGGTGAAGAGACGTTGCGGACGCTGGTGCGCGAGATCCAGACCCATCCGTTCCGCCCCGACATCATCCACGTCGACTTCATGCGTCTGCGTCACGGCGTGGCCGTGGAGTTGAACGTGCCGATCACGCTCTCCGGCACTCCGGAAGGGACCCGCGCCGGCGGTCGCCTGGACATCGCCGCGCACGAAGCGCATGTGCGCTGCACGCCAGCCAGGATACCGGAGTCGATAGAGGCCGACATCTCGGAGCTGGGCATTGGAGAGTCGCTTCGGCTCGGTGACATCGCCCTTCCCGAAGATGTGGAGCTGCTCTCCAGCCCGGATACCCTCGTCTGTCACATCGCGACATCCTGGGCGCCTGACGAGGAGGAAGATGCTCCGGAGGTCGGCGAAGTCGAAGAAGCCGGCGAGGATGTCGAGGAGTCCTAGTTGAAGGTCATCGTGGGTCTCGGAAACCCGGGAGCCCGTTATGACGCCACGCGCCACAACGTCGGATGGTGGGCCATCGATCGCCTGGCGTACGACTGGGATCTCGGGCCCTTCGAGAGAGCCGGGGCCTCGTTGCTGGCCGACGGGTTCGTCGATGACTACCTCGTGCACCTGGTGAAACCGGTCACCTGGGTGAACCGAAGCGGAGCCGCGCTGGCGCCGTATCTCGATGCCGAGGAGTTCCGCCTCGCGGAGGACCTTCTGGTCGTGGCGGACGACGTCAACCTCGACGTCGGGCAGCTGCGCCTGCGGCCCGGCGGCGGCGCCGGCGGACACAAGGGCCTCCGGTCGGTGGCCGGCGTGCTCGGCACCACGGACTACCCCCGGTTGCGCATCGGCGTGGGCGCCCGTCCGGAAGACATGGATCTGGCGGACTGGGTGCTCTCCCCGATGCCGGAAGACGACGAAGGCGAGGTGGTCGCCCTGCTGGGCGAGCTGGCGGCCGCGGCCCGACTGTGGATGTGCGAGGGCATCGAGCCCGTGATGAACGCCTACAACCGATGACCCGCCCGCGCTACGCGGGGATCCGAACCGCCAACCCCAACCAGAAACGGACCCGATGAACAACTTGGTACCCCTTGCGAACTGGGCCTGGATGTTCGGCATCCTCGGGCTCGCGGCAGCCGGCGGCGTCTTCGCCTACCTGAGACGGCAGGACCCGGGCTCTGCCGTGATGATCGACCTCGCGGACCGGATCCACGACGGAGCCATGGCCTTCCTGCGCCGCGAATACACGGTGCTGGCCGGGTTCGTGGTGCTGGTCGCCATTCTCCTGGCGGTGGCGATTCCCGGGTGGACCTGGGTGGCCTACGTGGCGGGCGCCGTCTCCTCGGTGCTCGCCGGCTTCTTCGGCATGAAGGCGGCCACGCGCGCCAACGTGCGCACTTCGGCCGCGGCCAGCAGCGAGGGCCAGGGCAAGGCGCTCCGCATCGCCTTCGCCGGGGGCGCGGTCATGGGTCTCTCGGTGGCGGCGCTGGGGTTGCTCGGCGTCGGGATCTTCTACTGGATCTTCGCCGCCGGCGCCATTCCCGGCACAAGCGACTTCCCGCGCTTCTCCGAGATCGTCGCAGGCTTCGCGATGGGGGCCAGTTCGATCGCGCTCTTCGCGCGCGTTGGGGGAGGCATCTTCACCAAGGCGGCGGATGTGGGCGCCGACCTAGTGGGCAAGGTCGAGGCGGGCATCCCGGAGGACGATCCGCGAAACCCCGCCACCATCGCCGACAACGTGGGCGACAACGTCGGCGACGTGGCCGGCATGGGCGCCGACATCTTCGAGTCGTACGTCGGGTCGATCATCGCCACCATCGCCATCGCGGCGACATCCCAGCTCACCTCCGCCAGCGTGGCCGAGACGGTGGCCCTGCCCCTGCTTACGGTGATGGCGGGGCTGGTCGCGTCGCTGCTCGGCATCGCCGCCATGAAGGTTCTGGAACGCAGCAGTCCGGCCGGTGCCCTGCGCAACGTCACCTTCGTCGCCGCGGGCCTGTTCCTGGTGGCGATGTATCTGATCGTCGGATCACTCGACCTTCAGCTGGCCGATGTCGACACCGTGTATTCGCCGATGGGACCGTTCTGGGCGATCCTCGCGGGCACCCTGGTGGGGATCTTCATCGGGCTGGCCACCGAGTACTACACGGCCGGCAAGCCGGTGCACCGGATCGCCAGCGCCAGCGACACCGGCTCCGCCACCAACATGATCACCGGGTTGGCGGTGGGCATGGAGTCCACCGTGATCCCGGTGCTGCTCATCTGTCTGGCCATTTTCGTTTCGTTCATGGCAGCGGGGCTGTACGGCATCGGCATCGCCGCGGTCGGCATGCTGGCCACCGTCGGCGTCACCATGTCGGTCGACGCCTACGGGCCCGTCGCGGACAACGCCGGCGGCATCTCCGAGATGAGCGGCCTCGGAGAGGAGACCCGCAGGATCACCGACTCGCTGGACGCGATCGGCAACACCACCGCGGCGATCGGCAAGGGGTTCGCCATCGGGTCCGCGGCGCTCACCGCGCTCGCGCTCTTCTCCGCCTATACCACCAAGGTCGGCCTGCAGGAGACCGGGATCAGCATCGTCGATCCGCTGGTCGTGATCGGCCTCTTCCTGGGCGCGGCGCTGCCCTTCCTGGTGGCGGCGCTCACCATGACCGCCGTGGGACGGGCCGCGGCCGGGATGGTCGCGGAGGTGCGCCGTCAGTTCCGCGAGATCCCCGGCATCATGGAGGGCCGCAACAAGCCCGACTCGGCCCGCTGCGTGGACATCTCCACGCGCGCGGCGCTGCGCGAGATGATCCTCCCGGGGATCATCGCCGTGCTGTCTCCGGTCGTGGTCGGCTACGCTCTGGGCGTGGCGGCGCTCGGCGGGCTGCTCGCCGGCGCGACGGTGACCGGCGTGCTCATGGCGCTCTTCATGGCCAACGCCGGCGGCGCCTGGGACAACGCCAAGAAGTACATCGAGGGCGGGGCGATGGGCGGCAAGGGCTCGGAACCCCACAAGGCCGCCGTCGTGGGCGACACCGTCGGCGATCCCTTCAAGGATACCTCCGGCCCGTCGCTCAACATCCTCATCAAGCTGATGAGCGTGGTCGCCCTGGTGCTGGCCCCCTGGTTCGTGCGCGTGCACGAGGAAGGCGGAATCGGCATGTCATGGATCCAGGACCTGCTGGAAACTTTCCTCGGATAGTCCCCGCGCCCGCCCTCCGGAGTCTGAGCCGATGAACCGCGAGCCGACCTTCGAAAACGCCCTGGCCTTTGCCGGGGATCTGATCCGCATCCCCTCCATGAGCGGGGAAGAGGGCGAAGTGGCCGCCCGCCTCCGGGAGGAGATGCGCGTGCTGGGATTCGACCGGGTGGAGGTAGACGGGCTGGGCAGCGTCGCCGGCGTCGTGAAGGGAAGGGGCGACGCACCGCCGGTGATGCTCTCCTGCCACCTCGACGTGGTGGCCGAGGGGGCGCACGAGGAATGGGAGCATCCGCCCTTCTGCGGCGATGTCGTGGACGGCCACCTGCACGGCCGTGGGGCGATGGACATCAAGGGTCCCATGGCGCTCCAGGTCTACGCCGCCGCCGCCCTCGCGAACCGCGCGCCCGGCGACGTGATCGTGGGGCAGGTGGTGTACGAGGAGCGGGGCGGCTGGGGCATGGAGAACCTGGTGCGGTCGGGCCTGGTGAACCCCGCGGCGGTGATCATCGGCGAGTCGACGTACGGCGACATCGCTCTGGGTCACCGCGGGCGGGCGCAACTCGAGGTCGTGATCCGCGGACTCGCCAGCCACGCCAGCGCCCCCGACCGGGCCCGCAACGCGCTCGACCTGCTGCCCGGCGTGCTGACCGGGGTCGCCGCTCTCGCGCGGCGGCAGGAGTCCGATCCCGTTCTGGGGCCCGCGAGCCTCGCGCCCACCGACGTCCGGGTGCGCCCCGAGAGCCCGAACGTCATCCCCGACGAAGTGATCGTGGTGCTCGACTGGCGCATCCTGCCCACCGATACCGAGGCGAGCCTCATCGGGCGGGTCGAGGACGCCATCGCCGAGGTGCTCCCGGACGTGCCGGCGGGCTACGCCATCGAATGTCGCCTCGCCTCGGAACGCCAGACCTCCTACACCGGCCGGTCCGCCGACCGCAACCTGCTCACGCCGGGATTCCTGATGGAACCCGATCATGCGGTGGTGACCGCGGCCGCGAGCGCGGTGGGGGGGCCCCGGGCGCGCCCCCCCCCCCCCCCCACCCCACAAAAAAAAAAAAAACAACACACCCACAAGCGCACCGCTAATGGACGCCAAAAGCGACAAAACACAACTCCCAC
>VXMG01000047.1:15101-31971 GCA_009841185.1 Gammaproteobacteria bacterium
ATTCATATATCACCCTCTCAGCCCCCAAACCGGTTTTGACTTGTCGTCTCCTTGCTGCTTTTTTATGTGAATGGCGGGCCCGGCGCGCCGGCGGGGGGGGGGGGGCGCGGCGCCGCCCCCGACACGGCCGCCCACTGCCGTCCCTGGACCTTCGCCACCGACGGAGGCTGGACCTGCGGCGTGTTCGGCATTCCGACCATCGGCTTCGCCCCCGGGGAGGAACGCTACGCGCACACCAACCGCGAACGGCTCGACGTCGAGGAGGCCCGCTGGGCGTTCAGCCGCTACCCGTCGCTCATTCTCGCCGTGCAGGAGGCGGTGGCGAGGAGCTGACCTTCCCCGGCTCGATCCGCGCCTCGCCGAGGCCCCCGGGTTGAAGCTCAGGTCAGGATGGGTATATTCCCGTGCCGATCCCGCCTCGGACCCGGAGCGAATCCTTCCGCGAGCAGCGCTCCAGGGAGCGAGGCCCGTCAACACGCGGACCATGGGAGAGACCATGCGCGACTACGAACTCGTTTTGATTTTCCACCCCGCCCTGGGCGAGGACGCCATCCAGCAGAAGCTGGAGCGATTCCATGGCCTGGTATCCGGCGGGGACGCCGAAATCAGGGTGGTGGACCACTGGGGCGGCCGGCGGCTCGCCTACCCCATCCAGAAGCAGACCTCCGGCTACTACGTGGTGACGCAGTTCTTCGGCGATCCCACGAGCCTGCCCGAGCTGGAGCGCATCATGAAGCTCGACGAGGGCGTGCTCCGGTATCTCATCGTCCTCAACGAGGGCCAGCCATCCACGGGCATGTCCGTCGTGGCCGAGCCCGCCGCGGCTTCCGGTGCTTCCGAGGAGTCCCCCAAGGAGGACGATGCCGACGACCCGCAAAAGGACGGGGAACCGGAAGATGACGCCCGGTCGCGAACGAGCCCGCCCGAGTTCTCCGGGGGGCGCGGTCACCGCCGGCGCATCGAAGGCCCCCCGATCACCATCCTGAACTACAAGGATGTAGCCACCTTGTCGCGCTTCGTCACCGAGCAGGGCAAGCTGCTTCCCCGGCGCACGACCCGCGTGGCCGCCGGATTTCAGCGCAAGCTCGGACGGGCGGTGAAGCGGGCGCGCTACCTGGCCCTGCTTCCCTACGTGCGCCGTCACGAGGGATAGCATCGCCCGTGGTCCGGGCGAGGACCCCGTTGCGGGGCTGGGGACGAGCGGGAGCACTTTTTTTCGCCACGCTGATGTTCTCCGTCTTCGGCCCCCTCGTCCTGGTGTTGATCCCGTTCGCCTGTCTCGTATTCAGTTCGCCCGCAAAACGGGCCTTGCCCGTGATGGCCGGCGCCCTGGGGATGGTGGTCGCCCTCGCCGGCGCCACCCGATCCGGATTGTGGTACGTGGAGCGTGGATGGACGATCATCCTGGGCGGCTGCTTCGCCGCGGTGACATTGCGTTGGCCGGAACGGAAGTTTCTGCCGCGTGCCCTGCTGGCTCTCGCGATTTCCGGTGCCGGCGCATGGGCCGCACTGGGGCTGAGCCCCCGGCGCTGGGCGATTGTCGACGGGATGGTAGCGGCCAGGTTGCGCGACGGAGTGAGCACGTCCCTCGAAGCGCTGCGCATCCTCCGGGACGGCACTCCGCTCCCCGGGACCGTGATCACCACGGTGTTCCGGGCGGCGGAGTGGCAGAGCAACCTGTTCCCGGCCATGCTCGGACTGTCGTCCCTGGCCGCGCTGGGCACCGCCTGGTGGCTCTACGACCGCCTGGTGCGCGGGAGCGGGGAAGGGCTCGGTGCGCTGCGCGACTTCCGGTTCGACGACCAGTTGGTGTGGCTGCTGGTTGCGGGCGCGGCGCTGTTCATCGTGCAGCCCGACGGCCCCGCTGGCCGGGTGGGACTGAACCTGCTTGCCTTCATGGGCGCCCTCTACGCGTTGCGCGGCGCCGGCGTGGCGGTCACGCTGACGCGCGGCGTGTCGGCTCTCGGATGGGTCCTGCTTGCGCTCGCTTTCCTGCTGCTGGCACCCTTCCTTTTTGCGGCGGCGCTGCTGATCGGGCTGAGCGACACCTGGATGGACATTCGCGCACGGGCCCGACGAACCTGACCGACAACCACCGGCCCGCGTGGCGCCTAACGGCGCGGGCCCGCATGTTTCGATAAACCAGGAGTGGATGGTGAAACTGATCCTCAAGGAATCCGTGGACCGCCTCGGGGAACCGGGCGATGTCGTGAACGTGAAGCCCGGGTACGCCCGCAACTTTCTCCTGCCCCGCGGCCTCGCCTACGAAGCTTCCGCGGCCAACGTCCGACGTCTGGAGCAAGAGCAGCGCAGAGCGGAGGAACGGGCTCGCAAGGACTACCTGGAAGCACGGCGGCGCGCCTCCAGGCTGGAGGGCATGCATCTCGTTTTCCGGGCACGCGCCGGGGAGTCCGACAAGCTGTTCGGCTCGGTTACGGCGGCGGACATCGCTGACCGCGCGGTCGGTTCGGGGCTGGACTTCGTTCTCGACAAGCGGCACGTCATGCTTTCCGAACCAATCAAGATGCTTGGCGACTTCGAAGTCCCGATCAAGCTCCACGCGGAAGTGGAAGTCAATGTGACCGTGCACGTGGAAAGGACGAGCTGAGCCCGCCGGGCGCCCTTCGCATGGTCGACGCTGCCTCCTCCGGTGATTTCCGTCTCCCGTCCGCGGTCCGTCGGGCGGCCCAGTTGACGCTCGAACGCAAGGCCAGCGACGTGGTCGTGCTCGACCTGCGCGGCATCTCCTCGGCCACCGACTACTTCCTGCTCGCCACCGGAACCTCCGATACCCAGGTCCGTTCGATCTCGGACCACGTCACGAAAGAGCTGCGCAACGAGGGTACCCGCCCCGCGCACACCGAGGGGGGCCGGGAAGCCCGCTGGGTGTTGATCGACTACATCGATTTCGTGGTCCACGTCTTTCACCCCGAGGTGCGGTCGTTCTATCAGCTGGAGGCGCTCTGGGGGGATGCGCCCAGGCAAGAGTTGGCGGCAGACGCGGAGCTCGGCCCGCCATGAACCCCCGTGCCGCCCCATCCGCTCGAGCCGGACGCGGCCGTTCCGCGCTGCAACTGCAACCCTTCGATTTTTCCCGGGACATCCCGGGCGGCTTCGCGGAACTCGATCTTCCCGTCGGGTCCGAGCAAGGGCGCATCGTCGCGGTCCGGGCCAGCCCCGGGGCACGGCACCAGGATTGGGCCGCCCACGCCGCTGTGGCGATCGCGGGGAACTGGGCCTCCCGGGGCGCACGCGTGCTGCTTGTCGACCTGTGTTTCGACGAGCCCCGTCTGCACCGGGCGTTCAACGCCGCGAATCTCGAGGGCATCACCGACGCCATCGAGTACGGCGCTTCCCTGAGGCGCATCGCTCGCCCCGCCAACGAAGACGAATTCTGGGTGGCAACGGCGGGGACGCTTGTGGCGAGTTCGGACAGTTTGCTCGACCGGACGGCGTGGCATCGTCTCCTCGCTACCCTGGTCGAGGGCGGTGTCACGGTCGTCACCTATCAGGTTGCCGAATCGCCCTACCATCCGCGCGGCACACCTTCGATTGTGCTGGCGTGCAAGGGCGAACCCATGGCCGCGCTGGGAAAGGTGGGACTGAGGGATGCCGTCGCTCTGCTGGGTCCGGCGCCCAACGGTACCAAGGTCACGATGGTGGCCGGGAAGAATGAGAACCGCCTCGGCGGGCAGACCTATCGGGATTCGCTTTGGGATGGATTCGAGGACGACGCCGAGGTGGAGGAGCCTGCCGGGGCTGAAGCGCAGGCACCCACCGAAATCGAAGCGGAGCAACCCACCGAAACCGAAGCGGAGTCGGCTCCGGCAGCTCCGGTTTCCGCCCACGAGCAGCCCGCGGACGACGCGGGGCCCGGGACCGACTCCCGAAGCCGGGGTCGGGGCCTCAGTGTCTCGGCGTTCGTGGTGCTCGTCCTGTTCGCGGCGGTGATGATCCTGGTGGGGATCGACAATGCGGGGATCGCCGAGGTGCCCGGGGCCGATCGGCTCCGGGAGCTTTTCGAGGATTTCCTGGCCTGGGTGAGCGGGTTCTTCGCCCGATGAAGCTCGCCTCGCTGAGACTGCACGGGTTCAAATCGTTTCCCGAGCGCACGGACATCGTGTTCCACGAGGGCATCACCGCGATCGTGGGCCCGAACGGATGCGGCAAATCCAACATCAGCGACGCGGTTCGCTGGGTGCTGGGCGAGCAGCGGCCCACGGTTGTGCGCGGCTCACGCATGGAAGAGGTGATCTTCCAGGGCACGGTCAATCGGCGGCCCGTCAACCGCGGATCGGTCGTCCTCCGGGTCACCAACGAGGACGGCCTGCTCCCGGTTCCCTTCGGCGAGGTCGAGATCGGACGCACCGTCTATCGCGATGGCGGAAGCGAGTATTCGATCAACCGCACCACATGCCGCCTGCGCGACGTTCAGGAGCTTTGCCGGGACACCGGACTCGGCGCCAACGCCTACGCGATCATCGAGAGCCGGATGATCGACGCAATCCTCTCGGAACGGGCGGAGGAGCGCCGTGGGTTGTTCGAGGAAGCCGCGGGCATAGGCAAATACAAGGACCGGAGCCGGATCGCGGGACGGCGGCTGGCCCGGGCCGAACTGGACCTGGAGCGGCTGGAGGATGTGATCGCGGAGGTGGCGACCAAGGTCCGCTCCCTGGCGCGGCAGAAAGGGAAGGCGCAGCGCTACGAGGATCTGAGGAAGCGGCGCCTGTCGGTCGAAGTCGCGGTGGTTTCGGTGGACCTTCTGGAATTCGAGGATCGGCTGACGAGAGTGCGGGAGTTGCTCGCGCGCGAGGACGAGGCGCGGCAGACGACGCTCATCGAGCTGCGGACCGCGGAGACCGACCGTGAGGCCTCGCGGGTGCGAAGCCTGGAGGCCGAGAAGTCGCGCGCGGACGCCGCCGTGGTGCTGGACAGCATCCAGAAGGATCTGGTGCGCTGGGAGCGCGATCTGGCCGTCGCGCGTGAGCGCATCGTCTACGCGGAGCGGCGACTCGGGCAGATCGGCCACGATCAGGCCACGGCGCGCACCCGCACAGCGGAACTTGCGAGCGAACTGGCCGAGCTGCAGAGATCGCGCGCCCGCATCGCTGCTGAACTGGCCGAGGTGGACACGGAATCGCGGCAGGCGCGGCAGGCTACGGCGCGCACCCGGGAACGGCTCCGGCGCGCGCGCGCGGCGCTCGCGGAGGCACGGGGCAGGGAACGGCGACTGTTGCGCCGGGTGGCCGGGATGGAAGGGACCGTCGCCGCCTCACGCACCCGGTTGGACGAATTGCGCCGGCGTCTGGTCCGACTCGAGGAGCGGGCCTCCCAGACCGAGCTCGAACTGACCGGGATGCGCCGGGAAGGCGGCGAGTCGGACGACCGGATGGTCCGGCTGGAGGCCTCTGTTGTGCGGGCGCGCGAAGGGGTGAACGAGGGGCTGCAGGACGTCGAGGAGGCACGCACAGCGCAGACGCAGGCGCGGGCCGCCGAGGTAGAGGCGGCGGACCAGGCTTCCGCCCTCGAGGCCCGCCGGACCGCCCTCGCGGCCATGGAACGGGATGGAGCCGGCTACGAGCCGGTGGTGCGGGCGGCCCGCAAGGCGCATCCTGACCTGGTTCTGGGGACGCTGTCGCAGTGCATGGCGGGTCCGGCGCGGGCGCTGGCCGCCGCGGAATCATACCTGGGTCATCTGGCGCAGGCGCTACTGGTGCAGGACGCCGAAGGCGCCTCGCGTCTTCGGCGATGGTTTGCGGGCGAATGGACGGAGGGTGGGGGGATCGTGCTGCTTCGGCTGGACGAGGCTGGCGAACCGAGTCCGCCCGGGTCGCTGCTTCGCGAACTCCGCCCCGACGGCCCGGGCGCCGCCTGGGTGCGGGTGTTGCTGGCCGGCGTGGACCGCGCCGAAAAAGTGGACTCCGCTGGCGGGGCCGGGGCGGCCGGGCAGGACCGCCCTTCCGCGACCCGGGCTGGCGAGGCCGCAAAGGCCGGTCCGCACGCCTCGGTGGACGCGCGCGGCGTGCTGGTCGTCGGTAACCCCGCCGGGACCGCCGGCCTCCTCGAACGCCGCGGCGCGCTCGCGGCCCTCGAGGAAGCCGCCGTCCCCGCCGCCCGGGAAGCCGCGCGCGCCCGGGAGGCGCGCGAGGGTGCACAGGCGCGCGTCGCGCGGGCAGAGAAGGTGCTCGCAGAGCGGCGCGCGGCCCTGACCCGCGCGGAAGACGACCTGCGGGCCGTCCGAGCCGACCGGAGCACGCACGACGAGCGCCACACCCGCCTGACGCGGGACAGCGACGATCTGGCGCAGCGCGTCCGCGACACCCGGGAGGCCATTGCCGCCGCGACCAACCAGGAGCGCTCGGAGCAGGACGAACTGCAGCGCCTGGCCGGGGAGGCCGCCGCCCTGCGCCGTGGCGGAGAGCGCGCGGCCGAGGTGCTCGAGGTGGCGGAGGGGGACTGGGAACGGGCGCGCGTGGAAGAGGCCCGGCTGGCCATCCAGTCGAACCAGCACAAGGGCGAACTGGCGCGCGCCGACGACCGTCTGGACGATCTCGGCAGGGCCGAGACACAGGCCTCCTCACAGCTCGCGCGGCTGGAGAAGGAGGAAGCGCAGCTCGGTCGCGAGCTGTCCGAAGCCCGCGCGCTGCTCGCACGGGGCGGCAAGGCGGTCGAGCGGCTCTTCCAGCGGCGTGACGGGGCGAAGGAGAGGCTCGGGGAAGACGACGCCGCGCTCGAGCGGGCGAAGGAGGAGGTGAAGCGGGTGGACCGGAGGGTCGAAGCCGCGCGCGCAGCCGAGCGGGCCGCCTCCGACCGTCACCACGATCTGAACCTGGAGGAGCGGGAACTCGGCGGGAAGATCGTCCTCATCCGCGAGCGCGTCGAGGCGGAATGGGCGCGACCCTTCGAGAAGCTGGTCGAAATGGCGGAGCCGGTGGAAGGAGACCTCGCCGAGCTGAAGGAGGAGCTGGCCGGGCTCGTGCAGCGCATCGAACGCCTCGGGCCCGTCAACATGCTCGCCATCGAGGAGCACGCCGAACAGCACGAGCGCCTGACCTTCCTGACCGGGCAGCGCGATGACCTCGAGCGTGCGCGCAACGACCTGCGCGCCGCCATCCGCGAGATCGACCAGACCGCCACCAGGCTCTTCCTCGAGACCTTCGAGGCGGCGCGCGAGAACTTCCGCAAGATCCACCAGCGCCTGTTCGAAGGTGGAGAGTGCGATCTGCGCCTCGGCGATCCCGACGATCCGCTGAGCGGGCCGGTAGACATCCACGCCTCTCCCATGGGCAAGAGAACCCGGCGTATCGATCTGCTGTCGGGGGGAGAGAGGGCGCTGACCGCGCTCGCGCTCCTCTTCGGCATCTACCTCGTGAAGCCCAGTCCGTTCTGCGTGCTCGATGAGGTGGATGCCCCGCTTGACGAGAACAACATCGACCGCTTCGTTCAGCTGCTGCGCGAGTTCAAGCAGCAGAGCCAGTTCGTGGTGATCACCCACAATCCGCGCACCATCGAAGCGGCCGACTGGATCTATGGGCTCACCATGGAGGAACCGGGGGTGAGTTCCGTTGTAGGGGTTCGTCTCGAAGCGGGGGCATCCGCGTAGCCACCAAACCATGAGACCCACATGCTCATCGTCATGAAGCACAATGCCACGCCCCAAGAGGTCCAGGGGGCCGTGAGCACCATCCACGCGATGGGGTACCAGGCGCGTCCCATGCCCGGCCGCCAGCGCACGGCGATCGGCCTGGTGGGCAATGACGGGCGGGTCGACAAGGCCCGGCTGGTGGGACTCCCGGGGGTCCTGGAGATCATCCCGGTCAGCCGCCCCTACAAGCAGGTGTCGCGCGAGTGGCGCGAGGAAGACACCGTGGTGATGCTCGCCAACGGCACCGTCATAGGGGGGCGCGAGGTCGCCGTAATGGCCGGTCCCTGCTCGGTCGAGTCGGAGGGACAGATCATGGAGGCCGCCGAGCGGGTGGCGGCGGCCGGCGCCACCATCCTGCGCGGGGGCGCCTACAAGCCCCGTACCTCCCCGTACTCCTTCCAGGGACTGGGGGTCGAGGGCCTCAGGCTCCTGGCCCGCGCCCGCGAGGCGACCGGTCTCGCCATCGTGACCGAGGCCGTCGACCCGGAGAGCCTGGACTCAGTGGAAGAGTACGCCGACATCGTTCAGATCGGCGCCCGCAACATGCAGAACTACCCGCTGCTGCGGCGCGCGGGGCGGTCACCGCGGCCCGTCCTGCTGAAGCGCGGACTCGCGGCCACCATCAAGGAGCTGCTGCTCGCGGCGGAGTACATCCTCTCCGAGGGCAACCCCAACATCATCCTGTGCGAGCGGGGGGTGCGCAGCTTCGACACCGAAACCCGCAACCTGTTCGACCTTGCCGCGATCCCGGTGGTGCAGTCGCTCTCGCACCTGCCCATCATTGCCGATCCCAGCCACGGCACCGGCATTCGCGACAAGGTGACGCCCATGGCGCGCGCCGCGGTCGCGGCAGGGGCCGACGGCCTCATCGTGGAGGTCCATCCCGATCCTTCGAAGGCGCTGTCGGACGGAGCCCAGTCGCTTCATCCGGAGGAATTCGTCGAGATGATGGCCCAGGTGCGGGGGATCGCCGACCACATCGGCCGGCCGCTGGTGGCGCCGCTCGCGGGGGCGCGCCTGACGGTGTGAGGGACTTCGCGTGAGCGAGTCGATCCCGGTCGGGCGGGTCATCGGCACGGATCCGGCGACGCCGCTCGAGTTCTGGGTCGCGGTGGCCGAGGGGACCTTCCTTCAGCTCGACGACGTGGTCGTGGTCGAGCGGAGCCTCCCCGGCAGGGACGATCCGATTCGCATCTACGGGATGGTGGCCGACCTGCGCGTCCGGCACGAAGGGGCACGCTTCGACAGCGACGTCTTCCTGATTGAAGACGGCGTACTCCCGGCGCAAGTGACGGAGGCGGCCAAGGTGCTGGCCACCCGCTTCGAGCCCGAAGTGTTCGTGCCGCCGGTGCCAGGCCAGATGGTGCGCAAGGCCGTCGGCAAGGAGCGCGACGAGGCGCTTTTCTTCGATGGCATGGAGCGCAAGGTCCCGGTGGGTCTCTCGCGCGACGACGAGGTGGTGTACGCCAACGTGGAGTTCCTGGACGGCACCCGGGGCGCCCACGTGAACATCAGCGGGGTCTCGGGGGTGGCGACCAAGACCAGCTATGCGGTCTTTCTCCTGCACAGCCTCTTCACGTCCGGCCAGCTCGGTGCCGGCGTCCACAACACAAAGGCGCTGATCTTCAACGTGAAGGGCGAGGATCTGCTCTTCCTGGACAAGTCCAACCGCCACCTCGATCCCGAGCAGGCGGGACGCTACGCTGCGCTCGAACTCCCCGCCGGGCCCTTCCGCAGCGTGGAGCTGTGGGCGCCTCCGCGTCCCCGGGATCCCTCCGCCGCGCCCCGCACCGGAAGCCGCGCCCACGGGGTCACCTCGTTCTTCTGGACGCTGGCGGATTTCTGCCGGGACGAGCTGCTGCCCTTCCTGTTCGCCGACGCCGAGGACGAGCGCCAGCAGTACACCATCGTCGTGCACAACGTGACGGCGCGGCTGCGGCGGGACGCCACACCTCTCGACGACGGGGGGGTGCGGATCGCTGGGACCACCTGCCGCACCTTCGGCGGCCTGATCGAAGCCATCCGCGAACGGGTGGAGGATCCTGCCGATCAGCCCGACTGGGCGGGCCGCTCCATCGGCGGCGGCACCATCAACGCCTTCGTGCGGCGGCTCTACGCGGCCCGCCGGGACGCCGAGCACCTCATCAGGGGCGACGTGCCCAACCCGGCCAAGCACCGCATCGGCATGCAGCAACAGGTGACCGTGGTCGACATCGCCAAACTGTCGCGGCGCGCCCAGCGCTTCGTTGTCGGAGTGGTGCTGCGCAAGACCTTCCAGGACAAGGAGGAGACCGGCTCGCGCGAGCCGCTGCTCTTCGTGGTGCTGGACGAACTCAACAAGTACGCGCCCCGGGACGGCCGGAGCCCCATCAAGGAGATCCTGCTCGACATGGCCGAGCGCGGCCGCTCGCTTGGCGTGATCCTCGTCGGCGCCCAGCAGACCGCCAGCGAGGTGGAGCGCCGGGTGATCGCCAACTCCTCGATCCGGGTGGCGGGGCGGCTGGACAGCGCCGAAGCCGGGCGTCCCGAGTACGCCTTCCTGCCCACGGCCCAGCGCCAGCGCGCCACCATTCTGAAGCCGGGCACGATGATCCTGTCGCAGCCCGAGCTGCCGGTCCCGCTGGTGCTCGAGTTCCCGTTCCCGGCGTGGGCCACGCGGCCGGATGAGGCGGGAGACGCCGATGGAGGGGAAGACGGCGGTGTTGGCGGCACTGATCCGTTCGAGGGGCTGGAGTGAAGGTGACGTGAAGATCCTCCACACCGCGGACTGGCATGTCGGCAAGACGCTCCGCGGACGCAGCCGGGCGGACGAGCATCGCGCGGTGCTGGACGAGATCGTCGCCATCGCACGGGACGAAGCCGTGGATCTGGTGCTGGTGGCCGGCGACCAGTTCGACCGGGCGGTGCCCAGCCCTGAATCGGAGCAGATCGTCTACGATGCGCTTCTGCGGCTGGCCCGCACCGGAGCCCACGTGGTCGTCATCGCCGGCAACCACGACAATCCGCGACGGCTGGCCGCGGTCAAGCCACTGCTGGAACTCACAAACGTCACGGCCGCGTCCAGGGTCGCCCGCCCTGGCGATGGTGGTGTGATCCGCGTCCCCACGAAATCCGGCGAGACCGCCTGCATCGCCCTCTTCCCCTTCCAGTCGAAGCGCGGGATCGTGACGGCGGAGGCGCTCATGGGCGGCGATCCCGACGACCACCAGAAGGAATACAGCGGCCGTTGCCGCAGGATCGCGGCCGCGCTGTGCGAACAATTCTCGCCCGGCACCGTCAATCTGGTCGTGGCCCACCTGACGGTGGTAGGCGCGGCGGTGGGAGGCGGCGAACGGGAGGCTCACATCTTCGACTACTACGTCCCCGCGGACATCTTCCCCACCAGTGCCCACTACGTCGCCCTGGGGCACATCCACAAGCCCCAGATGATCCCCGGAAAGTGCCCCATCTGGTACGCCGGCTCGCCCTTCGCGCTCGACTTCGGCGAGACCCATGGAGAGAACTGGGTCCTGGTCGTCGAGGCGGCGGCGAATCGGCCGGCGCGCGTGCGAGAGGTCCCGCTTGCGTCGGGGCGGGCCCTTCGCACCCTGCGCGGCAGCAGTCTCGACCTGGACGCCCTGGAGGGCACGACCGGCGACGACTTCCTCCGCGTCATCGTCGAGGAGGCGCCTTCACCCGGCCTCGCCGAACGGGTCCGTGGGATGTTCCCGCATGCCGTGGACGTAATCGTGGCGCGTCCGAATGGAGCCGGAGACAGGCCCGAGCCCGTCGATCCCGGCAAGCTGCGCGATCCGCGGACGCAGTTTCGGCGCTACCTGAAGGAGCGCGACATCGCGGGTGAGGAGCTGGCAGGACTCTTCGACGAGCTGCTGGAGGAGGAGTATGCGTCCGCTGCGGCTTGAGCTGGAGGGCTTCACCTCCTTTCGCGAGCTGACGGAGGTGAGCTTCGAGGACACCGACCTCTTTGTCTTCAGGGGAGCGACGGGGTCCGGCAAGTCAAGCCTCATCGACGCGATGATCTTCGCCCTCTACGGCTCGGTCCCACGCTACGACAACCGCACCCTGATCGCCCCGGTCATCAGCCAGGGCATGGTCCGTGCGAGGGTTCGCCTCGACTTCGAGGCGCGGGGCAGGACCTATTCGGCGGTCCGGGTCGTTCAGCGCACCGCTTCCGGCGCCACCACGAAGGAAGCCCGCCTAGAGGAGAGCGCGAACGGCGGTCCGGCGAGGACCCTGGCGGCCACCGAGTCCGAACTCTCGGCCTGCGTCCAGAACGACGTGATCGGGCTGGGCCTCGACCACTTCACCAAGTGCGTTGTGCTCCCGCAGGGCGAGTTCGCCGCCTTCCTGCGCGCGAAACCCGGCGAGCGGAAGCAACTGCTCGAGCGATTGCTCGGGCTCGGTCTCTACGAGAGGCTGCGCAAGGCGGCCAACCTGCGGTGGAGGGAGCAGGAAAACCGGGTCGCCAATCTTCAGTGGCGGCTCGAATCCGCGCTGGCTCACGCGACTCCGGAAGCCGTTCGCGAAGCCGGGACCCGGGTCGCGACGCTGGACGGACTCAGAGAGCACATCGACGGGGTCTCGGGGAAACGGATGGAGTTCACTGCGGCGATCGAGGCTGCGGACGAGCGATGGTCGAAGGGCGCCGAGCAGCTGGAGCTGCTGGCGGAGGTCTGCGTTCCGGAGGGCATGGCCGAACTCGCGACCACGCACAGGGAAGCCGAGCGGGAACTCCGCCGGGCTTCCGAGGCCCGCGAAGCCGCAGCTGCGAGCTTGCGCGCCGCCCAGGCGACGCGCGCCGCGCTGCCGGAGAGGGCAGCCGTCGAAAAGGTCGTGAAACAGAGGGCGGATCTGGCGCGCCTGGACGCGGAGATCGATCGCACCCGGACCGAGCTGAATGCGGCGGCCGAGACCGCCGCCGTAGCTGTTGCGAATGACAAGTCGGCCCGGGACGAGCTAACGAAGGCCCGGGAGGCGCGAGGGCGGCTCCCGGGAAAATCGGAGCTTGAGGGCGTCCGCGAGAAGCGGAAGCAGCTCTCCAGCACGGAGGGCGACATCGAGCGCGCAGGCCGTGACCTGGGGCTGGCCGAACAGGCATACACTGCGGCGCACGCCCGAGAATCCGAAGCCGATCGGGCGATGGAGGCCGCCGCGCGGGCGTTTGAGGCGCTCCGCGTAGCGCACAGCGCGGTCGATATGGCTCACCACCTGGAGGAGGGCAGGCCGTGCCCGGTCTGTCTCCAGAATGTGGCCCATCTCCCCGACCACGACGTTCCCGAGGACCTGGACGCGGCTCGAGAGCGGAGGAGGGCGACGAAGGACAAAGCAGCCCACGCCCGTGCCGAAAGGGATCGCCGCGGGTCGGCGCGGACCGCCTGCGAGACCACCCTGAAGCTCCGCGTGCAGTCGGCTGAATCCCTGCGCGAGTCCTTGTCCAGGTCTCCCACGGACGAAGAGATCTCCGAGCTGATGGCCGAGATCGCAGCGAGCGAAGCCCGCGTCGAGCGTTTGGCGCGGCACGTTGAGGAGGCGGCCGGAAAACGAGCCGAGTCGGACGGCCGGCTGAAGAGCGCCAGCGCGACGCTGAGGCAGCAGAAGGCTTTCGCGGCGAACCTGAGAGCTGACCTGCAAGAGGCTCCCACCCCGGAAGCAACGGCCGCTCTCCTGGACGCAATCGGCTCGGCGGACAAGTCGTTGCGGCGGGCGGGGGTGCAGGAGGAGTCGGCGCGGCGGGCCCACGAGCACGCGAAGAAGGAGGTGGAGCATGGGCAGACGCGCCTGGATGCCGCATGGTCGGAGTACCACGCGGTTCGCGATGTCGTAGCCGGGATGAAGCCGCCTGCTTCCGTCGAGGGTGACCTGGCCGGCTCCTGGACAAGGCTGTCGGAATGGACCGACCGGCGGTACGGGGCGACGGAGAAGGCGATGGCTCGGGCGGACGCAGCGCGGCAGGCCGCGGCCTTGGAAAAGGACCGCCTCGATGCCCGACTCCGGGAACGGTGCGGTCACGACGGCCTCCCCGTGGGACCCGAAGAAGATCCCGCGAAGAAGTGCGCGGAAGAGCTGGGCGCCGCCCGCAAGGGTCTCGATCATCTCCGCGAAGCCGCCCGGGAGAGAGAGCGCGTCGAGGAGCAGCGGAAGCAGGCGCACCAGCGTGCCTTGATCGCCCGGGAACTCGGGAACCATCTCAATGCCAGGAACTTCGGCGCCTGGCTACAGAATCAGATCCTGGCCTGGCTGGTCCAGGGGGCGACGGCGCGGCTGCGAGAGCTCTCCAGCGGCCAGTACTCGCTGGATCTCTCCGGAAAGAACGAATTCCTGGTGATCGATCACAGAAACGCCGACGAGCCGCGCCTGGCGAAGACGCTGTCCGGAGGCGAGACCTTTCTCGCCTCGCTGGCGCTGGCTCTCTCGCTGGCCGAGCAGGTGGCTGAACTGGCGGCGCGCGGGAGCGCGAAGCTCGAAGCGCTTTTCCTCGACGAGGGCTTCGGCACGCTGGACTCGGAGACGCTGGATGTCGTCGCGGCCACCATCGAGCAACTCGGCACCGAGCGCATGGTGGGCATCGTCACCCATGTGTCCGAGCTGGCCGACCGTGTTCCGGTCCAGTACCGGGTGAAGAAGGCGGGAAACTCGTCTTCGGTGGAGCGGGTCGAGGCGTGAAGCGCTTCGAATCCCTCGCCATCGAAGGCTGGTCCCCGGAGTACGGCTCTCCCGTCGAGAGGGAGCGGGAGGAGATCCCGGCCGAGCAGGTGGATCCCGGCGTGGAACTTCCCGCGGGGGAATGGCGCCCGCTGCCTTCCGAAGAGGTCTCAGTCGTCCCCCGGAGGATCTACTTCATCGACGGCGTGCGGCGGATCGAGGCGCGCGTGTGGATGAGCGCTGAGGGTGAGCCGAGTCTCGGCATCTGCGCATCGTACGCCGCAGGGATGGTCCGCTGCGGTCGCAGGGCGGAGATCGTCGCGGCCGAGGTGCGGCGCGGCTTCTTCGGGCGGGCGGGGGTACCGGACCTGGTGACCCGGGTGGGGACCTTCGGCGCGAGCCCGGTGGCCGAGGACGACATCCAGCAACTCATCAACGGCCTGCAGGAGCGCATGGGCCAACTGGAGGTCAAGGTTGCGGGTGGGTGGGGCGCCACGCGGTCGCGTGGCCGTTCGGCGCGCGTCGGCCTCGGCTCGGATTCCAACGGCGCCAATCCCCCTCTGCATCCCGGTGCCCTGATGCTGATGGACGGCCCCCTGCGCGGCGGCCAGCGCATCCCGGGGGCCATCGGCTACGTGAAGACCCACCGCGTCCAGTACCTGACCGGGGCTGCGCGCGCGGTGGTGGCGCGGCTCGCCGCCCGGGAGCGGACTCCCCTGTTCCTCATTCAGACGAAGTGGACGCGATACTCGTGGTATCTGCGTCTGACGGAAGCGCCGGGACACCCCTGGGCGGGAATCGTCCGCTGCGAGGCCTGGCCGGAGACGGAACTGGAGCAGGTGCAGAAGATCGCGGATGCGACGGCGGCGGTGTTACCGCGGTTTGCGTCCGAGCCCCACAAGGACGACCGCGCTCCCCAGAATCTCTACCCCATCGCCGGCCTGGAACGCGAACTGCACCACAGGCTCGGGGATCGAGGGGTCGTGTTCCGGGCGCTCCATCAGGCGGCCAGGGCGTACCGGCCGACCGACTGACGCCAGGTCGGCGCGGTTGCCAGGTATATGGTTACCATATACCATATATCTCATGAAAACGATCAAGACGACCGTGTACCTGAATGCGGCCGACTATCGTACGCTCAAGTCGCTGGCGGCCGATCAGAAGCGTTCGGCGGCGGAACTGGTTCGCGAGGCGGTGGCCGAGTACGCGGCTCGGGCAACCGAGCGTCGATGGCCACGGTCCATCGGCATGGGAGACAGCGGCGTCGCCGACCTGGCCGAGCGGTACGAGGACATGATGGACGGCTTTGGCGCAGAGGGTCTCGCGGGCGCGGAGGACACCGGGACCGCTCCGGCCGCAGAGCACCGCCCGCACCCTGAGTCCAGGGATCCGGCCCGGTGATCGTGGCCGACACCAGTGCACTGCTGGGACTTCTCGATCGGCGCAGTCGTTCCCACGGAGCCTTGGCGGAGGCGTTCCATGCCTGTCGTGACCGATGGGTTTTGCCGTGGGCGATTCTTCCCGAGTTGGACTACATGATTCCCCGGACACTCGGCGCCGCCGTGCACAGGGCATTCCAGGCCGATCTGGAGGAGCGCTGCTTCGCCGTGGAATGGGGTGGCTGGGCCGACGTGCGGAGGGCGCTGGAGCTCGACCGCGCCTACGGAGGCCTCTCGCTCGGGCTGGTCGACGGGGTAGTCATGGCGGTAGCGGAGCGGCTGGACGCGGAGGCGATCGCGACCCTGGATGTGCGCGACTTCGGAGCGGTCAACCTGAAGGGCCAGCCGGCGATCTGGCCCCGGGATCTACGCTGATCGGTTGGGCGCCAGCCGCTCCAGCGCCTCCCGAGCCTGCGCGTTGCCCGCCGCGCCCGCCCGCCCGTACCACTCCCGCGCCCGCTCCAGGTCGAGTGGCACGCCCCGGCCGGCCTCGTAGGCCTCGCCGAGCCGGAGCTGCGTGATCGCGTCTCCCCGCTCGGCGGCGCGCAGCCACCATTCCGCCGCGAGCGCGTGGTCTTCCTCCACCCCCCGTCCCGCCGCGTACTGGTTCCCCAGGTTGTGCGCCCCGAGCACATGCCCCCGCTCGCCGGCGCGGCGATGCCAGTCCGCCGCTTGCACCGGATCGACCGGCTTGCCCAGCCCCTCGTCGTAGGCGGTGCCCATCAAGAAGACGGCCTCCAGCACGCCCGCCTCTGCCGCACGCTCGACCTCGTCGATGACCTCCGCCGCGATCGCGCGTGCCCGCTCCTCGTCGCCGGGGAAGCCCATCCGGCCGGTGGAATGGACGCGTGCCAGCCACATCAGGGAGAGGACGCCCCCCCGGTCGACCGCCTCTTCGAGCAGTTCGCGGGCGCGGGAATCGTCTACGGTTCCTGCCACCCCGGTGTACCAGTCGATGGCCTCGACCAGGGCGGGGTCGGGTTCGGCCGGGGCAGGGGAGCAGGCGGCGGCGAGCACAAACAGGCACAAGCCGACGGAGCGCCCGGTCCGCCGGAGTGCGCCACGCCAGCTCCTCGACCTCCGGCCCCCCACCGCCTCGTGCGCACGTCCGCCCTGCCGCCCCGCCATCCTCGATCTGGAGGCG
>VXMG01000075.1:0-31784 GCA_009841185.1 Gammaproteobacteria bacterium
TGTCGCGTGGGCTCGGAGATGTGAATACCTCCCCGAGGCAGAAGTCCGCCATGATGCGGCCGATCACGCTGCAGAACTTGTAGCCGTGGCCGGAGAAGCCGGCGGCGATGAACGCGTCGTCCACGGCTGGGTGGCGGTCCAGGATGAAGTGCTCGTCGGGGCTGGTGGTGAACATGCACGCCACCATGCGGCGGGTGGGGCCGTTCGCCTCCGGGAAGTAGGCCGCGATTCCCTCGCGCACGCCGGCTTCGTCCTCCGGGGAGATTTCCCGGTCCAGGCGATCCGGGTCGGGCACGGGCTGCACGCGAAGATGGTACTTGCCGATCTTGAACCCCTCGCCGCGGTCGCTGGGGAAACCGTAGTAGCGGCCCAGCGGGGCCTGCAGCACGAAGATCGGGAACCGCTCCGGCTCGAACGGCGCCGCGTTCAGAGGCTCGGTCCAAAGCATCGTCTGGCGCTCGGGCCGGCACAGGGGCGCGAGTTCCGGCACCAGTCGGCCCGCCCACGCACCGGCGGTGAAGACCAGTTGCCTGGCCTCGTAGGCGCCGCTCGCGGTCTCCACGCGGAAGCCCGACGCGCGCTTCTCCCACCCGCGCACCGGCGACTCGGTTACGATCTCGGCGCCCAGCTCGCGCGCCGCGGCGGCATGCGCCCGGATCGCCACCTCCGAGCGCACGTAGCCGGCGTCCGCCTGGTAGATGGCCCGCAGCGATTCGGGGACCCGGTAGCCGGGGAAGCGCCGGTTGACCTCCGCGCCGTCGAACTCCTCGAAGGGAATGCCGTGCTCGACGCACGAGCGCCGGGAGTTCTCGACCTTGGGGCTGTCGGGCGGCCCGATGTCGAGACCGCCGGTCACCACCAGGATCGACTCGCCCGAGACCTCCTCCAGCTCCCGCCAGTATCGATACGCGGCCCGGAGCAGCGGCACGTACTGCGGCCCCTCGGAGTACGCCAGGCGGATGATGCGCGTGGACCCGTGCGAGGAGCCGAACGCGTGCGGGACCGTGAACTGCTCAAGGCCCAGCACCCTGCGGCCGCTCCGCGCGAGCTGGTAGACCGTGGCGCTGCCCATCCCGCCCACGCCGATCACGATGACGTCGTACATTCTTTCCCTTTCCCCTCGTCGGGGCTCCGAAACGCGCACGGCCCGCGAAACTGATGATGGCGAAGATGCACTCCCCTCCGCGGCGGCAACAGTCCGGCGAACCCATCCCGGGTCCGGCCCTGGTTACGGGCGCCAACGGCTACGTCGCGTCGTGGGTGGTCAGGCGGCTCCTCGAACGCGGCTTCGATGTCCGCGCCACCGTCCGCGATCCCGCGGATCCCCGGAAGACGGAACACCTGCTGGCGATGGCCGGGGAGCTGCCCGGCACGCTGTCGCTCTTCCGGGCGGACCTGATGGAGCCGGGCGGGTTCGACCGGGCCATGACGGGATGCGCCCTCGTGTTTCACACCGCCTCGCCCGTCGTCGTGCGCGGAGTCGAGGATCCGGTGCGCCAGCTCATCGAGCCCGCGACCCGGGGCACCCGCCACGTGCTGGAGGCGGCCAACCGGACCCCGTCGGTGCGGCGCGTCGTCCTCACCTCCAGCGTCTCGGCCATCTATGGAGACACGAGGGACCTCGGGCGCATCGAGGCGGACCGCTTCGACGAGAGCCACTGGAACGAGACCAGCAGCGAACGCCATCTGCCGTACTCGTACGCCAAGACCGAGGCCGAGCGCCTGGCCTGGCGCATCGCCGGGAAGCAGGACCGATGGGACCTGGTCGTCGTCAATCCCGGGCTGGTGCTCGGGCCCTCCCTCGACCCGCACTCAAGCCCCGAGAGCGTCCAGCTCATGCGCGAACTCGGCAACGGCAGCCTGCGCCTGGGCGTGGCCCACGTCGAATTCGGGATCGTGGACGTGCGCGACGTCGCCGAGGGCCACCTGCGCGCGGGGCTGATCCCGGAAGCGAGCGGGCGCCACATCCTGGTCAGCGAAACGATGGGCCTCCCGGAAGTCGTCCGGATCCTGCGGAGCCATTTCGGCAGCCGCTTCCCCTTCCCGCGCTTCACCGTTCCCAGGCTGGTGGCCACGCTGTTCTCGCCTCTGCTGAGGGTGCCGCGGAGGCTGGTCTGGCGCAACGCGGGTCATCCGCTGCGCTTCGACAACGCGTACGCGAAGTCGGATCTGGGGATGGGGTTTCGGCCGGCGGAGGAGTCCATCGTGGATCACTTCCAGCAGTTGCTGGATGATGGGTTGGTGGAGGAGCCGGAGCGCGGGCGGTGACGGTTCACCCGCCACCCATCCCGTGAAATCTATTCACGGCATGAATGATTATCATTCACGGCGTGAATAATTTTGCACGGTCGGCCCGCGTTCAGCGCGTCCACAACTCGCTCAGCGGCACCGCCAGCATTCGCTTGTCCGCGAGCGGCAGGATGTCACGGCCGTTGTAGAGGAGGAATCCGCCCGCGAAGTCGCTGCCGCACAATGCCGCAAGGCGAGCCATGCCGCGGCCCGGAGACCGATCCGGCGTGCTCGTCGCCTTGACCTCGATTCCCCACGTGCGCGCGCCCAGCGTCATGACGAGGTCAACCTCCTGCCCATCCTTGTCGCGGAAATGCCAGAACTGGAGTTCGGGCTCGGTCCATCCGGCCTGGGTCACCAGTTGATGGGCGACGAACGACTCGAGGAGATGGCCCATGCGGGCCCGGTTCGTGATCCAGTCCTCGGAGGAGAGGCCCGCCAGGGCAGCGGCAAGTCCACTGTCGACGAGATGCATCTTCGGTGTCCTGATGAGTCGCCGCCCGACGTTCCGGTGCCATGGCTGGAGACGGCGAACCAGGAACAGCCGTTCGAGCACGGCGATGTATTCCCGCACGGTCGTGCGATGGAGACCCAGTTCCCGCGACAGCCCGGCCGTGTTGAGCAGCTCCCCGTTGCGCACGGCCAGAAGTCGCAGCAGACGCGCGGCCGCGTTCGCATCCCGCACCCTTCCCACATCCAGAACATCTCGATCTACGATGCTCTGGACGTACTGCCGATGCCACTGGCGAGCACGGGCCGGGCTTCTGCCGAGAGGCTCCGGATATCCGCCCGAGACCAGCCTCCGGGCGAGATCATGGGCGTCTGTTTCCGGTCTCCCGGGGCGCAACGCCGGCGTCACCGCGCCCTCCAGCAGGTCGGCCAGAAAGCGCCCGGGCCGGCGCTGCTTTTCCGACTCCGCCAGAGGCATGAGGCGGGCGATCTCCATGCGTCCGGCCAGGGATTCCGTGACCGTGGGGAGCAGCAGGAGATTTGCCGAGCCGGTGAGGACGAATCGTCCCGGCCGGCGATCCATGTCCACGGACAGCTTTATGGCGGGAAGCAGCTCGGGCGCACGCTGAATCTCGTCGATGGCGACTTTCTTCGGAAGCGCCGCTATGAACCCCGCCGGGTCGGCCTTCGCCGCCGCCAGATACGGAGCGTGATCGAGGCTGTAGTACGGCCGCTCGGGCATCATGGCGCGCACGAGCGTCGTCTTGCCGCTCTGGCGCGGGCCGGTGAGACAGACTACCGGCGTGTCTTTCAGGGCCTCCCGCAGAACTGAGACCAAAGGGCGCGGATACAGCGTCGGCGAATCGAACATGCCTTGAACATAGCGGCCATGTGTCGATTAGCAATGCGTCCAATTGTCGATTAGGAACGCGGCCATGTGTCGGTTAGGTACGCGGCCATGTGTCGGTTGGCCGGAAAGCCGTCCTCGCCACGGGCGCCACGTCCTGCGGCGGAGGGCGTCGAGGACTCGGGCTATCCCGCGCTGGTCCGCACCCGATCATGCCCTCCCTTTCCAAGCCTTCCAGGGAGCGGTTATCGTCGGACGATGGTCGACTTCCGCAAGCTCAACCGCACGCCCACCGTCGTTCCCGACGTTCCTGCGCGTACTGTCCGGATATCGAAGTTGTCCCAGACGCTCGCCGTAGCCGCGACGCAACTCAGCCTGATGTGGCGCGAGCGGCGCCTGCTCTGGCTCGCGCTCTCGGTCCTGCTCCTCGCCGGCGCTTCGGTCGCCACGAACGCGGCCCGTTTGTCGTCCCAGGCCGAGGAGCGACGCACCGTCGCCGAGGAGGAGGCTCTGCTCTGGGACAGCCAGGGCGTGATCGATCCTCACGACGCCGCCCATGTGGGCCGCGCAGTGCCCGCACCGGTGCGGCCGCTGGCCGCCTTCGATCCGGGACTGTCCGATTTCGTCGGTACATCGGTGTTCATCGAGGCCCACGCGCAGAACCCGGCCCGGCACAGGCCGATCGAGGGAGGCGCCGCCCTCAGCCGCTTCGGCGGATTCTCGGCGGCCTGGACTCTGCAGGTCGTCGCTCCCCTGCTGATCATTCTCGCCGGCTTCGCCACCATGTCCGGCGAAGTCGCCCGGGCACGGCTTCGCCAGGAACTCGCCGCCGGGGCGCCGGCATCGGTGCTGGTCGGGGGACGACTGGTCGCCTTGGCAGTAGCGGCAGGAGTGCTGGCGCTCGTCATGATCGGCGTGAGCCTGCCGGCAATGCACCAGCAGGGCGTGAGCGAGACCGAAGTGGCGGGGCTTGCGGCCATTGGCGGCGCCTATGCGCTCTACCTGCTGGTTTTCTGCGCCGTCACCGTTGCCGCTTCGGGCCTGTTCACTTCAGCGCGGACGGCCCTGGTCGTCCTGCTTGGTTTCTGGGCAGTATCGACCCTGCTCGTGCCCCGTGTCGCGCCCGCTGTGGCCGAGACGCTGGAGCCCACGCCATCCGCCCCCGCGTTCCGTGCGGCGGTCACCGAGGAGGCGGAATACGGCGTCAGCGGTCACGATCCCGCCGACGAGCGGCTGAATGCCGTCAGGGACGAGCTGTTGGCACGCTATCAGGTCAGCGACGTCGATGATCTTCCGGTCAACTTCAGGGGCGTCTCACTGAGATTTGCCGAGGAGAATTCCACTGAGACCTACAACCGGCATTTCGAGCAGCTCTACGCCGTGTATCACCGGCAGGAGGTCGTGCAACGCGCATTCGCCATCATCTCACCGACCGTTGCGCTGCAACCCTGGTCGCGCGCCTTTGCCGGCACCGACTTCGGAGCCCACCTGGCATACCTGCGCGGCGTCGAGGACTATCGCTACCGGCTGGTCCAGACACTGAACGAGGAGGTTGCGGCCAACAAACCACCGCCCGGCGAGCGATATCACCTCGCCGATATTGCGACCATCACGCGCGATGTCGTGTATACGCCGCGCACGGAGCGCCTGTCCGAGGTTGCGGGGGCGCAGGCACCCAACCTCGCAATCCTGCTGGTCTGGACCGTGCTCGCCATCGGCCTGGCTGCCATCTCGGCCCGGCGTCTGGGCCGCCGTTCGTGAGCGGCTTTGCCATCGCGGGCTATGAGGTTCGCCGTCTCCTTCGCGACCGCGCCCTGCCGGCGCTGCTGATCCTGCTGCTCGGGTTGGGCGCCTATGCGGCGTGGAATGGTGCCGACTGGGTCCACAAGCGCGAGGCAGCGATCGCTTTGATCAAGGCGGAGGACCAGGAGTGGTTGGCAGACGGTCGCCAGTTCGTCGTCCAGTCCTACCCATCGGTGATCCTGCCGATAACGCAGCCCGTGCTGCCGCCCCCAGCGATGGCGCCGCTGTCGGTCGGTCAGGGGGATGTCTACCATTTTACTGCTGAAATCTTTCCGCTGGGTGACTACACGTATCTGTTCAGGCGCGTGTGGGCGGATATCGGCAGTCCGACCGTGCGCGCCGCAGGCCGGTTCGACCTGGCCTTTGTCATCGTATTCCTGCTGCCGCTCGTGATCCTCGCCACCACCTTTGACCTGTGGTCGCGCGAGCGCGAGCGCGGCGTGGCCGCGATGGTGCTGTCGCAGCCCGTCGCCGTCGGGCCGCTGATCGCCGCGAAGGCGCTGGCCCGTGGCCTGGTGGTGCTGCTCCCCTCGACGGCCATCATCCTGGCTGTCACCGCCTGGGCGGGGGCACGAGAACCGGTCGGCCTCACGGCGCTGGCGCTGGCGGTGCTGGCCTATGGCGGCTTCTGGCTGGCAGTTGCGGTGATCATCAGCCTTATTGCCCGTCGCTCGACCGAGGCGGCGATCGCCGCCGGCGCCGTCTGGCTGTTGGTCGTGGTCATGGCGCCGTCGCTGACGTTGGCAGCCGTCGATCTGACCACTCCGGCGCCGTCGGAGATGCGGTTCGCCACCGACCTCAAGGCCCGAGTAACCGAGATTAGCGAGCGCCAGCGCCTCTATCGCGAGGCCAATCCGACGCCGGTACGCGCGCCGGCGCCCACGATTCCCGACAGGCTGCGGGGCGTCTACGCCGACCGCGTCGCCCTCGACCGCGAAGTTGCGCCGATGATCACGGCACACCACCAGGCGAGGGACGCGCGGCGTCAACTGCTCGACACGGTGCGATTCTTCCTGCCGTCAGTTGCCATTCAGGATGCGCTCGACCGCATCGCGGGCTCGGATGCCGACCGCGCGCTCGCCTTCGAGAGCCAGGCGCGTGCGGCTCAATCGGAACTGCGGCTCATATACAAGGGCTATCTGGATCGCGATGCCCTGGTCACTCCCACCGAATACGACAACATGCCGGGTTTCCGGTTTCGCGAGTCGGGCGGCGCCTTCCAGACGGGCGTACTGGCAGACCTCGCGGCGCTGATCGCCGCGACCCTTCTCATTCTGGCCGCCGCCTGGGCCCTGCGCGGTCAGGCGGCGACCCTGTAAGGGACTTCCAAGGCTGCCGTCGACGTCCCGCCGACTTCCGTCGGTTGCTACATCTCCGGCATCTCGATCGGCTCCCCAGCATCCGGCCGCACGCCCGCCGCGTAGAGCTGCGCGTTGAGCGCGGGCACCCGCGTCTCGATCAGCTCGTTCAGCTCCGGAACCGTCTCGCCCATCACCTCCCAGGCGTGGTCGACCTGCCACATGTGGTCTTCGGTCGGATGCGTCGATGACTGCTGGATGGCTCTGGCCACGCCTGCGTTCTGGCGGGCCTCCGACACGTCGTCCTCGATCTCCTCCAGCGCTTCGCGGATGGCTTCCAGCTCCTCATCGATGCCCTCGGGGGGATCGTCGGCGCCGTCGATGAGCTCCTCGGCGTCGTCAAGCTGTCCCTCCAGGCGGCTGATGGCCTGGGTCGCGTCGTTGATCGGCACCGCCAGACGGTGCAGGCTCATCAAGGCGTCCTGGCGGGCCGTTCGGTCGGCCATGGTCATGGGGCGCCGCGGGTCGGCCTGGGTCTCGATCGTGGCGGAGAAGGTCTCCCCGCCGACATCCATGCTCACCGTGTAGACGCCGGGGAGCGCGACCGGGCCCTGGGGCGTGCCGCCTCCGAAGAATCCGCCACCTCCCCCGCCCTGCTGGCCATCGGCCTCGTATGGAGCGTCGAAGCGCCAGTCCCACACCACCTCGTTGATGCCCGGTTCGCTCGGGGCCTCGAGGGTGCGCACGTGGTTGCCCTGGGCGTCGGTGATCGTCAGGGCGAAGGAATCGTCCTCGTCATCCGAAGATTGTCCCGAGTTCGCATCTGAGCGCCCGGCGTCGTCATCGCTCTCGTCCGCGTCCTGTCCCGACCCGGCATCGTCGCGCCCATCCCCGTCACCGCTGTCGTCCGAGTCCTGTCCCGAATCCCCGTTTCCGGGCCCATCGCCGTTGCCGTTCCCACTCCCTCCTTCCTCGTCGTCCTCAGCCGCCATCGGTGCTTCCCACTCGTCGCGCAGGTAATACCGGATGAGCGACCCGCGCGGGGGATTGGGGGCGGAATACGTCGCGCCCTGGAAGGGCCAGTCGCCGCGCTCCGCCCACATGATCGTCGGCCGCGCCTGCGGGAACACCCGGCCCGCCTCGGCCAGCATTGGCTCGGAGAGCTGCTCCAGCGGGGTCACGTCCGCCAGGATGTAGAACGAGCGGCCGTGGGTGCCCACCAGCAGATCGTTGTCGCGCGGGTGCACGAGGATGTCGTCCACCGGCACCGTCGGCAGATTGTTCTTAAGCTGGACCCACTCCCCGCCCCGGTCCACGGACACGAACACGCCCGTCTCGTTGCCCACGAAGAGCAGGTTGGGGGCGCGGTGATGCTCGGTTACGACGTTCACCGACCAGCCGTCCGGCAGCCCGTTCGTGATGCGGGACCAGTTCTGCCCGTAGTCCTCGCTCACGTACACGTAGGCCGCGTAGTCGGAGTTGCGGTGCCCGTCGAAACTTGCATAGACCCGCCCCTCGACGTGGTGCGAAGGCTCGACCCGGCTCACGTAGGTGCGCTCGGGCAGCCCGGGAATGCGGTCGGCCACGTTGGTCCATGTCGCGCCGTCGTCGCGGCTCACCTGCAGGTTGCCGTCGTCGGTGCCCACGTAGAGCAGCCCCTGCGCGAGCTCCGACTCCGCGAAGCTGGTGATGTTGCCGTAGGTCGAGATGCCGTCGTTCACCGACATCTGCGGCTCCGACCCGAGAACGCCCATGATCTCGAGTTCCTCGCGGTCGATCTGCTTCGTCAGGTCGACGCCCCCGACTTCCTCCCACGACATCCCGTAGTCCCGCGACCGCATGAGAAAGTTCGCGCCCAGGTAGACCGTCGCGGGATCGTGGGGCGAGAGCTGGAGCGGCGAGTTCCAGTTGTAGCGGTAGGTCTTGGCGGTGTCGCCGTTCTCGCGCGGGCCGGTGATGGGCCGCATGGGGATCTTCTCGCCGGTGTTCAGGTCGTACCGGTTCATGTTCCCGTGCTGCGACTCGGCGTACACGATGGTCGAGTCGGTGGGATCCACGATGGCGAAGAAGCCGTCCCCGTACGCCACCTCGTACCAGTCGTCGTGCCGGATGCCGTGGAACGAGCGCGTGTTCGAGGGGCCGCACCAGGCGTCGTTGTCCTGCAGTCCGCCGCATACGAAGTACGGATCGCGCATGTCGTGGCCGATGGCGTAGAACTGGCCGAGCGGCAGGTTGTCGAACATGCGCCAGTGCGCGGTGCCGTCCCAGCTCGCGGCCACGCCGCCGTCGCTGCCCAGAATCAGGTGATCCGGGTCGGCGGGGTTGATCCAGAGGTCGTGATGATCGACGTGCACCTGGGTGGCGCCGTCGCTGCGGAAGGTGCGCCCGCCGTCGTCCGACACCATCAGAGGGCTCCCGAGCACGTAGATGCGGTCCACATTGGTCGGGTCGATGCGCACGTGCGAGTAGTACATCGGACGCGGGTTGGTGTCCGACATCTTCTCCCACGTGTTGCCACGGTCGAGCGAGCGGAAGAGGCCGCTCCGGGACGGCCCTCCGCCGCCTCCGAAGCCCTGCCCCGGGCTCCGCGGCTCGGCCTCGATCAGCGCGTAGACGATGTTCCCGTCCCCGCGGAAGACGGCCACCCCGATGCGTCCCTTGTCGCCATCCGGAAGCCCCTCGGTCAGTTCCGTCCAGGTGTCGCCCCCGTCCAGGGTGCGGTAGAGCCCGCTCCCGGGACCTCCCCCGTTGAAGCCCCAGCCGGTGCGCCGCCGCTGGTACATCCCCGCGAAGATGGTGTTGGGGTCGCTCGGGTCCATCGCCATGTCGATGGCGCCGGTGTCCTCATCGACGTAGAGGACCCTCTCCCAGCTCTCGCCCCCGTCCTGCGTCCGGAAGACCCCGCGCTCCTCGTTGGGCCCCCACAGATCCCCGACCGCCGCCACGTACACGACGTCCGGATTGCGCGGATGGATGAGGATGCGCCCGACGTGCTTGCTCCCCTCAAGCCCCATGTGCTGCCAGGTCCCGCCTCCGTCGACCGATTTGTACACGCCGTTGCCCCAGCCCGACGACTGCCGGTTCTGCGGCTCCCCGGTCCCGACCCACACCAGGTTCGGGTTCGACTGGTCGAGGGTTACGGCGCCGATGGAGCTTGTGGGCTGATCGTCGAAGAGCGGCGTCCACGAGGTGCCGTGGTTCTCTGTCTTCCACACGCCTCCCGTGCCGGTGCCGACGTAGAAGATCTGCGGCTTCGACTCCACCACCGCGATGTCCGCGATGCGCCCGCCCATGAGCGCGGGCCCGAGCTCGCGATACTCGAGATGCGAGATGGCCGTCTCAAGCGCGGACTGGGCATGCGCGTGCCCGGCGACGAGCAGGGCGGCTCCCGCGATCATGGCGCTGGTGAGCGGGTAGGAGAGAAGGCCGCGTCGGCTTCTCGTGGTTGAGCTGCGCTGGGTCTTCATGACTGGCTTCCGGCTACTGGAAAAGGCGGCAGACGACAGGGAGAGGGAAGTTACGGAATGGTGCCTCGGAACGCGATTGCACGGGCCGTCTGGGTGGCCCATCTGTACATCCGGCTGGCCGGGGAGTGGCTGCGAAGCGGGGTCGCCTACCGGCCGCTCTCACCCCGCTTCGTCGCCGATCCCTACCCGCTGTACCGCCAGTTACGCGACCGCGACCCGGTTCACCGCAGCATCTTCGCCGATCAGGTCGTGGTGTCCCGCTACGCCGACATCGACCGCATCCTCCGGGATCACAGGAACTTCGGCAACGACTTCAGCAAGGTGACTTCCTCCGAGGGCTCTATCGCAACACGGAAGAAGCTCACGCCGAGCATGCTGGCGCAGGACCCGCCCGACCACACCCGCCTGCGCGCGCTCGTCAACCGGGCATTTACGCCCCGTCAGGTGGCAAGGATGGAGGATTACATCCGCGCCACCGCGCACACGCTCCTCGACAAGATCGGAGACGCCCGCGAATTCGACCTCATGAAGGCCTTCGCGGTGCCGCTTCCCACCATCGTGATCGCCAGGATGATCGGCGTTCCGGAGCGCGACCTCGAGCGCTTCAAGGTCTGGTCCGACGATCTGGCGCGAGCTCTCGAGCCGTTCCTTTCTCCGGAAGAGGAAGAGAAGGTGTACCGTGCTGCCCGGCAGTTCGCGGAATACTTCACCGCCATCATCGAGCAGCGCCGCCGCGAGCCCCGCGACGATCTCGTCTCGCGGCTGGTCGAGGCCGAGGACGCAGGCGACAAGCTGACCGCCAAGGAAACGAGGGTGATGCTGCGCCTTCTCCTTACGGCCGGCAACGAAACCACCACGAACCTCATCGGGAACGGAGTCCGGGCCCTCCTTCGGCACCCCGATCAGCTCGCCCTGCTGCGGGAGCGGCCCGAGCTGATCCCTTCGGCGGTGGAAGAACTCCTGCGCTACGATCCGCCGGTCCAACTGGACATGCGCGTAGCACTCCGGGACATGGAACTCGGGGGTCTGGCCGTCAGCGAAGGTACCATGATCACGCTCCTCATCGGATCCGCCAATCACGATCCCGAACGGTTCACCGAGCCCGATAGACTGGACATCACCCGGTCGGGCCAAGCGAACATCTCGTTCGGGCGCGGCATCCACCACTGCCTGGGCGCGCCGCTCGCCCGGCTGGAGGGACGGATCGCGCTGGAGGTGCTGCTGGAGCGATTCCCCCGGCTCGCCTTCGGTACGCGTCCGCCGAAGTATCGGCCAAGCATCGTCCTGAGGGGGCTGGAGCACCTCGACGTGCGGGTGGGCTGAGCGGGCCAGGTTCATGCGCGGAAGCGGCTGGAACCCGATTTGAGCGAGACCCCCGGTCACGACTCCGGCAACGGCGGGTTGGCGAGACAGGCTGCGGATTGGACGAGTTCAACTGGGGGCTTGAGTATCGTCTGTCTGGCCCTCCATGGCGTGTTGCAAAACGCAAAATGCAACAATATGTTGCCTTTTCGATTTGGCAACACTCTGCAGACGGGCCCGCAGCACAAGAAGAGGCAGCACGGCGGCGGATCGGCTGCTTCGGACCCGGCTACAACCAGTCCTGGCTTGGCTACAGCCAGCCGGCGGCCAACGGGTCCTGGTTGCCCAACACTCCCCGTTCTCCAGGCCCAAGCATCCGAATGCGACCAACTGTCCGGATTCCCCGCCTGACCTCTCGGATTGCCGCCCGTTTGAGGGCGGCCCGCAAACGAGCCGGGTTGACGCAGTACCAACTGGCGGGAGGCCTGGGCCTGAACCATCGCCAGAACGTCACCCGCATCGAAGATGGGCAACGCTCCCTCAGCGCCGAGCAGCTCATCCTGGCGATGGACCTTCTCGGCGTCGACCTGGACTACTTCACCGACCCGTTCCGCCTGGAGGGTGAAGGGGAATTCACGTTCCGGACGAGTCCAGACGTGGCGAGCGCGGCTGTCGACGAATTCGAAAGCAGAGCGGGGCGATGGATCGCGCTGTACCGGGAGTTGTCCCGGGAGCTGGGACGCGAGCCTCGATGGCTGGAACTGAAGCTGTCGCTGACGCGCCACTCCTCCTTCGGTGACGCAGGGGACGCGGGTGCGGCCTTCGGCGAACGCATGGGACTCGGAGATTGTCCGGCGGCAGCGCTGCGGTCGGCGTTGGAAGACCGTCTGGACATCCTGGTGCTCGAGGTGAATGCGCCGCCTGGAATTGTGAGTGCCGCTGTCCGCGCGAAAGGAATCAAATGCGTGCTCGTCAACCGCCATGAGCCCGAAGGGCAGCGGAACTACGGCATGGCTCACGGCCTGTTCCGCCTGTTGACCTGGGACGCAATCCCGCCCGACCGAGTGGAGTCCGTTCGCGTGCCACGCCGGGGGAAGAGATGGCTGGTCGCGCGGCTGGCGGAGAGCTTTGCCACTGCACTCCTGATGCCCTGGCCCGTTCTGCGGCGGCAGTTGGGATTCGAGCGGGCGCGGGAAGGCATCGTGAGCCCGGGAGAGCCGATGCGCATGACCGCAGAGGACATGATCGCACAGGACAGGGGTGAACGGGAGTGGAGTCGCGTGACGCGATCGCGCGATCTCCCCGCTCGTTTGATCGAGGGTGCCGCGCAACTCCGGGTCCCGGTGGAGGTGTACGTGCGCCGCCTGCGACGCCTCTACCTGCTGTCCCGGGAGCAGGTCGACGCGCTCGCTGACCGGCTTCCGATCACGAGTGGTGCGGCGCCGGGCAGGGAAGCGGCGATTCCTGCGTTCAGTGCGGAATTCGTCCGGTGTGTCGCCGATGCCCTCGACGCGGGGAATCTCTCCGTGAGGCGAGCCGCATCCGTGCTGGATCTCTCGCTTCCGGAACTGGCATCGCTGCTCACGCGCTACGGTCACGAGGCCGATTTCGAGCCGTAGAATCATCCTGCGACCGGGGAGGGCTCTCGGCGTGCGGGCGGGTTAGACGCAGTCAGGAGATCGGCTTCATCGGCAGGACGATGGCGGACGGGTAGGTCGCGTTGCGCTGAACTGAGAGCACCGGCACGCCTCCGTCCCGCGGATAGCGCAGGAAGGTGTCGGCGTCCGCGCCCGCGATGGCGACGCGGATCCGGTGGCCTTCCCGAATCAACACGGATGTGGCCCAGAGGTCGAAGCTGATTTCGGCGACCTCGCCGGGCACGAGGGGCATCGCGTCGGCGCGCAGTTCCGAGCGGTGTGGACCGTACTTGCGGTAGAGCGGCGGATCGTCCGTGACCGCGCGCATCACGGCGCGGAGTTGTCCCTCGGTGAGGTAGCGCACTGTGCCGTCCGGAGCAACATCCTCCAGGTAGACGATGAACGCGCCGTCGGACTCGGTCGAGGCGACGTGCAGGGTGACGACCGGGTGGCCCGTGATCTCCGTGTCGACCTCCATCGGGGCGCTGGTGTAGGTGAGCAGCTTCGCGTCCTCGTCCCGCCGGTCCCCGTATACCACGTCGCCGCCCCCGCCATTGGTGTACCAGCGGTTGCGCGTGCCCGTTGTGGCCGTGAAGTCGACGGTGTAGGCGTCCTCGGCGTCGGCGGCCGACGGAGCCTCGCGGGTCAGCATCCCCTCCGCGCCGAAGTACCAGGTGACATCGTCGAACCCCTCGGGCGGCCAGATTTCGGTACGGGTCCACCGGTCCGCGCCGAGCGTGTAGTAGTTGATCTCCGTGGGCGTCTGCTCGGACCCGCCATCCTTCAGGTGCGCGTCGAAGAAGGCGACGAGCTCGGTGAACCGCGCGGCCGCGTCGGGAGCGACCGGGGCGTCGTCCGGCCGGAAAGGGTCGGCGTCATTGCGCGCCCCGTGGTCCCACGGCCCGATGAAGACGTGCTGGGCGTTGGAGATGGTGTTGTAGCGGCCCAGCGTGCCGTTCACGGTGCCGGCGTCCTGCCAGCCGGCCCGAATGAACATCGCCGCGCCCGACTCCTCGATCTGCGGGAGGTGGCCGGATGGGCTCCGCCGGTGCCCGACGTTGGTCTCGTCGTAACGGCCGAACGGATCGTCGCGGAATTCGTATTGCAGCGCCGCCCCGAAGGGCACGGTGTTGGCCTCGTGCTCGGTCACCGCCGCCGCGAGGAGGGCACCGTCCAGGTCCGCGTCCACGCGCTTGACGCCTGTCACCTGGCTGCGCCGCAGGTCATCGCACTCCGAACCGTCCACGCCCGAGAGCCCACAGATGTCGTTCAGGTCCTGCATGCGCGTACGGTTCGACCAGCTCTCCAGGAAACCGACGGTGAGCACGCCGCCCGGGAAGACCAGGTGGCCGAAGTTGTCGAAGTCGTTGAAGAGCGGCGCGACGGCCTTGACCGCCGGGTGCCGGTTGACCGCGAGCATCTCCGCGGTGTTGCCCGCGTACGACACCCCGTAGGCGCCGACCCGGCCGTTCGACCAGGGCTGCGCCACGATCCAGTCGACGACCTCCCCATAGTCGCGCACTTCGTCCTCGGCGAGTTCGAAGCGCCGGATGCCGAAGGAGGCCCCGCTCCCGCGCGCGTCGATGAGAACCAGCGCGTACCCTGCCTCGTTCCAGCGCTCGGCTTCGTCGAAGTTGGACGCGCGCTCGAGCGGGACATCGACCAGCCCGCGCGCCCGCCAGTAGCGGGTGGCCCGCACCATCGTCGGCAGGCGCGCGCCCGGCTCGATCCCTTCCGGAAGCCAGATATCGACCGCGATCCGCACGTCGTCGCGCATGGGGATGTGGAGCGCCTGGTTGCGCTCAAGGGTGCTTACCGGGCCGATCACCCCCGCCCCGCTCGGAGGGGCGTCGCCGCAGGACGCGGTGAGTGTGAGCAGGGCCAGGGCGAGCATCGAGGAAGCTGCGGTCCGCGCTGGAGAGGCTGCGGTTGGATCGTCTCGTCGTTTCATGATGGACTCCTGAATTCCGGCATGATGCTAAGCGGTAGCACATCGCCTTGAGTCCGGGCAATGCCCCATCTTGCCATCCCCGCGCCCGCGCCCCGATTATGCCCCCCGTCGCTGCCCACTGTACAAATCGCCGTTGAACGTGCAGACCGGTCACCCCAAACCCTGAGCGCAACCTCCCATGCCTCCCTCTCCTACGCGGCAGGACCTTCGCTATCAGGCTGATGAAACTCCCGGCTGGGGCGTGTCCTTCGGGCTCGGATTCCAGTACATCCTGCTCAACATCGCGGGCATCGTCATCACGGTGGCGATCGTGGTGCGGGCCGGGGGCGGGAGCGAGACCTATCTGACCTGGGCGGCGTTCGCGGCGCTGATCGTGTGCGGCATCTCTACGATGATCCAGGCGAGACCGCTGGGCAGGATCGGGGCGGGATACGTCCTGCTGATGGGCACCTCGGGCGTTTTCATAGCGGTTTCGGTCGCGGCGCTGCAACTGGGCGGACCCGCGCTGCTGGCCACCCTGATCGTGGCCTCGTCGCTCTTCCAGTTTCTGATCTCGTCGCGCCTTTCGCTGCTCAGGCGCTTTATCACGCCGACGGTGGCGGGCACGGTGATCATGCTGATCGCGGTCACGGTCATGCCCATCGGCTTCGACCTGCTCTTCGTGGCGCCGGAGGGGGCCGCGCCGGCCGCCGCTCCCCTGACCGCGCTCACGACCATAGTGATCACGGTCGTCATCATCCTCCGCGCCAGGGGGGCCCTCCGTCTGTGGGGTTCGGTGATCGGCGCGGTGGGCGGCTGCCTGGTCGCCGCCGGATTCGGCACCTACAACATGGAAATCGTGGGCGAGGCGCTCTGGTTCGGAGTGCCGGCGGCGGGATGGCCCGGCTTCGACCTGAGCCTGAGCGCCGGCTTCTGGGCCATGCTTCCGGCGTTCATCTTCGTCACGCTCGTCGGCGCGATCGAGACCATCGGCGACGGCATGGCGATTCAGCGGGTTTCCTGGCGCGAGCGGCGGGCGACGGACTTCCGCGCGGTGCAGGGCGCGGTGGCCGCCGACGGGGTGGGCAACCTCCTGTCGGGTCTGCTCGCCACGGTTCCCAACACCACCTACTCGAACAGCGTCTCGATCGTCGACATCACCGGGATTGCGGCACGCCGGGTGGGCATGTGCATCGGGCTCATCTTCATCGCCCTGGCGTTCTTCCCCAAGGCCACGGCGGTGCTGCTCGCCATCCCGGACCCGGTTGTGGGTGCCTACATCATCGTCCTCATCGCCATCCTTTTCGTGCTGGGCGTCGAGATGGTCACGCAGGAGGGCATCGACTACCGCAAGGCCACCATCATCGGCGTCTCGTTCTGGATCGGGTCCGGTTTCCAGAGCGGCGGCATCCCGGCCGAGTACTTCGGGTGGGCGGGGTCGCTCCTGGAGAACGGGATGACCTCGGGCGGGCTGACCGCGATCCTGCTCTCGGTCTTCATGGAGCTGACCGGGCCACCGCGCCGACGCATGCAAACGAGCCTCGATGTCGAGGCGCTGCCGAAGATCCAGGACTTCCTGGGACGGTTCGCATCCCGTGCCGGAATAGACGCGGAGATCGGGCAGCGGCTTGACCTCGCCGCCGAAGAGACCCTTCTGCTCCTGGTCGAGCAGGCGAAGGACGACGACGCGCCGGGCGAGCGGCGACTGCGCGTCACGGCCCGGGCCGACGCTGGCGGCGCCGAGCTCGAGTTTCTGGCTGTTACCGGCGAGGGCAACCTCGAAGATCGCCTTGCGCTGCTCGGGGGGCTCTCGGCCGAGCTTCCGGTTGAACGCGATGTCTCGCTCAGGCTGCTGCGCCATCTGGCCACATCGGTGCGGCACCAGAAGTATCACGACACGGACATCGTGACGGTGCGCGTGGACCCGGTGGGGGCGAAGGCCTGAGCGCAGCAGGCTGTTCAACCTGGCGGGGTGGGGATCCCGGCTCGGTTCCGGTTGGAAGCCCGGGATTGGAGCGGATTGTCCCATAATTATCACGCCGACAGGCGATAATATCGTCCATTCGTCGCATATAAACCTTGGCAAGGGTGGTGCATTCGACTGAACCGGCCTATACTCCGGCCCTGAAGCCACAGGTGAGCGGAGGATCCGAAGTCGGCTGGCTTGCTGCTCGGCACAGGGCACCAACCTCCAGAGCTCCGCACGAGCGAACACGAAACCGGAGCATCCGCCGTGAGAACGACTCTCCGAATCCTCCTCGCCGGCGCCCTCTTGATGGCTGGTTGCGGCGACGAGACGACCGCCCCCGATCCCACGAGTCCGCCAACCGCCGATCCTCCACGGCCGGCGACCATCACGGTGAGTCCATCCACGGCAAGCCTTGACGCCATTGGGGCCAACGTTCCGTTGAACGCCGCTGTGACGGATCAGAACGGAAATGCGATGGGGCAGGCACCGGTAACGTGGTCCAGCAGTGCGCCCGATGTGGCCGCCGTGAGCAGCACGGGGCTCGTCACCGCGGTTGCCAACGGAAGTGCGACGGTAACTGCCACGAGCGGGAGCGCTGAGGGTGTGGCGGAGGTTGTCGTGGAGCAGGCGGCGGCGGCAATCGCCGTCGATAGGTTCGCCCATGACTACTACACCACCAGTGAACTCGTCGAGTTGGCCGAAGACACGATTCAGCTATGGAATCTGCTGACGCTTGGCGCTACGGTGCGCGACAGAGAGGGTCATGAGATGATCCAGCCCATCGAATGGCAGTTGCTGGATTCGATTGCGTATCCCAACCCCGGGGGCCTCATCACCAACGTCGAAGCCTGGGCGCCGCGTAGTTATGAGGGGTCACGTGTGTTCCTCAATACAGGGAATGCGAGGCCGGACGATCCGATTTGGGCGCGACTGGTGGCGACGACGGTTCGCGCATCCGACTCGGTGCCGCTTGCCGACACGGTGGTGGTTCTCGTCCTCGCCGATCTCGGTTTCATCGAGGGCAGGCGCCGTAGTCTGGATCTTCCCGTCCATGTCGATGTCGGCGGCACGGTTCAGATCGATCTGCACGGATGGTACGAGAGTCCTCGCGGGTTGCCGGTAACCTATGAGGTAGGCGTGACTTCGACCCCGGGCCAGCCACCCGGCCCGGAGGACGTCGCAGAGATCGAGGTGCGCGAGGGCGGGTTGTTGACCGTCACCGGGCTGGCAGACGGGGTTGCGGGTCTTGTGTTCGCTGTTCGAACCGAGCTTGAGTACGTGGGCAGTTACTGGCCCGGCGCCCTGTATGTCGGGGACATCCGGTGTCCCGCTACAGGTGTGCCGCGCGCGTCGGACGATGCACCGTTCCGCGTCGAGCTCGACTATGCCGATGAACTCCCTCCTTGCGTACGGTCCGTCATTGACGGAGCAGTTGGATGGTGGGAACGCGCTTTGGCGGACAACAATCTCTCCGATTCCGAGTCCTGCGGGGTGGCAGCCGGCACGCTGGCGGTGAGCGTCGAGACCCGTTTCCAAGAACTGGGTGGGCCCTTGGCCGCTGCAGCACCACTGTGTTCGGACGAGATCACCCGTGAAGGATGGATGGAACTCTCGGAACAGATGTTCCTGGGGCAGAAGAAGGATCCGAGGTTCCACTCACCGAACATCGGTCTCATGTACGAGACTGTTCGGCACGAGATTGGCCACATCCTCGGGATGGCTGCCGGTACTGCGGCGTGGGACGAGCTCGTCCAGGACAACGCCTTCCTGGGACGCAACGCCGTAACGGCCTTCCTGGACCTTGGCGGCCAAGGGTCTGGCGTCCCTCTGGAGGACGACGGTTACCGTTCCCATTGGTCCGAGGCCGAGCTGGGTGGGGAGCTGATGTCGCCGCGTATCGGAGTCTCGGAGCGCCCGCCCTTGTCGGCCATCACCCTCGGAGCCCTGGCTGATCTCGGGTGGGTGGTCGACATGTCGGTTGCCGAGGACTACACGGTCGGCGCAGCCCATGCGAGGGTCTACGCCGACGGGGCGGACGTGGACGACAACTGCCTCATCGACATCCACGGTTCGACCCCGACGCCCGCTGCCGGCCCCGCGCGGCTTTGGGAGCTTCCCTTCCCCCCGTCGCAAGAGTGCGCGTCGAGGCCGGTCAACTGGCGTTCGTGGCGGCGCTGACAGGAGCCGACGGATGAGAGGACGCAATGCTCGACGACGATTCGCCCGTGTTGACATGAAGCCGGTCGCGCTCTTCGGCGTGGCCTTGGTCGTGGTTGTCTGCGGATCACCCTATGCCGCGTGGGCTCAAGCGATTCCCGAATCATCATTGAGTGCACTGTTTCCTGTTCGCGATCCTGTAGCGGTGGATTTGGCCCGGGATGGGGAGTCGGCACTGACATGGCGGCGTCCCTCGCTGGCACTTGTACGACTGGACACACTGGCCGTGGACGACGACGTCAACGCTAACGCTGTCGTCGCGCTCAGCTTGCTCGGCACCGTCGTCGGGGACTTCGGCGCCGGTTTTCTCCTCGTCCAGTGCTTCTTGGAATCGTGTGACAACGAAACCGAGGGCTGGCTGGCGGTCGTCGGCGCCTCCGCGCTCGCGGTAGGAACTTCGGCTGCCGGGGCGATCAGTGGGGGAGGTGACGCAAAGGGGGCGTTCGTCGGATCAGCCGTTGGGCTGGCGAGCGGGTGGTTGGCCACCGGTTGGGACGACGGGTTTCCTTTGTTGATTGTTATCCATACCACCATGACCGCGCTGGGTGCGTTGGTGTGGCGCTGATGAGGAGCCGGGAGCCGATCATGACGCAACTTCCCCCGAAACGACTTTGGGCCCTTGCCGTGTCCTCGATCGTGCTCACGGGCTGTTCGCTCGTGGCCGTCAACGGACCGCCTCGGGTGGATCCGGGCGGGCGGCTGCCGCCGCAAGCGACCTGCACGTCGGATCTGGTGGTGCCCCGGATCGATCTGGTCGGCGCCGGATTGGTTGGCGCTTTTTCGGCTTCCCTCTTCCTGCGACACGGATCGGAAGGTTCGGCCGGCAAGGCCGGTTTGTCTGCACTGATCTGGTCAGGCACACTGGGTCTGTCCGGAATCGTGGGGCTCAGGAGAGTGCAAGCATGCCGAGCCATCAGGGACAGAGAATCAGTGCTCAGCGACACCGTACCAGTAGAGTCGATGCTCGCTCCCATCCGCGTACCGGTTGACGGACGGCGTCTTTTCGATCCTGGTGAAGAAGAGGGGGCCAGGAGCCCGTGAACCGGGATTCGATGGGTTGGCTCGCTGGAGGAGCACGCGATGTATAGGCGATTCCTCCTTCCCACGGCTCTGGCCTCGACAGTCTCGGGGTGTTCGCTGCTCTTCGTGGAAGGCCCACCCAAGCCGGCTGCCGGTGATCCATTGCCCGCCGGTTCTACATGCACCACAAGCCAGGTCGCTCCTGTTCTTGATTTCATGGGTGCCGCATTGGGTTCCGTTGCTCTCGTGTGGGGTGAGGACCTGACCTGGGGCGGTGTGGCGGCCGTGCTAAGCGGATCTGCATTCGTTGGCGTGCACCGTGTCAGGGGGTGTCGAGAGTTCCTCGCGATCCCCTACTCGGATTCTACGACCGTTTCCCCAGCGGCTGCTCCGCCCAACGTCCGGCCAGTAAAGGGGAGCGAGCGGGAACTGCCTGTCTCGATCCACCCGAACCGGGACCATTTCTTGCGCGGGCGAATCCCGCAACCGTTGAAGGCGAGGAGTGTTGCCGCTTTCGAATTCTAGCCTTGGACAGGTACCTATGCTCCGACGAATGGCAGTTCTCGCCACGCTCGCGATCGTCTCGTCAGGGTGTTCGGTTATTGGCCTGAGGGGGCCGCCCCAGCTGCGTCCGGGCGCCCCTTTGCCTGCCCGTGCGGAGTGCGACACCCACATGGTCATCCCGGGATTCGAGTTGTTCGTAGCGTCTGTTTCAGCCGGGGTTGTGATCGGCGTTGCGGCGTCCCGCGCTCGGCTAAGTGGTTCCGAAAAGGAACTTGACTTCGTGGTCTACTTCCCGCTTTCCCTCATCTCCGCGGTCTCCGGTGCATCGGGACTCGTAGGGATCACCAGGGTGCAGGCATGCCGCGACTTCACGGAGATGATCTCGTTGGCTGCAGATACGACGGCACGGGAACCGGTGCGCCCCATCACCAGGCGGCCGACAGCCGCAGATGGGCGCCCTCGAACCGATCCCGCCCGAAGCTGTCCAGGTCCCAGCGGAGGCCGGCCGTCAACTCGAAGCCGGACCGGAACCGGTGGCCCGCTTCCGTGATCAGTCCCTGATTCTGCGCGGTGAGCCAGGGCGCCCGGGAGCCCGCATCGCGGTCCAGAAGGACGTAGGCCAGGCGGCTGGTCCATCCCGCTTCCGGATACCGGACGAGGGCCGCCCGCGCGAAGACCCCGCGATCACGGTGCTCGCGGCGAGCGCCCCCTCCCGGCGTGCGCCATTCGGGTCGCCGCACCCGCGCCAGCTCCGTTTCGACCGCCCACAGCGGGTTCAGGCGGGTCCGCGCGCGAGCGCCCACCGTCACCGTCTGCTCGCGCAGAGTGAAGCCGAGCCCGCTCGCGAACACCCGCCGCTCGGTGTCCGCCCTCGCCCAGGTACCGTACAGCGCCAGCGTCACGCGCTCGAGCGGTGTGACCTGGAGGAGTGCTCCCAGGAACGCGACCTGTTCGAGCTGGGTGAACGGAGCCGGACCGGCTGCCGGAAAGGTCACCTGTACCTCGCTTCTTCGGCTCGATCCCGCGTGCAGCTCCGCCCGCCAGCGTGACGCCGCGGCCCTCAGGGTCGCCCGAGCGGCGAGGGGAGCCCCCGCATAGTCGTAGTGGGCGTACACGTCGTCCGCCCTCACACCCAGGCCCTGGAAGATCGCTTCGTTGAAGGCGTCGAGCGCTGCGAGGCGCACCTCCAGCGTCCAGTTCCGGTCTTCCCTGTCTCTCCAAGAACGTGCCAGCGCGAGCTCCACGTCTGCGGACGGCTTGAAGAAGTGGACGCCGAGCCCCACCCGCACGGTCCACGGCGTCCCGAGCACGTCGCGCCAGCGCACGCCGACCCACGGGTAGTCGCGCCATGCCGTGAGCGATCGCTCTCGGCGGTAGCGTGCCATCAGGTCCACGGCGCCGGAAATATGGGTCTCCTGGAGCCAGTCCACGACGTTGAGGATGTGCGGATTGTTGAGCGAGCCCCCGGCAACCCGAAGGCCGTTGGTCAGCTCGGCCCAGCGCGCGTCCTCACCGGGATCGAAGAGGCCCGAGCGGACGTCGAGCTCGTACTCGTGGTCCATTTCAGGGTTGAACCGCTGGAAGATGCCCTCCTCTGCCAGACGGCCGTAGTAGGCACCGTCGCGGTCGAGCAGGGACAGCCACACCTGATCCGCCCACGCCGCGAGAGTTGCGAGAGCCACCGAGTCGGGCTCGCCCGCAGGGGAAGTCGCGGATGGCTCCTCACTCGACTGCGCGTGGATCGGCGGCACGGCGAGGAGGGAAGCTCCGGCCAGTATGGCGACCAGACCTACTGCCTCCCAACCACCCAATCCCGGAGGAGGGCCTGCGTTCCTGGCGTCGCCGCGGCACATGCTCCTCGGAGTCCACATCGGGGCCTACCCCGCGCGCTTGAGCAGCCTCCCCGGCAGCGCGTCGGTCATCTCGCCGTCGTCGATCACCAGCGTGCCGTTCACGAACAGGTAGTCTACCCCCTCCGCGTAGCGCATCGCGTTCGAGCCGAACTCGGCCACGTCGCGGAGTTCGGCCGGATCGAAGACCACCAGGTCCGCGGCCATCCCGGGCGCCACGATACCCCGGTCGTACAGGCCCAGCCTGCGGGCGGCCAGCGAAGTCATGCGCCGCACCGCTTCCTCAAGGGTGATGACCCCGTCCTCGCGCACGTACTTGGCGATGACGCGCGGGAAGGCCCCGAAGGCGCGCGGATGCGAGCTGGCGGTTGACGCGGGATTCACCGGCGAGGCGTCCGTGTCGATCATCACGAACGGCGCCCGGAACGCGGCCCACTTCTGCTCCTCGTTCATGCTGAGCGGGTTCACGCTCACGCCCCCCGCCTGCACCAGGTCGAAGAAGGCGTTCCAGGGATCCGTTCCCAGCACCTCCGCGGCCTCGGCCACGGACCGGTTGATCACGTCGGGATCCACCTCGTCCGACGCCGCCACGATGAGCACGTTGTTCCAGTCCATGCCCACGTGCTGATACCAGTTCTCCCACTCCGAGTCGGTCTCGACCTCGTTCCTCAACTGCGCGCGGAGCTCGGGGTCGGAGAGCGTCTCCAGGAAGGCCTGGGTGCCGCGCGCGTAGTGTCGGGGATGCAGGAATGATCCCAGGCCGATCCCGTTTCTCACATAGGGATAGATGTCGGCCGTCACGTCCATCCCCGCGGTGCGCACGGAGTCGATGAGGGCGAGCGCGTCATCCATCAACGGCCAGTTGCGCTGGCCCGCCGCCTTCAGGTGGTAGATGTGCACGGGCACGCCCGCGCCCTCGCCGATGGTGATGGCCTCGCGGATGGCCTCGAGCACCGCGTGGCTCTCGTTGCGCATGTGCGTGAAGTAGACGCCGCCGTACTCGCCCGCGACCGAGGTCAGCGCGATGAGCTCTTCGGTGCTCGCATAGACGGCGGGCGGATAGATGAGAGAAGTGGACACGCCGACGGCCCCGTCCTCCATCCCCTCACGCACCAGTTCCCGCATCTCCTCGAGCTGCTCGGGCGTCGGGGCGACATCCTCATCGCCCAGGACCACCCGCCGCACCTGGGTGAGGCCGACGTCGTGCACCACGTTGATGGGGATGCCGTAGCTCTCCATGATCGCGAAGTACTCGGAGTACCTGCGCCAGCGCAGCGTGTCGCCGTCGATGACGGGCGGACTCTGTTGGGTTTCGGCGCTCTGGGGCGCGGCCGAGCCTCCCTCGCCGGAGAGGTAGGTGGTGATGCCCTGGCGGAGCTTGCTCTCGGCGCTCGGAGGATCGGTGATGAGCACCAGGCTGCCCTGGCCCATCATGTCGACGAAGCCGGGGGCGACGACGCGATCGCCCGCGTCGATGGTTCGTGCGGCGGCGCGGCCCGAAAGCCGGCCCACGGCGGCGATGCGGTCCCCGCGCACCCCCACGTCCGCCCGGAACCAGGAGTTGCCGGCGCCGTCCACCACGCGCGCGTTGGTGATCAGGACATCGAAGGGAGCGTCGGCGGAGGAGGACCCGTCCCCGGCTTGCATGCAGGCGCCCGCCGCGATGCTCAGAACCGCGACAAGGGCGGCCCGGCAACGGGATGAAATGCGTTGGCGGCGTTCTTCCATCGGATGCCTCCGGCTCGATTGCGTGACCCGGACATCGTAGAGAACGGGCGCGGAGCCAGCCAGACCGGCACGTTGTAGTAGATATCGCTGCGCCGTGCGCTACTTCTGCAGGAGTCGCCAGCGTGGCCGACCCAAAGTTGACACTATTCAACACTAGATGTCAGTAACCAGCCCCAACCCGGATTCGGCGCACAACGACGTCCTGACGTCACTGATGGACGAGATCCGCGGGGGCTCCGAGCCCGCGCTGGGCCGGTTGATGGACCTGTGCTGGCCCGAGCTGGTGCGCTATGCGGCAAGCCAACTGGGCGATCCCGATCTGGCGCGCGACATGGCCCAGGAGGCCTTCATCCAGGTGTGGGAACGGCGGCGGGGATGGCGTCCGCGGGGCTCCGCGCGGGTCTACCTCTACCGCATCGTCCGTCACTTGGTCATCGACGAGAAACGCCGGCGGGCGGTGCGGCGGCGCTGGCAGGACCGGCAGGGGCGCGACGATGCGATGCGGGGCGGTCAGGCCGCAACGCCAGCCGACGTGCTCGACGCCAACCTGCTGGCAGACCGGTTCCGGGCCGCGGTGGCGTCGCTGCCCGGCCGCCGGCGCGAAGTGTTCGAGCTCGTCTTCCAGCGGGGCCTTTCCCACGCGGAAGCGGCCGCGGTGATGAACGTTTCGGCGCAGACGGTGGCGAACCAGATGTCGACCGCGCTCAGGACGGTTCGCCGGGCGGTGGCGGCCGATGGCTGAGGCGAACTCGTGTCTCGTTCGGATAGTAGCTGGCGGCGCGCCGTGCGCTTGTCCGGTGTAGGACAACGGTTCCCGGTGGGAACCCCGGAAGGATCGAGAGAGATGGACGAACTGCTGCTACAGTATCTGCGCGGCCGGACGACCGACGACGAAGACCGGTCGGTCGAGGCATGGCTCCGCGAGACCCCGGACGCCGAGGCGGAAGTGAACGACCTCCGCCTGCTGGTCGAAGTCGCGCGCGCGGCCGACCTGGAGGTGGAGCCCGGCGCCCCGCCCGCCACCGACATGGTGGTCCGCGAGGCGGAAGCCCGGAGAGCCGCCGCCATCCGGCGCGCAGAAGACCGGGCGCGCAGACGACCCGCGCGCTCCCGTTTCGGCCTGTTCGCGGGCTGGGCCACCGCAGGCGTCTTCGCGGCGGCGGCCCTGGTCATTTGGAACGACCGGGACCCGGCCGCGAGCGGCACCGATAGGGGCAGCCTGGCGTCCCAGGAGTTCATCACGGCGCCCGGCGAGACCGCGATGGTCCGCCTGGGCGACGGCAGCGTGATCCGCCTGGGTCCGGGCAGCCGGGTCCGCAACGTCGACGGCTCCGCCCGGGCAGTCGTGCTCGAGGGCGAGGCGTTCTTCTCCATCGCCAGCAACCCGGCACAGCCGTTCCGGGTCACCACCGCGGCAGGCACCGCGCGCGTCCTCGGCACACGCTTTCATCTGACCGCCCAACTCGACGAACTGCGGCTCGTCGTCGTCGAAGGGACCGTCGCGCTCGGCACCGCGACCGAGGAAGTCCAGGTCGGCGCCGGGCAGGCGGCGAGCATCGTCGAAGGCCGCCCCGGCCCCGTTACCGCAGCGCCCCCGATCGAGGAGGCCGCCGCCTGGCTGGAGGGGTTCATCATCTTCCAGGACACGCCGCTGGAACTGGCCATTCGGGAGGTCGAGCAACGATACGGCGCGGAAGTCGCGGTCGAGGATGCCGTCCTGCTGGAGCGCACGCTGACCATGTGGTTCACGTCGAAATCCCTGGATGAGGTCATGACCGTCATCTGCAACGTCATCGACGCCCAGTGCAGCATCGGCGACGAGGGAGTCCGGATGCGGGTGCGCGAGACGGACGAGGGTCGATGATTCCGGAACGGAATCGCGGGATCCGCCGGATCACCTCCACACTGATCGCGGCCACGCTCACCCTCATCCCCGCAACTGCCACCGCCCAGGACACCGAGCTGACCGCGCTCAGGGGCGAGATCGGAGTCGACCCCGAGCCGGGCACCCTGCTCGCAGCCGCCGCCCGCCTTTCCATCGACCGAATGCCGCTGTCCGAAGCCCTGGTCCGGCTCGCCCAGACTTCCCGGATCCAGATCGCCTTCAGCCCCAGCCTCCTCCCGCCGGACCGCGTCGTCGACTGCGCCTGCACAACACAGAACATTGCGCGCACTCTCGACCGGCTGCTCGACGGCACGGAGCTGGGGTACGTGGAACTGGGCGCCCAGGTCATCATCGTGCCCCGGGCGGCAAGGGCGGCGTTGCCCCTGGATGCGACCCTCAGCGGCCGGGTGCGCTCGGAGGTCGAGGTCCCGGTGGCCAGCGCGACCGCCCGCCTCAGGCTGGCTGCGGATTCCACCGTCGAGAGCGTGACCGGGACCGACGCGCTCGGCTTCTTCGCCTTCCGCGACCTCATGGCCGGCCGCTACCGGCTGACCATCGGGCGCATCGGCTACGCCCTCCACGACGAGGAGATCGAGCTGGCGCCGGATACGAACCTCGAGCTTGAGATCTCGCTCGCGGAGGAGGCGATCGAGCTGGATCCCGTTGTCGTCGAGGCCCGGCGCAGCCGCCAGCGGGCGCGCTTCGAGGAATCGGCGGGCATCACGGTTCAGGAGCTGAGCGGGGAAGAGCTCAGGAACCTGCCGGGGCTGGCGGAACCCGATCCGGTCCGGGCCGTGAGCATCCTCCCCGGCGTCACCCGGGTGTCCGATTTCACCGCCGTCCTGAACGTGCGGGGTGGTTCGGGCGATCAGAACCTCTTCCTGATGGACCGCGTGCCGCTGTTTCATCCCTACCATCTGATGGGGATCTTCTCGGTCTTCAATCCGGACATGGTCGAGCGCGCCGAGCTCCGGTCCGGAGGCTTTCCCGCGGAGTTCGGAGGACGGACATCGTCCGTGCTGCTCGTGGAGTCCGACGTGGGGGACGGCACGCTGGGCGTCGACGCCGGCCTCGGCCTGATCTCGTCGCGCGTAGCGGTGCGGGGCGGTCTCGCGTCCGGGATCCGGGACGGTTTGGGGCTCGCCGCCGCACGCTGGAAGGTCTCGGCGCGCCGCAGCTACTGGGACCTGGTGACCAGGCTGACCGACTCCGCATTCCCATACACTCTCGCGGACCTCCAGGCCGTCTTCGAGGGCTGGACCAAGGGGGGCGACCGGGTGCGCATCAACGCGTATTCCGGCCGGGACCGGATCGATCTCCGGGAACTCGAATTCCTGTTCACGAGCCTCGAGTCCGTCGCGGATGATCTCGGGGACAATCAGGACCCGGGCTGGAACGTCCGATGGCCCTGGGGCAACGACGCAGTCGGCGCATCCTGGACCCATCTCATGCCCGGAGGAGGGACGCTCGAGGTCCACGGCGCATATTCCCGCTTCGGCGCCCGGTTCAACTTCACCGAATACGAAGACACGCGGATCGAGACGGAGATCGGCCAGTCTTCGGCCGGGGCCGATCTTGAACTCCGTCCCACGTCGCGCATGCGGTGGAAGTCGGGAGTCGCGGCCGCCCACCGGGAAAGCCGCAACGTGTCCGAGGGCGTTCCCCCGAACTTCCAGAATAGCGAGAGCAGCGGCTGGGAGTCCAGCGCGTACACACAGTTGACCTGGACCCCGAGCCGCCCGTGGCTGCTCGAGGCCGGGCTCAGGTGGGACGGCTGGCGACCGCGGGCGGGCCCGGCCGAAGCCGTGCCGTCGCCGCGCGTCGCCGTCAAGCGTTTCCTGGGCGGCGGCCGCTGGGCGGTGCGCGTGGCGGGAGGACGGCAGGCGCAGTTCCTGCACTCGCTGCGCGACGAGCGGCTGCCGATCGGCATGGACGCGTGGGTGCTGTCGGGCGAACACGTGCCGGCCGTGATCTCCGACCAGGTCCAGGCGGGCGTCGAGGGCTTTTTCGGCAGCGACCGCGAGTGGTTCGCGTCCGCGGAGGGATACCTCCGCACCTTCGACGGCGTGGTCGCTCAGAACTGGGCCGACGATCCGACCGATCCGGCGGACGATCTGCTGGCGGGCGATGGCCGCTCCATCGGGATCGACGCGCTGCTTCGCAAGGACGCGGGAAGGACGCGAGGGTGGGTGTCGGTATCGTTTCTGAAAGCCACGCGGACGTTCGTGGACACGGATGCGGGCGTGCTGCCCCCGCCGATCATCGAATTCCCGCCCATCTTCGACCGGCGCCTGGAAATCGACGTGGCCATCCAGCGCGATCTGCCCTGGGGCGTGGAGGCCGGCCTGCGCTGGAACCTGGGCACGGGCACGCCCTACACGGCGCAACTGGCGAGATTCCGCAAGTACGAGCAGCGGCTGACCGACCTGCGCTATGACTATGCGAGCGTCAGAACCGCGTTGCTCGGACCCAGAAACGGGGCCCGGCTCCCCGCATACCACCGGCTTGACATCAGCTTCCGCAAGACGCTGCAAAGAGAGTGGGGCACCCTGTCGCCCTACGTGAGCGTGATCAACCTCTACAACCGCAACAACGTGCTGTGGCGCCAGCGCCACTACAACCGCGGGAACCTCACGGCCCTGGACAACCACATGCTCCCGATCCTGCCAACCCTCGGCGTGGAGGTGTCGTTCTGATGGGCGCCGGAGCGTGGGATCACGATGCCGCACGGGCGGCTCTCTCGCGGTCGCGGATGCGGACCGGGCGGTCAGCGATGCGCCGTGCCGGGATGCGTCGCCTGCTGACGCTGGTGGGGATGATGGTCGGTGCTGCCGGCTGCGACGTGACGGATGTCTCCCCGGGCTCAGGCCATAAGACGCTGGTCGCCCTCGCCACGGTCGTGCTCACCATCGACCCTGCCGAGCCCTCTCGGCTCGACACCCGGGCGGTCGTGGTGGTCAGCGAGGCGTATCAGCAGGCGCTGACGGAGGTGCCGGGCGCGGCAGTGCGCATAACCGGCGGGTCGGGGCACTCCCTGCCGCTCGTGGAGGAAGAGGATCCGTTGGGTGCCTGCACGGTGCTGCCCGAGGATCTGTATGGGGAGGACAGGCCCTTTGGCATGGTCGGTTCCTGCCATACTGCCACTGTGGCGTCCGCCGTGTTCGCGCCCGGCGAAGTGCTCACCCTCGCCGTGACGACGCCGGACGGCAGCGTGCTGGAGGGGACCAGCCGCATGCCCGACGCGTTCGTGCCGCAGGGTCTCTCGGTCGAGGACGGCCGCTGCCGGGTGGAGCCCGGCACCGGCTATCGCTTCAGTTGGGCTCCCGTCGACGGCGCATGGGCCCATGTCGGCGAGGCCGAGATCGCCGGACTGAGCCCCGGCCTCTGGTCGTCGTCCGATCCGCTGTACCTGCCGGTCACCGTGCTCGGCCGGGGACGCGACGTGACCGAAATGGTCTTCCCCGGCGACTTCCTGCTCGAGTTGCTGTCCGACGTCGACAACGTGGAGCTGCATCGCACGCTGGACGCGGGGCTTCCCGGGGGCGCGCGCGCCGAGGTCACCATCGCGGCCCTTGACCGCAACTGGGCCAACTGGATCCGGGAGGGCCGGCTGAACATCAACGGCGAGACCGCGGTTCCCTCGGTTTTCGGCGACGGCACCGGGATGTTCGGCACCGCGGTGCGCTGGAAAGTCGAGGTGGAGGCGCGCGCGGCGGAAGGGGCCGGGGATCTGCCGCTGTGCGGGCCGCGGGTGGCAGGCTGATGCGCGGCGGGGGCAGTCGCCTGATGCATGGCGGGGGCGGGCTGATGCGATGCGGGGTCCAGTTCGTACGGCTGTCGCTCGCGCCGATGCTGCTCTGGGCGTGGCTCGCGGGAGTCTCGTCGCCGGGGCTCGCCGCGCAGGACACCCAGGACGTGGCGCGGCTGACGGGCGAAATCGGCGTCGACCCCGAGCCCGGCAGCCTCCTGGCCACCACGGCCCGGCTCTCCGTCGAGCAACTGCCGCTCGCCGAAGCCCTGGTCCGGCTCGCGGAGCGTTCCCGGGTGCAGATCGCCTTCAGCCCCAGCCTGCTCCCGCCGGACCGCATCGTCGACTGTGACTGCGCAGCGAAGAACATCGCGCGCACGCTGGACGAGCTGCTCGTCCGCACCGACCTGGGCTACGTCGAACTCGGATCCCAGGTCATCATCGTGCCCCGGGCCCCGCGGGAAGTGCTGCCCCTGGATGCTACCCTCGGTGGGCTGGGGGGAGCGGGGGTTGCGGTCGCGGCCGCGGATGAACCTGCCGATGACGAACCCGTGGGTGAAACAGCCGCCTCGGACGCCTACCTCGACGAGACCGCCCGCCGGCTGATGCTGGGGGCGCGCGCCGCTCGCGATGCGGCTTTGTCGGACATCGCGTCCTATACGGCCGTCGTCAGGGAGCGCAATTCCTTCGAATTCTCGATGCTGGTCCGCGACCGGCCCATCGTGCGGCGGGAGTCGGCCACCCGCGTTCGCTGGTCGAGGGACGAGCCCACGGTTCTGCGAGTGCTGGGGTCCCGCATGGAAGTCGGTGGACAGCGCTTCAGGCCCGGCCGGCCCGAAGGGCTTGCGGCACGTTTTGCCGCCGATCCGGCCCGCGATCCGTTCAGCCTGTTCATCGTTTCCGGCCTGGGTCCCCGCGCTGCCGAGTCGTGGTTCGTACCCACGGTGACCCCGCTCGACGAGGGCGCGGAGCGGTTCTACCGGTTCCGCTCGGGAGACACGATCTCGGTTCACTTCGCGGGACGTTCCGTGCAGGCGGTGAGCGTGACCGCGCACCCCCGCGCCCAGCACCTCGGGCTGGTCTTTGCCGTGCTGTGGATCGACCCGGAGACCTCCGGGGTGGTGCGGACGGCCTATCGCCCCGCAAAGCCCATCGATTCCGAGCTCAGCTTTCGCCGCGGCAGCGGCTCCCTGTTGGACATTGAAGAGGTCTATCGCGGCACGGCGCTCGGCGATATCGAGGCGCCTTCCCCGCCCCGTCCGGGATTGTTCGGCCGGATATTGAACTATGGTCTCAACGCGGCAATCGGTACGCGTATGGAAATCGGCGTGCCGGTAGCGGTTGTGGACTACTCCATGTGGAACCTCCGCTACTGGCTGCCGAGGCGCGCGACCTTTGCACACTACATCACCAGCGGAGACCAATGGGATGCCGAGGACTCCGAAAGGGTCACCGTGCGGGGTTTTCACGACTGGGAGTTCGAGATCGAGCAAGTGTCGGCGGGTGCCCCGAATCCACCGGATCCCGCGCAGGCGACTGCGGAGCTGGTCGAGTCCTGGCGCGAAGAGGGAGACACGGTCGTCGTAAAGGACGGTTCGCAACCCGACTCGGGCACCGTCGTGATCGTGGGGCGCGACTGGAGGGCGCTCTCCGCGAGCGACCATCTGCCGCCATCGATCTGGGAGGATCGCGAAGACGGACTGTATGGGAGCATGGTCGACGAGGCCGGCGAAGTCCTGGATTCCATCGGCATGGCCCCCGGTGCCGGCGACCTGGAACGCACCGGGACGGATCCTGACATCCGTCAATGGTATTTCGAAGCGCCGATATTGACCCCGAG
>VXMG01000089.1:0-30793 GCA_009841185.1 Gammaproteobacteria bacterium
CCCCCCCCCCACCCCCCCCCCCCCCCCCCCCCCCCACCTTATTTTTTTTATTCGCGTAAGATCGTCGTCAGCGTCATATGTGGTATAAGAGACAGGTCTGGCCGGGCTCGGCGGGAGGAGGTTGGTCGAGCCCGGTGGCGGGGGCGTCGACGCGGGGGGCGACGATCTCCACGCGGCCGGTCTCCTCGGGAAGCAACGCCTCGTCGAAGCGGTGTTCCTGCCGGTAGGCCTCGAATTCGCGCCGCAGGTCGTCCATGTCGACGCGCAGTTCGACCAGGGTGCGGAAGACGAACTCGAGTTGCGGGCGAAGCTGGCCGGCGTCTGCTTCCCCGGGCCCGGGGCCGGGCGTGGGAACGGGAAGCAGGGGCGACGAGCCGGGGGACCGCACCTGTGCCGGGATGTCGTCGGGACCGATCTCCCTGCCGGGAGAGAGCACGACCATGCTCTCCACCAGGTTGCGCAGCTCGCGGACGTTCCCGGGCCAGGCATACTCGCATAGAATGCGCATGGCGTCGGCGTTGATGCCCGCGAAGCGGCGGTCGTTGCGGGCGCTCACCTCCGCGACGAAAGCCTCCACCAGACGGGGAATGTCGGCCTGGCGGCGGCGCAGCGGGGGCAGTTCGATGTGCAGGACGTTGATGCGGTAGTAGAGATCGCGGCGGAACCGGCCCGCCGCCACCTCGTGGCGCAGATCCTGGTTGGTCGCGGCGATCACGCGCGCGTCGACCCGGATGGGCGCCTCGCCCCCCACCCGCAGGAACTCCTTCTGCTCGAGCACGCGCAGGAGCTTGGTCTGGATGGCGGGCGGAATCTCGCCGATCTCGTCCAGGAAGATGGTGCCCTGGTGGGCCAGCTCGAAGAGCCCCCGGCGCGAGTCGATGGCCCCGGTGAAGGCGCCCTTCTCGTGGCCGAAGAGCTCGCTCTCGAGCACGGTCGGGGAGAGCGCCGCCACGTTGACCGCGATGAAGGCCTTGTGGCGGCGGGGAGAGAGAGCGTGCACCCCGCGCGCGAAGAGCTCCTTGCCGGTGCCCGATTCGCCGGTGATGAGCACGGTCGAATCGACGGGTGCGATCTGCACGACGCGCTCCAGTGCCTCGCGGATGGGGTCGGTCTCCCCGACGATCCCGGTGAGCCGCTGCAGGCGGCGCCGTTCCAGCAGGGTGTGGGCGATGAGGAGCACCTCGTCCGGGTCGACGGAGGGGGCGAAGGTCTCCGTCAGGCCGAGGGCGGCGAGTTCGCGCTCGCGGCCGGGCGCCGCCACCCCGAACACCGGGACGTGCAGTCGGTCGCGGGCCTGCGCGGCCAGCTCTTCCGCCGATTCGGCCAGGGCGTCGGTGAGGACCAGCAGGACGCCGGCGCCCGGGTCCAGCTCCTCGCGCGGGGTGACCAGTTCCACCCGGTAGCCCGACGACTTGAAGGCGCCCCGGAGCGCACCCGCCGTGGGCAGGTGGTGGGTGCTGATCAGGACCGTGTCCTTCACGGGGATGCGGGGGTGCGGGGGGCGTGCGAGACGGAGGTTCCGCGCGAAAGCTCGACGGTGTGCTCGAGAACGGGATCAAGGACCTCGAGCCCGTCGCGTACCCCTCCGGTGCTGCCGGGAAAGTTGACGATCACCGTTCCCCCCCGGAAGCCGGCCACGCCCCGCGACAGGTTCGAATAGGGTGTCTTGAGCGCGCCCCGGGCCCGTAGCGCCTCGGCGAGGCCCGGAGCTTCCCCGTCGAGCACCGCGAGGGTGGCCTCGGGGGTGACGTCGCGGGCGGTGAAGCCGGTGCCCCCGGTGGTGAGGATGACGTCCGCGTCCAGGCGGTCGGCGCAGTCGAGGAGCGCCGGCACGATGGCGGCGGTCTCGTCCGGGACGATCGTGCGCGCGACCACCTCGTACCCGCGCGCCCGGCACCACGACTCGATGGCGTCCCCGCTGGTGTCGGCGCGCTCACCCCGGACACCGAGGTCGCTGGCCGTCAGGATCGCCACGGTCAGGGGGCGGGGGGTTGTCGGGTCGCCGGTCACCTTATGCGCCTCCGTGTCAGCGCCGGATCGAGCCGTGGCGATAGAAGGGGGGGCGGACAACCACCGCGGGGACATCCGCGCGGCGGATGCGCACGGCCACCTGCGTGAAGGGGTCGGCGAGGGGGGTGGGGAGGTACCCCATCGCGATCCCCTCTCCCAGCGACGGGCTGACCGTGCCGCTGGTGAGGGTTCCGGCGACCTCGCCCTCCGTGACGATCTCGTAGCCGGGCCGCGGGAAGCCACGTTCGAGTAGACGCAGCCCGACGAGGCGGCGCGGAATCCCCTCGGCCTTCTGGCGCACCAGCGCGTCACGCCCCGAAAAGTCGCCCTTCCCCGGCTTCACCACCCAGCCCAGCCCCGACTCGAGCGCGCTGTGCTCTTCGTCCAGATCGTTGCCGTAGAGGGCATATCCCATCTCGAGCCGCAGCGAATCCCGGGCGCCCAGGCCGGCGGGCTCCACGCCGTCGGCGGCACCGGCTTCGAGCAGCGCGCGCCAGACCGCCGGGGCGTCGCCGGCCTCCAGGTACAGCTCGAAGCCGTCCTCTCCGGTATACCCGGTGCGCGCCACCATCGCCGGCACGTCGGCGACCTCGCCGGTTGTGAAGCGGTAGTAGCCTACGGCGTCCAGGTCCGCTCCGGCGAGCCGGGCGAGGATGCCCGCGGCCGAAGGCCCCTGGAGCGCCAGCAACGCGGTGCGGTCGGAAACGTCGCGCACTTCGCAGTCGAAGCGGGACGCGTGCCGCGTGACCCACGCCCAGTCCTTGTCGCGGTTGGCCGCGTTGACCACCAGCAGGTAGCGGTCCTCGAAGCGATAGACCAGCAGGTCGTCCAGCACGCATCCCTTCTCGTCGCAGAATGCGGAGTACTGAGCCTGCCCCACCTCCATGCGCCCCGCGTCGTTGGTGGTAAGCCACTGCACCAGGTCGAGTGCCTCGGCGCCACGCACCTCGAATTCGCCCATGTGCGAGACATCGAAGAGACCCGCGCGCTCGCGCACCGCGTTGTGCTCCGCGCGAATGCCCCGGCGATACTGGACCGGCATCTGGTATCCCGCAAAGGGCACCATCCTGCCGCCGGCCCGCAGGTGTTCCTCATGGAGCGGCGTGCGGGCGAGGCCGGCGCTCATCGGCTCTTGGCTCCGGTCACTGGCTTCTACCTCCGTTCATTGGCTCCCACCTCCGGTCATTGGCTTCCACCTCCGGTCATTCATCATTGCAATCCTCTCCCAGCAGTGCGATCAAGAGCGCCTTCTGGGTGTGCAATCGGTTCTCCGCCTCCCGGAACACGCGCGAACGGGGGCCTTCCAGGACCGCCTCCGTGACCTCCTCGCCCCGGTGGGCGGGGAGGCAATGCAGGAAGATCGCCCTTTCGGAGGCTCGCGCCATCAGCGCACGATCTACGGTATAGCCCGAAAATGCGTCCCGGCGTGCATCCGCCTCGCCCTCCTGTCCCATCGAAGCCCACACATCGGTGGTGACCACATCCGCGCCCTCGGCGGCCTGCCGCGGCGACCGGGTGAAGTGGACGGGGGCGGCCGCGCGGGCGCGCGCCACGATCTCCGGGTCCGGATCGAAGCCCCGGGGACACGCCAGCGCCAGCTCGAAGCCGAGAAGGGACGCGGCGTTCAGCCAGGAGTTGGCCATGTTGTTTCCGTCCCCGATCCAGGCGACCCGAATTCCGTCGAACCCCGGCCCGAACTCCTCCTGCATGGTCATGAGATCGGCGAGCAGCTGACACGGGTGCAGGAGGTCGGTGAGGCCGTTGATGACCGGGATCGGCGCCCAGCGGGCCAGTTGCTCGACCTCCTCCTGGTCGAACGTGCGGATCATGATGCCGTCCACGTAGCGCCCCAGGACGCGCGCGGTGTCGGCGAGCGGCTCGTCGCGTCCGATCTGCGTGTCCACGGCGGAGAGGAAGAGCGCCTGCCCGCCCAACTGGACCATGCCCACCTCGAAGGCCACCCGGGTGCGGGTGGAATTCTTGCGGAAAACCATCGCCAGCGACTTGCCCCGAAGCGGCGCGCCCGGGCCCTCTCCGGCCTTCAGGCGCCGAGCGTGCTCCAGCAACGACATCAGGCCGTCGCGGGAAAGGTCGTGGAGGGACAGAAAGTCCTGCTTGCGGACTCGGGTCATCGGTTCGGGGAAGGCGATCTTCGGATCGGAGGACCGTTGGAGGATGGCTGCTCCAGTCTGCCATTTTGGCAGACGCGCCCCCAAGCTACCAAGGTCCGAGGCGCCGGGGAAGCGGCACCCGGAGAGGACCATGGTCGTCGAGAACCAGCCGGCGTGGGCGACCCACCTGCGCCCGCGGGCGATCCTCCGCGAGCGGCCGGTCCGCCCAGGGTCACTCGGGCCGTAGCCTACAGGATATAGCGGCGCAGGTCCTCGTCCTCCGCGATCTCCTCCAGGTGCGTGCGCACGAACCCGCGGTCGACGACGAGCGGGCGTTCCATCTCCTCGCTGGGCAACTCGAAGAGCACCTCTTCCAGGAGCGTCGTCATGACGGTCTGCAGGCGCCGGGCGCCGATGTTCTCCATCCGTTCGTTCAGGCGCGCCGCGATGCGCGCGATCTCCTCGACGCCGCCGGGCGTGAACTCGGCCCGTGCACCCTCGGTCTCGATGAGCGCCTGGTACTGCACCAGCAGGGCGTTGCGCGGCTCCTGCAGGATGCGCTTGAAGTGTCCCTCGTCGAGGCTGTGCAGTTCCACGCGGATGGGAAAGCGGCCCTGAAGCTCCGGAATGAGGTCGCTGGGCTTGGAGACGTGGAAGGCGCCGGCGGCGATGAAGAGGATGTGGTCGGTTCGCACCAGCCCGTACTTGGTCTGGACGTTGCAGCCCTCGACCACCGGCAGCAGGTCGCGCTGGACCCCTCCCCGGCTGACATCGGGCCCGTAGCCCCCGCGGTCGCCCGCGATCTTGTCGATCTCGTCCAGGAAGATCATCCCCATGTCTTCCGCGCGGATGAGCGCCTCGTTGACGACCTCGTCCATGTCCACGAGCCGGTCCAGTTCGTCCTGGATGAGGATGCGGCGCGCTTCCGCGACGGTCACGCTGCGCCGCTTGGTGCGCTTGGGGAGCATCTCCTGGAGCATCTCGGAGAAGTTGTATTCCATCCCCTCCATGCCGCCCATGGGCACCATCATGCCGTCGATGGCCGGAGCCTGGCTGACCTCCACCTCGACTTCCCGCTCCTCGAGTTGCCCATCCCGCAGCAGGTTGCGGAGCTTCTCGCGGGTGCGCTGCCGGCGCATGATCAGGCGCTCGTCCTCCTCGCTCAACTCCTCGCCGGCGGCATGCTCCTGTACGCCCTGGGGACCGGCGACGAAGACCTTGGGAACGCCGTCGGTCACCACGACGGGTCCGGCCGGAGGGGTGCGCCCGTCCGTGGGCGGAAGCAGAAGGTCGAGAAGCTGCTCCTCGACCCGGCGCTCGGCCTCCTCCTGGACGCTGTCCTCGCGCTCGGCGCGCACCATGTTCACCGAGGTGTCGACGAGGTCGCGGATCATCGACTCGACATCCCGGCCCACGTATCCCACCTCGGTGAACTTGGATGCCTCGACCTTGACGAAGGGCGCGCCCGTCAGCCGGGCCAGGCGGCGCGCGATCTCGGTTTTTCCGACACCGGTGGTGCCCATGAGGATCAGATTGTTGGGCAGGATCTCGTCCCTCAGTTCGTCCTCCACCCGCTGCCGGCGCCAGCGATTGCGCATCGCGATGGCGACGGCGCGCTTGGCCTCCTCCTGGCCCACGATGTACTTGTCCAGCTCCGTCACGATCTGGCGGGGCGTGAGCTGCTCGAGCCAGTCGGGCACGGCGTCGGTCTCGGCCGCGGCTGTGGAAGGCGCCGCGGGCTCCGTCGTTGAAACAGCCATCACAACCTCTCGGACTGGGACTCCAGGTCCAGAACCGTAATCTCTTCGTTGCTGTAGACGCAGATTTCGCCGGCGATCGCCAGGCTGGCGCGCACGATCTCGGAAGCGGAGAGCGGGGAATGCGCCCTGAGCGCGCGAGCCGCGGCCAGGGCATAGGCTCCTCCCGAGCCGATCGCCACCACCTCGTCGTCGGGTTCGAGGACGTTGCCGTCGCCTCCGATCAGGAACAGGTGTTCGGTGTCGGCCACCACCAGCAGGGCGTCCAGCCGACGCAGCGCGCGATCCGTGCGCCAGTCCTTCGCCATTTCCACGCACGCGCGCGTCAGATTGGAGGGGAACTGCTCCAGCTTGGCCTCCAGCGTCTCGAAGAGTGTGAACGCGTCCGCCACCGCCCCCGCAAATCCGGCGAGGAAGCGGCCGTCCTTGAGCGTACGAACCTTGCGGGCCGCGGTTTTCACGATGGTGTCCCCCATCGTGACCTGACCGTCGGCCCCCATGGCGACCTGGCCTTCCTTGCGGACCGCGAGCACGGTGGTGCCGTGGAAACTCTGCGTGGTCATGTGTTCTCGGGTCTCGTGAGGGAAGGACATCGCGAAGCCCCATGTGCGAATGGGAGGATCAGCGAGCGAAAGATGCATCCAGTCACGCCGAGAGTACACCCGGACGAGGGAGCGAGTGCGGTCAGTGGCATCCGGGGATCTGCGCGGGCGCGCGTCCCGAAGGGTCAGGCGGGCGGGCGTCGCGACGGGTCAGGCGGGCTCGGGTCCCGCCGCGTCAGGCGCGCGGGTGCGCGCCGCGGTAGATGCGCTTGAGTCGTTCCCTGGATGTGTGCGTGTAGATCTGCGTCGTGGAAAGCGAGATGTGGCCCAGCAGTTCCTTGACCGACACCAGATCGGCGCCGGAGTCGAGGAGATGGGTCGCGAAGCTGTGCCGGAGCGAGTGAACGGAAAGCCCCTCCGCCTCTGCCCCGCGTTCCAGCGCGTTGCGCACGACATACTGGATGGCCCGGCGCGAGAGGCGGCGGCCGTGGCGGCTTACGATGGCGGCGCGGCGGTCGCCGTCGTTCGACGATACCACGCGCTCCCGGTGCGGCTCGTAGCGCCTGAGCGCCCGGACCGCGGCCCCGGTCAGCGGGACGATGCGCTCTTTGCGGCCCTTCCCCATCACGCGCACGCGGTCGGAGATCAGGTCGACGCGGTCGCGGTCGAGCCCGTGGAGCTCGGCCAGGCGCACCCCGCTTCCGTAGAGGATCTCCAGGATGGCCAGGTTGCGGGTACCGAGAAAGGTGTTCTCGGCCGCGCGCGCCTCTGCAACACGGAAGACGGCCTCCGCGTCGGCCTGCGACATGTGCCCGGGAAGGCGCTTGTCGGCGCGGGGCGTGCGCAGAGCGCGCGCGGGATTGCTCTCGATGTGTCCTTCGAGGTGCAGGAAGCGAAAAAGGGAGCGGAGCGCCGAGAGTTTGCGCCCCGAGGTGCGCCGGGAGAGCCGGCGGCGGCGGCAATGTCCGAGGAAGCCCCGCAGGGCGAGTCGGTCGACGTCGGTCCAGTTCCAGCCGGCGTGTCCGGTGTAGTCGGCGAAGAAGCGCTCGAAGTCCCGAATGTCGCGCCGGTAGCCGGAGACCGTGTTCGGCGAGAGTTGTCGTTCGTCGGCCAGCGACCGCAGAAACTCGCCGGCCTCCGGACTCACGCTCACGCGGCCCCGCGCCTCCTCACCGCCGCCTGCGGGTCCGGGCGGTTCTGGTGCGGCGGGCGCCCTTGCCGGCGGCCTTGCGCGCGGCGGCCCGGGCCAGCAGGTCAAGCGCTTCGTCGACTCCGAGGGACTCGGGACTGCGCCCCTTGGGGATGCTGGCGTTCACCTTGCCGTCCGTGACATAGGGCCCGTAGCGCCCCCGGTAGATGTTCAGGGGTTCGTCCGTCTCCGGGTGCCGGCCCGCGACGGCGAGCACCTTCCTCCCCGGCCTGACGTCCAGGAGCTGGAGCGCTTCCTCCAGCGTAATGTCGAACGCCCGCTCCACCGAGTCGAGGTTGCGGTAGGTCTTCGCCCGGTTGACATAGGGACCGTACCTGCCCAGCCCGGCCTTCACCGGCTGCCCCGTCCCGGGGTCCTCTCCCAGCATGCGGGGAAGTGACAGCAGCCGGAGAGCAAGAGCCAGATCGACCTGTTCGGGTGACATTCCCTTCGGGAGGCTGGCCCGCTTCGGCTCCGCATCGTCTTCACCCAATTGAACATAGGGGCCGAACGGGCCGTTGCGGGCGTAGACGTTGCGTCCGGTTTCGTCGTCCCGCCCGAGCGGGCTCCTGCCGCGTAGCCGTGCCTCGATCAGTTCCGAGGCCTTTTCCGGAGTCAGTTCATCGATGAGGAGGTCCACCGGGAGCGTAGCCCTTGGGCTGTCCTTCGCCATGCCGCGCTGGAGAAAGACATGCTGCTTGCCGATGCGCACGAGGAGGGGATCGCCCGTAGCCGGGTCGTCGCCTACGGCCAGAGCGGGATAGTCGATGCGGGGAAGTTCTTCCTCGATCCGCCTCTCCAGGCCGGGCGCGCCATCGCCATCGCCTCGGAAGAAGTCCGAGAGGAAGCGCACGTGATCGACGGATCCGCCGGCGATGCGGTCGAGGGCATCCTCCATTCCTGCCGTGAACTTGAGATCCACGTAGTGCGGGAAGTGGTCGCGCAGCAGATGTGTGACGCACAGACCCACGTAGGTGGGCACCAGGACGCCTTTCTTGCGGATCGCGTAGTTGCGCTCGCGCAGCTTGGCGAGTGTGGGTTCGTAGGTGGAGGGGCGCCCGATGCCCTCCTCCTCGAGCTTGCGCACCAGCGTCGCCTCCGAAAAGCGCGAGCGCGGCTGCGTGCGGTTGCCCAGGGGCTTGACTTCGATGATGTCGACGCGCGCTGCCGGGTCGTCACCGGAGGGAGGGTTCGACGGCGCGGGCTCATCTCCGCCCACGATCTGACCCTCCACCAGCCGAGGCAGGATGACGTCCTTGCGACTCGTGCCCCACACCCGCAGGAACCCGTCGAAACGCACCACCGTGCCGACCGACCGGAAGATGTGGCCGTGCTCGCCCGCGTCCACCCTGAACTCGATGATGGTGCGGGCTATGCGAGCGTCGGCCATCTGCGAAGCCACGGCGCGTCGCCAGATGAGGCCATACAGCTTGAGCTGGTCGGCGTCCAGTATCCCGCGGAGCGACTCGGGAGTGCGGCGGATCGAGGTCGGGCGGATGGCTTCGTGGGCTTCCTGCGCGGTGCGGGAGCGGGTCGCGAACTGACGCCGCTGATGGTAGCTGGCCCCGAGCTTTTCGCGGATGAACCCGGCAGTCTCGGCCAGCGCGGCCTGGCTGAGGCTCACGGAGTCGGTGCGCATGTAGGTGATCAGACCCTGGCGGTCGCCCCCGCCCAGATTGACCCCTTCGTAGAGTTGTTGCGCCAGCCTCATTGTCCGCCTGGGCGTCATGCGCAGCTTGGAGCTCGCCGTCTGCTGCAGAGTGGAGGTGATGAACGGGGGCGCCGGCCGGCGCCGGGACTCCTTCTCCTCGACGCGCCCGACCCGCCACGGACGGGTCGCCGTCGCCTCCCGGGCAACACGCGCCGCCGCGGCTTCATCCAGCACCGCCACGCCCGCGGAGCGCCGCAGCGCGCCGGTCCTGGCGTCGAAGCTCTTTGCGGTGGCGACGGTCTTGCCACCGGTGCGGATCAGATCGGCGGCGAAGCCGGCTTCTTCGCCGTCCCGTGCCGCGGGCACAGCTTCGGCCAGGGTTGCCTTCACGGCCCAGTACTCCGAGGACCTGAACCTCTGGCGCTCCTCTTCCCTCTCCACGACAAGACGCAGCGCGGCGCTCTGCACGCGGCCGGCGCTCAGCCCGGCTCGCACCCTCTTCCAGAGCACCGGTGAGAGCGAGTAGCCGAACAGACGATCGAGGACGCGGCGGGTCTCCTGTGCGCGGACCAGCTGTCCGTCCACCTGGCGCGGATCCGCAAGAGCGGCCCTGATGGCGCTCGACGTGATCTCGTGGAATGCGATGCGCTGAACCGGTATGCGCGGCTTGAGGACTTCCAGGAGGTGCCAGCTGATGGACTCGCCCTCACGGTCCTCATCGGTCGCGAGGATGATTTCGTCCGCGCTGTGGACCTTCTTGCGAAGCGCGGTGATGTGCTTCTTCGACTCCGGGGGAATCACGTAGACCGGCTCGAAGTCTCCGTCGACATCAACGCCCAGCCTGGCCCAGGGCTGCGAACGAAGGCGCGCCGGGATCTCCTTGGCGGTCCGGGGCAGGTCGCGAATGTGGCCGAAGCTCGCGGCCACTTCATAGTCCCGGCCAAGGAAGCGCTCTATGGTCTTGCCCTTCGCGGGCGATTCGACGATGACGAGCTTCATGACGGGTGGGCTGGCTCCGGGCTGGACGCTGGTTTGATCTCCTGGCGGGCGAGACGCGCGATCCGGTCCGCCAGTGCGGCTACGGAAACGTCCTCGCTGTCGAGTGTCAAGCGGGCGAGACGGTAGTACGGTTCGCGGCGGGCAAGCAAGCGCCGGGCGTGCTCGACGGGTCGGGGTACATCGAGGAGAGGTCGATCGACGCCCTGCCTGCGGGCCCGCTCCACCGCGGTCTCCGCGGTGACCTTGAGCCAGACGGACAGCGTGTCGGCGGCCACCCCCGCCATGTGGCCGGGTTCGGCGGCCCAGCCGCCCCCCGACGCGAGGACGATCCGGTCCCGGCGGAGCAGGCGACGCGCCACCCGCGCCTCGATGGCCCTGAACTCCCCCTCGCCGCCGCGGTCGAAGATGTCCGCGACGTCCTGCCCGCTCTCGCGCCGGATTTCCACGTCGAAGTCGACGAACCGCCAGCCGAGCAGCCGCGCCACCTCCCGACCGACGGCGGATTTCCCGCTGGCCATGAAGCCAATCAGGAGGATCCGGGAAGGAGGGGGTGGGGCAATTCCGTCGTCGGCCGGGTCATTCATGACGCTGTCGGCGGTCGCGCAGGTAGGCGGTGTAGCCCTCGTAGTTCCGGCGCATCTCGGAGAGGCTGTCGCCCCCGAACTTCTCGATGAGGGCGTCGGCCACCACGAGGGCGGCCATGGCCTCCCCCACCACCGCGGCTGCGGGCACGGAGCAGACGTCGCTCCGCTCCACGGCGGCATCGGCCACCGACCCGTCCCGCAGGTCCACGCTGGGCAGCCGCTTGCGCAGCGTCGAGATGGGCTTCATGGCGGCGCGGATGACGAGAGGCTCGCCGGTTGTGACCCCGCCCTCCAGGCCACCGGCCCGGTTGGAGGGGCGTGCGTACCCGCTCGGTGGCCGGTCGCCGGGGGCGGGCTGAATGGGGTCGTGCACGTGCGACCCCAATCGTCGGGCGCCCTCGAACCCGAGGCCGAGCTCGACCCCCTTGATGGCGTGAATCGACATCATGGCCCCCGCCAGGCGGCCATCCAGCTTGGTGTCCCAGGAGATGTAGCTCCCCAGGCCCACCGGCACATGACGGACCACGACATCGAAGATGCCGCCGAGCGTGTCTCCTTCCTCCTTGGCCCGGTCGATGGAAGCGATGACGCGGTCCGCGGCGTCCGGATCCAGCATTCGTACCGGGGAGGCGTCCGCGACGGCGTTGAGGTCGGCCGGAAGCTCGCCCGGAAGAGCGGCCTCGATATCCCCGATCGAGGTCACATGCGACCCCACTGTAATCCCGAACTCCCGGAGCAGGGTCCTGGCCACGGCGCCGCACGCCACCCGGGCGGCCGTCTCGCGCGCGCTCGCCCGCTCCAGAATGTCGCGGGTGTCGTGTCGGTCATATTTGAGCACCCCGACCAGATCGGCGTGTCCCGGGCGCGGCAGATGCATGCGGCGCAACGCCTTGGGATTGCCTTCGGGATCCGGCCGAGCATGGCTCATCGCCGTGGTCCAGTTCTTCCAGTCGCGGTTCCAGAGCAGCATACCGATGGGTGAACCGAGCGTCTCGCCCAGACGCACACCGGAGATCAGCTCGATGCGGTCGGCTTCGATCTGCATGCGGCGGCCGCGGCCGTAGCCGGCCATGCGGCGCTTCATGTCGGGATCGACATCGCGCTCGGTCGAGAGCGGCATCCCCGCCGGCAGCCCTTCCAGAATCGCCAGCAGGCCGCGTCCGTGGGACTCGCCGGCCGTCCGAAAGCTGATTCGCCTCATGTGTTTGAATCTCCCGGAGAGAGGGTTGGCGGAGTCATAGCCAACCCTCCCTCGGTCGTCAACCCGCCGCGTATGCCGCGACCCGGAGGAAGCCGGGCCTGCGGACCCGGCCCCAACTGCAATCAGCTCTCGATGTACGGCGTCACCAGGATGACCAGATCGCGCTGGATGGTCTGCCTGCGGTCGACACGGAAGAGGGAGCCGAGCACGGGAATCCTCATCAGCAGAGGAATGCCCGAGCGGCTCTCGATCTCCTCGGTCACCGTCAAACCGCCGATGACCACCGTCTCGCCGTCCCGCACCAGCACGCGGGAAGACGCTTCCTGCGTATGGAAGATGACTCCGGCGTCGGACGCGGCCGGGGTGAACTCCGCAAAGGAGCGTTCGGCGTGGAGGTCGAGCAGGACGTGGCCTCCTTCGGTGACATGCGGCGTTACCTCAAAGACGATACCCGTCTCCTGGATCTCCACCGCAGCCGTAGGCACCACCGGAGACTGGAGTCCTCCCGCGCTCCCGGCACCCGCATCCAGCACCCTGATTGGCGTGCGTTCACCAACCAGGATGCGGGCGGTCTGGTTGTCCAGCACGGAGATGTACGGGGCCGCCTCCATGCGAGACAGGTTGAGCGTCTCGAGCGCTTCCAGGAAGGCCAGCAACGTGTGCCGTCCCAACACCAGCGAGGTCACCACGGAGAGCGCGGACCCCGAGATGCGGGTTGCTGCGTTGCCGAGTGCGGAGATGGAGCTTCCGTCCAACAACACCATGTCGCCGCTGACCGATTCGCCGGCTGCCTCGCTCCCGGGGGCCTCTGCGCCCGTCCCACCGGTGCCTTCGCCGGGATCCGCTGCGCCGGATGGGAGCAACAAGTGGTGGCCCCGCGAGTCCCGGAGATCATAAGCGACCCCGAGTTCCTCCAGACCGGTTCGGTTCACGAAGACGATCCGGGCGGAGATGGTGATCTGGGAAGCGCGGATGTCGAGTTCCCCGACGAGCGCTTCGACCTGGTCCAGCACTCTGGGGACATCCATCACGATGACGCTGTTGGTGGCCAGCGACAGGGATGCGCTGCCGCGGTCGCTCAGAAGCGATTGCGCGGCGGGCAGCAGGTCGGCGGCGGTCGCGTAGCTCATGTGAAAAACCCCGGTCTCGAGGGGCTCAACGTCTTCGCGCCGGTTGAGGTTCTCGATGTCGTCCACCCGGAGTATGCCGTTTTCCAGCTCGCGCGCGGCCAGCCCGTGCGAATCGAGAATGACGCGAAGAGCTTCGTCCCAGGGCTGGTCCCGGATATCGGCCGACACGACGCCGGACACGTCCGCCCCGGGGACGATGGAGATGCCCGCGAACTCCGAGAATGTGAAGAGCACATCCCGGAGGGGAGCGGAGACGAAGGTCGCGGTGATGCGCGGCTCCCCGGGAGGCGGCTGAGCAACCTGCCGTGCGAGCATGGCAGGGGTAGCTTCGCCGGCGAGATGAACGTCCCCCAGGGAGCCGGGCGTACCTGGGAACGCCTCGCCGTGGACAAGGGAAACACTCATCCACGGCCACCCAAGGCACAGCCAGGCGGTCAGCATCGGTCTCATCGCCCCACTCTCCCTGGTGGCCGACTCAGGTGCAGCTCCCGCTGCTCTCCAATACCGAACCGGCGGAGTTCGACGATCACGTACTCCGGCTCGACCCGGAGGACTCTCATTTCGCCGAGAACCATATCCTGACGAAGGCGAAACGTGCGTTCACCGGTGGCGGTCGCGGCCGCCGGGATGGCCGCCCCGGAACTGACCAGAGCGACGCTCTCCCCGGCGTTGGGGGAATGGATGACGCCGATGAGCCGCAGGTCCTCGAACCTGGTGCCCGTCGAGCCACCGGGCAGAGGCCGTTCAAACGGGTCACGCCGGTCGCCTGCCGGGTAGACGAAGACTTCGCGGTTGAGACCCGGCGCGCCCGTCTCGTCGCTCAGGATCGCCTCGGACTGCGTCCCGTAGACGCCCTCGCCGGAGGACGCCGGAGGTCGAGCCTGCCGGATGATGGTCCCGGGGGCAAGCAACGGGGCCACCAGCGCAACCATGAGTAACGGTCTCACAATCATCGGACGTCCTCCGCTGGCGTTCCGTTCGATCCGCCGAGGGCGGGCTCCGTCCCTGCTGCCGGACGCACAAATGTCTCGATCCGAAAGTGGGCGCGCACGGCCGGACCCTCCTCCACGGCCGGATCGGGGATCGAGATCATCTCCAGTTCCATCGGCGTAACGATGCGCGGCAGCGACGCGACCGCAGTCAGAAAACGGGCCACCTCGTGGTAGCCGCCCACCACGGACATCTCGTAGGTCCGCTTCGTGTAGAACGGATTCGCCTCCTCCTCTCCGGGGCGCATGAAAGCGAGGTCTCCGAGCCCCGACCGCCGGGCCTCGGCCGCCAGTGACTCCAGAAGCGCCGGGACCTCCTCCGTGCGCGGGATCAGCTGCTCGAGGCGCGCGATGTGATCCGAGTGGCGTCTCAGTCGGTTCGCAAGTTGCGCGGTCCCCTCGGGCAGCAGGTTCCGAGCGCGTTCGTTTGCGGCCTCCAGTTGCTCCAGACGGCGCGTCAGCCGCTGCACCTCCCCGTCCCGGCTGCGGTGCTCACGGTAGGACAGAGCTGCGGCCAGCGTCACCAGCACCGCCGCCAGCAGCGCGGGCCGCGGACCCGGGATCGCGATCATCATGCCGGGTTCCCCACCGTTGGGCGACGCTGGTAAGAGACACGGAGCACAAAGGCGCTGAGGACCCACTCCGCACCGTCCGGCAGTCGTTCCGCCACCTGCTCGGTACCGACCAGGCTGACGGAAGTCAGGAAGGGAGAGGCTTCCAGCCGGTGCATGAAGCGCGTCAGGGCAAGGGTATTGGCGGTTCGCCCCTCGATCTCCACCTGAACCTGGTCCCCGGCGCCGGCTTCCGCGATGCGCGTCAACCAGGTGAACTCCGGCACTGCAGCCGCGACTTCGTCGAGGATGTGGGACCAGACATACCGCCCATGGTCGAGCTCCCGGATAACCTGCACTCGCGCGGCCACGGAATCGCGTCCGGCACGCAATCGCTCCGCGGCGGAGATCAGGCCGGCCAGTGCGGTCGAGTCGCCCATGGCTTGAGCGACTCGATCCTCCAGAACTCGCTGTCGATCGCGGGCACCCGGGTGGAGCAGCGCCAGTGTCAGGAGGGTGGCCAGCCCGGGAACGCTGGCCGCCACGTGCCACGGTGACGCGGCTCTCGAAGGCGACGCATCCGTTGACGATCGCCGCCTGCGGGCCGCGTGGCCCGTCCCCCCCGGCATCAGGTTGATTTCGATCACCGGTCGCGACCCCGCGGCATTGAGCGCAACGCCAGGCCCACCGGCAACAACAGCATGGGCGAAACCTCTTCCAACTCGACATCAACGCAGGCATCGGGACGGACGGGAATCCGTTCGAAGGGGTTGGCGACGTGTGTTTCGACGGAGAGGATGCGGCCCAGCGCCTCGGCCAGGCCCGGGATTCGGGCACCCCCGCCGCTCAAGTAGACGCGCCCCAGACCAAGGTCGGCGGATCTCGTCTTCAGGAAGGCCGACGCCCTCCCCAGGCCCACGGCCATTTCGTCCGCGGCGGACTCGATGACCGCCTGCAGGCCGGGCGATACCCGCTGGCCGCGAATCATCGCCTCCGTAGACCGTGCCCCCAGGCCCGTCTCGCGCTGGGCAGCCTTGCACAGGGAGCGCACGCCGAAGTGGAAATCGCGCGTGACCGCAGGGATTCCTTCTTCCACAACGACCATCGTCGTCGTCTCCCAGCCAATGTCGGCGGCCATTACGACACCCTCGGCCGCTTCGGGATGGTTGTGGATCAAGGCGTTTCTCAGCGCAAAGCCATCTACGTCAAGGACTTCGACCGCGAGCCCGGCGGTGCGGACGACTTCGGTGGCCTCATGCACCAGGTCGCGCTTGGCCGCCACCAGAAGGACATCCATGGGATCCCCGGGGGTGAGGATCTGGAAGTCCAGTTCGACGCTGGCGGTATCGAAGGGAAGATGCTGTTCGGCCTCCCAGCGAATTACCTCCCGCAGCTCGGACGGCTTCATGCGCTCCAATTCGATCCGCTTGGCAATGACACCGTGACCGGCAACACCAGTCACTACTCCGCGCTGCTTCAATCCGGAGTCCCGGAACAGTTGGACGACCGCTTCCACCACGGAAGTGCCGGCGTGTACATCGTCGCCTCCCTTCGTCAACGCGCGCATCGCGATCCGGGAGACTTCGGGAGCCTGCCTCGCATGGCTCATCTGTACCACCTTGAGGTATCGGCTCCCCACATCGAGCCCGAGGGAGACTCGCCCGCGCCTGAACCAGCCCATCGGCCTAGACGGGCTCGAGCCAGGAGCCCGCCGGCAGGGCCCGCATCGTCCGTAGTCCGGCATGGCTGAGCGCGCGCAGCCCGGCACAGGCGGACGCCTCCACGTGAGCGCGTCCTTCCAGGAGGACCCCTTCGCCCGAGCGAATCCACCCGGCGACGCGGGCATCGTCGGCAAGGCGGACGGCCTCCGTCGCCAGCACCAGCCCCGCGAAGGTAGCGTTCGCCAGGAAGCTTGCGCTCCCGTCAACCACGAGCACCCCCTGTCCCTCGCCCCCGGTCACCTCCAGCGACCCGCGGACAACAACGACCGGCAGGTAGGCCCCGCAGCTTTCGGCCGGACTCAGGGGCGTGCCCCAGTTGCCGGCCGCAGTCGCGGGACAACCGCTGCCGAGATGGAGGCGCGTCCTGCCACCGGCGACACCGAGCGTGATGTCCGCCAGCTCTGCAAGATCCTGAAAGGAGAGGACTCCCAGATTCAAGGACGGCGGATTCAAGTCGAGCGCCAGGCGCTGCCGCCGGGCCGGCTCGAGGTGGGCAGCCGGTGGCACCCATACCCCGCTCTCGGCTACTTCGCCGTGCGGGAAGATCGAATCCGCCACCGGAAGCTGTGATGCGCACTCGGTCGCACTCCAGGTCAGCGGCGGAGCCGTAACGCGGTCACCCGCTATCAGCGCCGAGTCCGTTACCTCGATGCCCCGGGCAGCGACCGCCGCAGGGAAAGCGCTGAGGCGGGCGCCTGCGTCGAGCGCCCAGGTCAGCCGTCCGATCTTCGCGCGGGCTGCACCGTCCACCATGCCCTCCCCCGCAAGCAGGTAGATCTCGCGGGTAAGCCGATGAGCCGCCACGCGATAGGCGCCTCGCTGCCCGTGCGCACCCTCGACTACCGTGCTGTCCCCGACCGGAGCGGCCGCGAGCAGCCCCGCCGCCGTGCCGACCACCGCGCGCACTCCGCCCTCAGCGGCGAGCCGTGCGATCAGCAGGTCGCGTTCCGCTCGGGCTACCGTCAGTTCCTGGTGCGCCAGGTAGTGGAGGAGATGTCCGAAGGCGGTCGCGGCGAGCAGCACCATGAGGATCAACGGGATCGCGAATCCCCCGTTGCCCGCGTCTCCAGGGCCGGTGAGGTTCCTCACGGCCACATCTCCCGCGGCCACACGCGCGCCGAGTCAATTGTGGTCGCAACGGGAGCCTGGCCGAAGGCCAGCCGCAGATCGAGTCCCGCCCCGCGGCCCGACACCGCCGAGGCGACACCTGCGCCTGTTTGCAGGATCTGCGCGGTGAGCGGCTGGCGCCCCCCTCGGCCCGGGCGGTAGCGGAAGGCTCCCGCGGCAACGTGGTAGCTGCCCCGTTCGAATACTCGTCCCACGACCGCCTCCGGTACGGCCGGATTCAGCTCCCAAACCTCACCGACGGCGCCATCGCCGCATGCGCCAGGCCGGGCACGGACGAGCTTCGCGACGCGCCACATCCCATCGGCGACGAGGACGAGCACGGAGTCCTTGGCGGGGTCGGATCGGCGCAGTCCGGTGTAGCGCACCGCCCAAAGGGGCTGGGAGGCGACGGTGCAACCTACCCCTGTGCCCCGAAAAGCCCGCAGGGCAACGGAATCTCCGCCGCCTGCCACCCAGTCGACCGCGGCAAGCCCCGTCCTCAGGTCCTGCGCGAGCGTGTAGCGCGCGATCCTTCGCGTTTCGCGCACCTGCGCGTCCCCTGTCACGCTCCAAAGGGCATGCCGAAGGGTCGTCAGCGTCTGCAGCGCCGCCGCCATGACCGCGACCAGGAGCACCATGGCGGTAAGAGCCTCCACGATCGATGATCCCTGGCGGGAAGCGGCTGTCCGCAGGTGTCGCGTGCCCATATCAGGGTGCCGGCACGATTGTCGTGACGCGCAGCAACTCCGCCCTTGTGGTGTCGTGCGCGCTGGCCCGGATGACCACCTGCAGGAGCCTTCCTCCCAGGGGAACCGGATCGTCCCAGACGAGCGTCCCCCACGGGTATTGGTTCGTCGCGCCGGCCGATGCCCCGAAGAGCCCGAGGGAGTCGGCGATTTCCCCCGCCGCCACCACTGCGGCGGTCAGTTCTCCGGCGCGCCGCCAGGAATGAAGCGATGCGGTCCCGAGCGCGGCCGCAGCCAGCAGACCGGTGCAAAGGAGCACGATGGCCAGCATGGCCTCCACGAGCGTGAACCCCGCGGACACGGCCGCCGCAGGAGCCGCCGAGCTCGACCCACTCATCGCCGGGATACCCGCCCGTAGGTGGATATCACCAGCGACGCATGTGTTGCGCCCCGCCCGAAACGAAGCGTACGCGCGGCCATCCGGCCCAGTCCGAGCGCATTGAATTCGATGATCGCGAGCGTATCCCGGCCCGAGATGTCGAGCGAAACCCCGTAGCGGTCGCTCAAGTCGACACGCTCCCGGAACGTGCCCCCGAGGCTGCGCTCGACGTGCCCGCGGCCCGGCACGATCGTGACCTGCGAGGCGCCGGAGCCCAGCGCGTCGATCCGGGCGCGGGCGAGCAGCGCCGCGCTGGCTTCGCGCGCCTGGGTCACAGCCCAGCGATCACGGTGCATTTGCAGCGCAGGCATCCCCAGCGCGATCCCGATGCCGACGATGGCCAGCACCACCAGGCACTCGAAAAGTGTGAATCCCCCGTTCATGCCATGAAAGTTGGCGTGGGGGAATCCTGCCGGGGATGGCGTTCCGGGACTACCGGATGTCGAATCCGGGACTACCCGGCTCCGGGACTACTCCGGCCGCTACCGCGACCGCTTGAGGATGCCCGCTACCGGAACTGCGTGGGGATGGTGAGCACCTGGCCCGGGTAGATTCGGCTGCCCCGCAGGTTGTTCGACTGCCGCAACGCAGCGATCGTCGTTCCGTGCGCGCGCGCGATGTCCCAGAGGGAATCCCCCCGCTGCACCCGGTAACTCAGGTGCATGGCCTGTACGCCGACTCCGCCACCCGCCGGAATCGTCAGAACCTGACCCGGATAGATCCGACTGCCCAGAAGGTTGTTCGACTGCTGGATCGCCCCGATCGTCGTCCCGTACGCGCGCGCAATGTCCCACAGTGCGTCTCCGGATCGCACGCGATACGATCGGCTGCCGGCGCCCGCTGCCACGACATCCTCCGCCGACGCCGCCTCCGCCGCCGCATCCGACGCGGCCGCCACCCGGGTCTCCGTCGCCTGGACGGCTCCCGTCCTCAGGCCATCCACGTAGCGGGTGTATGGGTCGGGGTACAGGGCGATGTGGTAGTGGGGGGGTCGGGACTCGCGCGTGGCCTCCAGGACGCCGTTCGCCTCCAGGGAGAGCAGGACATCCTCCAGCCACGCGCGGCAGGGGCGATGGTTGGATCGGCGCAGGTCGACAGCCATGCCGGTGGGATGCACCGAGCGGCTGGAGGCGTTGGGGGGCTGCCGGTTGAGCGCACGCGTCAGGCTGGTGACGACCATGACCTCCCCGCAGGCCCTGCGATACTGCCCCGCCAGCCGTTCGACGAAGGTGCGAACCTGGGGACGGGCGTACGGGAAGCTGACTTCGTCATCGATGTCATAGTCCCGGTTGCCGTACAGCGGCACCAGGTAGCCCAGCTCGACAAACCGCTGCACATGCGCGGCGTCCCGCAGGTAGGTGAAGTCGTGGGCCCGCGCCTGCGCGTTCTGGGCGGTCAGTGAGCGGGACGACCCGCGGAGGCTCTGCGCTGCGGATGAGGAGGGCGCGAGGCCCGCGGCCAGCAGTGCGCCGCAGACCAGGACTCCTGCCCGAATGCCGTGTCGTCCCATCGTCTCCCATCCAGATCCAGGCTGTAGCGGGAGGGTGACCGGATCGCCCCACTCCGACCATCTCCAAACTTCATTTGTTTAGAGCGCGCAGGGTGTATTCTATACGCCGATTCTCCCCCGTCCGCAAGGGTTTACAACGACATGGCGGGCCCGGAACCGGAAGCATGGGGCCGTGTCCACTGCCAGCCGGGACGATACCTTCCGAGCGAAGTGCGGGGCCAGCGGCGCCGGTGCGGACGCGGAATCCCGCGATGCCTGGCGGGCAGTCCTATCCGGCGGAGGCGAAGTTGGCGGCCACGACGTCCCAGTTGACCGTGCTCCACCACGCGGTGAGATAGTCGGGCCGGCGATTCTGATAGCGCAGATAGTACGCGTGCTCCCACACGTCCACGCCCAGGATCGGGGTCTGGCCGTCCATGAGCGGGCTGTCCTGGTTCGCCGTGGAGCGCACCGCAAGGCCGGAATCGGTGGCGACCACCCAGCCCCAGCCGGAGCCGAAGCGGGTGATGGCCGCGGTGTTGACCCGGCTCTTCAGCTCGTCGACAGAGCCGAAGGCAGCCTCGATCGCGGAGGCCAGATCACCACTTGGGGCGTTCGCGCCGCCGGGCGTCATCAGGTCCCAGAAAAGCGCGTGATTGACGTATCCGCCGCCGTTGTTGCGCACGGCGCCGCGAATGGCCTCGGGGACGTCGCCCATGTTGCCAAGCAGGTCGTCCACGCTGCGGTCCTGGAGGCCGGCGTGCGACTTGAGCGCCGCGTTGAGATTGGCGGTGTAGGCCGCGTGGTGCCTCGAGTGGTGTATCTCCATCGTGCGCGCGTCGATATGCGGCTCGAGCGCATCGTAGTCGTAACCGAGGTCCGGAAGCTCGTGGGGATAGGCCATGGTCGCAGGCTCCGCTGTATGAAGGGGAAGTTCTCCCAGGCACCTCGCCGGCGCGAGGCGTGGTATGTCGGGGAATCGGCATCGTATCTTACAGGCAAGTGCCCCGGAGTTCCACCACTGGCCGCGGGAGAACCTGGACGCTGAAGATGAACCCGCCGCGCATTCTTCTGGTCGACTGCGACAGCTTCTTCGTGCAAGTGGCGCGCCTCGAGGATCCCGATGGCGCGGGACGCCGGCGACTGCTGATCGTCGGAGGGACGCCGGCGGGTCGGGGGGTGGTCGCGTCGGCCTCCTACGAGGCGCGCAAACACGGCGTCCGGTCGGCGATGCCCACCGCGCAGGCGCTCCGCCTGTGTCCCGAAGCCGCGGTGGTTCCCGTGCCGAGGGCTGCGTGCGTGCGGCGCAGCCTGGAAGTTCGGCGCGCGCTGGAAGAGGTGTCGCCCGTGGTCAGACCGGCTTCCATCGACGAATTCTATCTGGATCTCTCGGGGACGGAGAGGATGCTGGGCGGCGAGTCCTTCGAAGACTCAGCCCGGCGCATCCGCGATACCGTGTTGGCGCGCACCCGCATTTCGGTTTCCGCGGGAGGCGGCACTCGGCGCCTCATCGCCAAGCTCGCCACCGGACTCGCCAAGCCGGCGGGCGTCTGCATCGTGCCCCCGGGAGAGGAATCGGAGTTCATGCGGCGGTTCGACCTCGAGGACATTCCGGGGATCGGCCCCGCGTTCCGCGCGGCGCTGGAGCGCCGGTCTCTGCGGTCCGTTGCCGACGTGCTGCGGGTCCAGCCGGAATGGCTCGAGCGCTGGTTCGGAGCCCGGCGCGCCCGCTGGCTGCACGACCGGGTGCGGGGACTGGACGGCGAGGGAGCGCTCCCGGTGCGAGAGCGGAAGTCGGTGAGCGTGGAGCGGACGTTTGCCGCCGACCTCTCGGACGATGATGAACTGGACGGGGTGCTGTCACGACAGGTGAACTCGGTCGCGCGGCGCGTTCGCCGACTCGGTGGGGGAGCGCGCACGATCACCGTCAAGATCCGGGACCGGGATTTCGCGACCCGCCAGTGCAGCCGCACCCTGCCGCGGCCTGTCGAATCGGACCAGGCCATCCTTCGGGTGGCGCGCGAGCTTCTTGCCGAACTCCGGTCGCGGCGCCGAACTCCCGCGCGCCTCCTCGGCGTCGCCGCCAGCGGTTTCTCAAGCGAAGGAAAACGCGCGCAACTCGCCTTCCTTCCCGAAGCCGACGATCCGGATCCAGACCGCGCCCGCCGCATCTCCCAGGTGATGGACCTCGCCCGAGACCGGTTCGGTGATGGCGCCCTCGGTCCGGGGCGCAGCCTCGGTTCCCGGGAGTAACTCCGCCGGTCCCCCGTCTGTTTCCCTATTCGCGGGATGCTCCCGACCGCCGCAGCCAGGGTTTGCGCGCAAAGTATGCGAACACGGCATAACGCGATATACAATATGAGGATACGCAATAACGGTACCCACGCGTATCACTTTGCGTAGGCCAACGGCCCGGAGGGCCCAAACCCGACCCCGCCGCCTGCTACGGGCTGCGCTTGATGATGTCGTGGTTACAGTGGTTACGGAAAACGACCGTACCCTCTTCGTAGTGGAACGTCACGCGGTTGGCTCTGTCGACGTACGCCTCCCACACCCCAGGCGTTCCCTTCACTTTGTGGGTTTCGAGCCCTGGATGGCTAGGGTCTTCGACAACTCGGTGGACGCATTTGGCGATTGCGGCTGCCAACTGCCTAGGCTTCTTGTTGAGTCGCTTCTTGAATTTCGGAGGAATGACGGGCTTCCGCTTATCCGTCATCGCTCAGGAGCCATCGTATCGCATCCGTCGCATCATCGAACTGAATTCCCAATCCCCTCTGCAATTCGTCCATCGCCTCGCGCTCGGCGTTCTGCCACTCCGGGGTCCAGTAGTAGCGTTGCTCCTCCGGGACAATCACCACCCGCGGTGACCCCGGGGGAACACAGGTCACACACCTCAGGACGTCCACGGTGAAGGATGCCGCGACCGCTGGGCGAAGCTGGGCCGTCCTTGCAGTTGTGTTGCTCACCTTACCGCCGTTTCGAACAAGTCTCGAAGCTCCCTAGCCTTCGCCCTACTCAAGACGAACCTCGCCAACATCCTCACCGACACCCAGTTTAATCCCTTGGCCTGCTCGCGCTGCTCCTCCGGCGTGCCGATGAAGATCGGAGGCGCGACCTGTCCGACAGTAAGGTAGTAGAGATCGTCCTCTTGTTGCAGGACGAAATGCGTCGCGTGTTGGGTTTCAGCCTCGCCGGCGTTCCATACGAGCGGGACACGAACTTCTGGCATCTCCATCTGCTTTCCGTCTGCTGGGGCGAGGCCACCATTCGGGCCGGTTATTCCTGACGCAAAAGGGTGGTGCTCTCGTGGCCGTGTCAATAGTCCCGAAGCGATTGAAGGGTTCCGCCCGGCCAACGTGCGCCCCTACCGAAGCGGCCTTATGCGATCACTCCAGTCCCGCGATGCGCGCCGCCTCGCTCGCGTCCATCCCGGCCTCGATCAGCCTCGCCCGGCGTTGCGTTAGCGTCTCCCGGTTGGCCGGGTCAAGGTGGAATCGGCACCACTCGGAGCCGTGCAGCGCGTTCCGACCGCAGCCCCACGCGCAGCTTGCCACCACCCGGTCAGGCAGCTTGCTCTTGCCCATCCTGCGCGTCGTCCAGTCCCAGCGCGGCCGACGTTTCCGAGCACTCACCTACAACCCCGCGAGCCTCCGCGCCTCCCCGTCCTCCAGGCCTTCGCGGAGCGTGCTGAAAGCGTTCGCCCGCGCCACGATGTCATGAGCGTGGAGGCCGTAGAACGATAGCGACACGTCCGCGTCCAGCTTCGCCGAAGCCTCTGCCGCGATCCGCCGCGCCATCGGCTGCACGGCCAGCATGACGAACCGCCGGTAATCCTCGCGGAGCTGCGTCCCGTCCGCTCCTACGCTCGCAAGGCTCCCGGGGATACCACAGGCCGCGAGCACCCGCTGAAGCGCGTCCTCGTGGAGCTGACGCAGGTTCTCGGGGATCTCCGGCCCCAGGCGTTGCGCCTTCCAGTCGGCCAGCGTGCCCTTCGCGCGTCCCTCCTCCCAGCCGGCCGCGGTGGACTCCAGGAGGATCGCGCCGCCCTTCGCGTCCCCGATGTCGGTCCGGAGGCTGTCCAGCGTGGTAGCGCCGCCGTCGGTCGGGATCGGGAGAATGAGCGCGGACGGCGCTCCCGCTTCCTCCCCGAGCCGGGTTTCCGTGTTCGCCGCCACCTTCGCCGCGAGCGCGGCCGCGGCCATCGGAGCGATCCCCCGCCACGGTTCGCGCGGATCCGTTGTCCAGGTGAAGTGACAGACCTTCGCCCGCGGGATCGTGCGGGACACGGCCTTGCCCGGAGGCTCCTGGAGCTGGCAGCGGTAGCGCCAGCCCTCCATGACCTCCCACTCCGCGGCCGGATACAGCTCCACCCGCGAGCCCGAGACGCGGATCTCGAACACCATTTCCCCGTTCCGTACAAGCTGGCGGCCCAGGATCGCGAGCGTGTCCGGCGTGAGCGCGTCCGTCCCGGTGACGTCCGCGGCCGCGAGCGCGCCGGCCCACAGTTGCGCGGCCGTCTCCAGCGCGGAAGTCCGGAGCACGTCGCCGGCGGATCCGGAGGCAAGGGACTCCAGCCCCGCCAAGAGCAGGTCCGAATACCCGGCGCGCTCCTCGAGCACGGCCGCCACCCGGCGCTCGATGTACTTGCCGATCATGCCTCGACCTCCAGCCGAAGGAAGCGCCGGCGTCCGATCCCTTCCACGTTGGCGATCCGGTCGTCACGGTCCGGGGACTCCGGCAGGTTGATCTCCAGGCGGATCCCCTCCAGGGACGCCCAGCGCGCGTCATGGCGCACCACGATAGCGGACGGGAAAACGAGCGTGCTGCTGCTGCCCCGGACGTTCAGCTCGCTTCGGCCGGACTCGACCGCGGCCCATACCATGACGTCATCGGTGAGCGTCGCGGGAAGGCCGGTCCGGGAATCGTTCGGAGGCCCCCAGCGTCGGATCCGCACCAGCGTGTCCAGGTGAACGCGGTCCTGCACCCGGCGAGCTTCGCGGCGACCCATGCTACGTCCCGATCAGCCCGGCGCGCCGGACCTTGTACGGCCCCAGGATGGCGGCCGCGCCGGAGGCTCGCAGCGGGGACGGGCCGCCCGGATTCGCGCCGGTCGGGTCGGCATCGTACAGCCACCCGGCCAGCCGGACATACGCCTCGTTGTGGATCGCGTCCGGCGCGGTCGGTGCGTAAACCAGCACCAGCGCCCGCGCGGTGGCGTCGATCCGGCCCAGGACAACGGCGTGCGCGCCGGTCGGTGCGGTGGATCCGTCCCCGAGCCGGAGATCGCCCGCGAGCTGCGCCAGCGTCCGGGTTACAGCCACACCCGCCTCCGCTTCCCGGTTCGCAGCTCCGCGGACGTGGAATCATACTCGGGAGCCTCCACCAGCGCCGCCCGAGGCACGAACGCGGACAGGATTTCTCTCACTCCGCCTCGCGTGGTGCGTTCTTCGATGGCCATGAACTCCACGCTCATGTACCGCTTGCCGGCCTCGACCGCCGCGCGGATCGCCGGCGTCGCGTCGGCCTCGACCATGATACGGCCGTCGCCCTGGCGCACCGGCTGCGAACGGACCTCGACCGCGCCCCGGTGCTCCGTCAGGATCCCCACGCCGTTGCTAGGCCAGTCCACGGATCCAGGCGCGAACACTTCACGGCGTCCCCCGGAGGCCGCCCGGCCTTCCTGGAGCATGACGCCCCGGAGGCGTTTCCCGTGCCGGCCCTCGCGGACCTCGATCTCGAAACTCGATCTCACGATCCCCCCTCGTACCACCTTCGGACGGCGCGATCGCACTCCGCGGACAACGGGGAGCCGAACACGTCCGCGAGACGCCTGCGCACCGTCGCCTCGCCGGGATCGACCGTGCGGATCAGCGTTCTCTTGCCGGTCTCGTCGGCAATCTCGATCCACTTCGCAGCCTGGCCGCGAGAAGAAGCCGTCACCGCCACGTCCACGTCCGCCTGCAACGCCTGGCGCACCGTGACCACCTGGAGATACCGGGCGATGAACAGCGCGGGATCGTCGTCCTCACGGACCGGATACTTGCCGTCCTCGTCACGCTCGTAACCGCCCACGGCCGCCCAGGTGCGCGTCACGTCGGCCACCACCTGGACCGTACCGGCAGCCACCAGGTCCCGGACAACCTGGCTTTTCCCGCCACCGGCCGGCCCTTGAATCAGGTGGAGCATGCTGGATCTCCTTGCCTTGCTACGCCCAGCAGCGCAACGCCTTGCCTACCCTCGCCACGCCTGGCCTGGCTAACTCACCTTGTATTCGATTTGCGAGTACGCTCCCGGCTGGATCACCAGCACGTCCCCTACCAGGACGTGGAAGCTCACCGCGGTCTCCGCCTTCGCCGATCCCGTGTAGACGTCGGTGATCGCGAGCCGGCCCCAGTGCGGGGACACGGCCGTACGCATCCCGCCACGCCCGGCCCGGAAGGCGAGCGCCTGCTGCTTCATGGAGGCCGTCGCCGGCATCCGCGAGTTGGTGCGGAAGCCGCCCGACACGCGCCGCAGATACTCCGCCAGCGTGACCTCACCCGTGGAGGCCGACGTCACCAGCTTGGAGGCGAGGCGGTAGGTATCCACCCCGACGATCTGCCGGACGTGCGCGGTCTCCATCGCCCACAGGCCGTCGATCAGCGCCGCCAGCTTCTCCAGCCCGTGCGCGAAGGTGAGCGTCGTCCCGTCCGCGGTCGGATTCGTCAGCGCCGCGAACAGTCCGCGGACGTTCGCGCCCGAGCCGTCGCCGTTGATGAACTGGTTGTCCAGCTCCGCCGAAAGCACCAGCGAAAGGTTCTGCCGCAGCGCGGACTCGAAGTTGGAGACGCCGGCGGAGGCGATGTCCTCCGCGAGCAGCTCCAGCCGCGCAGACACGCGCTTCGGCGTCGCGGTGGCTACGGTGAACGTTGCCTCCGTCGCCGCGATGTCGGAGCCCTTCGCCTTCGCACTGGCCGTCAGGCTCGCGTTGATGCGCGCCTGGCCGAACGTGCCGCTCGCGACCTGCGGCATGTCAATCCCCATGCTGGCCGCGATGGACGGCGCGAACACGGCCGGCTGGATCGGTGCCATGTTCACGCCCACGGTCCCCGGCGCTTCCGTGACCGCCCGCTCCTCCTCGCGGACCTCGCGGGGATCCGGTTCCCACAACTCCAGCGGAATGTCGCCGCCCACGCCGGCCGCGACCGACAGCTCATGCTCCGCGCCGTCCACCCGGCGGCCCCGGAGCGCGGCCTGGACGTAGGCCGTGACGGTCGCCTTCTTCCGCAGCTCCAGACGCTCCCGCAGCTCCGCGTCGATCACCTGGCCGTCCGCCTTCGCCGCCTCGCGCTCCTCCGCGTCCTCCGCCACGATGGCGGCCCGGCGCTTGGTCTCCACGTCGCGGTACTCCTCGGTCAGCGTGTCCACTTCGGACCGCTGTTCCTCGGTCAGCGTCTCCTCGCCGGCAAGCTCGTTCAGCTTCTCGCGGATCTCGCTGGAACGGATCGACAACCTCTGTGACTCCAACATCTTCGGTGACCTCCCACCAGGGTGAACGCAAAACGGCCGCCCCGAGACGCCGGGGAGGCCGTTGCTGTGCTCCTTTGCTGGAGGCAGTCTATTCGCCCATCAGGCCCCGCACAAGTCGCCGCCAGGCCGCCACGGACGGGGACGGGGCCGGCCGGTGCCGCTCAACGTGACACCCCCTGCACAGCGACCGGAGATTGTCCAGGCTGTCGGATCCGCCCCGGTGCAGCGGCCGGATATGATCGACCTCCAGCCGGCCCGCGCGGCCGCACTTCACGCAGCGCCACCCGTCCCGGTCCAGAACCTCGCGCCGGATCCGCGCCCAGCGCCGGCCGCTCCCGCCGCGCCGCCTCACCGGCCGCTGCCTTGCCGGAGCCCGCGCCGCTTGGCTATGCGCTCGTTGCGGGCAATGCGGGCCAGCACCTCGCGATTCTTCGCGCGGTATTGAGCTGCCTTTTGCCGCAGATACTCCCGGTTTCGGGCGGCCCACGCCACACTATGCTTCCGGCTCCGCTCGGGATAGCGGTAGTAGTAGGCCAGATAACGGCACTTCGCCTCGCAGTACTTCCGGCGCGGGTTCGCGTCCGCGGGGAGAGGTTTCCCGCACTTCTTGAGCGCGCAGCGCCTCACCGCACCACCGCCGTGCGGAGGCCCACCGGCTGGACCTCCTTCCGCCTCCGCCACGCCAGCGCCACCGCGAGAATCGCCGCGGCCGCGGCATCGTCCCGAGCAGCGCGCCGGCGTCCGGACTGGCTGCCCTTCGCGAGTTTGCTGTTTCCGGCCGCATCCGAGATCGTCCGCGCCTCGCTCATCGCCGCCGTGAGGAGCAGGTTGTCCAATGGCGTGACGTGTCCGCCAAGGACGGCCTTCCGGCAGTTGCGAACGTCCTCGCCGCCGTCCCTGTACCCCATCCCGCGCACCACCAGCGCCGCCCGCGGCCAGCGCAGCGCCGCGAGCGCGTCCCGCAGCTCGCCCTCGCGCCAGCGATCGCACACAATCGCGATGGGTTTCCCCCAGCGTTCCCACACCTCCCCGAGCAGCGTCTTGAGATCCGACACCCGGCCCGGAGACGTCACCAGCTCGCCCCGCTTCGCGCACTCGATGTACAGCCGGCCCACCCCGTCCCGGAGGCCCCGAGTCCGCAGGTCCGGATCGTCTCCGAAGCACGCGATAGCGTCCAGCCTGCCCGTGTCCGGCCAGTAGCCCGCCGCCGCCGACATGGCCTCGGTCTGCCCCAAGTCCAGCCCCAGCACGTAGGGACCGACCGCCGCCGCGTTGCCCATATGGATCCGCCACGTCGCGGCCTCGATCAGCACGTCCTCCACCACGTCCGCCACCCCGAGGTTCAGCCTCAGCGCCCGGAAGCTCGCGAGCGCGACCGGATCCCGCTTCGCCTCCTCGGCCTCCAGCCGGATCCGCGCCTCAAGGTGCGGCATCGCGTCAAGGCTGGGGTTCGCCCGCCGCCAAGTGCGCCGCCAGCCTATCGGATCGTCCGGCCTGGCGGCATACACGGTGGCTCCAGGCTCCCGCAGCATCCGCGCGAACCAGTGCTCGCCGTCCGCCGGCCGCGTGCCCAGCGCGATCAGCCGGGACCGGGGATGCTTCCCGAGTCCCGTCCGGAGCGCCGCCAGCGCGGCCTCCGATGTAGTCCGGCCCCACTGTGCAGGCTCATCGGCCAGCACCAGCAACGGCCTCAACCCATGCATCCTCCGCGGATCCGACCCGATGGCCTTCAACCTCGCCCGCGTCGGAAAGTGCTCCAGCTCCGCGATCCCCGTGGTGTCGCGCGTCCGCCACGCCCCACGGTCCGCCAGCGCGTCCCCCAGGAACCGCTTCACGTCGCGGAACATGATCCCGGCCTGTGCGAAGCTGGAGGCCACCAGCACAACCTCCGCGTCCGGGATCCGCAGCGGCCCGTCGATCACCGCGGCCCCGATGGCCGCGCACAACGCGCTCTTGCCGTTCCCGCGCGCCACGGACAGAGCCAGGTCGCCCTCCGTGCGCGCCAGCCTCGACAGGAACCGGCGCTCCCACGGGATCAGCTCCAGATGCCCGCCGACGTACTCGACCAGCGCCCGGGCCCTCGCCCTCGCGGTCACGAACCGAGACCCCCCCCACGGTGCCCCCTCCGCGGGATCGCGCCGGCCGGTGCCATCAGCGGCCGGCGATCAGCTCGCGCGCGCGCTTGGCGACCGCGGCCTGGATCCCGCGTGCGTTCATGGCCGCCCGGCGTAGCCAGTCGAAGCCCCGGCCTCCAGGCGTGAAGTGTACCGGCCCGGCGTAGTATGCGCGCTTGTCGCCGAACACCACGGCCTTCGCCTTGTTCGGTCGTGCCTCGATGCGGCCGCTTCGCTTGAGGTCGCCGGACTGGACGGGGACGGTGCGCTTCCCTTCCTCCAGGACGTGCTCCGCCATGACCTCGGCCAGCTCCTCCTCGGCACCCTCCAGGCGCTTGAGCAGCTCATCGAAGCCGGAGTCGTCAACCTCGACCTTCAGCATGTCGGGTACGGCTTCCAGCACCCGCAGGGATGCGGGTAGAGGACGTGCTTGAACCTCATGGCTTTCCCCCAACGAAAAACGACCACCTCCCCGAAGGGACGTGGCCGCTGCTATCCACCTTTGCCGAAGGATCGCCCCCGGAGAGCCGAGGCCCCCGGAGGCTCACCCCATGACGCTCGTTGAAACGTCGCCTTTTGCCCCGATGCGGGCACCCGGCGCGGCGGTACATGGAATTGACTCGCGCGCCGGGTCTGGCTTCTTCGAGCCCGAAGCCGACCGAGGAACTTACTCGCCTTCCTTGAGTTTGGCGAGATCCTTGACGATCCAGGTGGACAGCTTCGAGCACCCGGTGCCGAGCAGCCAGAAGATTTCCGCCAGTGTCCGGGCGATCCACCAGACCACGAGCGCGGGGATCGCGACAAGCCACCGCATCAGAGCCCCCCGTCGTATGGAGTCGGGTTGCTGCGGAAACCGGGGAGCGATCCTTGCCCGTCCCTCGCGGGCGCGTCCGTGGCTCCCGCTTCGCTCTCATGCTGGCGAGCCTGTCCCACCCTCTCCGGTGCGGGAATAAAAATCTACCCACCCCCGCGACAAGCCCCACACGGGGAGTGCGGCGTGGGAGTGAAAAAAAA
>VXMG01000124.1:0-30750 GCA_009841185.1 Gammaproteobacteria bacterium
CACGCTGCCCGCCCTCGCGCGCCTGGGGGCGGTCGCTGGGTGACCCCCCCCGCGGGCCGCCGGCCTGGCGGGCCTCGGGGGGTGGCGCGGGCGGGGGTTCCGCGCGGACGACGGGAGGCGCGGGCGGTGGCGCGACGGGCGGAGGAGGCGGTGGCGTGACGGCTGGAGGAGGTGGTGGCGCGGGAGGAGTCGTCGCCGTTGGAGCGGCCGCCCGAGCCGGCTCCGCCTGCGCCTCGGTGTCAGCCGATGTCGACGCCGACGCGGCGGCCGCCACCAGCTCCGACACGTCTTCGTCCGCGGCCGCGATTACCGCGATCACGTCTCCCACGGGCGCCGTCCGCCCCTCGCCCAGCAGGATGGCTCGCAACACGCCGTCGCCGCGCGCTACCAGCTCCATGGTCGCCTTGTCGGTCTCGATCTCGGCCAGCAGGTCGCCGGCCGCGATCTGGTCGCCCTCCGCCTTGAGCCACTTGACGACCTGCCCCTCCTCCATGGTGGGCGAGAGGGCTTCCATGTGCACTTTGGTGGCCATCGACTAGCCTCGGGTGGTCGGATCGGCGGTTACATCGCGTCGGATGGCGCGGCCAGGGTCAGTTGCGGTAGAGAACCTTCCTGCACGCGTCCACGACCCGGGCCGCGTCGGGTTTCGACTGCTTCTCCAGATTCCTGGCGTAGGGCATCGGCACGTCCGCCTGGGTGATGCGCTGCACCGGCGCGTCCAGATCGTCGAAACCCTCGTCCTGAATCAGCGCGACGATCTGCGCGCCGATGCCCGTGAAGGGCCAGCATTCCTCCACGTAGACGGCGCGATTGGTCTTGTGCACGGAGCCGAGAATCGCCTCCATGTCCAGGGGACGGAGGGAGCGCAGGTCGAGCACCTCGGCCGAGACGTCCTCCTTCTCCAGCGTGCGCGCCGCCTGAAGCGCCACATGGACCATCTGTCCGTGCGAGAGAATGGTGACGTCCGTACCCTCCGCCTTCACATCGGCTACGCCCAGCGGCACGACGTGCTCGCCTTCGGGAACGTCGCCGCGCGCGTTGTAGAGCAGCTCGGATTCCATCACCACCACCGGATCGTCGTCGCGAATCGCGGCCTTGAGCAGCCCCTTCGCATCCGCCGGCGTAGCGGGATTCACCAGCTTGACCCCGGGGGCGTGGACATAGTAGGTCTCGCACGCCTGCGAGTGCTGCGCCGCGAGCTGCAGGGCCGCCCCGTTCGGTCCGCGAAAGACGATGGGCACGTGCAGCTGCCCGTTCGTCATGTAGTGGGTCTTGGCGGCGTTGTTGATGACCTGGTCGAGAGCGAGAAACGCGAAGTTGAAGGTCATGAACTCGATGACCGGCCGGAGCCCGGCCATCGCCGCGCCCACGCCCAGCCCGGCGAAGCCGAGTTCGCTGATCGGCGTGTCCACTACCCGTGCGTCGCCGAAGCGATCGAGCAGGCCCCGGGAAACCTTGTAAGCGCCATCGTACTCCGCCACTTCCTCACCCATGAGAAAAACGGAGTCGTCGCGCTCCATCTCTTCCGCGAGCGCCTCGTTGAGGGCGTCCCGGTAGGTCATGACCGCCATCTCAGCCTCCCCACCCATCGAAGAAGAGCCTACCGTGCACGTCCATGTCGCTGTAGACGAATTCGTGGAGGCTGTCCTCGGGGGGGAGCGGCGAGCGGTCGGCGAAGTCGGCGGCGTCCTCGACCAGCTCGCGCACCTCTTCGTCCATCCGCTCCAGGCTCTCCCGGGTGAGATGCCCGCTCTGGATCAGCAGGTCGCGCAGATGGGCGATGGGGTCGTCTTCGCGAACCCGCGACTCGACCTCTTCCTTGCTACGGTAGGTGCCCGATACCGGATCGGACATCGAATGTCCCTTGAAGCGATACGTCTCGGCATCCACGAACTGGGGTCCGGCACCGTCGCGCACGCGGTCCAGCAGATCTTCCATCAGTCGCCAGACCGCAAGCACGTTCTGACCGTCCACGTAGTGCGCCGGAATCCCGTGCGCCCGTGACTTCTCGACCATGGGCGTCGTGGTCACGCGGTTGAAGGCCGTCCCCATGCCGTACCCGTTGTTCTCGACGACGTAGATGACCGGCAACTTCCAGATGGCCGCCATGTTGAGCGACTCGTGGAATGAGCCCTGGTTGACGGCCGCGTCCCCCAGGAAGCAGACGCAGACGCGGTCTTCGCCGCGGTAGCGGATCGCCCAGCCCAGACCGGTCGCCAGCGGGATCTGTCCACCGACGATGCCCCATCCACCCATGAAGTTGTGCTTGGCGGAGAAGAGGTGCATCGAGCCGCCCTTGCCGCCGGAGCACCCGCCGACCCGCCCATAGAGCTCGGCCATCGCGGCGCGCGCGGAGATGCCCTTGGCGAGCGCCAGAGTGTGTTCGCGGTAGGCGGAGAGGGCGTAGTCGTCGGGGCGAAGCGGTCCGACGAAGCCCAGGGCAACCCCTTCCTGGCCGGTATGCAGGTGGCAGAAGCCGCCGATCTTGCCGATCGCGTAGGCCTCTTCCGCCTTCTGCTCGAACCGCCGGTATATGAGCATCTCCCGCAGGAAGCCCAGCACTTGCTCGACCGGAAAGCCTTCAATGACCGCTGGTGCGGCGGAGGTGGATGCGTCCCGCACGGCGCTGTCAGGCATGTGCCATCCCCCTTCCATCCTGTTGCCCTCCCCCGGGGCGCCTCGGCTCGATCTGGACCAGCCGGAGCCCGGGCACCTCCGCGGGCGCGGGCAGGTCGGTCTCCAGCACGTGCCGAATCGAACCCCCCGCGCCGGCGGATACCTGACGCGCCTGGTCCTTGGCATGATAACTGGAGCGGACCAGCGGACCCGACTCCACGTGCCGGAAGCCGAATTCCTCCTCGCCGATCCGCTTCCAGTCACTGAATTCCCGGGGCGTTACCCAGCGGGCCACGGGAATGTGCTGAAGGGACGGACGGAGATACTGGCCCAAGGTTAGAATGTCGATGCCGGCCTTGCGAAGGTCGCTCATCGCCTGCCGGATCTCGGGTGCGTGTTCCCCCATCCCCAGGATGATGCCCGTCTTCGTCAGGATGTGCGGCGCAAGGCGCTTGGACGCTCCGAGAAAGGAGATCGAGCGCCAGTAGCGGCCTCCCGGGCGTACCTCCGGGTGGAGCCGCTCGACGGTCTCGAGGTTGTGCCCGAGAATCGCCGGTCGAGCGGCCAGGACCGTCGCCAGGGCGTCTTCGTCGCCCTTGAAGTCCGGGATCAGCACCTCGACCGAGCACGCGGGAAGCCGCTCGCTGATGCGGCGTATGGTCTCCGCATAGATCGCGGCGCCGCCGTCCGGCAACTCGTCGCGATTCACGCTGGTAATCACGACGTGCTCGAGGTCCATCGCGGCCACGGTATCCGCGACACGCCGGGGTTCGTCCCGGTCCAGCACGGTCGGCAGTCCGTGTGCGACCGCGCAGTACTTGCAGGCGCGCGTGCAGACATCGCCGAGGATCATGAAGGTGGCGGTGCCCGCCTCCCAGCACTCACCGATGTTGGGGCAGCCCGCCTCCTCGCACACGGTGTGAAGTGCCTCGCTGCGCATGAGCCGCTTCAGCCGCAGATAGTTGGGGCCCCCGGGAGAACGCACCTTGAGCCAGGACGGCTTGCGCTCGCTCGGGGATATGGTGGCGAGGCCCTCGTGGGCGCGTATGCGGGAAGTGCCCTTGGGCCTGACGGTGCCCGTGTCCTTCCGCGCCGGCGCGTATCCCTTCCAGGCTTTGAGGGGCTGGCTCAACCTCGAGTTCTCCGTCGCTCGTTCCCTTGAGCCGGACCCGGATCGGCCCCCCGGGGATCGCAATTCTGGCTGGTCAGGGTCCGCCGGCGAATGCGGGCCCGCGAAGGGTCTCCATCCCGGGTTCCGGCACCATCTTGCGCGTCCCGGTGCGTAGCTTGGAATGATAAAACCCCGACGCTTTCTACGGCAACGGAGCACGCCGGTTCGGGGTCTGCTCCGGCACCCGTCCACGAACGCCTCCCCGGCATTCGATCGGCTCTCAGAAGCCGAATCCCCGCACCGCTCCTGCGATGCCCATCCCCGCGTAGGTGCCCAGCGCGTAGCCGAGGAGACCCACCAGAATGCCCGGCAGAATGAGGGATCGCCATCCCCCCGCCACCGCTACCGCGAGTGCGCTCCCGGGTCCTCCCACGGAGGCCTGGGAAGCTACGCACAGCGTGCCGATGTCCACGCGCAGGAAGCGGCCCGCCAGGAAGAGCAGCACTCCGTGGACGGCGACAACGAACAGGGCGTAGAAGAGCACCTGGACGCCCACCGCGAGCACTTCCGCGATCCGCGAGTAGATGCCGATCACCACAAAGAAGAACAGCAGCGCCAGGTTGCCGAGCTGAAGCGCGCCCCGTTTCGCCCCGGACGGCATGACGTGGCCCGCAACCAGGGCCAGGGTGGTGAGCCAGAGCACCGGATTGATTCCGGGAGTGATGGCCGCAACGCCCCGCGACGCGATCACGATCGCGAATCCTGCCGCGACCAGGATGGCCACCTGATGGGTGGAAACCGATGCGTCGGCGAAGAGGGGGTGCGCGGATTCGTCCTCGTCAGGGCTCGAGTCCTGCGAGGAATCGTCTGCCTGCGAACCCGGCGGGACCGCTTCCGATGAAGCCGGTGCCGGGTAGTACCGCCCGATCCATCGGGGCAGCACCACGCACGCCGCCAGCCAGAGACCGGTGACGACGTTGTCCGCGGCGGTGGCGCCCACGAAGAGGGCGTCGGACATGTCGACCGCGCGGCTGACCGCGGTGAAGTTCAGCGATCCTCCCGAGTAGGTCCCCGTTAGCGCTCCAGCCAGCTTCCAGGTCTCGTCGCCGACCGCGTTGCCGAACAGGAACGCCCCCGCGAACGCCCCGAGGGCCGTGCCCGCCACCGCGATCCCGAACGCGACCAGCATGGCCCCGCCGGCCTTCCGCAGGTCGGCCAGGTTGACCGCCAGCAACAGCCACACGATGGCCAGATCGGTCACGGTGCCGGTGATGGCCTGATAGATGGGCGAAGCCGGAGGCACGAGCCCCGTGTTGGAGAGAACTCCGCCAATGGCGATGGCGAGCAGGGTGGCCCCCAGCTTCCAGAGCCCGGGCACCCGGCGACGCTCCAGCCAGAGGGCCAGCACCACCACGCCCGCGATCGTGCCGACGAGCGGAAGAGGGGACTCGATCACGCGCGGCTGACGGCGCTGACCGGCTTCGGCCGCGACCGACGTCTCCCGGAACTACCCACCGGCCCGAACCTCTGCCGCCTCCCTCATCTCCGCGAGCGGGATGGCGTGCATGGAGTACTCCTCGAGCCCGCGCGCCCGTTCGCTTTCCCACGCCTCCATGAATCGGGCGTAATAGGCGTTGGCTCCATCACTATCGCCCAGTTCGGAGGCCGCTCGCGCCGCCGCGCCCAGGAGGAGCAGGTGGCTGGGTGCGTCGGCCAGGGCTCTTTCGGCCACGTCCCGGGACATCTGGTAGTCCCCGCCCAGAGCATGCAGCAGGGACACGTGGTAGTGGCCGTCCTCATCCAGAGGAAACACCAGGTTGTAGGCGTCAAGTGCCATCGGCAGAAACGCCAGCGCCTCCGCGGTGTCCCCGGCGGACGCGGCCCGCATGATTCGGTCGTACAGCCGATCCGCCGCCTCTCGCGGCGTCATGGAGCTCAGATCCGGGGGCGTCCCCGCGGCTGGGTTCAGCTCCGCCGCGGGACGGGGGAGCGGGGCCTCCTCCGGCTCGTCCCGTGCGAGCGCCCAGTACCCGGCACCGACGATCAGGACGCCGGCGAACACGCCGCTGGCCCACAGCACCCTCCTGCCGCCCGCGCTCGTGGCTGCCGGCCGGCGGCGCCGGAGGGGTGTTCCGCAGAAGATGCAGAACGACGCTCCCGCCTGGACCGCTTCACCGCAGGAGGGGCATTCCGGCTGTCGGAGGGCCGCCCCGCATTCCGCGCAGAACTTGCCGGCGGCTTCGGCGCCGCACTGCGGACACTTCATGATGCGCCTCGCTTCTCCTTCATCGGTCTTTTCGGCTCCTGGTCCAGGGTGGCTCGCCAGCTTGGCTCGCCCGGCGCACAACGGCTTCGGACGGTTGTCTACAAACCTGTGGGAAAGTCCAGAAACTGCCAGGGAATGCCGAAGCGCGCCTCCAGATGGGCGGCGAGCGCGCGCACCCCGAGGGTCTCGGTGGCGTAGTGGCCCGCATAGTACACGTTGATCCCGCATTCCATCGCGTCGAAGTACGTATGATGCGCGCCTTCACCCGTGACGAGCGCATCGGCGCCCGATGCCGCCGCTTCGGCGATCATGGATCCGCCCGCCCCCGTCACTACCGCGACGCGGTGAATGTGCTCAGGCCCTCCATCTATAAGTCGGACTGAGACTTGTAGAGATTCGGCCACCCGATCCCGCAGGGACTGACGGGTTTCCGAGGTCGTCCCGATCCAACCCACGTCAACGCCCTGGTATGAGCCGAATCCCTTCTCGACTTCGATGCTCAGCGCGCGCGCGAGCAAGGCACAGTTGCCGACCTCGGGATGTGCGTCCAGCGGCAGATGAGCCGAGTAGAGACCGACCTCGTTGCGGAGCAGGGCGGACAGCTTCCGGAAACGCCTGCCGGTGACGGGAGCCGCCCCATCCCAGAAGAGCCCGTGGTGCACGAGCAGGAGGTTGCTTCCGCGTGCGGCAGCGGCGTTTATGGCGGCTTCACTGGCGTCCACCGCGGCACAGATGCTGCTTACTTCGGCCGGCCCTTCGACCTGAAGGCCGTTGTAGGCGTTGGGATAGTCCGGGAAACCCGGCACCTGCAGGTAGCCGTCGACGTACTCGACAAGCGATTCCAGCTTCATGTCCCGGCCCCCTTCCTGATGGGGTCATGCGCATGAATGCCCGCGACGAGCGGGTGCAGTCTCAACGGGTTCCCGCAGGATCGTGGAAAAACAGCAGTGTCGTGGACAACGCGACTTGCGGGGAGAGCGGACTGTCCCTCAAAACAATGGCCTGAAATGACTTGCGAGATTGTCCACACTCTGTGGAGAAGCGTGGAAACATAGGTGGCTTGCGGGGAACCTTGTCCGGGGTCTCCGCTCACAACACTCCCCGACGGACACCGGAGCCATCCGCACCCCCCCACCCATTCCTACTTCCGGGGAGAGGGTGGTTTGGCTCCTCGGCTCCCCATCTTGACGGTTCCGTTGACGGTGGCGCCCTCCTCGAGGACGATCCGGCGAGTGTCGATATCGCCGTCGACGTCACAGGACGATTGGAGCTCGAGCCGCGAAGCAATCTTCAAGCTCCCCTTGAGCCGCCCCGAGATCACCGCGTCCTGGGTGGAGATGTCGCCGACGACCGTACCGTTCCTTCCGACGACAACGGCCTTTCCGGCCTCCACTCCCCCCTCGATCCTGCCTTCGATGCGAATGGTCCCCTCGGTCTTGCAGTTCCCGATTACGGTCATCCCGGGTCCGATGATCGAAATCGTGTTGTCTGGAGGCGCGGGGGGCGAAGTCGGGCGCTGTTTGCTCATCCTGGCGTTTCCCTTACTGGAAGTTTGGGTGGAGTCAATGGATAGCGGGTTCCGGCAACCATCAAGGTCGCACAAGGATCGTCAACGGATCGACGGGTTCGTTGTTTCGAAGGACCTCGAAGTGCAGGTGCGGAGCCGTCGACCGGCCCGTTGATCCGCTCAATGCAATGACCTCGTTCTGGCGCACCAGGTCTCCGCTTTCCACAAACGTCATGGAAGCATGGGCATATAAGCTGGTGTATCCGTCGCCGTGGTCAAGGCGCACAAACCGCCCGTAGAGCGGATCTTCGCCCGATTCGGCTACGACGGCTCCGCCCGCCGCGCGGATGTAGGAGCCTGTGGGAACAGCGATGTCCAGGCCTGGATGTTCGCCAACCATTCCTTCTATCAAGGCCTGGGTTACAAAGCCTCTCTCGGTGAGTGGCCAACTGGTGGGCCTGGTTTCGTCGACGAGCGACCGACCAGCGTTTGCTGCGTTCCCGGTCGGCGGAAGCCACAGGTCCGAGAGCGCGGTTGGGCGGGCTCCAAAGAGTTCCGCAATCCGCCGGTAGCGTGCTTCCACCGTGTCGATGTGCGCGCCCAGCTCCCGAAGCCCCTCCGCCTGGGCCGCCAGCGAGTCCGACATGATATCGACGCGATGCGTGGTCACCGCAACACCGGCCACGTAGCCCGCGGAAAGCAGCCCAATCAGCGCGAGCGAAATCAGTGCAGCGTGGGTCGCGGTCAATTCATAGCTCTGGGCATCCGCCGAGCCATCAGCGAGCAACATGACCGTCAGAGCCCGACGACTTCGAGACTTCCTATTCCAGAACATCCGCGGCCTCCCGACCCGACACCAGGGCAAAAACGCGTTCGAGATCCCGATCATCGTGAAAGGGGATCTCGATGCGCCCTTTGCTCCCTCGCTGCCGTCGAACTACGACTCGTGTCCCGAGCGCGGCGCGCAACTCTTCCTGCAACGCGCCCAGCACCGGATCCAGTGCTCTCGACTGCCGAGCCCGGCGTTTTCGCTGGTCCAACGCGTCCTCATTGCCAGGCGGACGCGTCGGGTTCGTGCGCACGGTCTCCTCCAGCCTGCGGACGGACCAACCGCCTTCGACCACCATTCGAGCCAACTCGGCGGCCCATTCCTCGTCGTCGACGGCGAGGAGCGCTCGGCCGTGTCCCGGCGTGAGCTTCTCTTCCCCCAGCAACTGCCGGACCTCGACGGGGAGCTTCAGAAGGCGGAGGATGTTGGTTACCGTGGCCCGGCTCTTCCCGACAGCCAGCGCAATGTCCTCCTGTGTGCGCTTGAACTTCTCCACAAGCACCTTGTAGCCCTCGGCTTCCTCCAGCGCGCCGAGATTGCGGCGCTGGAGGTTCTCTACAAGCGCCAGCACAAGCATGGTTTCATCATCCACCTCGCGGACGATGGCCGGCACGTCGCTCCAGCCGAGCCTCGTGACTGCTCGCAGCCGGCGCTCTCCCGCCACCAGTTCCCAATGTTCCGGTTCCGGCGCGGATCTGACGAGCACGGGCTGAAGCAGTCCGTTGGCGCTGATGGACGCCGCGAGTTCCCGGATTTCGTCCTCCTTGAACTCACGACGAGGCTGGAAGGGATTGGGGCCCACGGAATCCAGGGGCAGGCGCGCGACTTCGCCTTCCACGGGCCGATCGAGATGATCGCCAAGCAGGGCGCCCAGGCCGCGCCCGAGTCGAGTGTTCGGAGCAATGCTCATGAAGCTGCTCGGGCCCTCGACCTGGTAATCCTGTGCTGCGTTCGCTGAATAACTTCCCTCGCAAGACGGAGGTAGTAGCGAGCCCCTGCCGAGAGGACGTCGTATACGATGATGGGCTTGCCGAAGCTCGGCGCCTCGGCAAGCCGAACGTTCCTGGGAATCGCGTTGGTGAAGACCTTGTCCCCAAAGTACTCACGGGCTTCCCGGGCGACCTGTTTCGAGAGGTTGAGCCGCTTGTCGAACATCGTCAGGAGCACGCCCTCGATCTCCAGGCCCGTGTTCAGTCCCCGCTGTACAATCCGCACCGTGTTGAGAAGCTGGCTGAGGCCTTCCAGCGCGTAGAACTCGCACTGAATCGGGATGAGTACGGAGTCGGCCGCCGTGAGCGTGTTGAGCGTCAGGAGTCCCAGCGAGGGGGGACAGTCCACGAGAATGTAGTCGTAATCCTCGCGAATGGGCTCAAGTGCCGCACGCAGAACGGATTCGCGGGCTTCTACACCTACCAGTTCAATCTCCGCGCCGGCGAGGTCGCGGGTGGTGCCTACCATGTCCAGATAGGGGAAGTGAAGCTGACGAACCCTTGATTCCTCGATCGAGCGCCCCCCGATCATGACGTCGTACATGCCGGAGACCTGATCATGGCCCCATAGGCCCAATCCGCTGCTCGCATTGGCCTGTGGATCCATGTCGATGACCAGCGTGCGCTGTTCAGCCACTGCCAACGCAGCTCCCAGGTTGATCGCGGTTGTGGTCTTGCCTACGCCCCCCTTCTGGTTGGCGATGGTAATGACTCTGGACATGGCTAGCCGTGGTCAGCTCTTTCCGGGGCGAGGTTTGTCCACAACAAGGGTGGGATTCCTGGGTCGGACTCGGGATTCGGGGGAAGAGGTCGCACTCGAAAGCTACCTGACCCCCGGTTTGCGGAAAAGGTGGATGCGCGTTGCCGGCATGGGAGTTTTGCGCCCGATTGCAGGGCATCTTGACATGGGCCTGCTGCCGCTGTCCGCGGTCCGTGTCAAGCAGTGTTCCTAGCCCGCGGTGGCGTCCGAATCAGGGAAGTACCGCGCCTTCATCGCCTGGAAGCGGTGGGCGGCCTTTGCATCCAGCTTCTCGTCCAGATACCGGTCCAGCAAGGGAACCAGGTGTTCCCGCAGGAAGGATCCGCGCGCCATCCACTGGTAGTACTGACGTCCGCCGTGCCGGTAGGGACCGTACAGCTTCCCACCGGGGAAATGCTCCATGATCCAGTCGAAGAGCGCCTTGTGGTCGGTGTGCATGCGGAGCGTGACGTGCGGCTGCCGCCCATCTCCACCGAAATGTCCCTCTCCAACGAGGACCCCCACCAGGAACCCGATGTCGAACTCCCGAGGTGCGCCTTGTTTCACCGTCATGTTTCCCGTGAAACACGGTCCGTTCCACGATGCTGTTTCACCGTCATGTTTCCCGTGAAACGTTCGGCAGCGACGCCCCCCTGCTTCCGGATCTCCATGACGAGGTTCTGAAGGTCTGCCGGCGAGACACCCGAGACCCTCGAGGCCTGCGCCAGTGTGGCCGGTCGTACCTGATCGAGCTTTTCGCGGGCTTCGTGCGACAGCGTCGCCAATCCTTCGTACACGATGTCCTGCGGGATGCGGAATGCCGCACGCGCCCGCAGGGCGGCCGCTCGATCCCGCTCGCGCTGCACATATCCCGCGTACTTCAGGTCGACCTCGACAGCCAGCAGCGCCTCCTCCCAACCCTCTTCAACAAACGACGCATTGGCCGCCCGAATCAGCACCTCCGACCTTACCTCCGGCCTTCTCAACAACTCCACCGCTCGTGCGGGAGTGCGCAAGGGGCTCGATCCCGCCTCCGCCAACGCGTCGTTCACCTGCTCGGGGCCCAGGCGCGTCGATCGGAACCACTCGATCAGACGCCCCTCCGTTTCCAGGCGTTCTTCAAGCACCCGGGTCTGGTTTGGCGACAACAGGCCCCTTGCGCGCGCGACCGGTCCCAGGCGCGAGAGCGCGTTGTCCTGGCGGAGCAGCAGCCGAAACTCCGCACGCGAGGTGAAGAGGCGATAGGGTTCATCCACCCCTTTGGTGACCAGGTCGTCAATCAGCACGCCAATGTACGCCTGGTCGCGCTCCAGAATGAACGGTGCCTCCCCCAGGGCGGCCAGGCCGGCGTTTGCACCGGCCACCAACCCTTGCCCGGCGGCTTCTTCGTAGCCGGTCGTGCCGTTGATCTGCCCGGCGAAGAACAGCCCCTCGATCGACTTCACCTCCAGCGTGTGCCGCAGCTGATGCGGAAGGAAGTAGTCGTACTCGATCGCGTACCCGCTTCGGGTCATGCGCACCTGCTCCAACCCCGGTACGCTCCGCAGGAATCGGAGTTGCACTTCCGGAGGCAAGGAGGTCGACAACCCGTTCACATAGAGTTCGGTCGTGTCCAACCCCTCAGGCTCCAGAAACACCTGGTGCCCGCGTGCGTCCGGAAACCGGACGATCTTGTCTTCGATAGACGGACAGTACCGCGGCCCCCGGCCCGCGATGGACCCACCGAATCGCGCGCTCCGCTCGAGGTTTTCCTGCACGATGTCCCTGAGTTCCTTCCCGGTCCACGTAATCCAGCAGGGACGCTCGCCCGGAAACTCCTCGCGCACAAACGCCGAGAAGCGAACCCCGGGCTCCGACGGTTGCTCCTCCAGCTTCTTGTAATCCACGGACCGGCCATCGATACGGGGCGGCGTACCCGTCTTGAAACGCGCCACCTCCAACTCGCGACCCTGGAGCGCACAGGCCAGTTCGACCGAGGCTTCTTCTCCGGCGCGCCCTCCCTCCACCCCGGCTCCCAGGCCGACATGAATGCGGCCGCGAAGAAATGTCCCTGTCGTGATGACAACGGCCGGGGCCCTGAACTCGAGTCCGGTGCGCGTGCGCACGCCGGCAATGCGGTCGCCCCGAAGCACGAGATCGGAAACCATGTCCTGAAAGAGGTCCAGCGTCGACTGCTCTTCCAGCACTCGCCGCACCGCCAGCGAATACAGGGTCCGGTCGCACTGCGCGCGCGGTCCCCACACGGCTGGCCCCTTGGAACGGTTGAGCATGCGAAAGTGAATGCGCGCCGCGTCCGTGGCCCGTCCCATGACCCCGCCGAGCGCGTCGACCTCGCGGGCAACGACGCCTTTCGCAATGCCGCCGATCGCAGGATTGCAGCTCATCTGACCTATGCGCGCAAGGTCAGGGGTGATCAGCAAGACGCGGGTTCCGAGGCGGGCGGCTGCCGCCGCTGCCTCCGCCCCGGCGTGGCCTCCGCCAACCACAATCACGTCGTACGTTCTATCCACGATCTGCTATCCGCGCTTCCCGCACCGTCCGTCGGAGCGGCTTGAAGAATGCTATAACATCAATTCTAACAATCACTTAACTAGGCCACACCACACCCGTACAACCCTCTCTCGCTGCGCCTTCCTTCACGTGCCTACTTGCCGATGCAGAAGTCGCGGAACACCCGGTCGAGCACCTCATCCAGGGTAACGATCCCAAGGATATCCTCCAGAGCCGTCTCCGCCGGCCTCAGATGGGTTGCGGCCACTTCAGCCGGGATCCCGTCCGCCAGGGCGCGTTCAAACGCATTCAGTTCCCCTACCGCTCGTTCCAGGGCGCGGCGGTGCCGCCTGCGGGTCACGACCGGCGTGTCTGCGTTCGCCTGGACCAGTCCTCCGAAGACCATCCCCGGCAGGACCCTGCCCAGCTCCTCCAGTCCCTCGCCCGTGACCACCGACGTGGCGATCCGCCGAGGCAGGGCTTCGCCGGCGTCAACGTACTCGCGCGTGGCACCGTTGCCCTGCCGGGCCAGATCGGCCTTGGTTTCCAAAACCAGAAACGGGCAGTCACATGCCCCCAGAAACTCCAGATCGACCTCGGACACCCCTTCGCTCCCCTCCGCGCAATACAGCACCAGGTCCGCCCGCGCCAGATAGCGGCGGGCAACCTCGATCCCCAGTGCTTCGACGCGCTCCCCGGTTTCCCGGAGCCCGGCGGTGTCCACAAGCCGAAATGGATAGCCGCTCAAGGACACGGTTGCCTCAAGCGCGTCTCGCGTTGTGCCCGGCACCTCGGTGACGATGGCACGCTCGTATCCCACTAAAGCATTGAAAATACTTGATTTACCGGAGTTTGGACGCCCGGCCAGGACGGTCAGCGCGCCCTCTCTGAGCAGCTCCCCCTCCGGTGCCGTGGCCAGCACGCCCTCCAGCCGGAGACGCACCTCCCGGGCCTCGCCAGCTACTGACCCGAGGCTCGTCGGAGGCTCGTCCTCATCCGGAAAATCCAGATGGTGGACGAGCAGTGCCTCCAACGTGACAAGGGACTCGCGCGCCGCGGTCATCCTGGCCGACAGCCCACGCTCCATCTGATGCACGGCCACCCGGTGCAGCGCCCTGCTGCGCCCGCCCACCAGATCGCACACGGCTTCCGCCTGTAGCAGATCCATCTTCCCGTTCAGGTAGGCCCGCCGGGTGAATTCTCCGGGTTCCGCCATGCGGGCGCCTGCTTCGATAGCGTGCTCCACGAGGAGGCCCGGGATGAGATATCCGCCGTGGCAGGAGATCTCCACCATGTCCTCTCCGGTGTAGCTGGCGGGCGCCGGATAGCTGGTGACGATCCCCCGGTCCAGGAGCTCTCCCGTCTCCGGGTCGTGCAGTCCCGCCAGCATCGCTCGCCGGTCCGCGGGGGCACGAAGACGCGGCGCAAGCGCGCGTTTGACGGAAAAGGCGCTCGGCCCGGAGATGCGCACCACAGCGAGGGCGCCGGGCCCCGGCGGGGTGGCCGCTGCAACGATGGTGTCCGTCAATCCTGCTCCCTGTACCACGCCTGGCCGGCAAGCGCCTCCGGCCTAGGATGCCTTGTTCTTCGCCTTCTGTCGCTCCCTTGCAATCCAGTACTGCTGGGGCAACGTGGCGATGTTGGCCGTCGCATAGTAGAGGTTCAGCCCCGATGCCAACTGGAAGAAGATGAAAACCATGAAGATCGGCATGAACCACAGCATCATCTTCATCTGGGGGTTCACCTGATCCATCGTACGCATGCTCACCCACTGCAGCAGGAACATGGATACGCCCAGGAAGACGGGAAGCAGGTAAAGGGGATCCGGGGCGGAGAGATCAGGGAGCCAGAGGAAGGAGACGCCGCGAAGCTCGATGGTGTTCTGGAAGACGAAGAAGAGCGTGATGAGCACCGGGAAGGGGATGAGCATGGGAACGCATCCGGCCAGCGGATTGAATCCGTGCTCCCTGTACAGCTTCATCATCTCCTTCTGCTGCCGTTCCGGGTCGTTCTTGTACTTGGCCTGGATTTCCTTGACCATGGGCGCGACCGCGGTGTTCCTCAGCTGCGCGCGCATGGCCTTCTGGTTCAGCGGAAAGAGTACGACGCGCATCATGACCCCGAACAGGATCAACACCCATCCATAGCCCCAGCCCAGTTGGTTGTGCAGGTAGATGAGGATGGTGGTGATGATTGCTGCGAACGGCTGGATAACGGGCCGCAGCCACCTCCAGCCGACCGGGTTTACGTCCTCCAGGTCGCCGCCGATCGCCCTCAGCCGGGTGAAGTCCTGCGGCCCCAGGTAGATCCGGTAGGCGAACGAATCGTCGGGCAGCAGGCTCTGCGCCGCGGTTACCGATACCCGCGGCTCCTCCCCGCCGTACAGGTCGACCGGGCGCCGCGCGAACACCCCGCCCAGGAAGCGCTCCGTCTCCCAGTCTTCTCCTGCCAGAAGGGCAGCCAGAAAATACTTGCTCTTGAGCGCCACCCACAGCAGCGGACCGTCCTCGACCCGATCCTCCTCGAAATTCCTGAGCGGCCGCTGCCGGATCCCGTCCTGGGTATGGTTGACCACGTAGGCCAGCGCCTGTTCATCATCCCCGGGGCGCGCTTCGTTGAACGCCAGTCCCTGGCCCAAGTCGGTGAGCAGAAGACCCCGGTCGACCCCGAGAACGCGCCCGCGGACATCGATCAGGTACGAGTCGGGATCGAAACGATACTGAATCTCGAAGCCGCTCCGCCCGTCGGGACTGCGGAAGGTGAAGCTCAACTCCTGCGGGTCATCTCCCTCGACCAGCACAAGTCCTTCCGCGGGAGACACTTCGAACGGCACCATGGAGAAATCGAGGGTGTCTCCGGCGACCGCGACCCGGCTGCCCAGCGCGCCCGGCCCGCTGCGCAGGAGAAGTTGTACGGGACCGTCATCCGCGAACGAACGGAATCCCGGCAGCACTGCGGAATGGAGCTGTGCCCCGTAGTTGCTGAACTCGAATTCGTAGAGAGGTCCCCGGACGAGGATCCGGCGCTCCGGCACTGCCGGCGGATCCGGCGCCGCGGTCGCGATCCCGCTGCTCGGCGAGACCGCAGGCTCAGTCGGCTCCGCCGGTTCGGGCTCGCCTTCCACCGCTGCGGGGACCGGCGCCTCCGGGGCGGGGGGAGGCGGAAAAAGCAGGTTGGTTCCGAACAGGACGCCGACCATCAGAAGGATGGCGAGGACGAAGCGCAGTTCCGGCCTCATCGCTGGTGTCCCCGAGGCACCGGATCGAACCCCTTCCCGCCAAGGGGATGGCACCGGCAGAGCCGCCGCAGCGTCAGCCAGCAGCCGCGCAGGGTTCCGTGCCGCTCGAGCGCTTCCAGTGCGTAAGCCGAACAACTGGGCACGAACCGACAGGCAGGCGGCGCCAACGGAGAGATCGCCGCGCGATAGAATCGAATGCCGCTCAGCAAGAACTTCAGAGGAGCTCCTCGGTCAGCTTCACCAGTTGATTCCTGAGCTGCTGGAACGACACGTGGTACGCCTCCCGTCTGGCCCTGACCAGGAAGTCCAGATCCCGAGGGTGGGTGTCCAGCCGCGGCAGCACCTCGAGTCGCCCGATCTCACGCAGTCGGCGCCTCAGCCGGTTGCGATCCACGATGGTGTGGCCGTGCTTTGGCACGATCGACCCGAAGCGTGCACAGGATGTGGGGGAAGCCGCGAGGAAGACGTCGAGTTCTGACGTCCTCCTCCGCTTCCCCCGCCTCAACAGGCCACGGATCTCGCCAGAGCGCCGAATTCGTCTCACGGGAGGGAAGCATACTTCGGTTGGAGGTCCCGGCTCGGCGGCTGCGCCGTCTACTTCGAGCCGACCTCCACGACCAGCCGGCGGCGCCCCTTCCTCCGCCGCCTCGACAGCGTCTTGCGGCCTGCCCGAGTGCTCATTCGGGCGCGGAATCCGTGGGTGTTCTTTCTCTTTCGGTTCCGTGGTCTGTATGTCGGTTTCATGAGGAACGGTCGTGAAGGGAACCACCCGCATCCTGTCGACCCCCGGGTACCGGCCGGCAGACAAACGCGGGACGGGCGAGGAACCTACCGGAAATCCGCGCGGGCCGTCAACCCCGGCGCGCCGCGCCATCCGCGCGCGAACACCGTGGCCCGGGGGCGCAGGCCCGCGATCGGCGATTGACTTTTCCACACTCCCGGGATACCGTTGCATCCTTCGCTGCCCCGGGGGCTCTCCGCGCAAGCCCCGGCCCTTGATTCTCCTCCCCCAGTCCTTCCTCGATGGAACTCTCTGCTTCCGAGATCTGGGCTCACGCCCTGGCGGCCGCGCGGACCTACCTTCCGGAGCAGAGTTTTCAGACCTGGCTCTCGGGCACCGAGGCGGTCGGCTTCTCGGACGACGAGTTGCTGGTCGAGGCCCCCAGCCAGTTCCACGTGGAGTGGATCGAGGACAAGTACGGCGCGCTTCTCCGCAGGAGCATCGAGCAGAGGCTGGGACGCCCCCTGTCGGTCTCCTACCGTTCGTCGGCTTCACACCCCTCGCCCGCGGCCTTCGCTCTGCCCGCGGATGGCCCCACCTATTCCTCACCCCCATATCGGTCCAGGATCTCCGAGTCGAAGCCGACGGTCCCCTCCGACAAACTGAACGAACGGTACACCTTCGACCGCTTCGTCGTAGGCAACAACAACCAGCTTGCGGTCGCTGCCTGCCGCGCCGTCGCCGAGAAACCGGCCCGCATGTACAACCCCCTCTTCGTCTACGGAGGGGTGGGACTGGGAAAAACCCATCTCATGCACGCGATCGGCAACTACCTGCAACAGCACGCCCCGCAGACGCACATCGCGTACGTTCCCACCGAGCAATTCACCAACGAGCTGGTCACATCCATCCAGGAGGGTGCCACCCCCGGTTTCCGCCGGCGCTATCGGCATATCGACCTCCTGCTCGTCGACGACATCCACTTCCTCGAGGGCAAGGAGCGCACACAGGAAGAGTTTTTTCACACCTTCAACGCCCTGTACGACGCGCAGAAGCAGATTGTTCTCACCAGCGACCGCGCGCCCAGCAGCCTGTCCGGGCTCGAGGAACGCCTGGTGTCGAGGTTCGCGTGGGGTCTGGTGGCGGACATCAAGCCCCCCGACTACGAAACCCGGATCGCCATCGTCCGCAAGAAGTCCGCCGCCGACGGGCTCTTCCTGGAGGATGACGTGATTGACCTTGTAGCCCGTTCATGTACCTCTTCGGTCCGGGAGATGGAAGGCGCGATCATCAAGTTGCTCGCCTTCTCGTCCCTGACGAATCAGGAGATCACGATCGCGCTCGCGCACGAGGCCCTGCAGGAATCGCGAATCCCGACCCTCGTCCCGTCCCCGTCCACATCGGCAACCGATATCCTGAATGCCTCCGCGGCGGCATGGGGGGTGGAACCCCGAGGCCTCGTCTCGAAGCGGCGTACTCGCGACGTGACCGTGCCCCGCCAGGTCGCCATGTTCCTTATCAAGGAGATCCTCGACCTGCCCCTTACCAGGATTGGCGCGGCCTTCGGCGGACGGGATCACTCCACGGTGATCCACTCGATCAGAAAGGTGGATCGGGATCTGCAGACGGACGAGGAGTTCGCCAGCCGCGTCTCTCGCCTGCGAGACCAGATTCTCGCGGGAGGAGTCTGAGAATCATGTTCAAACCGCTGGGGAGAACCGGGGAAACTGCGTGGCTTGCTCCGCTCCCGAAGCCCCAGTTGTGGATTCATGGAAAGCCGGATGGTCTTTTGCATCCGCAATCCACGGCATCCCCCCATTCCCGAGACCGTTGGGAAGAACCAGGTTACCCGGGCGGAAGCGAGGCGTTGTCTACAACTCCACAGCCTCTACTACTACTACGGTCTTGCAGTACAAGGGTAGAACTCGAACTTCCTCTCGTGGATTCCCTCAAGATCGCAACTCCATCTCCCAGGATCCGAACCAGATGAAACTTGCCCTGACTCGGCAGAACCTGTACCAGGGACTCACGGCAGTCTCCCAATCCGTTCCAGCCCGCACCACACTGCCGGTTCTCTCCAACATCCTGTTCGATGCGACCGAAGACGGTCTCTGGATCACGGCCACGGATCTGGATGTCACCGTTCGAACCCGCGTCGCCGCAGAGGTTCAGGAGACAGGTTCGTTGACGGTTCCGGGCAAGAAGATCCAGGAAATCGTGCGGGCGCTGCCCGACCGTCCGGTGGCGGCCGGCACTCTGGGGAGCCAGATGGAGCTGGTCTGCGGCAAGAGCCGCTTCAAGCTCAACGGTCTGCCTGCGGATGATTTCCCGTCGTCGCCCCACCTCGACTTCGATCAGGCATGGACTACCTCGGGGGCCGACCTTCTGTCGCTCATCCGCAACACGTCCTTCGCGGTATCGAGCGAAGAAAGCAGGCCAATCCTGAGCGGAGTGCTCTGGGAGTTGCGCGGCAACGAGATGCGAATGGTGGCGACCAACGGCCACAGGCTTGCGAGGATGTCGGTGAAGACCGAGACGTCCGGGCCGGCGGCGTCGAACCTCATCGTCCCCCCCTCGGCGCTGAGGCTGGTTCAGCGGCTCTTCGGGGAAGGGGATGAACTCGAGTTGGGCCGCGATGGCAACTTCCTCGGGTTCCGCTCAGGGCCAACCGAGGTTTATACCCGGCTGATCGACGGCACCTACCCGAACTACAAGCAGGTAATCCCCAGGGACAACGACAAGTTCGCGGTGGTCGACAAGAACAGCCTGCTTGCCGCCGTAAAGCGGATGGATGTCGTCGCCAGCGACCAGACACACCGCATCAAGCTCAGTTTTTCCGGTAGCCGGATGAACCTGAGCGTGAGCACTCCCGATCTGGGCGAGGGCTACGATGAGGTGGATCTCGGATATGAGGGCGACGACCTCGATATCGGGTTCAACGCCAGCTATCTGATCGAGGTGCTCCAGCACATGCCCACGGATGACGTTCGGCTGGCGTTCAAGGCGCCGGAGCGTGCAGCAACCGTCGAGCCGGTCCCCGCAGAGGACGGCGACGCGGTCGACTACCTCTGCCTGGTGATGCCCCTCCGACTGCTCGACTGACCGGTCGGCGGGAGCCGGCGTCGGGTTGGGTGGGACTCTAGCCCGGCGCCCCTGGAGTCTCCGCGCCGGCCTGCTCCTCGCGGGCGGCGAGGAGTTCGCTCGCGGGAAACACGGTTGTCGCGGCGTACCCTTCGCGCGCGATGCGCTCGCGGGCTCCTTCCTCACGGTCGACGAGTGCGAGGACGGCGAGGACCCGGGCGCCGTGGTCCTCGACCGCCCGGATGGCCTTGAGGGTGCTCCCACCGGTCGTCATGGCGTCCTCGATGACCACCACGCGCGCATCCGCCGGGAGCCCGCCCTCGACCCTGCGCCGGGTGCCGTAGTCCTTCGCGTCCTTGCGGACGGAAAACGCGTCGATGGGCCGGCCGTCCTCCCAGCTCTGGCGTGCGATGGCGTAGGCGATCGGATCGGCGCCCATCGTAAGGCCGCCGACGTGTGTGGGATCCAGACCGGCGCGCCGGAGGTAACTCAGGCATACGCGGCCGACGAGCGCCTGTCCCTCGGCGGTCATCGTCGTCGCTCGCGCGTCTACGTAGTACGTCGAGCGGGCACCGCTGGCGAGCGTGAAGCGGCCAACCCGGAGAGACCGCTCGATCAACAGGGCAAGGAGGCGGTCGCGGGTGTCCATGTGACTCCTTTGCGCGAAGGTCCGGGGAACGATCGTGTGCCTCCGCCCGCAGCGGCGGGGCGGCAGGACGGACGGCGGGAAGCGCCGTATATTGGTGCCACCAGTTCGGCATCGTCAAACAAGCGAAGGGGCTGACGAAGGTACCGGTGTGACGAGCAAGTTCGGGGTTCCGTGGATCCGGGTGGCCATGTTGGCGGTCGTCACGTCCGCGTGCGAGGAAAACGGCGTGGGGCCACCCATGCTGCGCTTTGGCCAGTCCGGTCAGCTGGTCGTGGAGGTCGTGACTCCGCAAGAGTTTCCCCCGTCACCTGATAAAGGAGAGCTGCGTCAGACGCTCACCTGGCGGTCGACCGGTGCCTGGCAGTTGCTCGAGTCGATTGCCTACCGCGGGGTGGTCGGGAGCGAGGCCACCACCCGGAGTCCCGGGTTGCCGGCAGCGTTCGCCGCATCCTACGCTACGCTGGTCGCTCAGATCCACGGCACGGCCGGCCTGGATCTCTTCATCGAGGACCTCGATCCCGGTCTTGACCCGATATGTGATCCCGAGGAACGCGAGACCCGCGAAACGCATCGAACCCGCGTAACCCTTCGAATCCAGGATGAGATCCGGGGCGAGGAGAAGAGCTGGACCCGGTGCGCAAAGGGTCCCCTCGGATCGCTGGATCCCGGCGGGTCCGGGCCCGACATACACGCCAGTCGGGTGATCCAGGTGTCCAGGCTCGTGCACGACCGCACCCTTGGAGGTTCCGCCACCAGCGTCTACCACAATAGCATACCGTTCGCGACCCTCGACCGGGGGGCAAAGTCCGGTGAACGGGACCTCGTATCCCAGGTGTTCTTCGGAGGACCGGACGAGGATGATGCGCCTGCCGACTGGGGGAGCTTCTGGCGATGGCACGCCGGCGGGACTCCCCTTCCCGGCATCAACTGGAAGACGGATATGGTGGTGGTCGCGGCGGACGGCGCCCGCCAGGAGGCGGGGAGCATCCTGGAGATCAGGAAAATCGTTCCCACGGAGGGTGCGATCATTCAACTCGTGGAGCTTGCCCCGGGGGATTTCTGCTCGCCCGCGGCAGTGGTGGAAACCCCCTTCCATCTCGTCATCGCGCCACGGACGGGACCGGGGATTCAATTCAGCGAAGTTGCCCTGGAGCGCGTGCCCTGTGGTTTGTAATCCTGGGCCGCGGGCCGGGCGAAACCGGGGAGCGTGCTCCTGAGCCGGAGCCAAAGCGGAAACGGAGATCGCGAGAGTGCCTCTTCGACGCCTGTACGTGCTGGTCCTGGTCGCCTTCGCGGTCATCTTCACGGCGGCGAGCAGCTGGATGGCGTTCTCCGTCACCGATCGGGCACTCGAGGACGAGTTGGACGACAAGCTCCAGGTCACCGCGGGCGTGGCGGCGGAGACCGGGCTGGACGCGGAAAACCTGCTCCTGCTCCGCCCGGGCGACGAGGGGAATCTGTTCTGGACGGAGGCCCACGAGCGCCTGCGCAGTCTGGTCGACCGTGGATACGTAGACGCGGCCTGGATCATCCGCCGCCAAAGTCCGGCCTCTCCCGGGGAAGGCTCGGTGCCCGGGGGAGAGGGCACCGTCGATCGGCTGCCCTCCTATACGGCCATCGTTTCGACCGAGTCGGCCGCGTCCCTTCCGATCATCGGGACCGACGTCTTCATCTTCTCCGGCTACGACCTGAGCGGACTCTGGGAGAACGGATCGGCGACCTCGACGTTCTTCGAGGGGACGGACGGCCGCTCCTACAAGTACGGTTTCGCGCGGCTGGAGGAATCCGACGAGGAATCCGACCTCGCCCTCGCCGTGCTCATGCGAGCGGACTACCTCGATCCGCTGGCCAGGCTGCGGAGGTCGGTCCTCCTCGCTTCCGCGATCACGGTTGTGCTCTCGGCTCTCGTCGCCATCGGCCTGGCCGCCCGCATCGCGAAGCCTCTGGAGCGGCTCAGCAGGGTGGCGCTTCGCATCCAGCGGGGCCGCATCACGCGGTCGGTCGAAGTGGAGGCGGGTGTCGAGATCGGCCGTCTCTCGCGGGCGATGGAACGCATGCGCCTGGGAATCATCCAGCGGGACGAGCAGCTCCGGCTCATGCTCGCTCAGGTGGCTCACGAGATCCGGAATCCTCTGGGCGGGCTGAAACTCTTCTCGGCCATTGCGGCAGACAGCGCCGATCCGCAGGAACGGGCCCAGCTCTTCCGCAAGATCCAGGCGGAAGTGGATGCCCTCAACAGCATCATCACCGACTTTCTGGTGTACGCCCGGCCCCGGGCGCCGCAGCCGACGCTGCACGACATCCGGGGTCCGCTCAAGGAGGCGGCCGAGCTGGTTGCGACCGAACTCGAGTCGCGGGGAGGCAGCCTCGAGGTCGATCTGCCGGACGCGCAGCTGGAGGTGGTGGCGGATTCGGGGCAGGTCAAGCGCATGGTGCTGAACCTTTTGCGCAACGCCGCCGAAGCCGGTGACCGGGTTTGGCTCAAGGGTACGTTCAGCAACGGCGAGGTCATCGTGTCCGTGCGCGACAACGGGCCGGGCGTGCCGGAATCATTGCGGGGACGAATCTTCCAGCCCTTCGTAACAAGCAAGGAACGGGGCGCGGGCCTGGGGCTCGCCATTGTGGCGGGCGTTGCACGCGCCCATGACGGCAGGGTCGAACTCGTCTCGGGCGACGGCGCTGCTGGGAATGGCGCCGAGTTCCACCTATATTTGCCGGGCTCGGAGGTCTTCCCGGTCGCGCGAAGCGAAGCGAATGCACGCTAGCGCCTGCGCCCGTCAGGAGGTTGTAGCCAGCTCGCCCGAGGATCGAGCAGCGCGCGCATCCTGGGCTCCAGGCCGTGCGCTCCTCCGGCCGCCGTCCCGTTTTGACCTTCCTTCCACCGCCCCCAGCGGGCCCGTCCATCTGGTGCCATGGCGCGAGTGCTGATTATCGACGATCACGATGCCATCCGCGAGGGCCTCGAACTGCTGCTGCGCAAGCACGGCCACCGGACCTTTTCGGCCGAGAATGGCAGACAGGGCCTGGATCTGCTCAGCGAGCATGGGGCCGAGTTGGTCGTCACCGACCTCAGAATGGCAGGCATGGACGGCATCGAGGTACTCCGCCAGGTGCGGGCGCAGGCCCCGGAGACGGACGTGTTGATGATCACGGCGTTCGGCACCGTCGACAGGGCCGTCGAGGCGATGAAGCTGGGGGCGGTCGACTTCATCACCAAGCCGTTTTCTCCGGAAGAGTTCGCGGTCAAGGTGGGCCGCCTGCTGCGCGAGCGGGAAGAGCGCGACGAACTGCGGCGGGAGAACGTGGCGCTGCGGATCGAGAACACTTCGCTGAAGGAGCAGACCGAGGCCCGCTACGGGCAGATCATCGGCGAAGCGCCAGCGATGAAGCGGGTGTACGACTGGATCAGCCGGGTGGCTCCCAGCGAGTCGACGGTCATGATCTACGGAGAGTCCGGCACGGGCAAGGAGCTCGTAGCCCGGGCCATTCACGCCAGCTCAACGCGCAGGGACGGCCCCTTTGTGCGTGTCAACTGCGGAGCGCTCGCCGAGAGCCTGCTGGACTCCGAGTTGTTCGGACACGAGAAGGGTGCCTTTACGGGTGCGGACCGGAGGCGGCGGGGGCGCTTCGAACTCGCCCACGGCGGGACCATCTTTCTGGACGAGATCTCAACCATCTCCACCATGACGCAGGTCAGGCTCCTGCGGGTGATCCAGGAACGCGAACTCGAGCGCGTGGGGGGAGAGAAGACGATCCCCGTGGATGTGCGCATCATCGCGGCAACCAACACTCCCGCCGACGAACTCCTGGCCAGCGAGGACTTTCGCAAGGATCTCTTCTACCGCCTGCATGTGGTCCCGATCGTGCTCCCGCCCCTGAGGAACCGCGTCGAGGACATCCCTCTCCTGGTGGACCACTTCATCGCAAAGTTGCGTAAACGCACCAACTCGCGGGTCGGCGGCGTCGAGGCGAAGACGATGGACAAGCTGACCGGCTACGCATGGCCGGGAAATGTTCGCGAGCTCGAGAACGTGATCGAGCGGGCGCTCCTGCTTGCGGACGGTCCCACAATCGACGCCGGGGATCTGCCTGCGATGAACGCCGGGGACGTCGTGCCCCGGACGGATGAGCTGCCCGAGAACGGAAAGAACCTGAACGAGGTGCTCGAGGGTATTGAGGAGAGGCTCCTGAGGCAGGCTCTCGAGCGGGCGGGAGGAGTCAAGGCGAAGGCCGCCAGAGACTTGGGACTGAAGTCGAGCGCCTTCTACTACAAGCTCGAGAAATACGGCATCGACGCCTGAACCGAGGCGGGTCATGGCCCCATCGGCCGCACAGGGCAAAGGACTGAAGCCGGCGGGCCTGCTCCGCCTGGTGGTCCTGGCCGCGAGTCTGTGCGCAGTCGTTCCCTCCGCCGCGACATCGCAGGATGTGGAGCAGTCCGAGTATCGCGCGGCCGAGAGTGCCTACAACGCCGCCCTCCGCGCCCGCGATCTGGAGCGCGACCTGCTCGACGACGCCCTCGACGAAGTGACCGAGGCCCGCCAGTCCGGCGATCAGGCGCGGTACGAGCGCGCTTTGGCGATCTATCAGGATCAGGCGCGGGAGCTGGAGCAGAGCGAAAGGGAACTGACCGATGCCGCGGGCCGGCTGGAGCAGGTTCGGCGGTCCTACCTGTTGAGCGTGCTCGACGAGCTGGACGAGTTGTACGAGGAACTACCCCAGGCCCCGGATGCGCGCGGCCGAGACCTTATCGGTCGCCGGATCGACATCCTGCTTGCCGACGCCAACCAGCTTGAACGTCCCATCGAGATCGACGACGATCCATTCCCGGCAATCAACATCGAGCCCGGAGACACCCCGGACGAAATCCGGGCCAAGGCGGACCTGCTGGAGCGGTATGCGGCGGGTTACGACCTGCTGGTGCTCGACATCGACGCCCAGATCGAATTGGTCGAACAACGGCAGCGTCATGCGCGCATGGTGCGGGATTTCGGAGCGGATCTCTCACGCTTCGGCGACCTGCGTGTGCCGATGGGACGTCCGGACGCGACATCCGACAATGCGGAGGACCTGATCGGCGGCGAGGAGTTGTCGCAGCGTCTCGAGGAACTGCAACAATCCAGGGAATTCGTGATCGAAAGACGAGACGTCGCCAGGGCGCGGGCGGAAGAGTTTCGCCAACGCATCGGGGGCGAATGGACCGCATGAGCCGCTCCACCCGGATCGCGACCCTCGTCGTCCTCATGGGTACCGGATGGGGTACGACGCTCTCCGCCCAGGCGCGCGTGACGGACCTGGTCTTTACCGGCGGGACGCATGTGGAACGGTATGGCGGCGGAATACCTTCCGTGACGCTTGCCGTGGTCGACAGCGTCGATCGGGCCTGGGCGACGAGCGCGGAACTGGGGGTCCGAGCCGTTCTGAGCTCGAACGCCAACGGGTTCGACGGCCTCACCGTCACGGTGGATGGCGGCGTCCGGCAGTTCGACGCGTACGGCTTCAAACTGCGCGACTATGCGCCCCGGGTTTCGAGCGGCGTCCTCGATGCCGTGTTCCGCACAACGACGAACCGCGGCGTCCTGCAGTTCAGCGGGCGGGCGGGCGGCCGCGATGTGGCGGACCGAACGCCCACGCCCCTGTTCCTCGAGCCGGGTTACACGAACTACGAAGGCTCGGCGCTCTTCCAGACGCGGGAAATAGGCGGGACCTACTGGGACGTGAGCGTCGAGGGCGGCCGGGCCGACTACAACGCCCAGGAAATCGTGCCGCAACTCGATCTGCTCGACCGCAACAAGATCGGGTTCGAACTGGGCGCCGCACAGGCACGGATGTGGAACGCGGCGAGGATGACGATGCGTTTCTACGGATCGTTCACCGAATTCCGGTATCCGAAGCAGGGCACTCGCTATGAACCCGATCCCTTCCGCCGGGACCAGGCATTTCAGCTAGGCGCGGTGTGGCAGTATGACGGGATCGAGTCTTCGGATGGGTTCGAGTCGCCGGGAGTTACCGCGGAGGTGGGCATCCAGGGCACGATCAACAGATCCAACGCGAGCCGGACCGAATACAACGCCGTCTCGGTGAACACCGAGGTGACGATCCCCATGCCTGCGGACATGAGGTTCCATCTCACGGCGGTGCTTACCGCGAAGGACTACCTGACCGAAACGGAGTTCATCCGCCTGATTCCGGGCGAAGAGGCGGACAATGCGTCGCGAGTGTACGTGGGCGTCAGCCGGCAACTCACCGACGCCGTCGACGGCCGCTTCCGAATCGGCTGGACACGCGCGGAGACGGAGATCGGCGACGCCTATTTCGAGCGCTACAGCGGATCGCTGCTCTTCAGCTACCGGCCATGAGGGCCGCCCAGGCCTGGGCGGCTCGGGAGATTCCAACTCCGGCGGCAGGACTCGAACCTGCGACCCGGTGGTTAACAGCCACCTGCTCTACCAACTGAGCTACGCCGGAAGACCGCCTACTGTAGCCAGCAACCGTACCCCAAGCCCGTCAGCGTGTCAAGTTGCGCGCTCAGCGGCCTCGAAGACGCCGCTCAGTGCGGGACCGATGTCGTGCGCCAGGTCCCACATCTCCTGAAATCGCTCTCGCACCTCGTCGGCCTGCCCGCCCCTGTACACCACGGCGAGCGCCGGACCGCGCGAGGGATAGGGAATCTGGAACCAGTGGACGCCCAGGAGCAGATCGCAGCGGCCCTGCCCGTCGACGAAGACGGAAAAGTTGGGCGCCCAATCGAGGAGGGGCGCGCAGCGAACCCGGAGGCGCTCTTCGGCGAGCAGGCGCATGACGACGCGCAGATTCTGGCTGCGCTCGGGATCGGCCAGCATCGCCTCGGCTTCGAACTTGAGCGTCGCCGCATTGATCTCGGTGATCAACACGCGCAGGTCTTGCACGGAGGCCAGCTCTTCGTAGGCGAGATCGATGCCGGAAAGCCGGATCCGATCGACCGCCGCATCGATGTGCCGGGCTTCGCGCGCGAGGTCGCTGTAGACCGACCGCAAGCTCCCGCGGGACCGGTCGTGGATCAGTTTGCTGTGCGTCGGCTGCATGGTACAAGCAAGCGGAAGACCTCGGGCGACGGAATGGCGGGATGGGACGTCGGGGGATCCTCGCCAGCGACGGTTGCCTCCGCGTTGCGGAGAGGGCGACGACGGCCGCGGTGCGACACGCTCCTGCGCCTCGACCGGCTGCTCGGCGAGTTCTTCGCCTTCCTCGACGGCCGCGGCTAACGCGCTCGTCGCAGCGCTGCCTTCAGCAGCCAGACCCGGCGATCGAGCCCCAGGCTGGCCGCCGCTTCCGCAGCCGTCTCCGCAACCTCGTATCGGTGCGGGAGCGAATGCCGCAACCGCAGGAGCGCCTCCTCGAACTTGAGCCGGGCCCAATGGGCGGGCTGAGACGTCTCGATGAGCGTCGCGATGTTGCTGACGGCGTCCACACCCTCGCTGACGGCGCCCCTCCACTCGCACAGGCGCGCGTTGAACAGAGCGAACACCCATGGATCTTCGAACCAGCTTGCCGGCGGCTCGGGGATGTCGCCCGCCATCTCGCGGGCAACCGACATCTCCCCCTTTCGCAGCGCGGTCAGGCTGGCGCCCGCATGGCTGGTGATTCCCAGATGGCGCCCCATGCCGGGTGTCCAGAGCTGCCGGGCTCGGCCAAAATGTGCGGCGGCCAGGTCCAGGTCCCTCGCCTCCAGCGCCAGCTCTCCCATCTTGCACTCCAGGCCAACATGGGCTTCGCAGACATTCACTCCGGCAAGCAGCGGGCCGGCCTTGGCGAACCAGTTCCTTGCCTCGTCGAGACGTCCGATCGCGCGGTATCCTGTACCGGCACTGATCAACAGGTTGTAGTGATCGACGAAATCGTCGCGGTTCCCGCCGAGCGTCTCCCCCTCCTCCACCGCCGATGTGACCTCCGGGTCGGTTATGAGTCCCTTTGCGCCCTGAATCGCCACCAGGCGCCCCAGTGCCCGCAGCAGTTCATCCGGGGCGCGCCTGCGGCGCGCCATGGCGATGGCTTCGCGGGCATGCCCAAGCCCGGCATCCAGGTCGCCCTGATGATGGAGTGCGAGGCTGGCGTGCAAGGGCCCGCGCGACCTTGGCGCAACCCGCTCGAGGAGCGCTCCGGCGCGCGCGGCGACCTTGTCCGCCTCGGGGCCGTGTCCTTCCCTTCTGTGGATGTGGAGTTCGAGTTCGATAGCTTTGGCGCCCGCCTTCCAGTGCCCCTGCTCCTCGGCGGCCCTTCCGAGTTCACGGATGCCGGCTGCCGCCTCTCGCGGAGAACGGGAGCCGTGGCTCGCGAGGAGATCGACGCGCAGGATGTCGGCAATCAGGGCGCTTTCCAGGCGTTGGACGTTCCGAAGCTGAGTCGCCGCCTCGGTCAAACGCGCCGGCCCGTCCACGACGTCTCTGCGCACGTAGTGAAGACGAGCGACGCGGGCGGTGATCCGGGCGAGGATCCGCGGATCGTCGGTGTCTTTCCTGGCGACGGCGAACAGCCTGGCGGCTTCCGCGAAGCAACCCGCCTTCTCGGCGGTCCTGGCTCCGGCGAGGGCGTGCCGGAGCGCGTGGGCCCGCATTCGGGCATGGTGATAGTGCGTCGCCAGTTCCCCCGGTTTCGCCGGGATGTTCACACCATCCAGATGCGCGGCAACGCGACCGTGGACCCATGCCCGGCGCGCGACGTTCATCCGATCGTAGACCGTATGGAGGATGAGGTCGTAGCGGGCAACAAACCCGCGCGAGTCCCATTCGATGAGCCGGGACTCCTGCAGCTGGTCGAGCGCCTGCAGGCACGAGTCGTGCGAGCTGCCGGTCAATTCGGCCAATGTGTCGACGCCCATGGGACGTCCAAGGACGGTGAGGAGCTGCAATGCGCGCTCGGCGTCGTCATCCAACTCTGCCAGGCGGCCCGCAAAGACACCGGCGATGGACGGCGGCGGCGCCACGAAGTCGTCGGGATCGAGATTCGGCAGACGCCCGCCCGAGCTTGCCTGATGAGCGAGTTGCACAATGAAGAACGGGTGCTGGCCGCTCAGTTCAACGATCCGGCGCCGCACCCGCGCTTCGATTCGGCCATCCGAAATGGTGTTCACCAATTCCGAGGCAGCCTTCCTGCTGAGTTCGCCGAGAAAGAACTCGCTCGGCTCGTATCGCATCAGGGAACCACCAAGCAGCCGGCTGACAGCGCCCTTCTCACGCAGGCTGTCTGTCCGGGTCGCCAGCACGACGGCCAAAGGGAGGGAGGGCCACCGCTCCAGAACGTATTGCAGGCCTGCTATCGAATCCGAATCAACCCACTGGAAATCATCGATGAAGAGAACGGTGGGCTTGTTGCGGGCAACCTCCATGAGCAACCGCCAGACTGCTTCAAGGCATCGCCGGTTGGATCGACCGGCCGCAGCCGCACCCGGTTCGGCGGATGACTCCGTACCGCTGGTGGCCTTTGGCAACAGTCTCAGGATGATGCCCCGCCACGGTTCCGCAAGCCGGGTGATCTCCGCGTCGAGATCGGAGGATCGAAGCGCATCTAGCAGGGTGTCCAGGAAGGAGACCTGCGCAGGGCTCGTCACGTGACTGCGAATGACGCGGATACCGGTCAGCAGGCCCCGGGCCAGGGCTTCTTCTGCGAGCCGCGTCTTCCCGATGCCGCACTCGCCACGCAATACGACCACGCGCAACCCGTGGCCGGGCCGAGGGAGCATCGCGCCCAGCAGCGCGGCCAGTTCCTCGGAGCGCCCGATCAGGGGGTGGCCGACGATCGGTCGGGCAGCGCTCTCGCTGCCGGCCTGCACGGGCATGTCATGGAGATGGCCGACCAGCGACAGCGTTGCCGCATTTGGAGACCAGTCGGGGTCCCCCATCCCGGACCTTTCAACGAAACTGTTGAAGGCCGCCTCCGCCTCGCCCACCCTTCCGGACATGGCCTCGGCTCGAATCAGCATCCGAAGCGCCCGTTCGTCATACGGATTGAACGAAATCAGGACTCGAGCCGGTTCTGTCGCGCGATGCCAGCGGCCCTGGCCGGTCAGGAGAGTCCACTGTTCGACGGCAGCCTGTCGGATCCGGGAACGGAGCTGGAGGCTCATTTCGTCCAGCCATTCCGAAAACGCGTCCGAGGGGAACTTGGTCAGCTCCGAGAGAAACCCTCGTTTGCACAGCTCCGCAGCTTCAACCAGGCGTTCGTCCGAGATCGCCGCCAGCACGGCACTGTAGTCGGTGGCAATCGCCTCACTCAGCCATTGGCGGTCATGTTTTCTCACGACCAGCCGCTCGGGAAACTCGCGGTTCAGCGAATAGATGAGCTGACTGATCCGGTGTCTGAGCCGACTGGAAGGCGCAGGCTGCCAGAGCAGTCTGATGGCGCGCGCGGTAGACACGCCGTCCGGCGCGGCGGCGAGCACGCCAAGCAGGGCCGCTTTGAGGGGAGACAACGCAAGATTTCTGGTACCGGCGTACAACGTGGGGCCGCCGAAGGTCACCAAACGAAATGTTGGGCGG
>VXMG01000027.1:0-29935 GCA_009841185.1 Gammaproteobacteria bacterium
GGGGTGGAAGGTGGACGCTCGAAGACAATTCGACGGGATGGGGAGGTGCCCCTCGTGGCCGGGCTGGCCACGCCGCAGCTCATGGTGGCTCTTCACCGCGGGGCTGCTGCTGACGGTGGCTGCCGCATCGCTGCTTCCCTCGCGGGGAAGCGCACAGGAGGAGATGTCGGGTCCGGATCCCGAGGATTCGCTCCTGCGGGTCTTTCTCGATTGCGAGCCGTGGATGTGCGACTTCGATCACCTGAGGCGAGAGGTCTCGTTCGTGAACTACGTCCGGGACCGGACGGATGCGGATCTGCACGTGCTGGTTACTTCGCAGGAGACGGCAGCAGGCGGCGAAGCGTACGAGATGTACTTCATGGGGCTCGAGGAGCGGGCCGCACAGCAGGACACGCTCTACTTCGTCTCGCAGGAGAGCGACTCGGAAGAGGAGGAGCGGGCCGGTCTAACTCAGATCTTCACGCTGGGCCTCGTCCGGTACGCGGCGTCCACTTCCGCCGGCCCCCTGCTCGACATCAGCTACGAGGCGCCTGAGCAAATGCAGCAGCAGGCCTCCGCTGGGACGGATCCCTGGAATCTGTGGGTGTTCAGCATTCGCGCTGGCGCGGAGCTCGAGGGCGAGAGCCGTGAGAGTGCGCAGGCGTTCGACGGGTCGTTCTGGGCCAGCCGCACGACCGAGGACCTCAAGATCGACATCAGTTCGTACGCCGAATACGAGGAGGAAAGGTTCGAGTTGAACGACGAAGAGGTGCTTGTGAGCACTTCACGCAACTTCAACCACGAAGGCCTTGTTGTGTGGAGCCTCGGGCCGCACTGGTCGGCCGGCGTGCGCGCGTCGGCTCTCACGTCGACCAGGGTCAACCAGGACCTGGCCATTCGCGCGGCTCCCGCGCTCCAGTACAGCATCTTCCCCTACGCCGAGTCGACCCGGAGACAGATCACGTTCCTCTACTCGCTGGGATTGGCGTCCTTCGACTACGAGGAAGTCACGCTCTTCGACAAGACAAAGGAGAGCCACGCGGAGCAGCGCATGGAGATTTCAGGCGAGTTCCAGCAGCCTTGGGGAGACATCAACAGCGGGCTCGAAGCCTCCATGTTCCTCCACGACCCTTCACTGCACCGGATCGACCTGTACGCGCGCGTGGAGTACCGGATCGTCCGAGGTCTGAACCTGGACCTGGAGGGAAGCGTGGCCCGGGTAAAGGACCAGATCTACCTGAGCCGAGAGGGTATTCCCGACGAGGAAATCCTCCTGGAGCGTCGCCAACTGGGAACCGATTTCGAGTACGAGCTGGAAATCGGATTCAGCTTCACGTTCGGTTCGGTCTTCAACAACGTGGTGAACCCGCGAATGGGGTCGAACCGGGGACGCAGATTCTTCTAGGTGATCCGATTCCCAAGATCTGAACCGAAAGAGAGGAAGGACTGGACATGGGCAAGCGCGAAACGGGTGTAGTTGTAATGATCCTGCTGTTCGCCGGAATGACTTCGGCCGGCAGCCCGCACAGCGTCCCAGCCGAGCAGGAGGCGACGGCGGCCGCCGCAGCGGCTCATCGATTCCTTGCAACACTCGACGAGGCTGGCCGGGAAGAAGCATCGCTCTCGCTTGACAGCCCGTTGAAGTCCAACTGGTCCAACCTGCCGGCGGGAATCCTCGACTTCGAGCGCAACGGAGTTCGGGTGGGCGACATGACGGGCGAACAGCGGACGGCGTTGTCCGCGTTCCTTTCCACGGCCCTGAGCCCCTACGGAGCCGACCTGGTTGAAGGCGTCATGGCGGCCGAAGGTATTCTCGCCCGGTCTCCGCGGGCCGCTCGATTCGCCTGGAGCTCGGACAACTACTGGCTGGCGTTCCTTGGCGAGCCCTCCGCGGAGGACGACTGGAGCTGGCAGTTCGGCGGACACCATCTCGCCGTGAACGTGGCGGTCCGTGACGGCGTGCTCAGCATGTCGCCCACCTTTATCGGCATCGAACCAGCCAACTTCGAGATGAACGGATCTCCGGCTGCTCCACTTCAGGACCAGGTCGCAGACGGCATCGCCCTGATGCAGTCGCTACCCGAGGGACTTCGGGCCTCCTCGACCGTTGAATCGCGCCCGCGCGAGGTGTACGCCGGCGCCGGAGAGGACGGCGTGATTCCCCCGCTCGAAGGAAGCCGGGTTGCGGATTGGCCCGCAGAGGGGAAGGCGCAGCTTCTGGACGTCGTCGGCCTGTGGGTGCGCATCCTGCCCGAGGCGGCCGCGGAGCGCAGGCTGGCGGAGCTGAGGGAAGAGCTGGACCAAGTCCGCTTCGCCTGGAACGGCCCTTACGACGGATCCGGATCCATCTACTACCGGATACAGGGCCCGAACCTCATCCTCGAATTCTCGACGCAGGGTGCGGTTGGCAGCGACGAGGGTCACTACCACTCGGTCTACAGGAACCCGGCCAACGAGTACGGGGGTGGCGGTGCCTGATCTCCGGCGATCGCCGGTGCCCATGTGGCATGGCGATTCGCGCCGGTCTCACATCTAACGCCGCACCGGCCTCCCCGCGCGCGTGCCCAGGTACTCGCCACCCTCGATGGTGAGCACGCCGTTGACGAACACGTATTCGATGCCGGCGGAGGGCACCGCCGCGTTGGTGTAGTCGCCGCGGTCCCTCACTGTCTCGGGGTCGAACACGGTGATGTCGGCGTCCGCGCCCACCCGGATGCGCCCCTTGTTCGCCATCATGGGCACGTACGCTTCCAGCCGGCGCGCCGGCTCGATGGTCATCTTGCGGAGCGCCTCCATCAGGGTCAGGACGCCGTCCTCGCGCACGTACTTGCCGAGCACCTTGGAGAACGAGCCGGTCGAGCGCGGATGGCTGACCTGTGCGCCCCCGTCACTCGCCACCATGGTGAGGGGGCTGGCCACCGCGGCCAGCGTCATCTCCTCCGTGCGCACGTGGCTGATCACGCTGCCCCCCTGCTCCCGGTAGCGGCCGAAGCTCGCGCGCGTCAGGCGCTCGCCGGTGGCGCCCCACTGGAAGACGCCGAAGCGCTGGTCGTCCCACCCCTCCCAGTCGTCGTAGAGCGCCGATTCGATGCGGCTCTGGCTGGCCCCGTAGGGATACGCCTCGGTGGTGATGTCCCGCCCGGCGTCGACGGCCTCCTGCACCACCGCCAGGAACTGCGCGGTGGCGGCGCCGCCGGTGGAGTTGGCGTGCACGATATGGAGCGGTGCTCCGGCCTGCGCCGCCAGGTCGATGACGTACTGGGCGCCGTCGGGCCATCCGAAGGTGTGCACGTGCGCCGACGCCCCCGCCTCGCCCGCGACGGACATCGCGGCGAGGAGTTCCTCGTCGGTGGCGGCCGGCGTGTACGGGAAGCCGAATCCCACCGCGGGCGCCCCCTGGTCCAGTCCCTCGCGGATGCGGCGCGCGATCTCGTCGATCTGCCCGGGCGTGGCAAGGTCGTCCTTGCCGGCGTCCGCGGGCAGGAAGTCGCCCGTGTCGCCCATCACGCGCATGCGCACCGGGATGTGGCCGATGCTCGCGCCGTAGTTCACGGGCTGGCCGCCCTCGCGTTCGGCGTAGAACGCCGCGACGTCGCCGGTGCCGACCTCGAGCTCCAGTCCCGTGGTCACCCCGTCGTGAGCCATGAAGCGGTAGGTCTCGTCGGTCTGGCCGTGCTGGTGCAGGTCGACGAAGCCGGGGGCAACCACCAGGCCCGAGGCGTCGATCACGCGGGTGCCGGCGAGCGGCTCCTCCGAGACTGCTTCGATGCGGTCGCCGGTGATGCCGACGTTGAGCGTCGCGTTGGTTCCGGATTCGGGGTCCATGACCCGGCCTCCCGAAAGCACCACATCGTAGACGGGGGCGTCATTCGCGCATGCCGTTGCCCCGAGGACCAGGACGAGACTGATGGGTGCGAGCAATCGCCAAACGAGACCGAGGCGTGCAATTGGTCGCCCCCTGCGACCGGGGTGTGCAAGCGACGGCCACATGAGACTGATCGATGCGGAAAGCGGCCAATCCGGCATCGATGCTAAGCCGGTGCGATGGTCCGTGGACGATCGTGGTTGTGGGCTTGCGTACGTCATCCGGCAACTCCTCCAGGGGCCTGCGGACTCGGGTCGCGGTGCAGCATCGGGGTGGAGATCGGCTCGCCGCACCTCCCTGGCAATCTTGTATCCGACGGACGAGACGGCCAGCCGCCGGAGGGGTGTCTGCCCCCACCGCGCACTTTGACGCAGCGCGCGCCTTTCGGCACTATCCCGGGCAGATGGCGCGTCCAGCCGGAGGAGTTCGACCATGAGAGCACCGCCCCCCCTTCCCATCCTTGCATCGCTGCTGTACGTGGCCGGCCTGGCTGCCGCGTGCGTGGAGGCGCCGTCGGACGCGACGGCCCGCGTGGACGAGATCTTCGCCCAGTGGGACTCCTCCGCGAGCCCGGGATGCGCCTTGTCCGTGTCGCAGGCGGGCAGCCCCCTGATCTCTCGCGCGTGGGGCATGTCGGACCTGGAGCATGACATCCCCAACACGCCGTCCACGATCTTCGAGGGGGGTTCGCTGGCCAAGCAGTTCACCTCGGCGGCGGTGGTCCTGCTGGCGCTCGACGGGAAGCTCTCCCTCGACGACGACGTGCGCACGTACATACCGGAGGTGCGCGACTACGGCCCGCCGGTCACCCTGCGCCGCCTCATGACCCACACCAGCGGGATGCGCGACTGGGGCTCGGTCGCGTCGATTTCGGGGTGGGGACGGGGCGAGCGCTCTCACCGGCACGCGCACGTGCTCGACATCGTGAGCCGCCAGAGCGCGCTCAACTTCGAGCCCGGCCACGAATACTCGTACAGCAACACCGGCTACAACCTGCTCGCAGTGGTGGTGGACCGGGTGAGCGGGATGCCCTTCGCGCAGTTTTCCCGCGAGCGCATCTTCGAGCCCCTGGGGATGAGCGATACGCAGTGGCGCGACGACTACCGGCGCCTGGTCCCGCGGCGAAGCACCGCTTATTCCGCGTCCGACGACGGGTTCCTCATCAACCGGCCCATCGAGTACGTGCATGGGAACGGAGGCATCCTGAGCACCGTGGGCGACCTGCAGACCTGGAACGCGGCGCTCACCGACGGGCGCCTGGGCGGCGAGGAGTTCGTGCGTATGATGCACGACCGGGCCGTCCTCAACGATGGTCGTACGATCTCCTACGCCGGCGGTCTCCAGTTGCGGGATTTCGCGGGCGTGCCCTCGATCACCCACACCGGATCGACCGCCGGCTACCGCGGCTTCATCGGCCGGTATCCCGACCAGCAGCTCTCGGTCGCGATTCTGTGCAACGTGGGCAACGCCAACCCCGGGGCGCTGGGCGGGCAGGTGGCGCGCGTGTTCCTGGGTGACGCGGCCTCGCCGGACCCGGAGCCGGGCGAGGGGATGGCGCTGGCGGAGGAGGAGCTGGCGGCGAAGGCCGGGCTCTACCGTGAAGTGGATACCGGCGATCCGCTGCGCGTCACCCTGGAGGACGGCGCGCTGCGGGTCGGGAACCAGCGCCTGGTCGCGCACTCTGCGAGCGAGTTCCAGGTGGGGGCGAGCGAGCGCCGTTTCGTCTTCGGGGCCGCGACGGACGGTGGGCGGGCCGCCATCGACGAGTACACAGGGGAGTACTACGACAACACGTACGCGCCGGTGGACGAGTTCGCGCCGACTGCCGGGCAGCTCGATGCATATGTGGGCACCTTCCACAGCGACGACGCCGAAACCACCTTGGTCGTGGCAGTAGAGGGCGACCAACTAGTGGCAACGCGGAGGCCCGACGCCGTCTTCGAACTGGAGCCGGTCTACCGGGATGCGTTCAACGCGGGCGGCCTGGGGCGCATCCGCTTCGATCTGGGCGCCGACGGACGTGCGGCGGGCTTCGGCATCCGGCAGGGGCGCGTTTACGACATGCGATTTCAGCGAGTCGCCGACTCTGGAGAATGATAATGGAGCGAAGCAGGATGAGTCAGGAACGTCGTCCCGAAGCGGTGCCCGCCGCGGCCCGCCCCGGTGAGGAAGTGACCGTTTCGATGGACCGGCTTCCGTACGCGGCCGTCTACATCGGCTTCGGGGCACTGGGCGGGAACCACCAGTTGCTTACCCAGCAGGAGACCGACGCGAACGGGCTGCTCTCGGCGACCGTGCGCCTGCCGGGCTGGGCCACGCCCGATCTCAAGCACTTCTTCTTTCTGGCTGGCTTCGACCAGCGGCCGTTTGCGACCTCGCACGAGTTTCACGTGGCCGACGAAGACGGTGTGTTCCGGGTCGACGGAGAGATCACCGACGAAGGACTGGCCTGCCCCACCCTGCGCAACGGCGACGACCGCCTCTACACCCTGGAGGGGAACACCGACGGGATCGCGCCCGGCGATCGGGTGGTGTTGCGGGCGACCCTCGCCGCGGATCCTCTGTGCACGGAGGGCGTGGCGATCGAGGTGCGCGATGCGCGCGTCCGGTAGGCCGGCATGAACAAGTGCCTCGAGGGCGCGACTGGGTCACCGGCCAGAGATCCCGCCGGGCGGGGGCGCCGCGATGTCAGTACGCGACGCTGGCTGGCGGTCATCGGGCTGCTGCTCGTCTCCACGGCCTGTGAAGCTCCCGAGGCCGCGCCCGTCCTGGAGGACGCGCCCGACATCGACGTCGTGGAGCTCACCGCCGAGCAGATCCAGGCCGACTACGCCGACGGCCGCTACACCGCCGTTCAGCTCACGCAGGCGTTCCTGGGCCGCATCGAGCGTTTCGAGGATCTCTACAACGCGTTCATCTCCATGAACCCGGATGCGCTGCCCACGGCGGCAGCCCTGGACCGCGAGTACGCCTCCACGGGCCCGCGCGGCCCGCTGCACGGGGTGCCGGTGGTGATCAAGGACAATATCGACCAGGCAGGCCAGGTCACCACCGCCGGCTACGACGGCTTCAGCGAGGCCGCCGGCGGCGTGGACATGATCCCCGACGACGATGCCGCGGTGGTGACCCGCCTGCGCGAAGCGGGCGCCGTCATTCTGGGAAAGACCAACCTGCCCGACTTCGCCGGACACGGCACCCGCACCGAGAGCTCGGTGGCCGGGGTCACCCTGAACGCCTACGACGTCAACCGCGTCCCCGGGGGGTCGAGCGGCGGCACCGCCACCGCGGTCAACGCCAGCTTTGCCGTGCTCGGGCTGGGAACAGAGACGGGCGGGTCAATCCAGAACCCGTCTGCGGCGCAGGCCCTCGTGGGGGTGAAGCCCACCTACGGTCTGGTGCCGCTCGAGGGGGTTGTACCGCTGAACGGCAGCTACGCGGACGTGGTCGGGCCCATGGCGAAGACCGTGCAGGACGCCGCGGCCGCCCTGGACGTGCTCGCCGGGCCCACCCCGGAGGACCTGGCCACCTACGCCGCATCGGGCAACATGCCCGAGGACGGTTATGCCGCCGCCCTCGACCCTGCGGCCCTGGCCGGCGCGCGCTTCGGGCTGGTGGGCGAGGGCTGGCGCGACACCTGGCTTCCGCTCGCCGAGGAAACCGAGGCGATGTACCGGCAGGCCATCGCAGCCCTCCACCAACGAGGCGCCGCAACCGTGGAGGACCCGTTCGCGGGCACCGGCTTTGTCGAACTCTACGCGGAGCGCCCGCGCGTCCCCTCCACCTCAGCCTACGACATGCTCAACTACTTCCGGGGCCTCGGTCCCGGGGCGGCGTTCCACAGCGTCGAGGAGTGGGAGGCGCTGTCGGGCAGGCCCTTCCGCGACCGCGAGGACGCCGAGCGCCCACCCCCGGCGCGCCCCAGCGCCACCGAGGAGGGAGACGCCTTCCAGGGCTGGCGGGCCGATATCCGCGCGCTTTTCCGCAGCGTACTCGAGGACAACGACCTGGACGGCCTGTTCTTCCCTCAGGCCGGCGCGCCCATCGGCGATCTGGTCGAGGATCCGGAGCGCCCCGACTTCAATCCCAACAATCATCCCGAACTTCCCAGCAATGTCATCAACGATATTGGACTGCCCGTAGTGACCGTGCCTTTCGGCTACTACGCCGACGGAACGCCCTTCGTGCTCGCCTTCATCGGCGATCTGTGGACGGAAGCCGAACTGCTGGCGTACGCCTACGATCTGGAACAGGCCACGAAGGCGCGAGTCCCACCCCAACTGAGGTAGCCGTACCCGGCAGCGTGCACCTGCGAAGCATGCGGGATTCTCTAGTGTCGGCGGGGATTCTTCCCAACCACGGGCAGCGCATCGGATCGCGTGCTGGCGGCAGCCGTCTTCGCATCGGTATCCTCGACGGCGGACTGGAAGGATGCCACGGCATCGTCGATACCATCCGCATCGAAGCGAAAGTCGGCTGGTATCGACCGATAGCGTGAATTCACGCGGGCCAACAGCGCCTTCCGCTGCCTGTCGAGCAGACCTCCTTTCGTCCCGGGACGCGCCACAGCCTCGCGGAACGCCCTCAACTCGGCTTCCATGAAGTCCTCGAACCCCTGGAGCGCCTTCTGCTGACGGGTGAATTTCTCGAAGTGATGGCCCAGCGCTGCCAGACGGATCGCCTCCGGCAACATGGAAGGATGTTCCTTTGATACCTTCGCGATGTACCTGCTGTAAGCCGGGATCTGGCTGGGCAAGAGGCGCCGACGGACCGTCATCAGCCCCAGATAGAGCGCGCTCTTGCTCACGGTCGAGGTCACGTGGGGCAGCGGTTTCAGGTGCTTCAGCAACGTCAGACAGCGCTCGAAGTAGTTCTCGAGGGAAGGATCGTAGACTGTGGAGATCACGCGCAGGTATCCCTCGAGCAATGTCGTGGGATCCATCTGCGGCACGAAGTTCAGGGCAGTCGCGCTGGTACCGACGGGGACGTCCAGGAGCCGGTTTTCCGATTGCAGCCGAGTATAGAGATCCGTTCCTTTCAGGGCGGTGAGCAACCCGACCAGCGCCATGGGAATCCCGGCGTCCTGAATGAACTGGATCTGAGCATCAAAGACGCGCTCATCGTCTCCGTCCAGCCCGAGGATGAACCCGCCCATCACCTGCATTCCCCTCTGCTGGATCTCTCGGACGGCCTTCAGCAGGTAATCCTCTTCGCGCCGGCTGATGTTCTGCGGCTTCTTCGTGATGGCGAGCGCTTTCGGGTTCGGCGTCTCGATGCCCAGGAAGACGCCGTTGAAGCCGGCCTCGATCATGGCATCCATCACCGAGTCCATTCGGGCCAGATTCACGCTCGCTTCGGTGAACAGTTGGAACGGATACCTGTGTGCCCGCTGCCACTCTGCGATGGCTGGCAGCATATTCAGGGCGTCGCGCTTGTTGCCGATGAAGTTGTCGTCGACCAGAAACACATAGCCTCGCCAACCGAGCCGATAGAGTGCTTCGAATTCTTCGACCATCTGTTCCGGCGTCTTGGTGCGGGGCACGCGGCCATAGAGCTTGGTAATGTCACAAAACTCACAGTCGAACGGGCAGCCGCGCGAGAACTGCACGCACATGGCGTGATAGTCCCCGAGGTCAACGAGGTCGAATCGCGGTACGGGCGTCCGGGTGACATCGGGTTTCCGCGGCTCGCGATAGATGGCTCTGGCTCGGCCCTCCTCGAGATCCCGCAGGAACCGGGGGAAGATCTCCTCCGCTTCGTCCAGAATGAAGTGATCGACTCCCGGGATTTCCTGATGGAATGATGTCGGATAGGGCCCTCCCGCGACCACGGGAATGCCGGCGTGATTGCAGCGCTCGATCACCTTCCGCAGGGACTCCCTCTGCACGATCATGGTGGAGGTAAACACCATATCGGCCCAATCCAGATCGGAGTCCTTGAGGTCCGACACGTTCATGTCCACGACTCGAAGATCGTATTCCGGTGGAAACATCGACGCGACCGTGAGGAGCCCGAGTGGCGGAAAGGCCGCCTTCACGCCCAGCATCTCCAGGGCGTGGTTGATACCCCAGTAGGAGGGCGGATAGTCGGGGTAGACCAGCAGAGCATTACGCATTCTCATAGCTACGACTCCCGGATTCCTCTCTCTGAGACGAACTTGCGATACCGGGCAAATGCGGCGTTGATCGTCTCGCGCGTCAGCCCGAAGTCCGCGATGTCGTATCGGTGCCGCTTCTCGGTGCGGCGGCGCTCCGCCTGCTCCACCAGCCAGGCGTCCATCGTCTCGACGGCTCCGGGCTCGAGCGTCCAGCCGAAGTGGTCGTAGATGCGGCGCACCACCGCCATTGGGTCCTGGACCAGGTCGTAGTAGCTGACGTCGATCCAGCGGTGTTCCAGCTCGGGGTGCGCGTTGCGGAAGTCCACCGCCCGGTCGAGAAGGCGGCTCATCGACCGCAACTGCTCGGCGCCCAGCACCTCCGCCGGGCGCGGCTCGCTGATCTTCGCACGGATCCGTTCGACCAGGCTGCACCAGGATCCCATGAACTGAACGGGTTCCCGGTGCGTCTGGATGAAGAGGGCGTCCGGATACGCCTCGATCAGAGCCTCGAGTTCCCTGAGATGGGTCGGCATCTTGAAAAGCCACTGGCCCCGGACGCCGGGATGCCTCTGCGTGCGCTGATATTGGTAATGCTGCATGACCCGGCGGTGGTGCCGGTAGGCCTCCCGCGAGCCGCTTTCCTCCAGCCAGCTGTCGTATTGCGGGATGTGATATCGGGCGCCGAACACCCTGGCCTTGAACGACAGCCGAAGGATCGGGATATCCTCCTCCGGCTGGTCGACGTCGATCTCGTGGACTCCGGCGAAAGAGTCGATGATGCCCGAGGCCTCGAACACGTCGGCCGCCAGCGCGCGGCGAGGATCTGCCGTCGTGCCCGCAACGCCCGCATAGTCCCCGTCCGGGATCACCGGTTCCACGTACTCGAACGCACGAAGAGCCCAGAACCGGCAGTCCCTCGCCATGAGGCGATGGAGGTAGGTTGTCCCGGTGCGGTTGATTCCCACGATGAAAACAGGTTGAACGACCTTCTGTCGGCCGATCTCCGGGTACCGCTGCCGTTCGGCGGCCAGCTCGGCGTTGTTGCGCAGCATCCGGCACATGTCGAAGGTGACGTGACCGATCCGGGTCTCGAGCAACCCCGCTTCCGGTGATTTCAATGCCTCGACGAGCCGCCGCAGTCCTTCGAGCATCCACTCCGGGTAGGTCGAATCGAAGCACAGGCCGCGATCATCCGCGTAACGCCTTGCCTGCCTGAGCACGTGCTCAAGCTTCAGGTGCCGGTGGGGAGTTGGGTGCGGCCATGCCTCCGGATGTTCCCTGACCCATCGGTTGTGACGAACGTACCTCGTGAGGGGACCGGGCCAATCGATGCTGGCCGGACAGTCTTCGCGAATCGCGCGGTCGCTGACGGGCAAGGAGGTGGCCGAGTCGCTGCCCCGCAACCAGTAGGGGCCGAATTGATCGAACAGTGCCCAGTATCGGGCGAGGGGCGAGGCGTCACCCCGGGCCTGGCAGGCCTGCTTGAAGGCCTGATAGGAAACCTCCGGATAGTCCAGACCGAGTTCTTCAACGCGAATGGTGGTGTACGACGGGGTCGGATTGCAGCAGTTGTAGATCGTGGAGCGACGCTCCGGGTTGAACGAGATCTCGGTGCAGATACGGCTCAGCGTGTCGACGGGGTCGCTGTTTGACTGCAACGTGAATCCCCGTGGAATCATCTCCACATCCACCACCGCCGAGAAGAGGCGCTGGGTGATGTTGTCCGGCTGCGCGTACCCGGTCGAGGCCATGCTCGTCTGGGCCAATCGGAAGATCCCGACAAGAAGACCGACGACATTGCCGAAGAGGATCGCCTGTTCGGCTACGAGCTTGCTCCATGGATACCCGAGGAGGCCAAGCGGAAACGTTCGCTTCATGCTGGAGAGATCCGGCTGCACCTGGTCGTCAATGCGGCTGTCCCGGTACTCGCGCGCAAAGAAGCAGAAGTACTCGGGGAAGATCCCCATTGTCGAAGCGTAGAAGAGATGCTTGTAGCGCGTATGGAGACACAGATCCAGCACGTTTCGGGTGCTGAACGCGTTGACACGGCGAATGGCGCGGTAGGACGAGGAGAGACTCAGGGTCGCCGCGAGATGGTACACGGCGTCGATCTCTTCGCAGAGAACGCGAAACCGGGAGTCCGACAGCCCGAAGCGCGGCTCGGCAACGTCCCCGGCGTGCACGCGAATCCGTGGAGCGAAGCCATCGTCCCAGACTTCCGCGTGCTCCATGTTCGCCCTCAGCCGCTCGAAACCTTGCTCGCGGCCGCCGCCGCGCACGATGCAGTGCACCGTGAGCCGCGAATCCCGCGAGAGCAGGTCCCGCACCAGGAAACGACCGAGGAAGCCGGTCGCACCGGTGACCAGGACGTGGCGGAAGTCGTTGGGCGAAATCGCCTTCGCGAGCGTCGCACGGGTGATTGCCTCGCGGACGAAGCCGCGCAGCGCAGTCAGATCGATTTGACAGTGGGGCGGCAGGCTGCCCGTCAGCGGCGGTATGCGCCGCCGGGTTGCCGTCGCCAGACCGCCGCCCGGGTTCACCGGCTGCTGGCGGGCACCACTCCCGCTCCGCCGGCTGTCTGTGAAGCTCCTCTCCCACCGGCCGATGGCATTCCGGAACCGGCCATCCGGGCGCCGCCGATCGTTGCACGTTCACCGTTGGGGAAGTGATCCTCCGGCGCGTTCGCGAAGGGTGAGCGGCGCCTGCGCACCCGCTGCCGGAACTCATCGCCAGCACCCGCTCCTTCATCTCCCTCGCCTGCGATCTCTTCCTCGGCGTCCGAGTCGGTTCCGTGCACGATGGCGTGGGCGAGGGACAGCGCGGAGGCCGTCGTCATCAACTCGAGCGCGCTCACCTGGTGGTTGAACTGCGTCTGAACGAACGCACCCAGTTCGGCGACCGAGATCGAGGTGAGCCCGAAGCTCGAGAGCGGTTCGGAAACATCGCCCTCGTCGTGACCGCACAACTCCGCGACCTTGGCGGAGATCTGCGCCATGACACCCTCAACGGTCAACTCGCCGCCGGCGTCCACCTGGAACGCCGCCTGATTGGAGACCAGACGTCCGTTGCGCATGTAGTCGGGGGAATCGACGGTCCACGGAGCGGTCGCGAACAGTGCGGTCACGAGATGATCGTGGTCCGCCATGGTGCGCATGGCGTAGTCGAGGTTCGCGATCGCGAAGTTGGCGCTGACGGTGGTCATGCCGGCAGCCCGCATCATGCGCATGACGTGGAGGCTCCGAGCCGCCATCCCGACCTCGGTCACCGGGCCCAGATTGTACGAAAAACCCGGGAGGCCGCGCTTGCGTCGCCACGCAGCCAGCCCGTCGAGAAAGCCGCTGGCGCCGCTGTAGTTGATCTGTCCCAGGTTTCCGAAGGTCGATGCGATCGAGGAGAACAGCACGAAGTAGTCGAGATCCCGGTCGATGGTGGCGTGATGAAGGTTGAGCGCGCCCATGGCTTTGGGCGCAAACACCCTGGCCAACGAATCGGGCGACGTGTCCAGGAAAGACCGGTCTTCCAGCGTTCCGGCGAGGTGGAACACGCCCTTGAGGGGTCGCTCGAGGCCCGCGATACAGCGGTGAACATCCGCCGCGTTCCTCACGTCCCCCGGCACGATGTCGATCTCGTAGTCGTGGGCCATCTTGGACAGCGTCGTGATCTGGCGGATCCACTCGACGTCGCGGCGCCGCGCGGGGTCGCGGTCCATCAGGGTCAGATGGCGCGCACCGGCGGCGATCAGGTAGGGCACGAAGCGCAGGCCGAACCCGCCCAGGCCGCCAGTGACCAGATAGGTCGCTTCCGGATCCAGGAAGGGACGGGTGTCCGAGATGCCGAATCCCCGATCCGCGGGATCGGCCGGAGCCTGAAGAACCAGCTTGCCCTGGTGCTGTCCGGTCGTCATCAGGCGAAGCGCCTTCGCGTAGTCGCGGTATGGAAAAGCCGTCAGCGCCGGGGGCGGGACCGCCCCTTCGTCCATGAGGTCGATGCAGGCCTGGGAGAGAACGTGCGACAATACCGGGTCGTCGAGCATCAGACGGTCCACATCGATCGCGGCGAAGCGCAGATTCTTGCGGAAGACGCGCATGCTGAGAGAGTTGTCGGTGTAGATGTCGACCTTTCCGATCTCGCAATGCCACCCGGAAGGACGCAGCGACTCGAGGCAGAGCGCGATGTGGTGGCCGGCGAGGGAATTCAGTACGACATCTACGCCCTCGCCCCCCGTCGCCTGCATGAGATCGTCGTACCACTGGTGGCTGTGCGAATCGAACGCTCCGCGCACGCCCATCTCGAGCAGCCGGGCACGTTTGCCGTCGTTGCCGGCCGTCGCGAAAACCTCCGCACCGACGTGCCTGGCCAGCGCGATGGCAGCCTGCCCGACACCTCCCATCGCCGAGTGAATGAGGACTCTCTGGCCCTTTCTCAGACGTGCGAGATGAACCAGCGAGTAGTATGCGGTGACGTAGACGGAGAGCGCCGAGGCGGCCTCTTCCATGCTCAGCCCGGCTGGTTTCCGGAATGCGAGGTGCTCGTTTACCACCACGCGGTTCGCGATGCAGCCGCCCACCGTAAGCGCCACCTCATCCCCGACCTTCAGGCGCTTGACCCCGGAGCCAGCACGCCGAACCACCCCGCTGGCCTCGATGCCGACCTCCCGCCCCAGCGCCGAGCGCTCGTAGGCCATGGCCGGCAGGAGACCGAGCGTGACCATGACGTCACGAAAGTTGAGCGCGGCCGCGCCGACCTCGACTTCCACATCCGACGGCCCCGGCGGCGGAAGCTCGTATGTGGTCATCCGGAGCCCGCTCACCTGGCCGGGATTGTCCAGGCGAAGCCGATAAGGCGGTTCCTCACCATCGGGCACGAGCGGCGCGCGCTGCCGGACGCTGACGATGCGCGGAACCCATGGGCGCGCCTCCCTGATCGCCAGTTCGCGCTCGCGCAGATCGCAGCGGCTGAGACGGGCCAGGACCTCCAGGTCATCCTCCGAGCCGATGTCCACAAGCCTGAAGTCGATCCGCGTGTCCTCGGCGAGGAGTTCCAGGGCGATGCTGCGCACCGCCCCCCAGAGCGCGCTGCCGCGCGGATCGTCCACGTCGCAGACGGCACCGCGCGTCACCACCGTCAGGCGGCAGTCACGGGTCGCGCTCTCCAGCCGGAACGGCGCCAGGGCCTGAAGAAACGCCACGAATTCCCAGATGGCGCGCTCGCCCGTGGGGTCTATTGGATCGGTACCGACAAAGAAGTCGATCGCTTCCAGATCGGCCGCTCCCGGCGATTCGTCCAGCCAACTGAAATCGGTTGCCCGGATCGTCGACCAGGGAACGTGGTTGACCGCCGGCGAGTCGAGGAGTTCGAGCCAGTTCGCCGCGAGGCTGCCCGGTTCGCCGATCACCCACCGGGAGCCCGGGGTGGCGGCTGCTCGTCCGGTTTCAGGCGCGTCCGCAGTCTCACCCTCGCCACCGGCGCCGCTTCCCTCGGTCACGTCGAAAAGGTCGTGGGGGGCCTGCAGCAACGTCGCGCGTGACCCCGCGTGGATCGTAGACCAACCGGCGCCGGCTTCGACAGCCTCCCCTTCGCCATGGCGGACGAGCGCCAGACCGCCGCCGACCACGAGCCGATGAACGAGTGCCCACTGCTCGGGCCCATAACCGCGGGCTTCCTCATGCAGGAGCACGAGCTCGGCGGCGGCGGGCCGCAACAGCCCTGAATCCATTTCGAGTTCGCGTGTCCCGGTGGAGCACGCATCGAGCGAGTCGAACCGAATCGCGGCGTCCTGGTGGTTAAATGCGTCGTGGAGCGCGCGGGTGTGCTCCTCGTCCGCGCCGAGGAGCCAGTACTCGGTCTGGGCGTCCTCGCCCGACAAGCGTGCCAGACACCGGTTCAGAATCGCCTCTGTGGGCTCACGTCGGCCCGCGATCTCGATCACGCGGCAGGCGTACCGGTGGCCGAAGGCGCCTTCTTCGAGGGCCGCGATCAACGCGGCGGGATCGACCTCCTCGCCACGGAGCGCCTCCTCGAGTGGAGGACGCGGCGGCAGGAGCTTCGGCTGCCAGCGGATGAGATGCTTGCTGTCCGGGACGTCGCTCCAGCGGGGGTTGCTGTTGAAGGAGTGGTATTCCCCGATGTGGGCGATCAATTGCCCGGTGGCGTGATCGTAGAAGCTGAGGCGGCCGATGTAGAGTTCGCCGAGCGGCTTGTTGTACTGGCCGCGCTCATCCACGTCGAACCAGTCGCCGGTGTCGACCAGGAAACAGCTGATGCGCGGCCCCGTCGGGGGGCGCAGGAAAGTGATGTCGCAAGCCCGCTGCGGCATCGAAAAGAAATCCGGCAGACGCATCAGGTAGCGCAGGAAGATCTGCAGCCCGCCGTCCGTCAACGGGGGATACAACAGATAGCCCTCCTCCCGGCCGGAGGCCCACAGTTCGCCGTCCACTTCGATATCCAGGAGGAGGTCCGTCGAACCGGAGTCCATGTCGATCTGGCGGACGCTGCGGAATTCGGGCCCGAACTCGAAGGCATCGCCCACGACCGCTTCGATGTGGTCGTAGAACTCCTCCCCCGTCGCGAGGGGTTGGGGATCGAAGTCGGAAGCCAGAACATCGTCGAGCGTCGGGAGGGTGTCGATGGCCTGGTCTTCGTCCACCCGGCGCACCCTGCCACGGCAGTGCAGCGTGCCCTCGTCGTCGTTTTCGAAGGAACGCGTGGAGATGGTGAAGGTGAACTGGTCGGGAGCATTCGGAACCGGGAACAGGGCCGTCTGTAGCCGCACCGGCGTCTTGCCGACGGGCGTATGCTGCAGGAACTCGATCTCATCGATGTGGACGGGATCCCCGGCGAACGCCTGCAGCAGCAACTCGATATACCCGGCGGCGGGAATGATCGGCGCCCGGTGGACGCGATGGTCGATCAGCCAGGGGAAGTCCCTTTCGGATAGCCGCGACTCGAATAGAATGTGGTCGCAGGCGACCCGGTGCCCGACGAGCGGGCCGTGCGAGTACTCTCCGCGCTGGACGAACATCTCGTCGTCGACCAGATCGTCGTGGCTCGTGGTCTGTTCCTGCGGGTGTCCGGGGAGGAGGTGGGCGATGGGCTCCGGCCTCGGGTACTGGGACGCGAAGTCCAGCTCGACGCCGGCGCGGTACAGCGCCCCCAGCGCCTCCTGGAAGCCGAGGCACACGTCCTGGTCCTTCATGAGTGTGGGGATGCAGGCCGGAACAGACTCGCCGCCCTCCAGGCACTGCCGGATGAGCGGCTGCAGAGCGCCGTGCGGCGCGACCTCGAGGACGACGTCGGGTCGGTGATCCCGTTTCACCGTCTCCACCGCGGCCGCGAAGCGCACCGGCTCCCGGATGTTGGACCACCAGTATGCGGCATCCAGGCGGTGCTCCAGATCGCCGGTGACCGAGGACACCATGGGAACATCGGCTTCGAAGGCGCACTCATTCAGGAAGGACAGCGAAGCGATGACATCGCCGTGAAGCGGATCCATGGCCGTGGAGTGGAACGCGATGTTCCCGGGGATCAGACGATTCTGCAGGTCTCGGCGGTCCAGCTCCGCCATGACGGGCTTCAGCGCGGATTCCTTGCCGCATATTACCGTGTTGGCGGGCGAATTCTCGCAGGCGATCTCGACCCGGGCAGGTCGGTGGTTTTCGGACTGGAAGGAAACGCCGAGTTCACTGAGCACGTCTTCCACGCCCGGGCGGTCGAGGCCGATCGCCAGCATGCGTCCGGAGCCGGCCACCCTTTGCTGCAAAGTCGCGCGGTGGTAGACCAGACGCGTAGCCTCGGCAAGCGAAAGCGCTCCGCAGGCGTAGGCGGCGGCTACCTCGCCGGAGCTGTGTCCGACAACGCAATCCGGCTGTACGCCCCAGGTGGAGAGCAGTTCCACCAGTGCGCACTGAATCATGAAGATCGAGGGCTGCGCCAAGCGGACTTCGTTCAATTCCTCCTGGCTCGCCTTGAAGCAGGCCTCCCGCAGGGATACTTCCGAGTGCTTGCGCCACTCCTCTTCGATGGCGTCGACCACACGGCGGAAGACCGGGTCGGCGTCGTAGAGCGTCCGCCCGCATCCCGCCCATTGCGTACCCTGCCCGGAGAACACCATGGCCACACGGCGCTCGCCCTCCTCGATGGTGGACACCGGCGACGGTTCTCCCGCGAACGCGTCCAGCACCTCGGCGAGGTTGGCCCGGTCTCGCACGGCGAACGCAGCCCTCACCCCAAACTGGCTGCGGCGCCGACCGAGATTGCCCGCCAGCGTGTAGAGGTCGACCTCGCGCTCGTCGAGAACCTCCCGCAGGCTCCCTGCACTCTCCACCAGAGCGTTCGTGGTGCGCGCGGACATCGGGATCATGTACCCGGCGTCGGGGGCCAACGGTACCGACCACACCCTGGGTCGCTGGGGCCGGTACTCCCTCACCACGCAGTGCCCGTTGGCGCCGCCGAACCCGAAGGAGTTGATCCCGACCACGACCGGTCGGTCGGGAAAGGGCTCGCAGGCGGTCTGCACCTGCATCGGGCAGCTGTCGAAGTCGATCTCGAGGTTTGGCGCCAGGAAATTCTTCGAAATCGGGGCAAACGTACGGTGCTGCATCATCAGGATGACCTTGAGAAGCGCGGCGCTGAACGCCGCCGCTTCCAGGTGCCCTACGTTGCTCTTCACACTTGCTACCCGTAGCGGGACCTCGCGCCCGGCGCCCCCGAACGCCTCGGCGATGGCGTTGCCCTCGATGCGGTCGCCTACAACGGTGCCGGTCGCGTGCGCTTCGACATAGTCGAAATCCTCCGGTCCCAGGCCCGCTCGCCGGTAGGCCGTGCGCATCAGTTCGACCTGCGAATGGCGGGTCGGCGCGGTGATATAGCGCCCCTGGGCCAGACCCACCGCGTCGTCTGCGGTCCCTGCGGTGTTGACCGCGGTGGCCTCGATCACCGCAAAGATGTGGTCCCCATCCCTTTCGGCAGCTCCCAGTGGCTTGATCGCGAAGACGAATGCCCCTTCGGCGCGTACATATCCGTTGGCGTCGGCATCGAAGGAATGACACCTGCCGTCCGGACTGATCACGCCCAGGGCATTGAACGAAGCGCTGCACCGGGCGGAACCAAGGTATGTGGCGGCCCCGACCAGTGCCTGATCACAGTCGCCCTGCCGTATCGCGTTCACCGCCGTGTGCAGTGCGGTGAGGGACGCCGAGCAGGCCGTGGAGCAAGCGACCGATGGCCCCATGAGGTTGAGATGGTAGGATATGCGGTTCGCCAGCATCGAGGCGTCGATGCTCAGAATGGAGAACTCGTTGGTGCCGTAGAGCGCCCGCCAGTTGGCCGTGGACGCGACCTGGGCACCGATGAAGACGCCGGTCGGGCTGTTGCGCAGCGCGTTCAGATCCCACCCGGCGTGCTCGCAGCTCTCCCATGAGCAGCCGAGCAGCATCCGGATCTGCGGATCCATGTAGGCCATCTCATTGCGCGAGACCCCGAAGAGGCTGGGATCCATCCGCTGCTCCCCCTCGTCGCGGATCAGCCCTTCGTACGCGCTGCCGAAGCGGCCGGGACCCGAGAAGCCGCCGATCGGCTGATAGCCTCGGCCGTAGCGGTCGGTTACCGGCTCCCGGACGATCTCGCGCTGGCTGAGAAGGCGCCAGAAGTCGTCATCGCTGTGGATGCCCCCAGGCATCCGGTAGGCGTAACCGACAATGGCGACGGGTTCCTTCGACCTGTCCCTGTCTGAGTTCATAGTGGCTCCCGCTTCCGGCGATGCATCGCACGTTCCGCTGGCCCCGCACGTCGCTTTGACCTCTGCGGCCTCGCCCGTCGTTGACGTCCACGACCTCGATACCAAGATCGCGTGGAATGTCGCAAAACTACAAGATAATGTCGCAGCCCCGGTCGACAACCGACAGGCGCCCGGGCTCATCGAAGGCGACCGATCCTGCTCCGTCGGGCCTCGGTTCTGTATGTTCCGAGCATGTCGACTCAGGTAACCGTCGGGCGTCGCCGCCCGGTTCTCGTCACGGGCGGAAACGGCTACGTCGCGTCCTGGCTGGTCAGGAGGCTGCTCGAACGCGGTTTCGACGTCCACGCGACGGTGCGCGACACGGGGGATCCCGCCAGGACGGGCCACCTGAGCGCGGTTGCGCGGCGTCGTCCCGGAAAGCTGAGCCTGTTTGACGCCGATCTCCTGGACGCCGGCGGGTTCGACCGCGCGATGGCGGGCTGCCGCATCGTTTTCCACACGGCCTCGCCGCTGATCGTGCGGGACGTGGTGGATCCCGAGGGCGACCTTGTGCAGCCGGCTGTCCGCGGCACCCGCCACGTCCTGGACGCGGCGAACCGGACTCCCTCCGTCCGGCGCGTGGTGCTCACCTCAAGTATCGTGGCCGTCTACGGCGACGCGGCGGATCTCGAGGAAACCGGGGCCGACCGATTCGACGAGAGCCATTGGAACTCGACCAGCAATGTGCGCCACCAGCCCTATTCCTACTCCAAGACGGTGGCGGAGCGGCTGGCATGGGAGATGGCGGACGGACAGGACCGGTGGGATCTGGTAGCCGTGAACCCCGGCCTGGTGCTCGGACCGGGCCTTGACCGCAACACGAGCGCCGAGGGCGTCCTGATCATGCGCGACCTCGGAAACGGCTACTATCGCTTCGGCGCCCCCGAGCTCGAATACGCCATCGTGGATGTGCGCGACGTCGCGGAGGGTCACCTGCGTGCCGGATTGATCCCGGAATCCCGAGGCCGCCACATTCTGGTGAGTGAGACGCTGAGCCTGATCGAAATCGCTTCGATTCTGCGCAGTCACTTCGGCGACGGCTATCCATTCCCCCGTCAAACCGTGTCCAAAGTGGTGGCGCTGATGCTCGCGCCCCGGCGGCGAATCCCGCAGGCCGTGGCGAGGCGCAACGTCGGCTACCCGCTGAGGTTCGACAACCGATACGCGAGAGACGCTCTCGGAATGACCTTCCGCCCGGCGGCGGAATCAATCGTCGACCATTTCCGGCAATTGCTCGACGACGGCCTGGTCTCGAGCGCGGGGTGAAACTCCGGAGTTGCCGCCGTTCCGGCTGGTTAACCGCCCTCCGCGACCCGCTTTGCGGTTTCGTCGGCCAACTCGAACATGCCGGCCAGAATCTGCTTGCGCTTGAGCTTCAGTTCCTCGACTCGTGCCCAGAGGGCCGCACGGATCGCGTCAGTCGCGGCCTTGCGCACCTCCGGGGCCAGAGTGGTGTCGTTCCGGAACTCATATTTCTCGACCGCGAAGTCCGCGATGTCGAGAATGTTCTCGCCCACGATGTCGAAGTCGACGGAGCGCTTGATGGTGATCGCCCTCTGTTCGCTCATTGCTCGGTTCTCCCTGGAACGTGAAAAACATTCATCGGGTCGGTTCAGACGCGCGGGTCAGGAGCGGCCGATCGCGTCGATGGCGGCGGCCTGTGACGCGTGCACGGGGATCAACTGGTCGAATCCGCTGATGGCCACGACCTCGCGATTCAATTGGGTGAGGGAGCAAAGGGCGAACTTCGCGCGCCCGACCTTCCTGGCCAGGATCAGGCATGCCCTGAGGCCGGCGCTGCTCATGAACGCGACCTTCTCCATGTCCACAATCAGGAAATCGTCGTCCGTGCTCAGGCCTTCCTCGACAAGACTCCGGAACTCGTCCGCGCTCGCGTTGTCGATTCGGCCCAGCACCGAGGCGATCGCAACGCCTCCCTCGCGTCGCCACTTCACGTCGATTCTCATCCTCTCTCTCCCTGCAGGGGAAACCCGGTTACTTGCGTGATGTGTCTGAAACTGTCGCACCCGGCTCAGGAAGTGTCGTACACGTCCTGATGATCGGTCCGGAACGCAACATAGCAAACCGTGAGCGCCGCGCCAGCCCCGGCCGCGTGGACCGGGAAGGACACGATGCGATGCCGATTGTCCCTTCCCTCACCGGCGTGCAGCAGACGGCGTTTCGGCAATGACGCCGATGCCGGCCCGCGTCGCGTCAGGCTCCGCGCGTCGGCACTTCGCGGAACGGCAGCGACGGCGAACCGAAGGTGATCTCCTGCACTGCCTTCACGCTGCGGCCACCGTAGCGGAACGGGATCACGAGACGGAACGGAGCGCCGTTCACCGGGGGGAGCGGCTCGTCGTTGAGCATCCACACGAGCATCGTCTGGCGATGGCGCATGGTGGGGACCTCTTCGTCCGTGTAGTAGCCGTCGTGGGAGATGATGCGGCAATAGTGCGCCGTGGGCGCCAGGCCGATCATGTCCAGCACGTCGTTGAAACGGACGCCGGTCCACTTGGCGATGCCGGTGGGCCGGGGCGCGCCGCACTGGAGCAGCGTGACCATGGAGTGCCGGGGCAGGTCCGCCAGGTCGTCGTAGCGCAGGGTGCCGTGGAGCCGGGACAGCCGGCTCGCGGCGATGCGGATGCTCGCGGTGCGGTAGTCGAGGTCGGTGTCGGGGGCCTCGCCCCCTGTGTAGCGGTAGATGACGCCGTCGATGGGGCCGGCGGATCCCGGGGGATGCTCGGGGGCGGAGCCGTCGGCATTCAGCGGCAGATCGGCGCGGGTTCGGATCTCGCCTTCGACCAGCCGATCCGGGAACTCCTGGGCTTCCTGCGCCAGAACCCGGTCGGGCTTCACCACTCCCATGGAGAGGCCGGCGACGGCCGTCCCCGATACCTTGATCGCGTCGCGTCGTGTGAGCTTCATGGAGTGCCTCCCGAACATTAGCGTTGGTGAGCCTGTCAGACAGGGTCAACGTAGGTGGCGCGGGACGGGTCCACAAGCGAGTTCCCGGGTTCGCGTGACGCCCGAACGGGCAGGCGCGAGGTCAGAACGAGACTGTCGTCTGCGCGTAGAAGTAGGTGGGGTCGCTCTTGTCCGCGCTCGCCGGCAGATCTCCCGCGAACAGGTGTGCTCCCCCGGCCTGGAACCGGAGGCGGCCCGGCCGCACGTCCCAGCGCACCCGGAACTCCACCTGGTTGCCGATGTGGCTTTGCGCCTGGCCCGCAGGACTCGAGATGTCCGCGACCAGCCAGGCGTCGCTGACCGTGGCCAGCCAGTAGGCCCGCAAGGCCACGAAGGTCTCCACGCCCGCGCCCGGCGTCAGGCTCAGGTGCGCACCGGGGGAGCTGATGTTGGTCCGGGGAACGAGCCCGTAGATGCCGCTGGGCCCGAAGTCGCCGCTGCGGGAGCCGAACAGGCCGCTGAAGCGGTTGTTCTGCCCGTCCGTGGGATCCTTGTCCCCGCTCGCATAGTCGTATTGCAGCTTGAGCCGAGGAGCACCGGGAGCCGCGAAGGTATAGCCCGCCTCGATGTGGAAATACCGTGCGCGATGATCCAGGTCCGTCGTCGCCGATTTCGACATGCGGGACCGGCCGAGCTGGAAGATCGACTCGAACTGGTAGTCGAAGCTGGCCTCCGCCGCAGGACGATGGAGTCGCGCGCCGAGCGTGTGGAAGTCCCGGTCGGCGGTACGCCGTCCCGGGCTGTCGCTTTCGTCGAGCCCGAAGTAGTAGAACTCGCCCTCGTCGCCCCAGGGAAGGCCGGCCGGCGAGTAGTGGACGCCCCAGAAGCGCACGTTGCCGGACTCGGTGTCGAACTTGGGCCGATTCTCCAGGATGTCCCCGGACACCTGGCGCTGCACCGGGAAGGTGAAGAACGTGCGCAGTCTGCTGTCGTCGGGACCCGTCCACTGCCAGTCGACGCCGGTAAAGGCGTACGAGACGTTGGTGAAGTTGTCGCGCGCGATCAGGCGGCGGCTGCCGATGTCCATGGTGACGCGCCCGCCCCGCAGCACGCTGCTGCTCCCTTCCGCGAGGAGGTCGTCGACCGGGACCTCCACATAGGCCTGCAGCAGGTCCACGGGGTTGACGATGCTGGTCGACAGCGGCGTCTCCGCGTCCGCCAACTCCGTGCGCGCGTCCTGGAATTCCGTGCTCACGCGGAATCGGCCAGCGTCCAGTTCCACCGCCGCCAGGGTGCGGAAGACGAGCAGCCGGTCATCGCTGCTCCGACCGGCCCGGAACTGGTTGTTCAGGTGCTCGTAGCGGGTCCGGTGCTCCACGGAGAACGAGACGGCAGGTGTCAACTCCGGCGGTTGCTGTCCGCCGGCGGGGTCTTCGGCTGCCTCTCCGTTGGTCTCGCCACCCGGAACGGCCTGAAGCGCGATCGCCAGTACTGCGGCAAAGGGTACCAAGGTGTCCCACCTCCTCGCAACGGCGTAGCCCGGAATGTGCTATCATCCGGTTTTTCAACGGGTTAGCAGTCACCAACAGGAATCCTGTCGGCGGTGGCACCCGGATCCACGACGAAGTTCGTTCCCAAGCCGCACCCGGGTCAATGAGGTCCGGCGACCGTTCTGTAACGATGCAGGCACGGTGTGACTGCCTGTCTGTAACGATGCGGAAACAGGCCAACTCGGAGGCACTGGCCGCGTAGCGGTTGTGGGGCGATGGCGCGCCTACCGCCGGTCCCGGTCAAGGCTCGCGGCCAGCGCTCGGGCCCGCGCAAACCGTCCCGCCAGGCCCGGACGGCTCTCCCAGTTGGCAGTGACGTGGAGCCTGGGCGGCAGCCGGAGCCCCGCGAGAGCCGACCACGACGTATCCCATGCGGGCATGGACGGACGCGCGACTCCCAGTGGCTCGGCGCCGTACCCGGTGCAGCGCTCGAATTCGGAGGCGGCCCGGTCGCCCAGCGCCTCGTTCGTGCGGGCTTCCATCGACCTCCCGCGCGCGGCAGCGGAGTCGCCCATCGAGCCGGATGGCGCGCCACGCGGACGGGCCGGGTGGGCAAGATAGGCGGTGTACACCCCGTTGCGGTCGGGTCGCCCCCCTTCCCCGCCGAACAGGCAGTGGCTGAAGGTCACGCCGCGCAGGGTGCGTCGCTCCGCCAGTGATACCTGGAAGCCGATGCCGCGAAGGTCGGTGTCAGCGCGCACGTGCACGACCGCGAGCGGATCGTAGCGGAGGCCGCCGATGCGGGTGGACGCGTCCCGTGCGACCCCGCGGAGCAGCCGGGCCGCCACCGGAGCCGGGACCGCGAGCACCACCTGCTCCGCCGGCAGCGTCTCGCCGTCGAGCACGACCGACCAGCCGCCCGCTTGCGGTTCGATGGCGCGCACCGGAGTGTTCAGGCGCACCCGATCACCGAGGACACGGGCAAGTGCGACAGGCAGGCTCTCCATCCCGTCAGCGAAGGAGCAGATGCGGGGGGCGCGCGGGGCGCGGCGGAGGAGGCGGGGAAGCACCAGGCTCCGCCCGATCCCCATATCGCGCAACAGACCGCCCAGCGACAGTCCCACGACCATGTCCCCGGGGTCGGTCCCGTAGAGACCTCCATAGAGTGGACCCACGACATGCTCGTACAGCTCGCGCCCCAGCTTGCGGGAAAAAAAGTCGGCAACGCGCTCGTCGTCGCGGGCGCCGGGGGTCAGCGGCTCGAGCATCGCGCGGAGCTTGCCGCGCCAACTCACGGCATCGGACTTGAGCAGACCCCGCATGGAAAGCGGCACACGGCGAAGCCTGCCGTCCCGGTAGATGAAGAGGTCGAGGTCCCGGGGCGCCAGGATGAGCGATTCGCCCAGACCCAGCTCGTCCACCAGAGCAGCGAACGGCGCGGTGAGGCGGGTCCGCTGCGGGCCGTTCTCCAGGAGCAGCCCGTCCACGCGCTTGCTGCTCACGATTCCGCCGGGACGGTCCTCGGCCTCGAACACGACGCATTCGCGCCCCCTCCGGACCAGCTCGCGGCCCAGGGCGAGGCCGCTCATGCCCCCGCCGACGACCGCGATCAACGAGGGTGATGGGCGGTGGGCGGGCGGGCGGAGCCGTGATTGGGCCGGGAGCCTGGTGCGGCCCTGGAGTCCGGCTTGATGTACGGGCTCGGAGCGAGGTCGCGCGCGCCGTTCGTGCACCAGGTGCCCGGTGCCGGCCGGCAGCGGCAGGGCGCCAGCGCCAGATCCTCCGCCGAGGACTGGCCCAGCGCGTGACCCACGAGATCTGCGAGCACGCCTGCGAAGCGGGGATCGTCGTGGGGCACCGGCACCCGGTACATCTCCTTGCCCATCGCCTCCACCGCTTCACGCAGCTCGCGGTCCAACTCGTCGAGGGTCTCCGACTGCTCGTGGATGAAACTGACGGCGTCCACCACCAGAAGCCGCTCCGCCAGCGTCTCGATGCGCTCCTCGTTGTCCGGCCAGGTCCAGGCGATGCGCCGGTTGGTGTGGTTCTGGAAGCCGACGGCGAATCGGTCGCCGACCCCCAGCGCTTCGGCGATCTCCCGGCAGTGCTCTTCGACGTAGCGGTCGTAGCGGTTGCCGTCGAGGATGTATTTCACGGGCGTCCCGTGGGCGGAGAAATAGAGAATTGTGTCCGGATCCGAGAGGTCGAGCGCGTTCTCGCGAACGAAGGCGCGGATGTGTTCGGCTCTGAGTGCCCGATATCCCGGATGCCGGTGCCAGCCGCCGACGCCGATGAAGGGCACGCCCCAGTCCAGTTCGTCAAGGGCGGCGCGAGTCGCGTCGAGGGCGGCGACGGTCGTGGAATGACCGCACATGGGGTAGACCGGGAGTCCCACCAGCACATCCGCCCGCCCCTCTCGCGCGCTGGCCACGCCGTCGCGGATAAAGGGCGGCGTGAACTGGAAGACGGCCTCGACCCGGGCATCCATGCCGCGCGCGGCCAACGTATCCCCCAGCGCATCGGCCTGGGCGCGGGCCTGAGTGTCCAGGGGCGAACCGCCGATGGCGCGGTAGGCTTCCACGAGGTGGGGGGCCCGGGCGGCGGCGAGTTGGGCGGCACGGGCGCGGGCGGAGCGGTCGCTTTCCAGATCGGCATTCTGAAGGAAGATGCGCTCGAGGAAGGGGGTTACCTCTTCCAGCACCGGTTCGGCCGGTTCGCCAAAGTTGATCAGAAGGACCGCGATTCTCAGGGGGTCACCTCCGGTTGCCTGCCCGGGGCCTGCTGCCTGGGCCCCTCCATCCGTCCCATCGGAACTAGTCCGCGCCCGCCCGGCCGCGCTCGTGCACATGGTCGACCAGGCGGGCGACCTGGTCGGGGTCGGTGCGCCGGTCGATCCCGTGCCCCAGGCTGAAGATGTGCCCCGCCAGGCCTTGGGCTTCCGCGAGCACGGCATCCGCCGCGCGCCTGAGCGCATCCGGACGCCCGAAGAGTTCGGCGGGATCGAGGTTGCCCTGCAGGGCGCGCCCGCCACCCAGCAGCCGGTCGGCTCTCGAGAGCGGCAGGGTCCAGTCGATGGCGACCACATCGACGTCGAGTCCCCGCATCGAGCGCAGCAGCGGCCCGCCGCGGTTGGGGAAGTAGATGATCGGGCACGCCGTCGCGGCCCGGACTGTTGCGAACGTCTTGGTCAGCACGGGGTGGACGAAGCGCATGTAGGTGTCCGGGCCGAGCATGCCGATCCAGGAGTCGAAGAGCATGACGGCGTTGGCGCCGGCCTCCGCCTGGGCCACCAGGTAGCGGGCCATCGAGCGTCCCAGCGTGTCGAGGAGGGCCCGCGAGGCCTCCGGTTCGCGACGCAGGAAGCTGCGGGCGGTCATGAAGTCCTTGGAGCCGCCCCCCTCGACCAGGTAGCAGAAGAGGGTGAACGGAGCTCCGGCGAAGCCGATGAGCGCGGCCTCCGGGCGGAGTTCGCCGCGGACCGCGCGGATCGCGTCCAGCACGAATGGAACCCCCTCCTCGGGGACCAGTTCGCACACCGCGCGCGCGGCTTCGGGCGTGCGCACGGGATCGGGAAGCACGGGACCGGGCGCGAACTTCACCTCGACGCCCATCGGATCGAGCGGCGTCATGATGTCGCTGAAGAGGATGGAGGCGTCCATCGCGAAGCGCTCCATCGGCTGCAGCGTGATGCGCGCCGCGATTTCCGGAGTGCGTGTCGCCGTTATGAAGTCGACCTTGCGGCGCAGCTTCCGATACTCCGGCAGGTAGCGCCCCGCCTGGCGCATGATCCAGATGGGCGTATGGGGCACCGGCCGGCCGCGGGCGGCACGTTCGAAGACCGTGGCGTTGTCGGATCCGTTCATCCTGCGTGGGCATCCATCCGATGGATGATCTCGGCGGCCGCTTCCAGCGCGCGCGCGATCTCTGGCTCCGCGTGCGCCGCCGACCAGAACCAGGCCTCGAAGGAGCTGGGGGGCAGATAGATGCCGCGATCCAGCATGCCGTGGAAGAGCCGGTTGAACCGGTCGCTCGATGATGCCTCGGCGGACGGCCAGTCCACGACGGGCGACTCGGAGAAAAAGAGGGACCCCATCGCGCCGACACGGTTCCAGCGGATGGGCACCCGGGCATTCGCGGCGATCTGGGCGAAACCGCGGTCCAGAAGGCGGCCCAGGTGTTCGGTGTGGTCGTAGATCTCGGGGTGCGCCGCGAGGTGGCGCAACGCTGCCAGCCCCGCGGCCATGGCGAGCGGGTTGCCGGAGAGGGTGCCGGCCTGGTAGACCGGCCCGTCGGGGGCGATCTCGCGCATCAACTCCTCGCGGCCCCCGTATGCGCCCACCGGGAGCCCGCCGCCGATGACCTTGCCGAGGGTGGTGAGGTCCGGAGTCACATCGTAGCGCCCCTGCGCGCCGGTGAGTCCCACGCGGAAGCCGGTCATGACCTCGTCGAAGATCAGCAGGGCGCCGTGCCGGTTGCACAGGTCACGCAGGCCGGCCAGGAATCCGTCCGCGGGGGGAACGCATCCCATGTTGCCCGCGACCGGTTCCACGATGACGGCCGCAACCCCCTTCTCCGATGCGGAAACGCAGCCTTCCACCGAGGCGAGGTCGTTGAATTCGGCGATGGAGGTATCCCGGGCGGTTGCCGGCGGCACGCCCGGGCTGGAGGGCACGCCCAGCGTGGCCGCCCCCGACCCCGCCGCCACGAGGAAGGCGTCCGCATGCCCGTGGTAGCCGCCCCTGAACTTGACGATCCGGCTGCGGCCGGTGACCGCGCGCGCCAGCCGGATGGCGCTCATGGTTGCCTCGGTGCCGGAGTTGACGAAGCGCACCACCTCGATGCCGGGCACGAGCTCGGCGATGAGCTCGGCGATCTCGACCTCGTCCGGAGAGGGTGCCCCGAAGGACGTGCCGCGGGTGAGGGCGCGCGCAGCGGCATCGCGCACCTCGGGGTGGTCGTGTCCCAGGATCGCCACCCCCCACGACCCCATGAAGTCGAGGTAGCGGTTCCCGTCGGCGTCCTCCAGGCAGGCGCCCCGGGCGGAACGGATGAAGCGAGGCACCCCCCCGACCGACTTGAACGCGCGCACCGGGCTGTTGACCCCACCCGGCAGCACCCGGCGGGCGCGACCGAAAAGCTCCTCGCTGCGGGAGGTCACGGGCGTGCGCCCGGGTTGGGAGCGGTGGTGGCGCCGATGGTATGCGTAGCGCGTCCCAAATCCGCATCCGGGCGCCGGGCCGCGCGCGACTGGACCGCCGCCCGCGACGAGGCATGTCCCAAATCGGCATCCCTGCGCCCCGAGCCGGGGTTCCCGAACGAGTCCACCAGCGCCTCGACCATGCCCTCCAGCGTGGCGGTGGCCGCCACCCGCACATTGCCGACCCCCCGGCGGGCGAGCGCCGCGGCGGTCGTGGGACCGATGCACACGACTGCCAACCCCGCGAGGCCGCCGGCCATCTCCCCGCCCAGCGCGCGGTCCACCGCCTCCACCGCCGACGGGCTGGCAAAGGTGACCGCGTCCAGCCCGGCGGCCAGGTCGGCACGCACCCGGGCGGCCGGGGGCGGAGTCGCCACCGTGCGGTAGGCCTCCACCCGGGTGACGCGGGCACCCAGCGCGGTAAACTCCTCCTCCACGGTGGGGGCAGCCCCCGAGGCGGCCGGGAAGAGCACGCGCGCGCCAACAAGCGGGAAAGTCGCGGCCACCTGGCCGGCCAGGCCGCGCGCGCCCGGCCCGCGCCCCTCCACCGCGACCGCCCAGCCCGCCTCGGCGGCGGCGCGGGCGGTGGCCGGACCCACCACGGCGACCCGGGGGGTGGGGGTGGGGG